>MHGH01000022.1:31935-32020 GCA_001805465.1 Omnitrophica WOR_2 bacterium RBG_13_41_10 | reverse complement strand
TGCATTGCTATTTTTCCCGACTTTATTATGGCCTGGCTGAATATACCGTACTTGGTAGCTTCATTCTTCGGCGGAACAGGAATAC
>MHGH01000022.1:15766-31804 GCA_001805465.1 Omnitrophica WOR_2 bacterium RBG_13_41_10 | reverse complement strand
CACCGGGAGCCGGTAAGGGAACGCAGGCCAAGGCATTAGCTAGAAAATTAGGTCTTTCTCATATTTCGACAGGGGATATATTAAGGCAGAATGTTTCTTCTCTGACTACGCTAGGAAAACAGGCCAAAGATTATATGGAGAAGGGGGGCTTGGTTCCCGATGAATTAGTGGCAGCAATGTTACAAGAAAGATTCACTCAAGCGGATACAAAAAACGGTTTTATTTTAGACGGGTATCCCAGAAACCTAAACCAGGCCAAGACCCTGGATGATATTTTAAAAGAAAAAAACATGGGCATAGATATCGTGGTTAATCTAGAGGCTAGTGAGCCGGTGATTATTCAGCGGTTGACGGGCCGGCTGGTCTGTAGCAAATGCGGCTTAAACTTCCATATTAAAAATATGCCGCCTAAGCTTGATATGATCTGTGACAACTGTAGTGCAAAACTTTATCAGAGGACCGACGATCAGGAACCCACGATTAAAAAGCGCCTGGAGGTTTACCACAAAGAAACCGACGGGCTGATTAAATATTACGCATCAAAACAAAAATTATATAATTTGAATGCTGATGAGTCAGCCAAAACAGTGCTTAATAAAATTATTCAATTAGTTAAGCAAATACATGATTCCCATAAAGTCTAAAGAAGAATTAGATATACTGCGGCGTGCAGGCAAGATTTTGGGAATAATAATAAAAGAGCTCTTTGAGTTTACCAAGGCAGGGGTTTCTACCGAAGAAATAGACCGCTTAGCAGAGAGCCTTTTTAAGAAAAATAAAGTAGAGCCTGCTTTTAAAGGATACAAAGGGTTCCCCGCTAGTATATGTACCTCTACTAATGCAGAAATAGTGCACGGCATACCGGGAAGCAGAGAACTCAAAGAAGGGGATATTATAGGCTTAGATGTAGGGGTTATTTATAACGGCTATTTTTCAGATGCGGCTGTGACAAAAGGAATAGGAAAAATCAGCCCACAGGCGCAAAAACTTTTAGAAGTTACTAAAAGCTCTTTATCAGAAGGCATAAAACAGGCCAAGGCAGGCAATCACTTGTATGATATATCCAGCGCCATTCAAGGTATGGTAGAAAAAAACGGGTTTTCTATAGTGCGGGAATTTGTCGGCCACGGCATAGGGGCTAAACTGCACGAAGAGCCGGAAATACCCAATTTTGGAAATTCCGGACAAGGCCCGGTTTTAGCAAGCGGCATGGTTTTAGCGATTGAGCCGATGGTAAACGTAGGGACCTGGAAGTCGCGGATATTGGACAATAATTGGACTGCAGTAACCAAAGACGGGCTTTTATCCGCTCATTTTGAACATACAGTGGCTATTACGGAAAACGGGCCGGAAATCCTGACTAATATCTGATTATGGCTTAAGGATAAGGCATGGCAAAAGAAGAGCTGATTGAAACCGAAGGGACCATAATAGAGGCATTACCTAATGCCATGTTTAAGGTGGAGCTTGAAAACGGCCATATTATTACCGCGCATATATCGGGAAAAATGCGGATGAATTTTATCAGAATACTTCCCGGCGACAAAGTAAAGCTGGAGCTTTCCCCTTACGACCTAAACCGGGGAAGGATAACTTTTAGAGTTAAATAAGTGAGGACACATCCCCCTGCATTCTTCCAGAATGCAAGAAGGGGGATTAATTCGCCCAAACAACTTACGTTCATTTCATTCCGTAAGTTGTGGGCTCATTAAATGAAAGTAAAAGCTTCTGTAAGAAAAATCTGCGAGAGATGTAAAGTTATCAAACGTAAAGGCATTGTGCGGGTTATTTGCGTTAATCCCAAGCATAAGCAGAGACAGGGATAGTGTATTGTACCGTGTACAGAGTACAGGGTACAGAGCTATAGAAAGAGGAGAGAATAATGCCGAGAATTTTAGGTATAGATATTCCTAAAGAAAAGCGTATAGAGATTTCTTTAACTTACATCTATGGTCTAGGCAGGGTTTTATCTAATAAAATCCTTAAAGAGGCCGGTGTTGATCCCAATAAAAGGGCCAAGGATTTATCCGAGGAAGAAGTTTTACATATTACTAATACTATACAGAAAAGCGGCTATAAAGTGGAAGGGGATTTACGACGGGAAATCTCCCAAAACATCAAAAGATTAATCGATATCGGTACTTACCGGGGGCTACGCCATAAAAGAGGCCTTCCGGTACGCGGACAGCGCACCCGTACTAATGCCAGGACTAGAAAAGGCAAGCGCAAGGGCGGATTGGCAGTGGTGAAGAAACCGGAGGCAACGGCGGCAAAGAGACCCGCTGCTGCTGGCCCGGCGGCAGCTAAGCCTAAATAAGGGAGGCAGTACTTAATGGCTACTACAGAGAAAGCAAAAAAGAAAAAAATTGCCAAAGGAGTAACTTCAGGGATTGTCCACATCCAGGCAAGTTTTAATAATACTATTATAGCGATAACCGATAAACAAGGTAATACCCTGGCTTGTTCTTCCGCGGGCGTGGTAGGTTTTAGCGGCGCAAAAAAATCCACCCCCTTTGCAGCCCAAATTGCGGCTACTGATGCGGCAAAAAAAGCCAAAGAAATCGGAATAAAAGAAGTGGAAGTTTTAGTAAAAGGGCCGGGTGCCGGAAGAGAATCAGCAATCAGGGCCTTGCAGGCAGCCGGAATAAACGTCATCTCTATTAAGGATGTCACTCCTACCCCGCATAACGGATGCCGTCCTAAAAAGAAAAGGAGAGTTTAATAGATGGCTCGATATATAAACGCAGTTTGCAGGTTATGCAGGCGCGAAGGAGAAAAATTATTTTTAAAAGGGCCTAAATGCAATACCCCTAAATGCACTTTTGCTAAAAGGAGTTTTGCGCCGGGCCAACACGGCCAGAAAGGCAAGCCCAAGCTTTCTAACTACGGTTCGCAGCTAAGAGAAAAACAAAAAGTAAAAAGGACTTACGGCGTCTTAGAGAGGCAGTTCCGCAGGTATTTTAAAATTGCCTCCAAAACCAAAGGGGTTACCGGAAGGGTTTTGTTACAGCTTCTGGAAAGAAGGCTGGATAACGTAATATTCCGCCTGGGGTTTGCGGCTTCCCGGCCTCAAGGCAGGCAACTGGTCAGGCATAATTTTATCTATGTAAATTCAAGGCGCGTGAACATACCATCTTTTCTTGTGAAAAAAGAAGACCTTATTCAGGTTGCAACCAAAGAAAGATGCCAGAAAAAAGTTAAAGAAAATATTGAGTTTTCTAAAGACAGGACTGTTCCTTCGTGGTTAGAAATAGATGCCCAGGGTTTAAAAGCCAAAATTACCAGGCTCCCTGAGAAAGAAGATATCCCCGCTACCATTCAGGAACAATTGATCGTAGAGTTATATTCCAAATAATTCTTAAAAAGTTATTTTTTCATTCTCTATAAATTAAGGGAGGAAGCGAATGGGTATAAAGTGGAGAGATTTCCAGTTACCAAAACGATTAGAATGCGACGAGTCTACCTATACAAATACCTACGGGAGATTTATAGCTGCCCCTTTTGAAAGGGGTTACGGAATTACGCTGGGTAATTCTTTAAGGCGGGTTTTATTGTCTTCTATTGAAGGTAGCGCCGTTACCTCTATTAAAATTGACGGGGTACAACATGAATTTTCCACCATACCGGGGGTATTAGAAGATGTGCCGGAGATAATCCTGAATATAAAAAGCCTGGTATTAAATTCGCATTCCAAAATACCAAAAACAATCTCTATCAGCAAAAATTCAAAAGGCGAGATTAAGGCCAAGGATATCCAGACGGATGATACCATAGAAATAATCAATCCTGACCTGCACATAGCTACTTTAACTAAAGAGACAAAATTCCGCATGGAGATGGAAGTGGCTAAAGGCAGGGGCTATGTACCCGCAGAGCTGAATAAAAAGCCGGAAAAAACAATCGGATTGGTGCCTATTGATACGGTATTTACCCCGGTAAAAAAGGTGAATTTTGTAGTGGAAAATACGCGTGTAGGGCAAAAAACGGATTATGATAAACTGATTTTAGAGATATGGACTAACGGCGCTATTAATCCTAAAGATGCCTTGCTTTATGCCTCCAATATCTTGCAGAGGCATATGGATATTTTTGTCGGGTTTGGCCAATTGCCGGAAGATGAAATTGAAGAAGAGCCGGAAATGACCAAAGAAGAGATAGCGCTATACGAGAAATTAAAACTTCCCATATCGGAACTGGAACTGTCTGTAAGAAGCTCTAACTGTTTAAGAGAGGCCAATGTAAAAACTATTGCTGACCTGGTAAAACACGGCGAAGATGATATGCTGGGATTGAAAAATTTCGGCAAGAAATCATTAACTGAAATAAAAGAGCTCTTAGCGGGAATGGGTTTATCTTTAGGAATGCAAATAGACAGCAAAAAATTTAAAGGATAATTTTAAGATGAGGCATAGAAAAGCAAGGCACCGCTTAAATCGTTTTACCAGCTGGAGAAAGGCTACTTTAACAAGCCTGGCCAGGAGTATCATCAAATACCAGAGCATAAAAACTACTAAAGCCAAGGCCCGCGCTGCCCAGCCTTTAGTAGAAAGGCTTATATCCTTGACAAAATCCGATACGCTTTTTTCAAGGAGGCAGGCCTATGAAATACTTTGCGACCATCAATTAGTATCTTTACTTTTTAAGGATATCGGAGCGCGTTTTAAACATAAAAACAGCGGCTATACCAGGATTATGAACTTAGGCTCAAGAAGAGGCGACAATGCCCTGATGGTTATATTTGAGTTGACGGAAATTCAGAAAAAAATAAAGAAGTCCCCTAAGAAAAAGAAGGAACCACAGATCGAAGGAGAAGTGGTGCCTGAGGCAGAAATAAAAAAAGAAAAACCCGTCGCTGAGCAAAAAAAGGCCAAAACTGGCATAGGTGTTCAAGAGAAACCCAGCACTGCGCAAAAACCTTCCAAGAAATTCTTAGGAGGCCTAAGAGGGATATTTAAAAAAGAAAGAGATTCGCTATAAAACCAAATGCGCATAGACAGGCGGTTAACCGGGCGTCTTAAAAAAGTAAATCCTTCCTCTACCCTCGCTATAACCTCCAAAGCAAAAAAGTTAAAATCAGAAGGCCGGGATATCGTAAATTTTGCCGCAGGAGAACCCGACTTTGATACCCCGGATTTTATTAAAGCTGCAGCAATAGATGCCATAAAGAGCGGCTTCACTAAATATACCCCTACCACCGGTATCCCCGAATTAAAACAAAGTATCTGCGAAAAATTAAAAAAAGAAAACGGGCTGGTTTATCAACCAAACCAAATAGTAGTTTCCTGCGGAGCAAAACACAGCATATTTAATGCTATTTTTACATTGGCCGATAGCCAAGATGAGGTATTAATCCCTAGCCCTTATTGGGTAAGCTATCCGGAAATGGTAACCCTTGCAGAGGCAAAACCCTTTTTTATAAAAACATCCCCGGAAAATAATTTTAAGCTTACTGTTGAAGATCTGGAAAGGCAGATAAGCGCAAACACTAAAATACTGATTTTAAACAGCCCAGCCAATCCCACCGGTTCGGTATATAACCGTAAGGAACTGGAAGCTATAGCTAAAATATGCCTGGCGCATAAAATTTTCCTGATCAGCGATGAAATTTATGAAAAACTTATCTATGACAATATAAAACATATATCTATAGCCGGGCTTAATAAAGATATTTATAACCTGACGCTTACAGTTAACGGCCTTTCCAAGGCTTTCTCTATGACCGGCTGGCGAGTTGGGTACCTGGCCGGCCCACCAGATATAGTAGAAGCTATCTCCAAATTACAGGACCATACTACTTCTTGCCCTTCCTCTATTAGCCAAAAGGCAGCATTGGCTGCCTTGAATGCAGGCGATGAATTTAGCGAAAATATGCGCCGTGAATTCCAGAAGAGGAGAGACTTAGCTATTAAGAAACTAGAAAACATTAAGGAGCTTAAGTTTATCGTGCCGCAGGGCGCATTTTATATATTTTGCGATATTTCTAAAACCCAGCTGGATTCTATTACTTTTGCCAGCCGCCTGCTGGATGAGGCCATGGTAGCATTAATCCCGGGAGAATCATTCGGCAGGGACGACTATATACGCATCAGTTTTGCTACCGGTATCGAACAAATAGAAAAAGGCCTAGACAGAATAAACAACTGGATAAAAAACCTCTAATGCCTCAAACCATAGCCGAAAAAATACTATCCGCTCATGCCGGCCGCTCTTTGGAAGCCGGAGATTTTGCTGTCTGCAAAGTAGATTTTGCTTTTGGCCAGGACGGAACTTCTTCTATTATCATCGACAGGATAAAAGAGCTGGGGGTAAATAAATTAAATACCAGGTTCTGTATGGTGATAGACCATAGCGCGCCCTCTCCTAATGAAGGGGTGTCGCGCGTACACCAGAAAATGCGCTCTTTCCAAAAAGAATATCAGACAGATTTTAGCGATATAGGTTGCGGGGTCTGCCATCAAGTCATACCAGAATCCGGTCAAATCCTCCCCGGAGATTTAGTTTTAGGGGCGGATTCGCATACCTGCACATACGGAGCGTTAGGGGCATTTTCTACCGGTGTCGGCTCCACAGACTTGGCCATAACTTTAGCTACAGGAAAAAACTGGTTTAAAGTGCCGGAATCGGTTAAAATAGTAATTAAGGGAAAAGTCCCTAAAGGCATTTACGCCAAAGATATAATACTGCATATTATCGGCAAGATAAAATCCGACGGCGCAACCTATAAGGCCGTGGAATTTTCCGGCCCTGTAATAGATGCCCTAGATATGGACGGGCGATTTACCGTCTGTAATATGATAGTGGAGATGGGGGCAAAGGCAGGTTTTATGCCGCAGGATAAAAAAACTTTTTCCTGGCTCTCCCCAAGAGTAGCAAAAAATAAAAAAATATCCGCGGTATCCGCGGACAAAGAAGCGCGATATCAATCGGTTTTAGAATATGACATATCTAAACTCAAGCCAACGGTTTCCTGCCCGCACACAGTAGATAACACTAAAACAGTCGATGAACTAAAAGATATTAAAATAAATGAGGCTTTTTTAGGCACTTGCACCAATGGCAGGTTGGCAGATTTAAAAATCGCGGCTTCCATATTAAAATCAAAAAAAGTAAACTCAGAAGTAAAATTTATTATTGCTCCCAGCTCAAGAGATATATACCTAGAGGCCCTATCAGAAGGCATCATTGGTATATTTGTCAAAGCCGGGGCAGTAATAGTTGCTCCGGGGTGCGGGCCCTGCGTCGGAACACATAACGGTATACCTGCCGACGGGGAAACAGTTATATCTACGGCTAACCGGAATTTTAAAGGCAGGATGGGTAATCCTAATGCCTTTATTTATTTGGCTTCGCCGGCAACCGTAGCGGCATCCAGCATTACAGGAAAAATCACTGATCCCAGAAACTATCTATAATCCGGAGGGAAACCATGTTAATACAAGACTTGCTTTTATTATGTATCAAAGAGAAGGCATCGGATTTACACCTTACAGAAAATGAGCCGCCGATTATCCGTATCGACGGCAAATTGACACGTACAGATGATGCAAGGTTAGATAAGGCAGAGCTGAAGAAAATGATTTATAGCCTGCTTACTAATCCCCAGAAAGAAAAATTCGAGCAGGACCTGGAGCTAGATTTTTCTCTGGCCCTTCCCGGTATAGATAGGTTCCGCGTAAATATCCACATGCAGAAAGGTTCGGTAGAAGCTGCCTTACGCCGCGTCCCTTTAGCTATACCTACCCTTGAAGAATTAGGGTTACCGCAGATACTCACAGACCTTGCCCGTAAATCTAATGGGTTAGTTTTGGTAACCGGGCCTACAGGAGTAGGTAAAACTACCACCCTGGCCGCTATGATAGACTTAATTAACAACGAGAGAGAGTGCCTGATGGTCTGTATTGAAGACCCTATTGAGTTTATACACACAAATAAAAAAAGCGTGATTAAACAAAGAGAGGTATATGCCGATACCCATTCTTTTGCCGAAGCCTTACGCCATGCCTTAAGACAAGACCCTAATGTTATTGTCGTCGGTGAAATGCGCGACCTAGAGACCATTTCTACCACTATTACTGCTGCGGAAACCGGCCACTTAGTTTTAGCAACCTTGCATACTCCGGATGCGCCGCAAACCATTGAAAGAATTATTGACGTCTTTCCCCCGCATCAACAGCAACAGGTAAAATTACAGTTAGCTGACTGTTTACAGGGGGTGGTTTCACAGTTATTGCTTCCTAATGCTTCGGGAAAAGGCCGGGTTTGCGCTACAGAAGTTATGGTGGCTACCGCAGGCATCAAAAACCTCATCCGCGAGCAGGAAATTGAGCAAATTCCTACATTAATGCAGACCGGCAGCCAATACGGCATGAAAACCATGGATAAGTCCTTAAAGGAGCTTTTTAAACAGGGGATGATTAATTTGGATGTAGCTATGTCTAAAGTCAAGAACCCTGAAGAATTTAAGCAATTATAATGAAGATAGCAGGCCTGGCAATAAAATTAGGGGACAACATCAATACGGATTTTATTATTTCCGGACGGTATAAATTCTCTATTACTGACATAAAAGAACTCGCTAAGCATATTATGGAGGATATTGACCCGGAATTCCCCAAGAAAATAACTCCGGGTAAATCTATCCTCGTCGCCGGGAGCAATTTCGGTATGGGCTCCTCGCGGGAACAAGCCCCTTTGGTAATCAAAGAAAGCGGAATTATAGCTATTGTAGCTAAAAGTTTTGCCCGCATATTTTACCGTAATAGCTTTAATATCGGCCTGCCCTTGATTGAGGCAGATACCGATAAAATCAAAGAAGGAGATTCTGTGAGAATAGATTTAGATAAAGGAAGGATGACGGATCTAAGCCAGGGCATAGAATTAAGCAGTAAGCCTGTAACCGGTTTTATGCAGGAATTATTAAAAGCAGGCGGGATTGTGAATTATTATAAGAAATACGGAGAACTTAAAATTTAATGAAACATAAAATTACTTTGATACCAGGCGACGGGATTGGGCCGGAAGTAGTAGCTGCAGCCCAAAGATGCATTAAGGCAACCGGCGTAGAAATTGAGTGGGAAGAGGCCTTAGCCGGGCAGCGCGCGCAGGAAAAATTCGGCAATATCCTTCCAGAACAAACCCTTGATTCCATTAGAAGAAATAAAGTAGCTTTAAAGGGCCCGATTATTACCCCTATCGGAGAAGGTTTTCGCTCGGTAAATGTGGCAATCCGGCAGGCTTTGGATTTATACGCTTGCGTGCGGCCGGCGAAATCATATCCCGGCATAAACAGCCCCTATAAAAATATAGACATAGTAATAGTGCGGGAGAACACCGAAGATTTATATGCCGGTATTGAATTTGAAGCCGGGCAAAAAGAAACCACCAGCCTGATTGAGAAGATAGAAAAATATTCCAAGAAAAAGATCCGTCCTGATTCAGGCATTTCTATCAAGCCGATTTCTAAATCGGCAAGCGAAAGAATAGTGAGATTTGCCTTTGAATATGCCCTAGAGCACGGAAGAAAAAAAGTTACTGCCGTGCATAAGGCAAATATTATGAAATTTACCGACGGGCTATTCCTGAAAACTGCGCGGGAAGTGGCTGCTAAATATATGGGAAAAATAGATTTCCAAGAGGCAATCGTAGATAACCTCTCTATGCAGTTAGTAAAGGTCCCGCAAAATTTTGATCTTTTAGTCCTACCTAATCTCTACGGAGACATAATTTCTGATTTATGCGCTGGTTTAGTCGGTGGTTTAGGGGTGGCGCCGGGTGCTAATATCGGCGATAGTATTGCGGTATTTGAGCCGGTACACGGAGCAGCCCCCAAATATACGGGATTAAATAAAACCAACCCTACCGCAGAAATCCTTTCTAGCGTCCTTATGCTGAGATATATTAAGGAGAAGACAGCCGCCGATAGATTAGAAAACGCAGTAAAGGAAGTTTTGGCTATCGGTGAATCCGTGACCTATGATTTAAAGCCTTACCGCGATGACCCTACCAGCGTCGGGACCAAAGAAATGGCAGATGCCATTATCAAAAAATTAAAATGAAAATTTCTCTAATCGGTGCGGGAAATGTGGGCGGGTTAACCGCCATGCGCCTCGCTCAGGATAACTTAGACGAGATTGTTTTAATAGACATAGCCAAGGGATTAGCTTGTGGAAAAGCCCTGGACTTAGAGGATGCCCGTGCTGCGCTAAACTTGGATTATAAAATCAAAGGTACGGAAGATTTTACAAATATAAAAGGTTCAGGGATTATTATAGTAACGGCGGGTCTGGCGCGTAAGCCCGGGATGACCCGCGAAGAGCTTTTAAAAAAGAATGCCGAGATTACCAAATGCATCTGCTTAGAGATTAAAAGATTAGCCCCTGAGGCAATAGTCTTGGTGGTAACTAACCCTTTAGACTTAATAACTTACCTGGCCTTAAAAAACCTGCAATTTAACCCCAAAAAAGTATTTGGCGTAGGGGCAAATCTTGATGCCTCACGTTTTGCTAATCTTATTGCCCAAGAATTAAAAGTTTCGCCGACAGAAATAGAGGCCTGTGTTATCGGGCCTCATGGCGAAGGAATGTTACCTCTAGCGCGATTTACTAAAGTAAAGAATGAACCCTTAACTAAACTCATCAACAGCCAAAAAATTCAGGAATTAGCTCAAAAGACCATAGAGCGCGGAGCAGAGGTAGTTTCTTTGTTAGGTAGCGGTAGCGCCTATTTTGCTCCTTCAGCTGCTATTACTGAAGTAGTAAGCTCAATCGTAAAAGATAAAAAGCGCACTATAGCAGTCTGTGCTTATTTAAACGGTGAATACGGCCTCAAAGATATCTGTGTCGGTGTTCCTTGTGAAATAGGCAAAAACGGTATTGAGAGAATCATAGAATTAGATTTAAATTCAGAAGAGAAGGCTCTTTTTTTAAAAACCGCATCTAATCTAAAAAATAATTTAACCGCCCTATAATGGATTACGATTTAGTAGTAATTGGCGCTGGCTGGGCAGGATTTAATGCTGCAATAAAGGCTAAAGGCCTGGGCCTAAAGGTTGCTCTTATCGATAAAGCAGAGCTTGGCGGCACCTGCCTTAACAAAGGATGCATTCCCACCAAATCTTTAATACAATCCGCAAAAATATATTCCCTCTGTAAAAAGGCTGGTACTTTTGGAGTAGAAACCCTAAATCCGCAGGTAAATTTCCTTAAAATTCAAGAGAGAAAAGATAAGATTGTCCAGCAACTTAAAGATAGCATGCAGTTTATGCTTGGCGGGATTGATTTTATTAATGCCGAAGGGCAAATTATCTCTCATCAAGAAGTAAGGGCCGCAGATAAAACCCTTAAAACAAAGTTCATTCTTATTGCTACCGGCTCAAGGCCCCAAGAGTTAAAAAGTATTCCTTTTGACGCAAAGAAAATAATCTCTAGCGATGATGCGTTAGGCTTAAAAGAAATTCCCAAAAAGCTTTTGATTATCGGAGGCGGGGTAATCGGTTGTGAGTTCGCCAGCCTATTTTCAAGCCTAGGAAGCGAAGTTACAATCGTAGAAATGATGCCGCAGCTTTTACCGGGCATAGATAAAGAGGTAGCTAAAAAAATAGAAACAATTTTTAAGAAACGAATGATTAAGGTAAATACTAATACTGATGCTAAAACTTTTAATCTACAAGATTACGATACAGTACTGGTTTGTGTAGGAAGATCTGCGTGTACATCGGCCATAGGCTTAGAAAAAATAGGGGTCAATTTAGGAAGAGGTAAAATCATCGTCGATAAATATCTAAAAACTAATATTCCTAATATTTTTGCTGCGGGTGATTCTACCGGCCAGATTATGCTGGCGCATTTTGCTAGCTATCAGGGTGAAATAGCAGCGGGAAATATTGCGCATCCTGAAAACATGCAAGAAGCCAAAAATACCAACGTCCCCAATTGCATTTTTACCGAGCCGCAGATTGCTACAGTGGGCTTAAAAGAAGAAGAGCTAAATCCCGAAGAAATTAATGTTTATAAATTTGACTTTTTGGGTTTAGGAATGGGCCGTATTTTAGAGGAAAGCGAAGGATTTATTAAGGTCATTTCCGATAAGAAAAGTGACGAAATCTTGGGGGCTGCTATAATTGGCCCGGGCGCCACAGAATTAATCGCCATACTTACAGTGGCTATTTCTAACCAGCTTAAGGCCTGGCAAATCCGAAATACAATTTTTGCCCATCCTACCTTGTCTGAATCAATCCACCAAGCCTTAAAAAAAGAAGATGGAATTTAAGCTATTTGATTTAGGGTTAACCGATTTTAAACCTGCCTGGGATTTTCAAAAAGAAATATTTAATGGGGTCAGAATTAATTATATTCCGGCAGGCTTAGTTATTTGCCGGCATTATCCGGTAATCACATCAGGCAGATTAACCAAAAATGGAGATATTTTATCTGATAATAGATTGCCTGTATATCCGATAGAACGGGGAGGAAGTGTTACTTATCACGGCCCCGGCCAATTAACGGCATATCCGATTTTTAACCTGAACTATTTTAAAAAAGATATTCATTGGTTTCTCAGGCAGTTGGAAAGGGTGATTCTGGATTTCTTGGCGGATTTTGGCATTCAAGGGCTAACCTACAAAGGTAAAACCGGGGTCTGGATAGGCCAACAAAAAATTGCCTCTATAGGTATTGCCGTAAGGAACTGGATTACCTTTCACGGCCTAAGCATAAACATCAAGCAAAATGATTTAGATAATTTTAAACTGATCAGGCCTTGCGGGATGGATATAGAAATGGTTTCTTTAGAATCATTATTAGAAGAAAATATTGATATAGAAAGCGTAAAACAAAATTTAGTAAATAAATTTGAAAATATTTTTTCTATAGGGAGGAAAATCAATGACCAAAGTACAATTGCCGCCATTAGGTGAAGGAATTGATAAAGCCACGGTTTCATATTGGTATTTTAAGGTTGGCGATAAGGTAAATGAAAAAGATGACCTGATAGAATTAACCACTGACAAAGCCACCTTTAACCTGCCCAGCCCTGCTTCAGGCACACTCTCTGAAATCCTCGTTCAGGAAGGTAACCTCGTCAATATCGGCGAAGTCCTGGCTATAATAGAATAGAAGGAGACGTAAAAACGGGGTCAGAATTATTTAAATTTTTACGTTACTTTGAGGGAAAACTGATGCTGCTTTGAAAGCTTAGTAAAAGAAATAGTAATTCCTTTCCCTAAGGATCTAGCAATTTTAATTAAAGTCTCAAGAGTTAAGTTTTTCTCGTCTCCAGTTTCAATCTGAGAAACAAATTGCTGCGAAACACCCAGCCTTTTTGCCAGCTCAGCTTGAGTCAAATTTTCATCTTCCCTGAGTTCAGCTATTTTTTGCGCTAAAGCCACCTTTGCGCACTCAATCTCATAAAGCCTCCTGAACTTTTCATCTTTTAATAATTCGTTTAAATATATATCTGTATTTTCTAATTTAATTTTTGCCATATTTCACCTCCAGTTCTGTTTTTTCAATATATTTTTCTTCTAACTCAATTTGATTTTTTCTTTTTAAACATATCTGTATATCGCTTGGTGGAATCTTTTTTGTCTTCTTATGAATAGCGTGAACGAATACAATGCCGGTTCTTAAATAAAAGAAATAGAAAACCCTGTTATGTTTTGGCCTAAGTTCATAAATCCCCTCTCCCAAATAATCTGCCATTGGCCTACGTAAGTTATGCCCCAGCATTCTTAATTCATTAATATAAGCCTTAATTTTGGCTTTTTCTTTTTTATTTAGCCTAAAAATAAATTCTTTGACAGGGCTATAACCTTGTTCATCGATATAATAATAAGTATCGAATATACGTTTTTCCATTTAAATTATACAAGATATAACTTGTATTGTCAAGATAAAATTTAAAGACTCATCCCTTGCTAATTATAATAGACGCAAAGAACAAGGTTTTCTAACAGAGAATTTTTAATTTCTTGACAATATCGCTTGGTTCTATTAGTATATACCTGATTATCGTAGATATGATAAAAAGGAGTGCTAGTATGCTAGCCAAAGACAAAGAAATCATGACTGCCAAAGAGGTTGCTGATTACCTTAAGCTGCATCCGCTTACCGTACACAGGTATGCCCGCGACGGAAAGATCCCGGCATTTAAGATTGGCACGGACTGGAGATTTCACAAAAAATACATTGATAAGTGGATTAAGGATAAGCTAGTTTATAACAGCCAAGGCAGAGAACGCAGAAAATCGGTTTTAGGCGCGACTTCCTAAGGATTAACAAATATGCCGATAATTGAAGCTACAATAAAAATAAAAAAGCCCAGGCTTGAAGTTTATGAAGCCATCAAGAACATGGAAAGTTTTCCCCGGTTTATGCGCGATATAAAAAGCCTGAATGTGATCAAGCGCCTAAACGAAAACAGGATTATTACTTCATGGGAAACCGAGATAGACGGTGCTCCGGTAAGTTGGAAGGAAGAAGATGTTTTTGATGATGACAATTTCCAGGTCAAGTTCAATATGGTAGAAGGTTATTACAAGGCTTATCAGGGCCTCTGGTCTGTGAAAAGTGCAGCCGACGGCACAGAACTAAGCATCAGAGTAGAATTTGACTGGGGGATACCGGTATTAGAAAAACATGTAGGCAAGGCCTTGGAAAATAAAGCCCAGCGCAGCTTACGGGGAATGATCCAGGCAATCCGTAAAGAATTGGAAAAAAGCAATGTATGATTATGCCTTAATAATTCATCCTACCAGCGAAGAGCTCCTGCATAAATACGAGCCGGGAATGAAACGCAAGCCCATAGCTTTAGTGCGTAAGTTATTGGAATGGATGTCTCCCTTTAAAGCTGCGGAAGTGCAAGGCCTGTATTCTCCTTTAGGCAGGACCGCTCGAGGCACTCTGGTAATGTGCCCGTTATTGCTTGACCAGATGGCTTCTTTAAGCCCAACTAAAGTAATGAAGGCGGTTATAGAAACCCTAAAATTAGCGCACAGCTTAAACCCGAAAATAATCGGCCTCACTGCTTACACTGCTTTTAGCGGTAATAAAGGCCTAGAAATGACAAAATTAGTTAATGTGCCTTTAACCACAGGCTCAAATTATACCCTCGCCACCATACCCGAATCTATTCTTAGGGCAGTGGATATTATGGAGATGGATTTAAGGCGCACTGATGTGCTTATTTTAGGGATAACTTCCAGCATAGGCAAATACTGCTTTGAGATTTTATCCCATTTTGTGCGTAATATCTATGTCACGGTGCATAATAAAGAAAAATTTCAGCTTTTCTTTTCAGAGCTGCCTAAGGAAAAACGTAAAAAACTGCATATTGTCCAAGGCCTGGCTCCTATTCTTAATAAAACCGGGATTGTAATAGTGGCAACTAACCGGCTACCTTCTGATTTTGATTTAACCAAGCTTAGGCCGGGTGCAATAGTTTTTGACTCATCTTATCCCAGGAAAATATCTGCCCAAATACGCGACGATATCTTAGTCATCGACGGAGTAACTATCAGGCCGCCCGGGGTAAGCGTAAAATTTAATTTTGACTTTGGCCTGCCGGAAGGCCTGTGCTTTCCCTGTATGGCCGAGCCAATGATTCTGGCTTTGGATAGAAAATACGAAAATTATTCTCTGGGCAAAGACCCGGATATCTATAAGGTGCGCGAAATTATGCATTTGGCAGCAAAGCACGGCTTTGAAATCGCCGGCCTCACCAGCAGAGAAAGAGCAATGTCTCTTGAGGAAATTTTAAAAATAAAAAATAGCGCCCAAAGTAAAAGAAAAAGGAAATTTTTCTTAATATAAAAGAAAAATATTGACAATTTTTAGTAAATACATATAATTAACATAAGTGTTAATTAACTGTATTTAAATGAACTACGCCAAATTACGTAAATTACGCCAAAAGGTATTTTTTGAGCTAAAGGACCTGCAAGATATCCTGAAAATAAAACGCAGTTCCGCGCGGGTTTTATGCAGCCGTTACGTGAAAAACGGCTATTTTGTCAGGCTAAAAAGGAATTTTTATACACTTAGT
>MHGH01000022.1:11307-15728 GCA_001805465.1 Omnitrophica WOR_2 bacterium RBG_13_41_10 | reverse complement strand
AACAGCTAACCTGATACAGGTCCCGTCCTATATTTCTTTTATGACAGCCCTTTCTTTTTATGAACTGACTACCCAGGTTCAGCAGGATTACTTTGAAAGCGCGGCTTTAAAGCGTTCGGCAAAAATTGAAATAAAGGGCCCGGTATTTAATTACTATAAATTAAAAAAGCAGTATTATTTTGGATTTAACAGGAAAAACAACCTTTTTATCGCCACGAAAGAAAAGGCCTTTGTTGACACGGTATATTTATTTTCCTTAGGTAAATATAAATTTGACTTGAATTCCATAGATCTAACCAAATTAGATAAAGGAAATTTAAAGAAAATATTAAGAATATTCCCCGAAAAAACTAATTCTTTGGCCAAAAAATTATGCAGGATTTAATAAAATTAGAGCAATTTGAATTGGAGGTTTTGGATAAGTTAAACAGCTCAAAGCTGCTTACCCGTTTTGTTTTTGGCGGCGGGACAATGCTTAGGTTATGTTTTGGCTTAAGCAGGTTTTCCGTAGATTTGGATTTTTGGGTAGTAGAAAACCTTAATTTTAAAAAGTTATTTCGCGATTTAAAAGAGTGCCTTACGGAATCTTATGCTTTAAAAGACCACGCGAACAAATTTCATACCTTGCTTTTTGAAATTAAATCCGGCATTTATCCGCGCAGCCTAAAAATAGAAGTGAGGAAGGAAGTCAAAAAAATAACCCCTGATACGGCCATTGCCTACAGCAAACATTCCAATACGCAGGTGCTTTTAAGAGTGGTTTCTTTACAGGATATGATGGATGCTAAAATTGAAGCTTTTTTGACAAGAAAAGAAATACGGGATGTATTTGACCTCGAATTTTTACTAAAAAAGGGTACCGGCCTTAATGCGCCCGCGCAAAAGCTAAAAAAGCTTCTTATAGGCATAGATGCTTTGACAAAGAGGGATTACCGGGTCAAATTATGCTCTTTGTTAGAAAAAGAACAAAGGCCGTATTATATAGAGAATAATTTCAAGGTGCTAAAGTTAGCAATAAAAGAAAAAATAAACATTAAATAAAACAAAGCCACCAGCCACGAAAGGGCAATATCTATAGAAGAGATATTGAAGATAAAGAATAACAGCAAAATTAAAAGGAAAAGGAAGCTATTTAATTTCTCTTGACAAAGTTCATCATAAGTGATACACTTGTAGCGGAGGTGAAAAAATGTCTACTAAGAATCCGCGTTTAAATGTAGTCCTGGAACCATCGCTTTATACAGCTGTGCGAAACCTTGCTAAAAGAGATGGGACATCCTTATCCCTAAAGGCAAGAGACTTAATCCGCGAAGCGCTAGAATACTGTGAGGATGCCTACTGGGCTAAAGAAGCTAATAAAAGAGAAGCCGCTTTTAATAAGAAAACAGCATTAAGCCACAAACAGGTCTGGGCTAAACAATAATGGCCTATAAACTAATATATCATCCTGATATATTAAAATACGACTTGCCTAGAATTCCTAAGAACATAAAAGAAACTATACGTAAAGCTATAGAAGAACGGTTATTATTTGAACCTGCCCTTTTTGGCGAGCCGCTAAGGCAAAGCCTGAAAGGGCACCGTAAATTACGGGTGGGGGATTATCGGGTTATTTATAGGATTAGCGGTCGAGAAATTATCATATTAAAGATAGGCCATCGCAAGGAAGTTTATGATAAGAAAATGGGGTCAGAACTATTTTAATGAAAAATAAATCCGACCCCATTTATACTAATAAATATAAGATAAAATGGAAAAAGTAAAAATTGGCTTAATAAATAATATTCTTAAAAATGAGCATGATATTTTAGTAGCCTATCTTTTTGGTTCAGAGAGTAAGGATAAGGCGAACAAATATAGCGATATCGATATAGCGATATTATTTGATGCTAACGCCGCAAAAGTAGATTACACAGATAAGCAAATCGCGATTATGACTAATTTAAGCGAGGCCTTGAATAAAGAAGTAGATATTATTATTTTGAACCGGGCATCATTGTTCTTAAAATATCATATTTTAAAAGAAGGCATAAAAATATATGAAAGGCCAAATAGAAATGAACATAACTTTGAAGCCATAGCCATAATGCAATATTTGGACTTTTTACCTATAAAAAATAGGATTGAGAACGGAATATTATCTAAAATTAAGGAGGGCCCATAATAATGGTAAACCAGAATATCATTAAAGCTAAGATTGGCCATATTGAAAGCAATCTCCAACGTTTAAAAGAAAAACAGAATATAACCTTAAATGAACTCAAAAAAAATAAAGACGCACAGGACATAATTATACATAACCTGCAATTATCTATACAGGGCTGCATTGATATAGCCAGCCACATAATTTCAGACCAGAGCTGGCCAGTACCCGATACTTTGGCGGGTTTATTCGAAATCCTCATGGAACATGAAATAATTTCAGAGGAACTAAGTAATAGATTAAAAGAGATGGTGGGATTTAGAAATATTATTATCCATGAATATGGAACACTTGACTTAGATAAAGTATATAATATCTTAAACCAAGATATACAGGATATATATTCATTTATGAAGCAAGTCTGTATTTACGCAAAGATATAAATATCGCCGGCCTCACCAGCCACGAAAGGGCAATATCGGTGGAAGATATATTAAAGATAAAAAACAACGCCCAAAGCAAAGAAAAAAAAGAGTATTATTATGGCGGTAAATAAAAAAGATCTATGGGAAAAACATGGAAGAAGATAAACAAACGACTAGAGAAAAAGAAATAAAAGATAATACTCCTAATCAACTACGCAAAATACTCGAGGATCGAGTCTTATTACTTTCTCGTGGCATAGTTGTACCACCAAGAAAATGGTGGATGCCTGTTAGGCACCTTCAGTCATTTTATGGTGGTGCTGGTCCGCAAGGAAGAAGATATTATATTTGCTATAGCGAAAACGAACCCTCTGTTAGTATGATAAGTCTTCCTATATATCCTAAAAATCATTATTTAGCTAAATATGCCATTTCTACAAAGCGTAGTAAAAATAATCCACATACTTTAATTACGGAACATGGGATCATACTTAAAGGAATTCCTCCAGCTAAAACAAGCAAAATGAAGCTAGGTGATGGGACTCCAATTGAGAAAAGTGCATTATTTGGTATGCATTGTTATAATACTTATACGACTAATATGTCTTGGGCGTGTGCTCATTATGAAACCGGTGAGCAGTGCAAGTATTGTACCATTAATCTCCGAAAAAAAATCTGGAAATTACCTGAAGTGCCACCCCAAGAGCACCTAATAGAAGCTTTGAAACTCGCAGTTAAATATAACAAAGTCCGCTCAATTACAATTACCAGTGGAACTCCAATAAATCCACAGGAAGCTTCTTATGAGTTAATTTCATTAATAAAAAAAATGCATGAAGTTGCTAATCTTTCTATACATGTTCAAATTGAACCTGTTTTCGATCAAAATTTTTTTAAAGACCTTTCTGGTGTTGCTGACTCAGTCGGTATTTTTCTTGAAATATTTGATGAAAAGATCAGAAAAGAGATATGTCCGGGTAAAGCGAGGATATCAAAAAAACAATATATTCAAGCGTGGAAAGAAGCAGTTAAGTATTTTGGCAGAGGGAATGTTGGAACATCTTGTCTTCTTGGTTTCGGTGAAGATTTTAAAACAATATTAGCTGGGATTGAAGAGTGTGCAAATTTAGGTGTTAATATTATGGTTTTATTAGTAAGGCCGGGATCTCAGCTTCTAGGAGATAGATTTATCCCATCTTATATAGAAAAAGAAAGGGAGCTTATTGATTTTCACATCAAAGTCGGTGAGATTTTATTGAAGCACAATCTTAAAGCCGAAGTTGGCAAGGGTTCAGGCTGTATCGGATGTCAAGGGTGTTCAGCAATGATGGAAGCATACCGCTATGTAAAATATATAAGCTAAAAATTGACTAGTTATGGATAAATTTGGATTTATTGTTCATCCTGCTGATATGCAGCAATTAAAAAATATTTGCCCTAAAGCAAGGGTTTTGCCCAATTTTTTTATAAAATGGGCAATGAAATATTTTAAACCTTTTATTCTTTCGGAAGTGAAGAATATACGTTCAAAAAATGGAGAAGAAGTTAGAGGCTATTTAATAGGGTGCCCTCTTTTACCTGATCAGATGCTTAAATTAGACGAAGAATTTGTTTTGGATAAAATTATTACTGCGGGTAAAATTGCTGAGACATTAGGTGTAAAAATTATAGGTTTAGGTGGATATACATCTATAGTAGGAGATAAAGGATATAGTATTGCTAAGAACTTAAAAATCCCGGTAACATCTGGCAATAGTCTCACTGCTTGGGCAGTCATTGAAAGTATCCTGAAGATTTCAAACAAAAAAAATATTACGGTGAAAAATTCAACTCTTGCAGTTATTGGTGCCTCG
>MHGH01000022.1:0-11230 GCA_001805465.1 Omnitrophica WOR_2 bacterium RBG_13_41_10 | reverse complement strand
AAAATATTTACGGAAAAGCCAGCAGCAGGAAAGATGTTATTGTTATTGAAGGTGGATTGATTAAGCTACCTTATGATGTTAATTTTGGGATAGATACAGGTCAACCGAAAGATATTATTTACGCTTGTCTTGCAGAAACGATACTCTTAACACTTGAAAGAAACTTTATAAACTATTCTATAGGCGATAGGATTGGGATAGAGAAGGTAGAAAACATAGGGAGGCTCGCTAAGAATAATGGATTTGATATCTACATAAAGACTGAATTATAACAAAATACTCTTCTAAAAAATATTTTATTTTTTATTTATATATTTAGATGAAAGACTGTAATATTTTTATTACCGGTGCAACAGGGTTTATTGGTAAGAAACTACTGGTTAAATTAGTACAAAATAATCTAGTTAGTGCTCTGGTAAGGCCTGAATCAAAAAATAAAATAAATGATTTCCCAGAAAAAAAAGTTCAAGTTATTTTTGGAAATTTATTAGATAATGCTTCCTACTCAGGCCTATTAGATAAAGCTGACTATGTATTTCACTTGGCTGGACTTTTTAAAGTTGAAGCATCTAAAGAAGATTTATTTAAAAATAACGTTTTAGGCACAAAGAAATTACTTGAGGCTTGTGTAGGAAAAAAAAATATTAAAAAAATTATATATTTTAGTACTGCTTATGTAGTAGGAATAAAAGAAGGAAACTTTATAAAAGAGGATGAATCCTATCCTAATAAATTTAAGAATTGGTATGAATGGTCAAAAAGTAAGGCAGAGCAAACTGTATTAGATTTTTATAAGAAGCACAAATTGCCAATTATTGTTGTCAGGCCAGTTATTGTATATGGTCCCAACAACTCTTATGGATTTTATCATGTTTTGAATTTGATCGCTAAAGGAAAACTATGGGTATTTCCAGGAAAAAAAGAAAATAAAATACATTTAGTTCATATAGAAGATGTAGTTAACGCAACGGTAGAGTTAGCAGATTTAAAAAATAATATCGGGGAGATTTATCATATTTGCGATGATCATCCTAATTCATGTAGAGAAATAATAGAGACCGTGTGCCAATGTTTGAATGTGAAACCCCCTTTAGTGAATTTACCTCGCTATGTACTTAAATTCATCAGTAGATTGCCTATTTGGAGGTTAACATTTAAAGAGATTTCTCCAGAATCTTTAGATTATTTTCTTTATAATCAAAGTTTTTTGAATAAAAAACTAAAATCTTGTGGATATTTATTTAGCTACCCAACTCCACTTGAAGGATTAAGACTGACTATTGATTGGTATTCCAAAAATAATCTATTGCCAAAAACTAACAGAGATGTATCAATTTAACCCATACGCTATCCCAACATTTATCGCTGCAATTTTTTCATTAATCTTTACAATATTTTTTGCAATAAAATCAAAGAGGTCGCTTATTAATTTTTCTTTTACTCTTCTATGCTTTACTTCAGTTATTTGGCATTTAGGGTACACGTTTTCTTATATGAGTACAAATCCAGAAGGTGCTTTATTTTGGTGTAGATTTGCTTATGCAGGCGTAAGCTTTATCCCCTCAGCAAGTTATCACTTTGTAACCAAATTTCTAAGAAAAAGAAAACGAAATTTAATATTTTTAGGCTATATATGTAGTTTTATTCTTGTATTAGCGATTCTTAAAGGTAAGGTAGTTACTGGGACTTATAAATATTTTTGGGGATATCATACTAAGTTAGGGGGAATTTTTGCTTTATTTTTCTTTCTTTTTTATTTATTTTATTGGGTATCAAGTATAATTATGGAACTTATCGAATTCAAAAAAGAGGTGATGCCGCTTAGAAAAGTTCAAATAAAGTATTCTTTATTAGCGTGGCTTATTGTTTCTTTTTCAGCAGCAGATTACCTCCCAGATTTAGGGATATCGTTTTACCCTATAAGCCCTCTTCCAGTTATATTTTTTATCGTGATTCTTTCCTATGCTATAGTAAAACACAGTTTCATGGATATCCGAGTTGCTATTACCCGCACCGGAATTTTTATTGCGGTTTATACTTTAGTCTTAGGGGCGCCTTTTGCTCTAGCTTTATGGCTTAAAGGATGGCTGATAGAACATTTTAGCCAAAACTGGTGGGCATTGCCTTTAGGATTAATGGCGGTATTAGCTACCGCAGGGCCATTTCTTTATATATATCTCCAAAGCAAAGCAGAAGAAAAATTACTGAGAGAGCAAAAACGCTATCAGAATATACTCAAGCAAGCATCTATTGGCATGACCCGCATCCGTAATTTAAGGCGCCTGCTTAATCTCATCACCCATATCGTCACTAAGACCGTAAGAATAGAGTATGCCGGTGTATATCTTTATAATGAAGAGGCAGGAGAATACGTCTTAGTAGTCAGCCGCGATAAGGGAAGCAAGGGAGTTTTAAAGCTGGATGCCAAAAACCCTTTAATTGCATGGATTGTCTTAAAACGCGTGCCTTTGGTTTATGAAGAAGTAAAGCGCCAGATGCAGGATTCTCCTGATGCGACTTTTCAGTATCTAGAAGCAAATATGCGCATGCTGCATGCCTCGGTTATCATCCCCAGTTTCTTTGAAGACAATTTTATGGGGTTTATTGTTTTAGGGAATAAACTTTCCGGCCAAGTATATACACCGGAAGACCTCAATGTTTTCCTGGTACTGGCAAATCAAGCAGCCTTAGCCATTGAAAACGCCCAATTCTATGAAGATGCCAAAAAAATGCAGTTGCAGATCGCCCAGGCAGAAAAGATGGCAACAATAGGAACTATGGCGGATGGCTTATCCCATCAGATTAATAACCGTTTTTATGCCCTTTCCCTGATTGCCGGTGACAGCATAGACACCATAAAACAAACCGATACTTCCAGATGCGACCCGGAAATAAAAAAGATGATTACTGAAGTCTCCAACGCCCTTGAGCGCGTGCAGGCTAACGTTATGCAGGGAGCGCAAGTGGTCAAGGGTCTCTTAAAATACAGCCGCACCCAAGACTCGGCTTTTGAGGCCATAAACTTAGACCAGATTATTGACGGGACCTTGGAGATGGTGCAATATAAAGTAAAACTTTCGGAAATTGACCTTATTCGCGATTACCCTAAAGAACTGCCTAAAATAAAAGGGAACTTAGCACAGTTGGAAGAGGTCTTCTTTAATTTTATTGATAATGCCTATGACGCCATTGTGGAGCGCAGGGAAAAATTAAAGGAGCCCAATTACCGCGGAAAAATTACTGTTTCTGCCCGGCAAAAAACAGAGCATAGCATAGAAATTACTTTTCAGGATAACGGCATGGGCGTAAAAGAAGAAGATATGAAAAAGATGTTTACCCCTTTCTTTACCACCAAGATTTCCGCGCGCCAAGGCACCGGCCTCGGGCTTTATGTGATTAAAAGAATAATCACCGATATGCATAAAGGAAAAATTGAATTTTCTTCGGCAGATAAAATAGGCACGCGTTTTATTATGGAGCTGCCCATGGCAAAGCAGGGAGGATAAGAAATGGCAAAGTTATTAATCGTAGATGATGAAGCAGATATTAGGGAATTTGCCGCGAATTTTTTCAGCAAGCGTAAAATTGAGGTAATTACTGCTTCCAGCGGCGAGGAGGCTGTAGAGATTACCGAAAAACATAAGCCGGATTTAATCCTCATGGATATAAAAATGAACGGTATCAACGGAATAGAAGCTTTGCGCCGGATTAAAGAAAAAAATAAAGATGCCAAAGTAATTATGGTAACGGGCAGAAAACCCGAAGATGAAGGGTCTTTTGATCAATGCCAGCGCTTAGGGGCCCTGGGTTATGTCCATAAACCCCTTGAATTAGGGGAGCTTGAAAGAGTGGTAATGTCAGCCCTGGTTAAATAAGGAGCGAGATGGCTATTGATTATAAAAAAGAATTAGAGTCCGCATCGAAAACCATGATTCTCATCCACGATCCGAATGCATTGATTAAAATAATCGTGCGCATGATTGTACAAAAGGTAAAGCTTAGATATGCCGGCATCTTATTGCATCAAAAAGAGGGGGATTCATATATCTTAACTGTTTCCCGCGGCCGCTTAGGGATCAGGATACCCGAAGGTTTTGCCCGTATGAATGCGGATAATCCCCTGATCAGCTTTTTTAGAGAGCGTAAAGATAAAGAATTATTCCGTGACGGCGCAATCGTATATAAAAAGGCAAAAAAAATCTTAAACAGGAAAAATATCTCTCCTCATCTAAAAAAAGTTTTGAGAGGAGCGGTCTATCAGATGGAGATATTTGATGCGGTAGCCTGTATCCCCAGTTATTTTAGGGATGACTTGTTAGGCCTATTATTAATGGGTAAAAAGAATAACGGCAGGGAATTTAGCCAGGATGAGCTGAATTTTTTCTCTGCCCTGGCTTCTGATGTGGCTATGGCTATCCGCAACGCCCAGCTTTTTAAAGAAATAGAATTGGAACTTAATAAAACCCATGAGCTGTTTTTACATACTACCATGGCTTTAGCCGCAGCAGTAGATGCCAAAGACCATTATACCCGCGGCCATATCGGAAGGGTTACGGATTTAAGTATGAAAATCGCCGGTGAGCTTGGTAAAATAAATACTAAAGCCGCGGACCCCAAATTTGTAGAAAGCCTTTATATTGCCAGCCTCCTGCATGATATCGGAAAAATTGGCATACCCGGAGCAATTTTAAATAAAGACGGGCCTTTAACTGACGATGAACGCAAGCTTATCCGGGACCATGCAGTTATCGGCGTAAAAATCTTAGAGCCGATAAAAGAATTAGGAGAATCTGTCTTAGGAGTAAAATACCATCACGAGTGGTATGACGGCTCTGGCTATCCTGATGGCCTAAAAGAAAAGCAAATACCCTTAATCGCCGGGATAATCGCAGTAGCCGACACCTTTGATGCCATGGCTATAGACAGGCCTTATCGCCGGGCTTTATCTAAAGATCAGGCGATAGAAGAGATAAAAAAACAAAGCGGTAAGCAGTTTGACCCGCAGATCGCCTCTATTATTATCAAACTTTATCAAGAAAATAAGATTTAAATAATTATGGCCGCTCCACGCATCATATTAATGTATATCACGGAAATTTCAGGCCATCACAGCGCCACCCTGGCAGTAGAAAATGCTATAAAAACACTCAACTCCAATGCCAAAATCCTGAACATCAATGCCTTTAATTATACCAACCCCATCTCAGAAAAAGTTGTGAACCAAATTTATATGGGCGTAATTAAAAAAATCCCCCAAATCTGGGATTACCTTTACGATAATCCCTCTGTCGCAAAAAAGATAGAAAAAATTAAAGCTAGTATCCATAGATTTAATTCGCCCAAGCTTAAAAATCTTTTTGATGATTTTAAACCCGATGCAGTTGCCTGCAGCCAGGCATTCCCTTGCGGAATGGTAGCCGACTTTAAAAAACACTATCGCTCTGGCCTGCCTTTGGTTGCCATACTTACAGACTATGTGCCGCATTCCTATTGGTTATATGACACGGTTGATTATTATGTAGCTCCTTCCCAAGAGGTGGCCAAGAGCTTGATTAAAAAAGGGATCCCTCAAGAAAGAATAAAGCCTTTAGGTATACCCATTGATCCTAAATTTAAAACAGAGGTAAAACGAAACGAAATAAGAAAAGAATTTAACCTGGCTGCGGATAAATTTACAGTATTAATTATGGGCGGGGGCCAAGGCTTAGGCCCGATAAAGAAAATAGTAAAATCCCTGGAGGGAATAAATCACCATATTCAGGAAATAATCATTACAGGCAGCAATAAAAAACTCTACGCCTCATTAAAAACAAAGATAAAAAAATATAAACAATCCATTTTATTACTTAAATATTCCGATAGTATCCATGAATTAATGGGGATTTCAGACCTGATTATTACCAAGCCCGGAGGCATTACCACCGCCGAGGTTTTAACCAAAAGGCTGCCGATGCTTATCATTCATCCTATCCCCGGACAGGAAGAAAGCAATACGGATTATTTAACCGGGCATAATGCCGCTATCAGATTAGATGACCCTCAAGAGGCTGGCCTAGTGATAAAAGAATTGCTGGATAATCCGCAAAGATTAAAATACCTGGCTGAATCTGCCCGGCGGCTGAGTAGGCCCGATGCCAGCCTGGATATCGCTAAATTATTATTAAATTTAGCGCAACAAAAAAATGTTTAACTATATCCTTTACCGAATCGGCCAATTTATCGCGCTTGGCGTGCCTTTAAATATCGGCTATAAAATAGCAATATTTTTTTCCGATGTGCATTCTATCTTCGCCGATAAAGACCGTAAGGCAGTCACAGAAAACCTGAAAGCCATCTTTCCTGAAAAATCAGATCAAGAAATCAGCGCCATCAGGATAAGGATGTTCAGGAATTTTGCTAAGTATCTAGTAGATTTTTTCCGTTTTTCTTTATTGGATGAGGAATATATTAAACAAAATATCCGCCTGGAAGGTATGGATAATTTTAATGCCGCCCTTCTAGAAAAGAAAGGGGTTATCGTATTAACCGCGCATATCGGAAACTGGGAATTGGGCGGAGTAGTGGTCGGATTATTGGGGTATCCTTTTTGGATTGTGGCCTTGGAGCATAAAAGCAAGAAAGTAAATAAATTTTTTAACCACCAGAGGGAAATTAAAGGAGTAAGGGTTATCCCCGTCGGAAAAGCAGTAAGGCGCTGCCTTACGGTCCTAAAGCAAAATGAAATGGTAGCCCTTGCAGGCGACAGGGATTTTAGCGATACCGGTGTAGAGGTAAATTTTTTAGGTAGGCCTTCTTTATTACCGCGCGGGCCGGCCGCCTTTTACTTAAAGACAGGTGCCTCTATTGTCCCGGGGTTTATGGTCAGGGATGAAAACGACAAATTTATTTTAAAGATAGAGCATGCCATTGATTTTAAGCCTTCAGGCAATGAAAATAAGGATATGCTTAATATTATTGAAGCCTACAAGGCAATCATTGAAAAATACATACGGCAATATCCGGACCAATGGTACATGTTCAGGAGATTCTTTATATGAAGACTTGCGTTATTATCCCTACCTATAATGAATCCGATAATATCGGCGGGTTAATAAAAAAAGTCCGTCAGTTGGGGCTGGATGTCTTGGTAGTGGATGACGGCTCAAGCGATAAGACTTTCGAGATTGCACAAACCAGTGCTACGGCGGTCTTAAGAAATGAGGTTAATCAAGGTAAGGGCGCTTCTTTAATCAGGGGCTTTGAATATGCGCTAGAAAACGGCTATCAAGCCGTAATTACCATGGATGGGGACGGCCAGCACCTTGCGGAAGACATACCTTATTTTATGCGGATAGCCCAACATTCCGACAGCGCAGTATTTGTCGGCAACCGTATGAACCAAACAAAAGATATGCCCTTGATAAGGATATTAACCAATAAATTTATGTCTTGGCTTGTTTCCGGGATTATAAAACAGCGTATTCCTGATACCCAGTGCGGATTCAGGCTGATAAAAAGAGAAGTAATGGGAAAGTGGAATTTAGAGACCGACAGGTACGAAATAGAATCTGAAATTTTAATTCAGGCATTCCGTTTAGGTTACAAAATAGAGTCGGTTCCCATTAAAACTGTTTATCGTAGTGAAAAAAGCCAGATAAATCCTTTTGTGGATACCCTAAGGTTCATCAGGTATATTATCAAAGAGCTTTAATTATGGATTACGAGTTATTAAGAAAAAAAATGGTCCAGGAACAATTAATCGCGCGCGGGATTAAGGATGAGCGCGTATTAAAGGCATTCTATAAAGTAGAGCGCCATAAGTTTATTCCCGAAGAACTATGGGTAAGCGCCTATGCGGATTTTCCTGTGCCGATAGGAGAGGGCCAAACCATATCCCAGCCTTATATAGTGGCCTTAATGACAGAGTGCCTGAAATTAACTGGTAAAGAAAAAGTTCTGGAAATAGGAACGGGTTCGGGTTATCAGGCAGCAATATTGGCAGAATTAACCAAAGAGGTTTATGGTATAGAGCGATTTGAAAAGTTAGCTAAAAAAGCCGGGCAGATACTTAGTGAACTGGGCTATAAAAATATTAAACTAAAAACAGACGACGGAACTTTAGGGTGGCAAGAATTTGCGCCTTTCGACAGAATAATTGTTACTGCTGCTGGCCCGAGCATACCGCTACCTTTAACCGAACAGTTAAATGACAACGGAAAGCTTATCCTGCCTTTAGGGGAAAGTTTCAGCCAGGTGCTTACTGTGGTAGAGAAAAGCAAAGGAAAACTAAATTCCATAGATGTCTGCGGCTGTGTCTTTGTGCCTTTGGTAGGCAAACACGGATGGAGAGAAGAAAATGCTTAATATCATACTAGAGTGGCTAAAAGGCATTCCCAAAGATTATGCGGTAATGATTGTAGGGGCATTGCCAATTTCTGAACTGCGCGGGGCAATTCCTTTGGCTTTATCGTGGGGGATGCCGTTGGCTAAGGCCTTTACCTTATCGGTAATCGGCAACCTTTCCTTTATTATACCGGCGCTTTTTTTATTTGAGCCGGTATCCAGGCTTTTAAGGAAATTTAAAATCTGGTCAGGATTTTTTGACTGGGTATTTGAAAATACAAAAAAGAAAGCGGATGTCATACAAAAATACGAGGCCTTAGGGTTAGCAATATTCGTAGCTATTCCCCTTCCTATGACCGGGGCCTGGAGCGGTGTGATAGCCGCGACTTTATTCAAGATTAAATTCAGGTACGCCTTCGTTGCCATAACTCTAGGCGTTATCTGTGCGGGTTTAATTGTAGCGGCCCTGTGCGCCTTAGGCATGATTAGCTGGAAGGCGGTGGTAAATTGATACAGGTCTATACCGGAAGAGGCAAAGGTAAAACTACGGCAAGCCTTGGGCTAGCAGTAAGGGCCTCGGGTGCCGGCCTAAAAGTTTATATCGGCCAATTCCTAAAGGGCAGGTTCTATAGCGAGCTAGCCTCCTTAAAAAAAATAAAAAATATCAAAGTTGAACAATTAGGAAGCAGCTGTTTTATCAAAAAAGCCCCTGCGCCAAAAGATATATTATTAGCCAAGAAGGGATTAGAAAAAATAAAAAAGCTTATTTACAGTCGAGCTTATGATATGGTGATTCTGGATGAAATCAATATAGCCATAAAATTAAAACTTCTTAAAGTAGGCGAAGTTATTACGCTCTTAAAAAATGCCCCAAGAGGTTTAGAAATAATCCTTACCGGCCGCTACACCCACCCTAAGATTCTAAAGCTGGCGGACTTAGTCAGCGATATAAAAGAAGTAAAGCATTATTTTAAAAAAGGGGTAAAGGGGCGCCGGGGAATTGAATTTTAAATTTTCCTTGACAGAAAAATAATTAATACTTAAGATATAACCAATACAAAAGGAGGATACAATGCTGGCATTAAGTTTAATAATCACAGGTATATTATTGAGATTCGCTCCCCATGCCCCGAATTTTACCCCGGTAGCGGCTATAGCTTTATTCAGCGGTGCCTATTTAAATAAAAAGCAAGCGCTCATCGTTCCATTAATACTTATGGTTATAAGCGATTTATTTATTGGGATGCATAATGTAGTTATTTTTACCTGGGGAGGCTTTGCCTTAGTTACTCTCTTGGGCCTATTCCTCAAAAAACATAAAAATATTTTTGGGCTAACCGTTACCTCATTAGCCTCTGCGGTTATATTTTATTTAGTATCAAATTTCGGAGTTTGGCTTATGGGATGGTATCCTAAGACACTAAAAGGGCTGATTGATTGCTACGTAATGGGCCTGCCTTTTATTCGTAATTTCACTTTGGCTACGGTATTTTATGCATTTAGTTTCTTCGGTATTTATGAAACGATTGCCTACTTTGTAAAAGGTAAAAAGTTAGCAAGAGTTCTTTCGTAATTATTGTTTATACGCAAATTAGGGAAGGCCGTAGAAGCGGCCACAGTCCCGCTGCTGTAGGAGGGGACGAAATCCTGCAAGTAAGCCACTGTCCGCCACAAAACTTGGCGGATGGGAAGGCGCAGTGAAAGTAGGAAGATCCTCTAAGTCAGAAGACCTGGGCGTATAAAATTGTCTAAGATCAGCTTTTGGTTCGCGGACAAAACCAAAGGGTTAATAAAACAGGGAATAACCCCGAAGTAGCTAAAGCTACTTTCGGGGTTTTTTATTTTTGCGTCCGCAAGGGAGGAGATGGATTGAATCCAGAAAAAGAAGTGGCTTGTTCCTGGAGCAGCGGAAAAGATAGTTGCTTGGCCTTGTATAAGGCCATTCAAAAGGGATACAAGATTAGTTATTTAGTTAATTTTATCTCTGGGGAGCATAAACGAGTTTCATTTCATGGCGCAAAAGCAGACCTGGTCGAGTTACAAGCCGAAGCAATAGGCATACCTTTGTTACAAAGAGAAACCACACAAAGTAATTATGAAGAGGTGTTTAAAAAGACTTTGGTGGAATTAAAAGAAAGAAATATATGGCATTTGGTAAGAGGAGACATCCACCTGTTGGATCTAAGGGATTGGGTGGAAGATATCTGTGGCAGCGAGAACATAAAAGTTATTTCTCCTATATGGAACAAGCCTAATGAAGATATACTTAAGGAATTTATTACCTCAGGCTTCAAAGCGGTCATTGCCTGCGTCCAAGCCGACAAATTAGACCAAGGCTGGGTTGGCAGAGTTATCGATGAAAGCTTTCTTTGTGACTTAAAGAAAATAGAGGGGGTTGATTTATGCGGCGAAAACGGAGAATACCATAGCTTTGTTTATGACGGGCCGATATTTAACAAGCGGATTGAAATAACTCAATGCCAAAAAGTTCTTATAAACGGCTTCTGGTTCTTAGATATACAAAAATATAAAATAAAAGACAGGAGAAAATAATATGAGAAGGACTTTATTAGGAATTATTTTTATGGCAGGTTTTGTTAACTTAGCTTACGCCGAAGATGTGGATTTGGAAAAAATAGTAGTTACTCCTACCAGGACTGAGGAAAGCATCAAAGGCACGGTAGCAACCACAACGGTATATACCAGAAAAGATATAGAAGAAAGTAAATTTTACAGCGTAGAAGAACTGATAAAACAAACTACCGGATTGGACATAGTGCAAACCGGTGCTTTTGGCGGCCCGGTATCGGTGTTTTTAAGGGGCACCAACGCCAACCATACCCAGATTATGATTGATAATGTCAGAATCTACGACCCTATCTCTACCAACGGGGCTTTTGACTTGGCG
>MHGH01000021.1:88787-99934 GCA_001805465.1 Omnitrophica WOR_2 bacterium RBG_13_41_10 | reverse complement strand
ACTTGCCAGCGGCTGTGGGTCAGATCGTTTAACTCTAGCTCAATTTTCTCAAATCTCTCATTAAGTACGTTCAGCGTATAGGGCTTGGCTGCTTTTTGGCTCATCCATTTTAGTAACCCGTCTTTTTCTTTTGTGAACAAGATGATTTTGCGGCTAAACTTTTGCTGGTCTCTCTTAAGAGAGGGGAGGGCCTTGCGGTTTTCTTCTTTAAGGTCATTAACGATAGTTTGTATTCTTGGTGTATCTTCGGATAATTTCCTTAGCTCGTTTATTACGCTTTTTTCTAGGATATCAGCGCGGATATACCGTAACTTACAGTCTTTATAGTCAAGCCTTCTTGAGCAGGCATAATATTTATATTTTTTCTTGCACTCTGAACCAGGATATGACATATGCATGGGTGCCCCACAGCCGCAGAAGATAAAACCTGTAAAGAGGTTGGGGCTCACAAACACGCGAGGTTTTAGTTTCCTTAAGGGCAGGGCTTCTTTTACTTGCTCAAATGCCTCTTCTTTAATAATCGGTTTGTGAGCCCCGGTTACTCTCTCGCCGCCCCTAGCAATTATACCTGTGTAAGTTGGGTTAGTAAGTATATGGTGCACGACGGTAAATTTCCATTTCTTGCCTGTCTTTGACTTTATGCCTTCAGTGTTTAAGTATCTGGCTATGTTTACCACTCCGTATTTTTTCTGTAGGTAGAGGTCGAAGATTAGACGAACAACCTTTGCTTCTTTCTCAACAATTTGCAGTTTGCTATCTACTAATTTGTAGCCGAACGGCGCATAACCTCCGGGCCATAAGCCGGACTTTAATCTCTTATGAAACCCCATTGTTGTGCGTTGCATTATAAGCTCGCGTTCATACTGCGCGAATGAACCGAATTGGTGAAACATTAATCTACCTTCTGGCGTAGTTGTATCAATGAGTTCAGTTATAGACTTGAAGCCTGCGCCGTTCTTCGCTAGCTCTTCAACAATCTCAATTAAGTCCTTAAGGTTGCGCGATAGCCTGTCTATCCTATAAACAAGCACGGCTTCAAACTGTTTAGCAGTGGCGTCGTCCAGCATTTTTTGTAATGCTGGCCGCCGCCGGCTGGCAGCGGAATAACCGTCGTCATTGTATATTTGCGAGTACGTCCAGCCTTTACTTTTGATATACTCAATAATTTTATCCGTTTGGGCGGCGAGAGAGTAACCTTCTTTTGCTTGTTCTTCAGTGGAAACCCTGATATATACGGCGCATTTCATAAAACACCTCCGACTTTGCGCACTTTCGGGTTTCCGCAGATTTCGACAGGCAGGAAAAAAAGCGGATACTTTTGGAAGTTATCCAAAAAATAAAGGTGAACTCATCAAACGAAGTCCACCTTTTAATAAATTTGCCCCAAAATTTTCTCTTGCCCTATAGGGCAAGTCGCTTCGGGGAAATACTACTAAATGGTGCTGGAGGAGGGAGTTGAACCCTCACGGGTGTGACCCCACCAGTTTTTGAGACTGGCGTGTATGCCATTCCACCACTCCAGCAATATCTATATAAAACTTTGTTTTACGGACTTACGGGTAAAATAAAATATCAATATGCTATGGTAAATAAGAGAAATTATATTTTTTAAATCAGCAGGAACCGTTGTTTCTAAGGCACCGTTTAAGGTAATAATTTTTGCGAAAATAAGCACCTTGCTTAATATTACTACTAAAGAGAAAAAAATCAAACTCCGGTAACATATACTACTATGCCTCAATATCCCTAAGCCTAAGATACTCGAGATTAAGCCTGTCATTAATACAAAAATAAGTACCTCCATGGGTTTTGCAGATTTAGTCTCTATCAGGCTTAAGATAACCGCAGTAAAAGTCGTAGCTCCGATAAAAATCTCTGTTAAGGCAAAGCCAATGATGCCGGTTTTTTCTTTCATAGTAGTTTAAGATTGAAATTTCGTTGACGCAGACTATTTTATATTCTAAAATAGGTCAGGTCAATAGATAATATATGAAATTAAACGGGGCCGTAGTGAAACGGGATCACACGACAATGGCATTGTTGGGTTAGGGGTTCAACTCCCCTCGGCTCCATTTTTTATTACAGCCTCACCAATTGATTGTAGCTCAAATTGAAGAGAGGTGTCATAATAAATAATACGGCAGATCCCCTTATAGTCTTTCTTTAGGGTAGGCTTGCCTTTTGTACGCTTATCTGGTTTACTATTCAGACATTTTGATCCAGGTATCCCCGTCAAATTTGACCAATAATTCTTTAATTCTTCATAATCTTGGTCGTAGCGATAACCAATACTAAAACGCAATTTGTCTTCGTTGATATTGTAGGTTTTTTTCAATAAATTAATAAAAAAATAAATTATTTTAGAGTCAGAATTTCCGAAATGCAGATATCTAGAAGCTGGGTATTTTGCTCCTTCACATAAATATAATAATCCACAAACAAGCTTTCCTATTTCTGTGTTTTCCAAGGAAAACTTTTCAAAGGTTTTTACTTTAACTCTTATTTCTTTTTTCCATCTTTCCATCTTTTCTCGATTTGCTTTTATAGCCAATGGCCTTCCAATGGCTCCTGAAGCAATTATTTTTTGTTTTAGCCGTTCTTTTTGTTTTTCATTAAGACAAATATCTCTAACCCAACCCAAGGTAGCACTTTTTGAGATCCTAAGCTTTAAGCTAATTTCCCCTAAAGACCAACCTCGGCTCCTAAAGTTTCGTGCTTTTTGTTTTATCTTTTCTGAATATACCCGTGGCATTTTTATCTCCCTCTAATAATAGACGTGAAGAATTAATTTTTCTCACAAGATTTCTGTAGATTTTTAGATATATTTATTGTATAATAATGTTCATAGGATAATATTTATACTTATACATATATATTAGTATAAACATATAAGAAGTCAAGCGTAATGTTAGCCCAGAATATAAAAAAACTCAGATTAAAAAAAGGCCTTTCACAAGAGAAACTTGCCCGCTTGGCTGATATTTCAAATGCAACCCTGATAAAAATTGAGTCTGGGGTGGCAAAAGAACCTACAATTACAACAGTTAGCAAAATTGCTGATGCTTTAAAAATCTCCATTGATGAATTATTAGGGAAAAAGGGGCAAAAATGAAAGAAAAAATCCTGATTGTAGACGACGAAAAGGACATAGTGAAGATGCTCGATTACAATCTGAAGAAAGAAGGATTCCGGATTGTTTCTTGTTATGACGGAGAGGATGCTTTAGATACGGCTGTGAAAGAGCATCCGGATTTGATAATTCTTGACTTAATGCTTCCGGGAATGGACGGATTAGAGGTTTCTAAGGCCTTAAAAAAAGAAGATAAAACAGTTGCTATTCCTATTATTATGCTTACTGCCAAGGCACAGGAAGCGGATAAAATTTTAGGGTTAGAATTAGGGGCAGATGACTATATTACCAAGCCATTCAGCCCGCGGGAATTGATTGCCCGGATAAAAGCAGTTTTGCGCCGTGTCCACGAAAAAGGAAAGTTGCCCGAAGTCCTTAAAATAGGGGATTTAACCATGGATTTTTCCAAAATTTTAACTTTTGTCAAAGATAAACCCGTAGCACTAACGGCAAAAGAATTCGAGCTATTAAGGACTCTGATTAAGGCAAAAGGCAGGGTACTCTCACGCGATTATCTGTTAGATAGTATCTGGGGTTTTGACCATGCCATAGAAATCCAGACACGCACTGTAGATGTACATATCAGGACATTGCGTAAAAAATTAAAAAGCGAAGCAAAAAGGGTTATTACGGTAAAGAATTATGGCTACAGATTTGAAATTGAGGAATAAAAGGCCATGTTCAATTTAAAGAAGAAAAAACAAATCCTGCAATTAGAAGATTCCTTAACGCAAGCCAATAGCAAAATTACCGAATTAGAAAAGCAGCTTAATTCTATTAGGGCTCTTTTAGAAAATATGGTAGAAGGAGTAATGACCCTAGATAAAGATAGCCGGATAGTATCTATAAACAATTCAATTGAGAAAATATTCGCTATTTCTAAAAAAGAATCCGAAGGAAGGTTTTTATTAGAGGTTATCCGGAATAACGATATTGCTGAGGTTGTAAATAAGGTATTAAGCGACGGTAAGTTTATCTCCAAGGAGCTTACATTAGTTTGGCCGGTCCAGAAAAACTTTAAGGTTAATGCCTCGCCTATTTTGGAAAATAGCGCCATAAGCGGGTGCCTTTTAGTTATACACGATATCACTGAAATAAGAAGGTTAGAAACAGTGCGGCAGGATTTTGTGGCTAATGTATCACACGAGTTAAAAACCCCCCTTACTTCCATAAAAGGTTTCGTAGAGACACTGCTTGAAGGGGCGTTAGAGGATAAAGAAAACAGCAGGCACTTTTTAGAGATTATCCGTGACCATGCCAATCGTTTAGATAGCTTAGTAAATGATTTACTGGACTTATCGCACCTTGAGTCAAAAGAAATAGCCTTAAGAAAAGAAGAGGTAAATCTTAAAAATTTGGCTGACGATATCATAGCCAGTTTTAGGTCTCATTTGAAAAAAGGTGCAGTGGTAATCAAAAATGATTTGCCGTCTAACTTAGTGGCCAAAGTAGACAAGGACAAGATCGGGCAAGTTTTTACTAATCTAATCGGTAATGCTATAAAGTTTAACCGTGAGAATGGCACAATTAAGGTTTATCATCAGGAGTCAGGCGATAAGATACAGATTTTTGTAGAAGACTCCGGAATCGGCATTCCTCCAAAAGATATCCCCCGTATTTTTGAGCGTTTTTACCGCGTCGATAAAGCGCGCTCCCGCGAGCTTGGCGGCACGGGCCTGGGGCTTTCTATTGTTAAGCATATCATTGAGCTACACAATGGCTCAGTCGGCGTAGAGAGCACCGAAGGCCTGGGTTCAAAGTTCTATTTTTACCTTCCCAAATAACCGGTTTATCCCTCTTAAAAACTTTACCTATATTTTACTTTCCCTTGAAGCGGATTTAACAGGCATACTTTATACTTTTTTCTTGAAGAATTAAAAAAGGAGGAAGAATGTCTAAGAGAGAAAAAATAATCAAGAGAACTATTTTTATGGCAATGCTAGTTCTAACAGCAATAAGCTCAGCCTATGCTTACGATGACGGAGATTTTCAAATATGGAATACAGACGTGGAGGAATTCAAGGTTAATAAGGATTCTAAAATAGCGTTTGAGGAAGAATTCCGTTGGGGAAACAATGCTAGCGAATTCTATTATCAACACTATGATATAGGGTTCTTTCACAATCTAAAAAAATGGCTGAATATAGGAGGCGGGTACCGTCAGGTCTATGAACTGAAAAAAGGAAAATTTAAACTGGAGAACGAACCTTATGTAACCATGACTCTGCTTTGGGATTTAAAAGGGTTTAAATTTGATGACCGTAGTCGCATAGAATACCGCTATTTTGATTATCAGGATGATTCTTGGAGATATCGTAATAAGATTGCGGTAAAATTACCCTGGAAGTTTACTAAGTTAGAGATCCAGCCGTATCTTTCAGATGAAGTTTTCATTGGTTTCAGCACGATTAGCGAATTTAACCAAAACAGATTTTCTTCTGGCCTTAGTATGAATTTAACTAAGAAACTAAAAGCAGAAATTTATTATATGCTGCAAAGCACTAAAAGTTCAGGAAAATGGGTAGATGCCAATGTTTTTGGGACTAAGATGAAAATTACGTTTTAAATTTAACATAAAATTTACATCGGCTTAATCTAGTTATAATATACAAGTAGTATATTTATCAATATATAAGGAGGAAATATGTTAAAAGGGCTATTTATATTTTTACTTACACTTATGTTTTTAAACCCTGTATTCGCAGCAAAAAATAATAATTCCATTCAGGTTAAAGGTTCAGATACGATGGTAAATCTAGGCCAGGCTTGGGCAGAAAAATATATGGAAGTAAATCCTGCTGAATTTGTAGCAATTACCGGAGGCGGTTCTGGTACGGGCCTGTCAAGCCTAATCAGCGGCACATGCGATATCGCTATGAGCTCAAGGAACATCAAAGACAAAGAGATTGCTTTAGCCAAACAAAAAGGCATTGAGCCGTATGAGATTAAAGTAGCGCTGGATGGCTTGGCAGTAGTGGTTAACCCCAGAAATCCGGTAAGTAGGTTAACCTTAAATCAATTAGCGCAAATTTTTACCGGTAAAATTACCAATTGGAAAGATCTGGGGGGAGAAGATAAAAAAATAGTTTTGCTTTCGCGCGAAGTTAATTCCGGTACCCACGTTTATTTTAAAGAGCACGTATTAAGAAAAAACGATCCTAATTCCAATGAGGAATTTGTTGCCAGAGCATTGATGCTTTCTTCTTCTCAGGCAATCGCTGATGAAGTAGCCGGCAACCCTCTAGCTATCGGTTATTATGGGATGGGCTACATTTGCATGAAGCAAAAGGCGCTCTCCATAGCTAAAGACGAAAAATCAGAATACGTTAATCCTGTCATAGAAAATGTAGTAAGCGGCAAATATCCCATATCGCGGCCGTTATTCTTGTATACTAATGGCCAGCCGAAAGATTTAGTAAAGAAGTTCGTAGATTTTGCGCTTTCTAAGGAAGGGCAGGAGATTGTTTTAAAAACAGACTTTGTACCGGTAAAGAAATAATTTAGGGGCTCAATGCGTAAGTTTAAGGAGTTCATCCCCCTTCGCTAAAGCTTCGGGGGATTTCACTAAATAACGACATATTATGTCCAATGCGTAAGTTTAAGGAGTTCATTATTGAGAAGCTGATCCTGATCTGTGGTTTAGCTTCTATATTTTTTGTTATTTTGATTTTTTTATTCCTGCTTAAGGAAGGCCTGGCCGTATTTAAGAGCGTCAACCTTTTGAAGTTTCTCTTCGGTAAAAATTGGTATCCTATTTCAGAGCCTGCGCAATTAGGAATCTTACCATTAATATTGGGGTCTCTTTTGGTTACCATAGGAGCTGCAGTAATTTCTGTTCCTATAGGGGTAGCCTGTGCAATGTATATTGCAGAAGTAGCGCCGATAAAAATAAAAGAAGTTTTAAAGGCAGGGATTGAGTTGTTGGCTGCTATACCAAGTGTAGTTTTGGGGTTTATCGGAATGGTCACCTTGGTGCCGTGGGTAAAGGCTGTTTTTAAGGTCCCTACAGGATTAACTGCTTTATCCGGTTCAATAATGCTTGCCTTTATGGCTATGCCGACGATTGTTTCTATCTCCGAAGACGCCCTTTATTCGGTGCCGAAAAGTTATAAAGAAGGGGCATTGGCTTTGGGGGCTACCCGTTGGCAGGCGATTTGGCACGTTATGCTTCCGGCAGCATCATCCGGGATTTTGGCAGCGGTGATGTTGGGTATCGGAAGAGTGATCGGAGAAACTATGGCGGTGATGATGATTACGGGTAACTCCGCAGTAATACCCCATAGCATCCTTGAGCCGGTGCGCACTCTTACTGCCACTATTGCCGCAGAGATGGGTGAGGCAGTAGTGGGAAGCGAGCATTACTTTGCTTTATTTGCCGTTGGGATAGTATTATTTGTGATTAGTTTTGCAATTAATGTAACCGCGGATTTATTTTTACATAAGAAAAAATGAGCAACTCAAAAACTTCGCAGAAAATCGCCTTTTTCTTCCTATTTTTAGCTACATTATTGATTATAGTCCCGGTTGGCTTGATTATTGTAATCATTATCCAGAAGGGGCTACCGGCGATAAACTGGCAATTTTTAAGCGATATCCCGCGCCAAGGCATGCGCGCAGGCGGAATATTTCCGGCAATTATAGGAACGATATATTTAGTCACGGGGGCTATTATTTTTGCCTTACCGATAGGGCTTCTTGCAGCTATATACTTAAGCGAATATTCCAAAGATAACCTGCTTACCCGCATTATAAAATTAGCAATAGTTAATCTGGCAGGTGTGCCTTCCGTAGTCTATGGGCTTTTTGGCCTGGCCCTTTTTGTAGTATTCTGTAAGTTCGGAGCCTCGATTATTTCCGGTTCGCTTACCCTTGGGATTATGATTCTCCCTGTAATTATTACAACCTCGCGCGAAGCATTAGAGAGCGTTCCGCATTCTTTTCGCGAGGTAAGTTTATCGCTTGGTGCAAGTAAATGGCAGACCATAAGAAACATCGTTCTTCCTAATGCTATCCCTGGCATATTGACTGGAACTATTCTAGGATTAGGAAGGGCGGCAGGAGAGACGGCCCCGATCCTTTTTACGGTAGCAGCTTTTTATCTACCGCGATTACCTCATTCCATCCTCGATCAAGCCATGGCATTGCCGTATCATCTTTATGTCATTTCTACGCAAGTACCAAACGTTGATGAAAAGATAAGATATGGGACGGCACTTGTTTTGTTGGCGCTTGTTTTAATCATGAACTTAGTGGCTATAATAATACGTTATAAGTTCAGGAAAAAAAAGAAATGGTAAAATTTGAGATACACGATTTAAATATATGGTTTGGTTCTCTGCACGCCATAAAGCACGTTAATATGGAAATTCTCTCTAATGAAATCTTAAGCGTGATAGGGCCAGCTAATAGCGGCAAGACCACTTTCTTACGGACGCTTAACCGCCTTAATGAGTTGGCTACTAATTATAAGATAACCGGAGCGGCAGAGCTTGAAAGAGAAGATATCCGTGGAATCGAAATAGAAGAATTGCGCCGTAAGGTAGGTATGGTTTTTGCACTGCCTTTACCTCTTCCATTATCCGTATTTGATAATGTGGCCTATGGGGTAAGAATGCATGGGGAAAGAGGAAAGAAAAAATTGGAGGAAAAAGTAGAAGAGGCCTTGAGGCAGGCATATCTTTGGGAGGAAGTTAAAGACAGGCTAAGCGAATCAGCTTTTAAATTATCAGGAGGCCAGCAACAGCGCCTTTGTATTGCCAGGACACTAGCGGTAGGGCCTGAAGTAATATTATTTGATGAACCCTGTTCAGGCCTTGATCCCATTTCTACAGCTAAAGTAGAAGATGCAATGGTCAAGCTTAAAGAGAAATTTACCGTAGTCCTGGTGACTAACAATGTAAAGCAGGCGGCCCGGGTGGCAGACAAAACAGCATTTTTCTTAAGCGGCGAACTAGTTGAATTGGATAACACAGACAGGATCTTTACTGCGCCGAAAGACAAGCGTACCGATGGTTATATCAGGGGAAAATTTGGATAATGGTAATTACAACTAAAAACCTAAATCTTTGGTATGGCGCTTTTCATGCCTTAAAAAACATAAACTCAGGCATAGAGGCAAATAGGATTACAGCCATAATCGGCCCTTCAGGATGCGGTAAATCTACGCTCCTTAGAGTCTTCAACCGTATGAATGACTTAATTGAAGGTGTGCGTATAGACGGAGAAGTTTTAATTAACGATATAAATATTCTGGATTCGCGCACGGATTTAGTGGGCTTGCGTAAAAAGGTAGGGATGGTATTCCAGAGGCCCAACCCATTTCCACTTTCCGTTTATGAAAATATTGTTTTCGGCCCTAAGGTTCATAATTTAGCAAATAAGTATGAATTGGATGAGATTGTTGAGCACGGCTTAAGATCTGTTCTTTTATGGGATGAACTTAAAGATAAATTAAAGAAACCCGCGTTGGGCTTATCATTAGAACAAAAACAACGGCTTTGCATTGCCAGGCTCATTGCGGTTAAATCGGATATATTGCTTATGGATGAGCCCTGTTCTACTTTAGACCCGCAGGCAACGCAGCGCATTGAAGAATTAATGCGGGAACTAAAAAATAATTATACTATAATAATAGTGACGCATAATATGCAGCAGGCTGCGCGTGTTTCAGATGAAGCGGGATTTATGCTTTTAGGGGAATTAATTGAGTTTGGCCAAACACAACAGATCTTTACTACCCCAAAAGATAAGCGCACTGAAGATTATATTACCGGAAGATACGGTTAAGGAGGATAAAATGGAAAGGCATTTTGATGCGGAGTTAAAAGAATTACATAAAGAGATTTTAAAGATGGGCGCTTTGGCAGAAGAAGCGATATTTAAATCTATCGAAGCGCTTAAGAACCGCGACAAAAACGGCGCCCAAGAGGTGATTGACACAGATAACCGCATTGATGAGCTGGAGCTTGCTATTGATGAGCGTTGTATTGATTTGATTGCACGTTATCAGCCTATGGCAGGGGACCTGCGTTTTATTACTACGGGCATGAAAATTAATGCGGAGCTTGAGCGCATTGCGGATTTGGCAGTGGATATGTGCCAACGGGTTTTGGAATTAACGGATAAACCGCTGCTTAAGCCCCTTATCGATATACCTAAATTATCTAATATCGCGCAGAAAATGGTCCGCGACTCCATAGATTCTTTTATTAAAAAGGATGTAGATCTAGCTAAAACAATAGTCTTATCTGATTCCCAGGCCGATGAGCTGCGTAACCGCGTACAGGAAGAATTAGTAAACGATTATATGGCTCGTGATTCCTCTACCGCCAGCCGCGCAGTCCCCCTGCTTCTTATTTCCCGTCATCTGGAACGTATCTGTGACCACGCCACCAATATTGCCGAAGATGTCATCTATATGGTTGAAGCCAAAGTAGTCAGGCACCATCTGGAAGAATTAGGCTAAGTCCTTGACGCTAAATTCTAGATGCAGTATAATTTAAGGCATCATGCTTTTGGGCGTCCATGTTTCTACAGAGGGGAAAATCTACGAGGCAATTGACCGGGCAAAATCGCTTGGCATTAACACCATGCAGATATTTTCGCGCAGCCCCCAACAATGGCGCGATAATTTCTTAAGGCCTGCTGATATAGAAGAGTTCTCTAAAAGAAAAGAGAAATATAAAATAAGCCCGGTATTTATTCACATCCCTTATTTAATTAACCTTGCTTCGCCTAAAGTCTCGTTGTACGAGTTTTCCATAGAGGCTTATATTGAAGATATATTAGAAGCCCATCTTTTAAAGGCAGATTACATTGTGACACACATGGGCAGCCATAAGAAAACCAGCGAAGAGGCAGGGATCAAGAGGTTAACCCAGGCCTTAAACATTATTTTAGATAAAACCAAGAGCACCAAAGTAGGAATATTATTAGAAAATACCTCTGGAAGCGGCTCGTGGTTAGGTTATAAATTCAGCCACCAAAAGGCTATCATTGAAGGAATAAAACATAAGGA
>MHGH01000021.1:76467-88763 GCA_001805465.1 Omnitrophica WOR_2 bacterium RBG_13_41_10 | reverse complement strand
AGCGCATGCGTATCTCGCCGGATACGACATTGCTACCAAAGAAGGCCTGCAAATAATGTTATCGGAAATTGATGATTACGTCGGCCTAGGCTTAATTAAACTCATTCATCTTAATGATGCCAAGGATAAATTAGGCTCCAGGCGCGACCGCCATGAGCATATCGGAAAAGGTAAAATTGGCCTAGAGGGCATGAAAAGAATCATTAATCACCCCAAACTTCGCGACTTGGCTTTTATTTTAGAAACACCTAAGAAAAATATAAATGACGATATAATGAATCTAAAGACAGTAAAAAAACTAAGGAAAGAATAGATGTACTCTTTTAAAGAAATTGAAGAAAAATGGCAACAGGAGTGGCTTAAACAGGGCTTATTTTGTGCCCAAGCCGGTTCTGGAAAGAAAAAATATTATCTCTTGGAGATGTTTCCCTATCCGTCCGGTAAAATTCATATGGGCCATGTGCGTAATTACACTATCGGCGATGTCGCCGCACGTTTTAAGATAATGCAAGGTTACAATGTACTGCATCCTATGGGCTTTGATGCCTTTGGCCAGCCGGCGGAGAATGCCGCTATTAAAAATAAAACCAAGCCGGATATCTGGACCCATAAATGTATCGAATTGATGAGGGCAGAATTAAAAAAGATGGGGTTTTCTTATGACTGGAAGAGAGAGATTTCTACCTGCGACGCTGGTTATTATAAATGGAACCAATGGATATTCTTAAAGATGTTTGAGCGCGGATTAGCCTATCGCAAGGCTGCTAATGTGAATTGGTGTCCGTCTTGTCAGACCACTTTAGCAAATGAAGAAGTAATTGAAGATAGCTGTTGGAGATGTAGCGCTAAAGTAGAGCAGAAGGATCTTGAGCAATGGTTTTTAAAGATTACCGATTATAAAGAGAAGCTCTTGGAGGATTTAAAAACACTAAAACATTGGCCAGAGCGCGTCTTGGCTATGCAGTCTAATTGGATTGGAAAAAGCCAGGGGGTGCAGATTTATTTTCGGCTAAAAGACCGCGATACGGTAATTCCAGTTTTTACTACCCGTGTGGATACTATTTTTGGGGCAACATATATAGTTTTGGCTCCTGAACATCCTTTGGTAAAAGAAGTTTCTAAAGGCACCCCCCAAGAAAAGCAGGTTTTAAAATTTGTGGCTAAAGTAACAAAAGAAAGTAGGGTTGTACGTTCCAAGAAAGATGTTAAGAAAGAAGGCATTTTTAGCGGCGCATACTGCATTAATCCCGCAAATAATGAGGTTCTTCCTATTTGGATTGCTGATTATGTTTTGATGGAGTATGGCACAGGCGCGATTATGGCGGTACCCGCTCATGACCAACGGGATTTTCTTTTTGCTAAAGAGCATAAGTTAGCGATGAGGATTGTGATTCAAGTACCGGGTACAGAGTACCGAGTACAGAGCCAAATGCTTGAGGCTTATGAAGGGGATGGGATACAGGTTAATTCTGGACAATTTAACAGCCTGCCTAGTCAAGAAGCTAAAATTAAAATTGCCCAATGGATGGAAAATACAAAGATAGGTAAAATCGAAACTCATTGGCGGCTGCGGGATTGGTTGATTTCCCGTCAACGTTATTGGGGAACCCCGATTCCTATTATCTATTGTGCCAAATGTGGTACAGTAACTGTGCCTTATGAGGATTTACCGGTAGAGTTACCCAAAGATGCTCCCTTTACTGGCGAAGGCGGCAACCCTTTAAATAAAGTAAAAGAATTTGTAAATGTCAAATGCCCTAAATGTAAAGGTAGCGCCCGTAGGGAAACCGATACAATGGCTACATTTTTTGACTCCTCTTGGTATTTCTTAAGGTTCTGCTCCCCGAAATTTGATCAAGCGCCGTTTGATAAGAAAGAAACCGGTTATTGGATGCCGGTGGATCAATATATCGGCGGGATAGAACATGCAATTTTGCATCTTCTATATTCGCGTTTCTTTACTAAATTCTTGAGAGATGAAAGATTATTGGAATTTTCCGCCAAAAATCTTGGCGGACCCGCTGATCTTTGTGGCGGGGATGAACCATTTTTAAAGCTTCTAACTCAGGGGATGGTTTTAAAAGATGGGGAGGTGATGTCAAAGTCCCGCGGAAACATCGTTGATCCGGATTCTATTATTAAAAAGCACGGAGCTGATACTTTAAGGTTATATATTTTATTTGCTGCACCCCCGGAAGTAGAAATGGAGTGGTCTGAGCGGGGCATTGAAGGCGCATTTAGGTTTTTGAATAGGGTTTGGAGGCTTTTAGAAAGTACAGAGTACGGAGTACAGAGTACAGGGCCAAAAAAGAAAGATTCAGAAAAATTAAGAAAAAAGATACATAAGACTATTAAGGAGGTTACTGAAGACATAGATAATTTTAAATTTAATACTGCGATAGCGGCAATTATGGAATTGGTCAATGAGATTTATCAGGACCTTAATGCAGATATTGCCGAAGCAGTAAAGGTTACAGTAATGTTGCTTTCACCTTTTGTTCCTCATTTGGCAGAGGAGATGTGGCAGAAGTTAGGCAATAAAGAAAGCATCCTCAAGGCCCCTTGGCCAAAACATGACGAAAAGTTCCTGCAGGAAAAAGTGATTACTTTAGTGATTCAAGTAAACGGAAAACTACGCTCCAAGATAGAGGTTCCTGTTGATATCTCCGAAGATAAGCTTAAAGAACTGATTTTAGCTGATGAAAGGCTAAAGCCTTGGATTCAGGATAAGCCTATCAAAAACTTCATCGTCGTCCCCCAAAAACTCGTGAATGTAGTTGTATAATGAGCTAAACTAATGAAAGAAAAACAGGTACGCAGCTTTAGTTTTATAGAAATAATCATAGTTTTGACGATTATTTTATTCTTAGGATATAAGCTATTGAATCTATATTTCAAGCAGCCAGCGATAGACCCGGAAACTAATCGGGCCCTCAGAGAGCAAGGTATAGATACTACGAATTACAAAACCACCGCAGATACTGTCCGCAACAAAATCGAAAATATCCAAAAACAGCACCTCGATCAATTCAACGAGATAAAGTAACAAATACTTTGTTAGATTTTCCCTCTTTTTACGTCTATTGATGTAGAAAGGGGGATTTTTTGTGTTTGACTTTACTGTGCAGGAACGCCGGGTTATTCTTTTTTTTCTTAGCATGATGATTACTGGAATAGCAGTTAGTTATTTGAAGAAAAGCCATGCTCGCGCTGAGATTCTTACTGATCTTTACCAAAATATAGGTAAAATTAATCTCAATACTGCTGATAAGGCTTCACTTGTCAGTATCCCCGGTATCGCAGATAAATTAGCTGACCGTATCCTTGAATATAGGGATAAAGAAGGAAGTTTTTTAGATAGAGAAGATTTAAAACAAATAAAAGGTATAACTAATTATAGGTACGAGAAGATTAAAGATTACTTGTTTATAAAATAATGAAACGGCCTTTAGTTTGGTTTATTTCTTGCTTTTCTTTAGGCATATGTTTAGCCAACCACCTTTCAATAGGATTTTTCTGGCTGCAATTATTTGTGCTATTATTTTTTATCCTCTGCCTATGGAATATAAAACGCAGAATCATCTTTGATGGTTTTCTTTGCATTTTAATATTCTTTATCGGCGCCTTATTATTGAGAAACTCCCAAAAACTTAGCCCCAACCATATCTCTTGCTATAGCCGCTATAGCTATAAACAGTTCTCTATGGTCAAGGGTATGGTAAATAGTCTACCCATATTTAAAAATAGCCGCACCTCTTTCTTATTTAAAACAGAAGAAGCCCAGTTTAATAATTTAAAATTTTGTAGTTACGGGGATATTCTGGTTTATCTAAAAGGAAATGTTAACTTAGGCTACGGCCAAGAATTAACCTTAGGGGGTAATTTGTACCGCAGGCGTTTTTTACTTAATCAGGACAGATATTTAGTGATGAACGCCCGGATAATAAAACTATATCCAGAAAACAAGGGATTGATTTTGAAAAGGCTTGCCTTTTATTTAAAGAAAAAGATAGAGAATATTATTTTTAAATATTTAGCCGCTACCCCCGCGGCTATTTTGGATGCCATGGTTTTAGGCGAAAGAAGAACCCTTTCACCCTTAATCAATAATGCTATGATTAAAACAGGGACAGTGCATATACTAGTAGTCAGCGGATTTAACACCAGCTTAGTGGCGTTAATTATTATTTCTCTCTTAAAATTATTCAGAGTTTCCCGAAGAGCATCTTTTTACATAGCCGCTTTTTTGCTCATAATTTATTGTCTGATGACCGGCGTATCCAGCCCGGTGGTGCGCGCCACCGTAATGGCCATTGTTTTTATGGGTGCTTATTTACTCAAGAGAGAAGTGGATATTTATAATTCTTGTGCCATTGCTGCCGGATTTATTTTGGCGGGTAATCCTAGGCAGCTGTTCAATATAGGATTTCAACTTTCTTTTATCAGTGTGCTCTCTATAGTGTATCTATATCCTCGCCTAAAAATATTTTTTAAGCCTGAGCTTATAAAAATAAAACCCGCCAGATTCTTGATGGAGGGATTTTTGGTTTCTCTTTCTGCCTGGCTAGGCACATTGGGGCCGATTGTTTGCTATTTTAAGATTTTTTCTCCTATTACCGTAATCGCCAATATCTTTATTGTTCCTTTGGCTAGTTTAATTACTTTAAGCGGATTTACTTTAGTGTTAACGGCTATTTTTTGCCCGGCAATTGCACCTTTGTTTGCCTCTACGAACGAGTTATTAGTTGTACTTTTACTGAATATCAATGCCTTTCTTCTAAAAATCCCTGGCGCCTCCTTTAACCTCTAACAATATAACCATTGATATTTACCTTTAAAACAAGTATAATTTAACCCAGTAACCCCCCAATAAAATTAAAATGATCTATAAATTTATTGACGATAAAGGCACCTTTGTCGTAGAAAATCCTCATCGCTACAATCTTTACCTGCCCTTAACTAACCAAGATGGCGGCCTTTTGAGCGCTATCAGCCCTCATTTAGCCGGGGATATAAAATTAGATAATGACCATTTTCTTACTCCGCCTGCCAGTATTGAAGATTTAAGGAGTAATCTGCTCTGCCGCAGAGACTTCTTTATCAGGTTAGATCGGGAAACCATAAGATTATCTTATCCCTCCAAAGATATTCTGGAAGCAGGTTTTCTCTACCAGAAGATAACCAAAGAGACGAAAAGAATCTCTATCGAAATTCTTAATTTCGTCCCCTATAACTTAGCAGTAGAAGTAATGCGGGTCAGCCTTAGAAATAGGACTAAAAAAAGATTAAAAATAATTCCCACTTCTTTTATCCCGCTTTATGGAAGAAGCGAAAAAAACTTAAGGGATCACCGTCATGTCAGCTCTCTGCTTAACCGTATTCAATTAGATAAATACGGTATATACTTAAAGCCCACGATGGTCTTTGATGAAAAAGGGCATAAAATAAATGAAAGCACATATTTTGTTTTAGGTTTTGAAGATACAGCAAGGCCACCAGAGGGCCAATTTCCTACTCTTGACTATTTTTACGGCCAAGGGGATTTAGTCAATCCTGATGCAATAGAAAAAGATACAAAGCCGGTTAATAAAAAAATCCCCGAATTCGACGGAAAAGAAGCTTGTGCTGCTTTTCGCTTTGGCGCCAGGACCTTAAAGAAAAATGAATCAATTGAGTATTTTTTGATTATGGGGGTAACTAAAAGTAGGGATGAGATAGAAAAAGCCTTCCGGAAATTAAATTCCCCTAAAAAAATTGAAAAAAGTTTTCAAGAGACTAAGAAAAATTGGCTCAATTACCTTTCGCAGGTTAATTTTAATTTTCAGGATAAAAATTTTAATAATTGGCTGCTTTGGGTAAAATTGCAGCCGCTTTTAAGAAAACTCTTTGGCTGTTCTTTCTTACCGCATTTTGATTACGGTAAAGGAGGCCGAGGCTGGCGGGATTTATGGCAGGATGTTTTAACTCTGCTTATTACTGAACCGCATAAGGCAAGGGCCCTTATTTTAAATAATTTTAAGGGGGTGCGCATCGACGGCTCTAATGCTACCGTAATCACCAAAGACGGTGCTTTTATTTCTGATCGTAACCGCATCAGCCGCGTTTGGATGGACCACGCTATCTGGCCGTATTTAACCTTGCGTTTTTATTTAAATAAAACCGCGGATTTAAATATATTGCTGGAAGAAATCCCCTATTTTAGAGATCAACAATTTAAGCGCGCTCAAGAGATTGAGCTAGGTTTTCAGCAAAAAGATTTTGTTTTACGCCAAAAAAATAATAAAATTTATCAAGCCAGCCTCCTGGAGCACCTTTTAATCCAACACCTGGTAGAGTTTTTCAATGTAGGTAAACACAATATTATCCGCCTGGAGAATGCCGATTGGAATGATGGGCTGGATATGGCAGCGAGTGAAGGAGAAAGCGTTGCCTTTAGTTTTATGTACGCGCATAATTTAAAGGATCTTACCTTGGTATTGGCAAAATTAAAAGAAAAAAGAAAAAATATTACCCTGCTAAAAGAATTGAGTCTGCTTTTAGATACTTTAGGGTCTCCCGTGGCTTATTCTGACTATAGAGCCAAACAAAGAAGATTGGCGCAATATTTGGAAAGAACTAACAAAATAAGCGGGCAAAAGATTAATATTAAAGTGGATAGCCTGATTGCTGATTTAGAAAAGAAATCCCAGCATTTATCCGAGTGGCTAAAAGAAAAAGAATGGTTGGCGCAGGATGGTTTTTTTAACGGTTACTATGATAATCAAGTCAGGCGCGCGGAAGGTAGGTTAAAGGGCAAGGTCCGTATGATTTTGACTTCACAGGTATGTGCTATGATGAGCCAGATAGCTACTGATGAGCAGGTTAGAAAAACATGGGGCTCTATAAAAAGATATTTACAAGACAAAAACTTCCCAGGGTTTCATCTAAATACTGATTTTGGCTCTTTGTATCCTGCCTTAGGCAGGGGCTTTAGTTTTTCTTACGGCGATAAGGAAAACGGCGCCTTTTTTAATCATATGTCGGTGATGTTAGCCTATGCTTTATACAAAAGAGATTTAAGCAAAGAAGGCTTTATGGTGATGGATTCCATATACAAAATGGCTACCAATTCCCAGGCCCAGATTTATCCCATGATCCCCGAATATTTTAATGCTCAAGGTAAAGGGCTTTACCACTATCTTACTGGTTCTGCCAGCTGGTATATTTATACTCTGTTACAGGAAGTTTTAGGATTAAGGTTCATCTGGGGTGATATCTTGTTGAAACCCAGGCTCCTTAGCGAAAATTTTTTCCATCATCACAAAATTGAAGCGAGATTTCCCTGGCAGGGCAAGTGTCTGAAAGTCGCCTTCTTTAGAAGCGCGGATAAAAAGAAGCCTTATGAAATAAAAGAGATATTTCTTGAGCAAAGAAAAATCCTTTCCTGTGCCTACGGACATCTGATTAAAAGCTCGCTATTAAAATCAATAAATAAGAAGGAAATTACCATCAAAATATATTTAAAGTAGGCCCTGCTGTAGCCACTATGCCGAGTGTATTTCCTTTGACAAAATAATTTAACTGTGTTAATTTAGATTATATTATGAGACGCACCATACTAATCTTTATCATTTTCCTTAGCTTATCGGTTAGCCAGGCCTATCCCTATTGGATCTGGACTCCCAAGACCAATAAGTGGGTAAACCCCAAGCGGGCAGTAAAACCTACCCCTAAGGAACAATTTGATTTTGCCAAGAGCCTTTATGATATTAAAAATTATAAGGATGCCAAGCTAGAATTTAAGAAGGTGCTGAAACACTATCCTAAGGCCTTTGAGGCAGCGGAAAGCCAATATTATCTTGGTGCCGCAGAGGACGCAGAAGGTAATTATTACGGCGCATACCTAGATTATCAGAAGGTTATTGATAAATATCCTTTTTCAGAGAGGATCCCGCAAATTATTGAACGCGAATATAAGATAGCCGAAATCTTTATGGCAGGGGAAAAACGTAAGGCCATGGGGATGACGCTTCCTGTGGATAATCCGGCGATAGAAATATTCTCTAAGGTTATTGAGAATTCTACCTACGGCCCTTTGGCTGCCAGCGCGCAGTATAAACTAGGGTTGGTTTTAAAGAGCCTCAGCCGATACTATGAGGCAGAAGAGGCCTTTAACAAGGTAATCAGTAATTATCCGGATAGTGAGTGGATAGAAGCTGCAAAATTCCAAATTGCCTCCTCCCGCGCGGCTTTATCCCGCGGCCCTTATTATGATCAAGGGGCAACTAAAGAAGCTAAGGAGAAATTCCAGGAATTTGTCAAGGAGCATCCCGATGCAGTGCTCAGCCGCGAAGCCGAAGAAAATATCGCCAAATTAAATGAAAAAGAAGCGGAAAATAATTATAATATAGCCATGTTCTACGAAAAACAAAAAGCATATTCTTCTGCCCGGCTTTATTATAATGATGTAATCCAAAATTACTCTAATAGTAAATGGGCAGCAAAGGCGCTAGAAAGAATCCAGGTATTGGATAATACTAAGAAAAAATGAAAAAGAATATATTTCATGTACTGTGTATTATGTATTGTGTACTGTGCGTTATAGGTTGCGGCTATACTTCCCGCTCCCTGATTACAAATAAATTCCAAACTATATATATACCGCAGTTTGTGAATAAGATAGATATTACCAATGAAAACGAAGCTGCTACTAAATACAAAGTTTATAAGCCCTTGTTGGATTCGGATATTACCAGGGCGGTAATAGACAAATTCCTTTTTGACGGTAATCTTAAGCCCGTAAAGGAAGAATCCGCGGATTTAACCTTAAAAGGCGAACTAATAGAATTCCGTAGAGACCCTCTAAGGTATACTTCTACCGACGACGTAGAGGAATACCGGATTAATATGGTAGTTAACATTACCCTATGGGATAATAAGGAAAATAAATTAGTCTGGCAAGAAAGCAGCTTTACCGGCGAAACCACGTATTTTACCACCGGTTCTGCGCAAAAATCTGAAACCACTGCAATAAACGACGCTATCACCGATTTAGCGCGCAGAATTGTGGAACGAACTGTTGAACAATGGTAAAGGCCAGTAGCGTATATTTATTTATTGGCCAGGACAGTATATCTAAAGAGGCAAGACTTAAGAAAATAAAAGAAGAGTTTTTAAGTAAAGGAATAGAGCAATTTAGTTTCGATACGCTATACGCCAAAGATTTTAACCTCAAACAACTCCAGGAAAGATTACTCTTTTTCCCTTTTAAATCCCCCAAAAGAATAATTGTTATAAAAAATGCCCAAGATTTAAAAGAAGAAATCAGGGATTTTATGCTTAGATATATCAAAAAACCGTTTTCCCGGGTGCTTTTGGTCTTAGATATAACTTCTGCAGGCTACGATAGAGAAGAGAAACTGGGGGAATTCATTGATAACTTAGCCAGATATGCCCAGGTTATCCGTTTTAGAGAAGAACCCAAAGGGGTAGATTCATTTATGCTCGCCCGCCAAATAGATTTAAAAAAACCAGAGTATGCCTTACGCATACTCAATCAGCTTTATAGAAACGGAGAAAAACCGGAACGGATACTCGGCGGCTTAAGATATAGCTGGCAAAAGTATACTAAAGACCCTTTAGAGAAAAGGAAGAAATTAAAACACCTGCTGAATTGCGATATTGATATCAAGACAGGAAAACTAAAGGCCGATTTTGCTTTAGAGAAACTTATAGTGAAATTATGTTGCCTTTGAATGAGTAGCTCTATGCAGGCTTTTGGTTAAGCGGGATTTTTTTCGGTTGGCAGTGTTAGGGTGGATAATATGTTTTTTCCCCGCCTTATCCAACAAAGAATAGATTTTTTTTAAGATGGTCTTAGCTTCTTCAAGATTCTTCGCAGATAACAACTCCTGAAATTTTTTAATTGTTTTCTTAAGCGGCTGTTGTACCTTCAAATTTTTTATGCGCTTTTTTTTGTCTACGCGTTGTCTTTTTACGGCGCTTCTATGCCTGGGCATGCTTCCTCCTTTTCTGAGAATAAATAAAGTGTTATATTAATACCATAATTAAACTACCATGTCAACAAACAAATCTGTCCTGCGTTCTGCTACCTTAATAGGTTTTGCCACTCTTTGTTCCCGGATATTAGGGTTTATCCGCGATATCGTCATTGCCAGGTTATTCGGCATCTATGTTTATGCCCAGGCTTTTGTAATCGCCTTTCGCATCCCCAATCTTTTGCGTGATGTCGTAGGCGAAGGGGCTAGTAACGCCGCCCTGGTGCCGGTATTTAGCGAATATAACACTAAGCACAGCAAAGACGAATTCTGGGAGCTTGCCAACGTAGTCTTAAATTTGCTTCTGGTAATATTGATGGCGATTACAATATTAGGGATAGTTTTATCCCCGATAATCGTCAGAATTGTCGCTCCAGGTTTTATCAGCGACCCTTATAAATTAGAGACTACTATAAGATTAAACCGCATCATCTTTCCTTATATCCTCTTAATTGGCCTGGCAGCATATGCCATGGGGATACTTAATTCTCTAAAACATTTTGCGGTTCCTGCTTTTGCGCCCTGTCTTTTAAATATTTCTATAATTGTTTTTGCCCTTGTTTTTGGAGAAGAGATAAAGGGTCTGGCCCTGGGCGTCTTAGTCGGAGGGGTCTTACAATTAGCAATACAGATTCCGGTCCTCTACAGAAAAGGATTTAGGTTAAAGTTATTCAGGCGTTTTACCCCGTTAGAAATATCGTCTAAGCAAAGAGGTATAGCAAAATTTCTAACGGGGTTTAAACATCCGGCGGCAAAAACCATTGGCTTATTGATGCTGCCACGGCTTTTTAGCTCTGCTATTTATCAGCTCAATAATATTGTAGACTCTATTTTTGGCTCTCTGGCTTTTATAGTCGGAGAAGGAGGAGTTGCTGCCTTATATTTTGCTTACAGGTTAATCCAGTTTCCTGTGGGGATTTTTAGCAATGCCCTTTCTCAAGCGATATTGCCTACTTTTTCTACACAGGTTTTAGAGGATGCCCACCATAATTTAAAAAATACGCTTTCCTTTGGCCTGCGGGCGATATTTTTGGTAATGTTACCCACTTCCATCGGTTTTATGGTTTTGGCAAAACCTATTATCGCTAGCTTATTTGGAGGAGGCAGGTTTGACTCCTACTCTACCAATATGACGGCCAATGCCTTGTTCTTTTACAGTATAGGTTTATCCAGCTACGGATTAAACAAAATACTGCAGTCGTGTTTCTTTGCCCTCAAAGATACCGTTACCCCTACTAAGGTATCGTTTTTGTCATTTATTTTAAATATAATATTAAATACGATTTTAATCTTTCCTATGAAGTTAAGCGGGTTAGCATTAGCAACCTCGATCTCCGGCACAATTGCCTGCATAATTTTATTCGTTCGTCTCAAACCCCGCATTGCTAAATTTGATATCAGGCCGATAATCCTATCGTTTTTACGTATCTTGGTAGCAGGTTTATGTATGGGGATAGTCTGTTTGTTAGTCTGGAACAAATTTTCTGGTTTAGCTAATAGCGGCATCACTAAACTATTAATCCTAGGCCTGACTATTTTATCCGGATTAGTTTCCTATATCGCTTTTTGTTTTATTTTTAGGATTTCTGAAGTGCAGGAATTGTGGCAGTGGGTGCGCAGAAGAAAGGCCTAATATGATTTTTTGCGGGTTCTGCTTTTATGGTTTCGCTTTTCGCGTGCTGAAATTTTTTGCCGTGCACTACGGTTTACGGCTCTCTCTCGGAGAGACCTTACACGGGAGCACTATCCTCCGTTCGCCGTAATCCCTTGTGCACTTTTGCCAAAAAATTTCTAATGCACGCTCCAAGCGAAACGCATAAAATCTTTTCAAGCCCTGCTCAAAACCCGCCCAGAAGGGCGGCACTTGCCTATCCTATTAGGGAAGGTGCAAGCCAAGTCACCCGCAAAAACGCTTTAAGCTTTAAGTTGAAGTGAACCATAGAAAATAAAACATGCTAAAATTTATTTCTAAGCAGTTATATATACAAGGTTTGAAATATGGTTTCAAAAAGGGATTTAAAGAAGGTTACAAACGAGGAAAAATATTTGGCGCAAAAGGATTCGTTAAACTAAATCCCAATGTATTTGGGGCGTACTTGGAGATTTATAATGAAGTCCATAAGTTTGCTATTAAAGTTAACAAAGCATCCGTTGTCAGATACAATCCTCCAAGCCCTTTGGCTAAACAAAATATTTTAGCGAGAGGCTGTTTATATAAAATAGGAGAGAGAGCCGTTATTTTACATAACAGCGTTTTAT
>MHGH01000021.1:62598-76458 GCA_001805465.1 Omnitrophica WOR_2 bacterium RBG_13_41_10 | reverse complement strand
AAGATGGCTGGGCTTCTGTTGTTCCAATAGTTCTTAGAAGCTTAATGGATTGTTTTATAAATTCATTAGCCATTGTAAATAAAGATAATGAATATATGGCATTTAAATTCTATATTCATGAAGATCTTAATCTCCAAATAGATAAAGACATTAGTAAAGAAGTGAAAAGCTTTAGCATGGATCAAATCAATCAGCAACTGGTACGGTTAAGTCTGCAAAATCAACAAACAGCCAGGAAATATATCGAAGATTTTTTAAAAAGAACGGAACCCAAAAGCTATTGGTATAAGCCAGAATATAACAATGCAAAAGAAATTTTAGATTTATGTGAAGAAGATTCAGGAATACATGAAGCATTTAGAGTATTATCTATGTCAACTCATTCCACTTTTTTAGGCTCGCAGTTATTTAAAGACCAGCCAGATAAGACAGATATAAATCCAAGGCCAGATCCAGAATCAATAAAAATGGCACTAGCAGGTTCTTCCAGTATATTTCTTGAAATAATGAGCGCGAGAGAACAGTTTGAAAATCTAGGTTTAAATTCCGAAGCCGAAGCTTTAAGAATTAAAAAAACAAAATTAAAAGAAAAATTTTATGGATAATAAAAATAGGGGACGGTTCTATTTTTAGCGGGTGGCTTGGCTGGGCTTTGAGCGGGGCCTTGGAAACCCCGAGCGGGCATGGTTCACCTGCTATTTAGATGTTCGGTGAGAGCGAGGGGCTGGAACGGAGTGCAGTTGCGGCACGCTGGGCCGCAACAAACGTCCCCGCGAAAGCACAGACAAGACAGGACCCGCTAATATAATTAGATGAATTTGAATAAAATCAAAGATAAGATTTCCGGGTTGCCAGAGGCGCCGGGAGTATATATTTTTAAGGACGCCGCAGGAAAGATTATTTATATCGGCAAGGCCAAGTCCCTAAAGAAACGGGTACAGTCATATTTTAGCCGCTTTCTTGCCTCTAAGACACAAGCGATGGTTGCTCAAATAGCGGATATTGAATATAAGCTATGCCAGACCGAAAGCCTAGCCCTGCTTTTAGAAGCCAGCCTCGTCCATAAATATAAACCCAAATATAACGTTTCGCTGCGCGATGATAAAAGTTTTCCTCTGGTGAAAGTAACCAAGGAGGATTTCCCCGTTGTTTGTATTACCCGCAAAAAGACAGAAAATGGCTCACGTTATTTTGGGCCATATACAAATGCCGGGCTTCTTCAGGAGGCATTAAGAATTATCCGTAAAAATTTTCCCTATCGTTCCTCTGAGCGTATGCCGCAGGAGGCTCGGATGTATTCTCGTATTGGCCTTGCTCCATATGCCGGCAAGACCACCAAAGAAGAATACGCAAAGACTATTGAAAATATCTGTTTAATTTTAGAAGGCAAAACCGAATATTTGATTAAAAAATTAGCGCAGGAAATGAAGTCAAGGTCTAAGGAGCAAAGTTTTGAAGAGGCGGCCAAGATTAGAGACCAGATTAGTGCTTTAAGCGCCATCACAAAAACCACAACCGATTTTAATGCCCAAGATGAATTGGAAGATTTAAAAAAACTGCTTAAGTTAAGAAGATTACCTGTAAGAATAGAGGCCTTTGATGTCTCTAATATCTCTGGTAAAGAGGCCTGCGGCTCTATGGTTAGTTTTTATAGGGGTAAGCCCGATAAAAATAACTACCGGCGTTTTCGCATTAAAACCATAGAAAAGATAGATGATTATGGGATGATCCGGGAGATTGTCTATCGGCGGTATTTGCGGGTAAAAAAAGAAAAGCTGCCCCTGCCGGATTTAATTCTCATTGATGGTGGTAGGTCACATCTATTGACCGCAGAAAAAGAAATTAAAAAATTAGGCTTAAGGGTAGTTATAGCCAGTATAGCCAAAGACAGAGAAAACATTTACCTTCAAAACCAGGCAGCCCCCTTAAAATTAATCTATGATACCCCGGCATTAAATTTGATTCGCCGTATCCGCGATGAAGCGCATCGTTTCGCCATTAAGTATCACCATGTATTACGAAAACGGAAACTTTTACCTTTTTCCTTTTAACTTTTGACTTTAACTATGACCCCTTTTGCTAAAAAGGTCTATAAAGTTGTTTTAAATATTCCGCTAGGTGAAGTGCGCACCTATAAATGGGTAGCTAAAAAAGTAGGCAAGCCCACAGCTAGCCGCGCTGTCGGCCAGATCTTAAAGCACAATCCCTATCCGGTGTTAATCCCTTGCCATCGCGTTATCTCTTCCTGCGGAAAACTTGGGGGGTATATTTTTGGTAAAAAGAAAAAAGGGCTGCTTTTAAATTTAGAAAGAAAAATATCTCAAAGTATGGTATAATACTTAATCTAAAATTTAAGGAGGTAGATGATGAATATAAAAGGCTACTTAAAATTACTGGTAGAGAAAAACGGCTCAGATATGTTTTATCGGGCAGGCTCTAATGTGCATATACGTATTGACGGCAAGGTTATTCCGGTAGACGACAGAATAGTCAGCCTTGATGAGGTAAACGATGCCGTCAAGGAACTAACTTCCAATGAATTAAAAGATTTTTTTCAGAAGAATTTGGATGTGGATTTCGGAATATATCTTCCGGAGCTGGCGCACCGTTTTCGTATCAGTATTTTTATGCAGCGCAACTGGCCGGCCATGGTCATTAGGAATATCAGCTCTGAGATTAAAAGCTTTGAAGAATTAAACTTACCTGCAGAGGTCTTGAGAAAGTTAGCTATAGAAAACAGGGGTTTGGTGCTGCTCACCGGAAGTGCCGGCAGCGGTAAATCTACTACCATTGCCAGCATGATCGAATATATTAACCATAATGCCCAAAAGCATATCCTTACCGTTGAGGAGCCTATCGAGTATACCTTTCAGGATAAAAAGTCTATTATTAACCAGAGAGAACTGGGCTTGGATGTTTCTTCTTATATGGCAGCCTTACGCGCCTTTACCCTGCAAAGCCCGGATGTAATATTTATCGGTAATATCAGAGACTACGAAACCATGTCCGCAGCCCTGACCGCAGCAGAGACAGGGGTATTGGTTTTAAGCACGCTGCATACCATTAATGCTTCTCAGACCGTGGAAAGGATTATTAATTTCTTCCCGCCGCATCAACACTCACAGATACGCCTGCAATTAGCTACTCTTTTAAAAGGAGTAATGTCTTTAAGGCTAGTGCCTATACAGGATAATCATGGGCGTCTACCTGCCTACGAAGTCATGCTGCTCACTCCTACCATTAGCCGCCTTATAAGAGAAGGCAAAACTTGGGAGATACAACAGTTTATAGAAGACGGAGCCATATTCGGCATGCAGTCATTTAATCAGTCCCTGTTAAAATTAATTAAAGATGGCCAGATTAGCGAAGAAGAGGCCATATCTTTTTCAGATAATAAAGAAGAATTTATTTTGTCCTTGCGCGGCATAAGGAAGGCTTAAAGTTTAAAAAATGGAGGTACCATGTTAGAAGATATTAAAACCAGACTTTCCTCTATATTCGCCCACCTAGAAAATTTAAGAGGTTATCTTTGACATAGATAACAAAAAGCAGCAAATCCAAGACCTTACTCTTCAAATGTCAAATCCCGGCTTCTGGGATGCTGCCCAAAACTCCAATAATATCGTAAAACAATTAAAAAATTTAAAAGTTGCGGTTGAACCGTGGGATGCTGCTTTTAAAAAATATCAGGAAATTAGGGAGCTGGCGGATATATTAAAAGAAAACGAAGGGGATTTACTCGCCGACTTGTCGAAAAATATTGATACGCTCTTAAATGATACTGAGAAGCTAGAAATGGCCACTATTTTGGCGGGTGAGTTTGACCGAGGTAATGCTATCTTAAGCATCAATGCCGGAGCTGGCGGCACAGAATCTTGCGATTGGGTAAGTATGCTCCTTAGAATGTACAGCCGTTGGGCAGAACAAAAAGGTTGCCGCCTTAAAACTATTGATGTGCTTTTTGGCGAAGAAGCAGGCATTAAGAATGTTACGCTTTTAATTGAAGGAGCATATGCCTACGGATATTTGAAAGCAGAAAGGGGGGTGCACAGATTAGTGCGTATTTCTCCTTTTGATGCCAATAAGCGCAGGCATACTTCTTTTGCTTCGGTGGATGTTATTCCAGAAATAGAAGATGCTGTGGGGGTAGAGATAGAAGAAAAAGATTTACGCATAGATACTTACCGCTCATCCGGCCCCGGAGGCCAGCATATGCAAAAGACCGATTCAGCGGTGAGGATTACCCATATACCAACCGGCATTGTAGTAGCCTGTCAGAACGAACGCTCGCAGCATCAGAATAAACAGACGGCCCTAAAGATACTCAGGGCTAAGCTTTATGAAGAAAAGGTCAGGCAGCAGGAAGAAAAAATCTCTCAACACAATATTAGTAAGCGTAAGATTGAATGGGGCAGCCAAATCCGTTCTTATGTTATGCATCCTTATAGCATGGTCAAGGACCACCGTACGGATTATGAAACGGGAAATGTTGGTGCTGTTATGGACGGAGAAATAGGCGCCTTTATAGAAGCATATTTAAAAAGTCAAAAGTCAAAGGGGAAAAGTTAAAAATGTTAGGTTTTATTAAAAAGCAATTTTTAAAACAAAAGCAGTCACAGATTAAAAAAAGAAGCCCTTCGGCTAATATTATTCTGCATCCGGATATGCCGGTTTCTTCCATAGATAGCATAGTAGGCCAGGTCAGGCTCGTCAATATGGTAAATGCCCTGGAACCTAAAATCAGCGTTCTTTCTGACGAACAATTACGCAATAAAACACAGGGGTTTAAGGAACATATTCAAAAAAAGGCTAATGAACATCTAGCTCAAATCGAGGAATTAAAAGGAGCGCTTCTTGCCGCAGCCATTCAGGAAGAAAAAGAAAAAATCAAAGATAAATTAAAGAATACCCGCAATAAAATCTTTGAAGAAATATTGCCAGAGGCATTTGCCGTAGTCAGAGAAGCATCCCGGCGCACAATTGGCCTTCGCCATTTTGATGTGCAGATTGCCGGCGGCATTGTTTTACATGAAGGTAAGATTGCCGAGATGGCTACCGGCGAAGGAAAGACCTTGGTCGCTACCTTACCGGCATATCTCAATGCCCTTTTAGGTAAAGGTGTCCATATCGTTACGGTTAATGATTATCTTGCCCGCCGGGACCGGGAATGGATGGGGCCCATATATGAATTCTTGGGCCTTACCGTAGGGGCCATACAACATCAGATGTCTGATGAAGAAAGAAAGATAGCGTATGCCTGCGATATCACTTACGGTACCAATAACGAATTTGGCTTTGATTACCTGCGCGATAATATGAAATACAGGTTAGAGGATTTAGTGCAGCGGCCGTTTTATTATGCCATTGTTGATGAAGTCGACTCTATCCTCGTGGATGAGGCACGTACCCCGCTAATTATTTCCGGCCCGGCTGAAGAATCCACCGATAAATATTATATCGTAGATAAAATCGTTCCGCGGCTAAAGGGCAGGGTTATTTTAGAGAAAGATGAGATTGAGGCTAAATATAAGGGCGAAAATCTTTCTCAGGGATTCGATTATATAGTAGATGAAAAAGCCCATACTGCACATCTGACGGAAGAAGGTGAAACAAAGGCCTGCCAATTTTTGGGAGTAAGCGATTTACATAGCATCGAAACCATGGAGTGGCGTCACCATATTATTCAGGCATTGCGTGCGCACAAACTTTATAATAAAGACGTAGACTATGTAGCCAAAGACGGACAGGTAATTATTGTGGATGAATTTACCGGCAGGCTGATGCCGGGAAGGCGCTGGTCAGATGGCCTGCATCAGGCAGTGGAGGCCAAGGAAGGCTTAAAAATAGAGCGCGAAAACCAGACCCTGGCTACTATTACCTTCCAGAATTATTTTCGCATGTATGAAAAATTAGCCGGTATGACCGGTACCGCATTCACCGAGGCCAATGAATTCAAAAACATCTATAAGCTGGATGTGATAGTTATCCCTACTAATAGGCAGTTAATCCGCAATAATTATCCCGACCGGATTTATAAAACAGAGAAAGAAAAGTTTGAGGCTGTAGTAGAAGAAATTAAGGAGCTTTATCATAAAGGTAAACCTGTTCTCGTAGGTACCATCTCTATAGAAAAATCAGAACATCTATCTAGTACGCTCAAGCGCAATGGCATACCCCATCAGGTATTGAACGCTAAATACCATGAGATGGAAGCCCAAATTGTGGCTCAGGCCGGCCGTTACCAAGCCGTGACTATTGCCACCAATATGGCTGGCCGCGGGACAGATATTCTTTTAGGCGGAAATCCTGAGTTTATGGCCAAAAACCTGATTCAGGAACAGGTATCCTTCGACGACCCTAATTACGCTCAGGAATATAAAAAATTATTAGAGAAATTTAAACAGGAAACCGATGCCGAGCATAAAAAAGTAGTAGAATTAGGCGGACTACATGTTATAGGCACAGAACGCCATGAGGCCAGGCGTATTGATAATCAATTACGCGGCCGTTCCGGCAGGCAGGGGGATCCCGGCTCTTCAAGATTCTATGTATCTTTAGGGGATGATCTCATGCGCCTGTTCGGTTCAGATAGATTAATCGGGATTATGGATAGATTAGGTTTAGAGCAGGGGCAGGTTATCGAGCATCCCTGGGTAACCAGGTCAATTGAGATTGCCCAGAGGCGGGTGGAGCAGCATAACTTTGAGATTAGAAAACAATTATTAGAATACGATAACGTGATGAACAAACAAAGAGAGGTGGTTTATTCCCAGCGTTGGCAGATGCTGGAAGGCCTTCCTTTAAAAGAAGAAATTTTTAATATCACCACGGATATTTTAAATAATATTCTGGGTATATATATTAATGAAAATATTAGCCCCCAGGATTGGGATACCGCGGGCTTAATAAATATGGTACGATTAAAATTCGGCGTGGAATTAGATACTGCAGTTGTAAAGGGCGGCAATAAGAATCAGATCAAAGAGGATCTTTTAGCCAGGATAATACAGGCCTATGAAGCTAAAGAGCAATCTATCGGCAAAGAATTAATGCATCATTTGGAACTAATGGCTTTCTTGCAGATCATCGATGCAAAATGGAAGGACCATTTATATGCTATGGATAGTTTACGCGAAGGCATTGGCCTGCGTGCCTATGGCCAGCGCGATCCTTTAATAGAATATAAACGCGAAGCCTTTGAAATGTTTAATCAGATGATATCCGGCATCGAAGAAGAGGCAGTAGAAATTATCTTTAGATTACAGCCGATAAAGCCGGGACAATTTAGGGGTGTTTTTAGTTCTCAAGCCCAGGAATTTTTACATCCGGAAGTTTCTCAATTTGAAGAAGAAAAGCAAAAATCTATTCCCCTCCCCAATACACCCCTACCTCTAACCAGCGCTTCCTTTAAACACCAGGATAAAGTTGGCCGCAATGACCCCTGTCCCTGCGGTTCCAAAAAAAAATATAAAAAATGTTGCGGAAGATAACTCAGTGTATATTATCTGCGGCTTTACTTATTTTATCTTTCCCCCGTTTTAGTATTGAGATTTTTGCCTGGTTTGGATTCCTGCCTCTATTTTTTGCTTTGCGAAATAAATCTAAACTTCAGGCATTTATTTTAGCCTATATTACTGGAGTTATATTTTGGTTTGGTATTATTTATTGGCTTATCCATGTTACTCTGCCGGGTACAGTTTTTTTAGTTCTGTATTTAGCTTTGTATTTTGCTTTTTTTGGCCTTATCATTTCCAGGCGCTCTGTACTCTGTACTTGGTACTCTGTACTTTTTATCCCCTCCTTATGGGTTGTCCTGGAATATTTACGTTCTCATTTATTGACTGGTTTTCCCTGGGCACTATTAGGATATTCGCAGTATCTTAATTTGCCGGCTGTCCAGATAGCAGATATTACAGGCGCCTGGGGGGTGTCGTTTTTAGTGATGATGGTTAATGTATTAATGTACCGATTACTGTGTACTGTGTACAGTAGAGTTGTACGGCAAAAAAATAATAAGGAAACACCGGGTATTATTATTTGGCTCTTTCCGTTTTTAGTAATATTCCTATCCTTGGGATATGGTTTTTATAAATTACACACAACACCCAAAACAAAACAGACGACACTAAAGATTTCTGTCGTCCAGGGCAATATCCCGCAGGAATTAAAGTGGCAGGCGGAGTCAGAAGATTTTATTATTAAAAAATACATGTCTATAACCGCAGAAGCACTAAAAGAAAATCCTGATTTAATTGTCTGGCCGGAAGCATCTGTGCCAGTAGTTTTAGGGGATGATCGCCTGTTATATCAAAACACAAAAGGATTTATCAAGGCCGGATCTAGGCCTGTGCTTTTAGGGGCAGTGACCCTGGATAATGAACAATTTTATAACAGCGCTTTATTAGTTTCTCAGGATGGCGAGCTTTTGGCCAAATATAATAAGCTTCATCTTGTACCTTTTGGTGAATACATTCCTTTTAAGAAAACTTTTAGTTTTTTAGAGACAGTTGTGCCGATAGGCGATTTTACGGCCGGCAAGGATTATACTATTTTTAGAGTACCGAGTAGAGAGTACCGAGTACAGAGCATTGACTTTGCGGTGCTGATTTGTTTTGAAGATTTGTTTCCTGAACTTTCGCGGGAGTTTGTCAAAAGAGGCGCTGATTTTTTAATTAATATTACCAATGATGCCTGGTTTAAAAGGACCTCATCCCCTTATCAGCATCTTCAGGCATCTGTATTCAGGGCCGTAGAAAACCGCTTGCCTTTATTACGCAGTGCTAATACCGGAATATCGGGCTTTATAGCTCCTAACGGTAAAATTTTATCCTTGGTGCAAGATAAGACAGGAAGAAATATATTTATCGGCGGTTTTGCTACTGAGGAAATAGCGATAGCTAAAGGGAGCCTTACTTTCTATAGCCGGTACGGGGATGTTTTTGTAATTTTCTGTTTTTTGGTTATATTTGGAGGCATATTTATTTATGCTAAACATTATTCTTCTGGGAATAACTAGCTTATTGACCGATATTTCTAGCGAAATGATCTATCCGATACTGCCTATTTATTTAGTTAGTCGGTTGGGGGCAGGACCCCAGATTTTGGGTTTAATTGAAGGTATTGCTGAAAGCCTTGCTAGTCTGTTAAAAGTTTTTTCAGGGTATTTTTCCGACCGCATTAAAATAAGGAAGCCTTTTGCTATATTTGGCTATGCCGGTTCAGCGGTAGGAAAATTTATTTTGTACATATCTTCGACTTGGCTTTATGTTTTATTTGCGCGCCTGGTGGATCGCTTTGGAAAAGGCATGCGTACCGCTCCCCGCGATGCCATTATTGCGGATAGCGCCCAAGAGAAAAAACGGGGGGCAGCTTTTGGCCTGCATCGGGCTATGGATACTTTTGGCGCAGCTGTCGGCGTAGCACTGGCATATTTTTTAATTACCCGTTATCAGGAAGATTTTAAAAAGATTTTCCTTTTTTCCCTGATACCCGCTGTTATAGGAGTGTTGTTTTTATTCTTTGTTCGAGAGAAAAGAGTTCCTCTAAGAAGTTCCCATGAGGAGCTACAGTTTTCCCGCCCACTGTTTAAGTCAGAGGCGGGATCCCGCATAGCGGGAAAGTGGCGCGCCTTAGATAAAAAATTAAAGCTTTTTCTGATATTTACCTTTATCTTTACCCTGGGGAATTCTTCAAACCAATTTTTATTATTACGCGCTAAAAATGCAGGCCATCCCTTAGCTACGGTGATTTTGTTGTATTTAGTTTATAACTTGGTCTACGGATTAGTTAGCTATCCTGCTTCGCGTTTATCCGACCGGATAGGTAGAAAAAAGCTTTTAGTATTGGGTTATTTATTTTATGGCATTGTGTATCTGGGATTTGCCCTGCATAATTCCCTGGCAATGTTTTGGTTTCTTTTTGGAATATATGGGCTGTATACAGGGTTTACCGATGGCGTAGAAAAGGCGCTAATTACCGATATTGCACCGGTAGATTTACGGGCTACTACTATAGGCCTACACGCTGCGCTGGTAGGAATAGGTTTGCTTCCGGCTTCGCTAATAGCAGGAATGCTTTGGAAGTTTCTAGGCGCTGCCGCGCCTTTTTACTTTGGTTCTCTGATGGGGATATTTGCCAGTATAGGATTGTGGTTTATACTTAAAGACCTCTAACGGCATACATCTTTTGGTTCCATATGCACAATCACATCAGTAATTTCCGGTAGTTTTTTCTTCAGTGCCTCTTCTATAGCGTAACAAACTTTATGCGCTTTATCTATATGCATATTGGGCTTGACCTGAACGTGCAAATCCACGTGGATATCATCGGGCCTGCCGCGCGTCCTGATCTTATGGCAAGCCTCTACTCCCTCAACGCCTAAAACTATACCAGATATTCTTTCTATATCTACGATAGCAGCCGTATCGCAAAGCACTTTAGAGCCTTCTCTGATAATATCTATTCCGGCATGGGCGATAAATAAGGCAATGAGAATAGTGGCAATAGGGTCTATCAGGGGATAGCCTAATTTTATAACAACAAGAGCGATAATAACGGATAGGGAAGTAAATATATCCGCCTTGGTATGCATGGAATCCGAAACCAGTATATCGCTTTGTAGGAGCTTACCTTTTTTGAACTCATAGTTCATCACCCAGATATTTATTGCCAGAGTAATGAACATAACAATAAAACTAGCCATATTTATCTCAGGGTTCGCCGGATGAAAAATACGGCTTATCCCTTCCCTGAGAATATTAAAGCAGATGAAAAATAATAACAGGGCTATTCCTAAAGAGAAGAAGGTTTCGTATTTTTTGTGGCCGTAGGGATGGTCTTGGTCTTTGGGCTGGCAGGCTAATCTTATTCCGATTAGCCCGATAATATTAGAGGAGCCATCAGATAAGGAATGAAAGCCGTCTGCGGTCATGCTGGTTATATGGCTAATCAGGCCATAGAAGATTTTCGCAAAAGCCACAACCCAGTTTAAAATCAATACCCAGAAGAGTACGCTTCTTACCTTTCTATAATGTTCTTCTAGCGCCATATTCATAATAATAATTATATCTTGGTTTCTTAGCTATTTCAAATAATTTATACAATTATAACTTTAGACATTCTATTGATTTAGAATGGGTTATGTAGTAAAATATTAATCTATGCGCCATAAAAAAGCAGCCTGCTTTTTATTTTTATCGATTTTTATTTATGGCTATGTCTTTGCCTCTGAATCCACGGTTATCGGGCCGTTTAAGGCAGAAGACCGTGTTCTTATCCTAGCGCCTCATCCGGATGACGAGGCAATAGGATGTGCCGGCATAATACAACAGGCCCTGAAAGCGGGCTCAGAGGTGCACGTAGTATATTTGACCAACGGCGACCACAATGAATTCGCCTTTATAGTCTACGAAAAAAGGATAACTTTACGCAAGGGCGAATTTATCCATATGGGAGAGGTGCGTAGAAAAGAAGCAGTCAAGGCAATGAAACTGTTGGGGTTAAATGAGAATGATTTAACTTTTTTAGGTTATCCTGATTTTGGCACATTTACCATATTCAGTAAATACTGGCAGGATACCAAACCCTACCGCGGCTTATTAACCAGAATATCCGCCGTGCCCTATAAAAACGATCTTTCGTATGGTGCTCCATATAAGGGGGAAAGTATTTTAAAAGATTTAAAAAATGTGCTTTTAGATTACCAGCCTACAAAAATTTTCGTCTCTCATCCTGCTGATGTTAATGTAGACCACAAGACATTCTATTTATTTTTAAAGGTAGCCCTTCATGATCTGGAAGGAAAAATCCCTAAAGCCGTAGTATATCCATACCTTATCCATTGCGTGGGCTGGCCCCTGCCGCGGCAGTATCATCCGGAACTAGGCCTTGAGCCCCCCAATAAATTTTTAGATTCTCAAATCAATTGGCAGAAGTTTCAGCTGAGCGCCGAACAACTAAACAATAAACATAAGGCAATTCTTTGCTACCGCAGCCAAACCGAATCCAGCGCTTTTTATTTATTGTCTTTTGCCCGTAAAAACGAACTGTTTGGTGATTACCCTGATATAGAGCTGGGAAAGAAAACCATCGCCAGTAAAGAAAAAAAAGTACCGGAACTATTCGGCTTTACCAAATTATTTGCCAGCCTTAGCAATGAACTAGAGGATTTTAAGGATAGCGCTGGTGACAGGGGCGAGGTTGTTTATAGCATTCAGGATGGCTCTTTGGTAATATGTATAAATAAGGATGAAAAGGTTAACCGGCGCATTAGTGCAATGCTTTATTTGTTCGGTTACAGCTATAAAATGCCTTTTGCTAAAATGCCAAAGATGCGTATAATAACATTGTATAATAGATGTAAGGTATTTGACGGCCAGAAACTAATAAACACTAAAGATGTTAAGATAGACATTACTGACAAGAGCCTTATTTTAACCGTCCCCCTTAAAATGCTGGGAGACCCTGATTATATACTTACTTCACTGAAGGCCTATACGGGGACTGCGCCTGCTGATACAATAGGTTTTAGGGAAATAAGGATGAGGTAATATGCAGCTTAAAAAAGTAATAATTATTTTTATCTTTTTGCTCTTGGCAAAAACAACCTTGGCTTGGGAACCAGAGCTTATGGATAAATATTTTCGCGAAGGGGAACGGTTTTTTTCAGACGGGAAATACGAGCAGGCAATTGAGAAATTCGAAAAATTTTTAGATTTATATCCCAATAATACCATCATACGCGATTATATAAGAAAAGCCAGGGAAGGATTAAAAAAGGAAACGAGCCGATTAGAAAAGGAAACTATCCAGCTTGATAAACAGCGTAAATACGATGAAAAAATAGATAGGCGTTTTGCTCCTAAAATCGCCCAAGAAGAAATAGCAAGGCACAAAGAAGAAGAACGGCTATTAGTCCAGCAGGATAAACATAGGCGCCTTACCGAAGAGGCGTTACAGGCACGCACCAAGGCAAAGGCCCAGCAAGACGCTAAATTCAAAACTGAAACAGAGAAACGCAACACAATGGAGATGGCCCAACAAGATAAAGCTAAGCAAGTTACTGAAAAGGCGCTCTTGGCCCGTTCCCAAGTGAAAGAAAAAATAAATCAAAAGGCAAAATCAAAGACAGAGAAAATATTAAAATCGCAGTTATCTCAAAAAGAAAAGCTTGAAGCAATAACCAAGGCCCAGCAGGAAAAAGGAAGGCAGGCTACTATAGAGGCGCTTTTAGCTAGTACTAAGGTTCAAGAAAAAATAAATCAAAAGGCTAAAATGGACACAGAGAAGAGTTTAAAAACAAAACTATCTCCGGCCCCTTTTAGCTTAAAATTAAAATTAAACCCCCGCTAAAGGAATAAAAATGGCAGACCTAAAAATTATAAAAATACAAAAACCCGAAGAAGTAAACGTTATCCTTGGACAGGCACATTTTATTAAGACGGTTGAAGACTTATACGAAGTTTTAGTAAATAATGTTGCGAATATTAAATTTGGCTTAGCATTTGTAGAATCATCAGGGGCCTGTAAGGTCAGGTCAACGGGGACTGACGCACAGTTAAAGAAGCTAGCCGAGGATAATGCCCTAGAAATAGGGGCAGGGCATAGCTTTATTATTTTCCTAAGAGACGCCTATCCTATCAATGTCTTAAACGCCATAAAAGCCGTCCCGGAAGTCTGTAATATATATTGTGCTTCGGCTAACGCCGTAGAGGTGATTTTGATGGAAACCCAGATGGGCCGTGGCATATTAGGGGTAATTGACGGGTTAAAACCCAAGGGCATTGAGTCTGATCAGGATATCTCCTGGCGTAAGGAATTTTTGCGTAAGATTGGCTATAAACTGTAAAGAATAAGATTAAT
>MHGH01000021.1:58967-62561 GCA_001805465.1 Omnitrophica WOR_2 bacterium RBG_13_41_10 | reverse complement strand
CGTTTTATCGGTTATTTTGGCCTGGTTTTATGCACGGCAGCACTTAAATTTTTCCCCGAGGCATGGCTTTGTGGTTTTGCCAATCAAGTTGCTAATATTGCTTATTCCCTTGTCCGCAAGCAAAGGAATATAGCCGTAGAAAGCCTTACTATTGCCTTTGGCAAGGAAAAAACAGAGCAAGAGATTAATAAAATTGCCAAAGACTGCTTCGTTTTTATGGCCAAGTCCGCGGTAGAATTAATCTTTCTTATGGACAGGCCCCATCTGATAAGGAGAAAAGTAAGGCTGGTAGGAAAGGAGCATTTGGAAGGTGCATTAGCTAAAGGTAAGGGCGTTATTTTAGTGAGTGCGCATTTTGGTAATTTTCCTTTAATGTTGGCGCGTTTGAGTATAGAAGGGTACAAGACTGCCGGGATAATACGCTTTATGCGCGATGAACAGGTAGAGAAGATGCTTATGCGTAAGCGCACGCGCTTGGGGGTAAAGACGATATACAGCCAGCCCCGTAAAGAATGCGTAGAAAAATCGATAAGGAGCCTAAGAAATAATGAGGTTCTCTTTATCCCTTTAGACCAGAATTTCGGCTCAGGGGGGGTGTTTGTGAATTTCTTTGGCAGAAAAGCAGCTACTGCCACTGGCCCGGTAGTCTTAGCCAGGCGCACCCAGGCTGTAATAATGCCCTGTTTTATAGTCAGGCAGAAAGACGACACCCACAAGATTATTTTTGAGCCGGCGTTAAATTTAGAGCAGGGTAAAGATGACCGGGAAACCATTGCCATAAATATACAAAGGCTGACGGATATAATTGAGTCATATATACGTAGGTATCCTGCTGAATGGGGCTGGATCCACCGTAGGTGGAAATCACAGCCGAATTAAATTATAGTTAGAAGGCTAATCTAGAAAATTAATCAGGGAGGTGAAACATGGTAGAAGAGGCGAAACAGGAATGCTGCAAAATGGATGCCGGTAAGGCATTCGGGACAATACTGAAGGTGATTTTAGGGTTAGCGTTTTTAGCGCTGGGTGTTTTAGCTTTGATGCGCTGGTGGGGTAATCTTCTTTATGTAGCGAAAGGTTGTATCGGGCTATTTTTGCTGCTTGCCGGTATAATTACTCTGGCCATAGCCAAAGAGTAATGCAATAAGGAGTAAGAAAAATAAGAGGGATTAGCCTTTACGCTAATCCCTCTTATCAAAACGTATTCATTTAAGGATATTCATAAAAAGGAGATGATATGGAGGCAATACTAAGAAAAGAAATAATTGTCACTAAGGCCGGCTGCCGGGTATTTATGGTGTTTGCCTTTACTCTTTTGACTGCCTTGGGTGCTTTTGTGCGTATACCCTTGCCATTTACCCCTGTACCGATAACCCTACAGACTTTCTTTGTTTTATTAGGGGCAGCGCTATTAGGAAGTAATCTGGGAGCGATTACACAATTAAATTATATATTATTAGGTTTTCTCGGGGTACCTTTATTTACCGGTGCCGGAAGCGGTGCGGCTTATTTATTAGGGCCTACCGGAGGGTATCTAGCCGGCTTTGTTTTGGCAAGTTTCTTTATCGCCAGATCTATAAAATATGCCCAAAACAAGATATTTTCTGTTTTCGCGCTTTTATGCTTAGGGGATCTTATACTTTTAGTGTGCGGCGCTGTATGGCTTAAGCTTCTTTTTGGTTATACGCTAACAAAGGCGTTACTTATTGGCCTTATACCTTTTATCCCAGGAGATTTATTAAAAGCGGCCTTAGCGGCATCGATTTATCTAAAACTAAAAGCCCGTTTTAAAGAAATCCTTTAAAAAGGGGGAATATATGAAGGCAAAAGATGTAATGACCAAAGAAGTAGTGAGTATTTTACCGGAAACCACTGCCAAGGAAGCGATGTTGTTATTAGAAAAAATGCAGATTAGCGGCCTGCCGGTTATCGATGAGGAAGGCAGGCTTGCAGGGATGTTTACCGAGAAAGACGTCCTTGCCTATATCCTGCCCAGTTATATAGCAAAGGTAGGAAAATTTATTTATGAAGAGAACCCTAAATCTACTAAAAGAAAAATTTCCGAATTAAATAACATAAAAGTCAGCCAGCTGATGCGTAAAACCGTAGCTACAACTGGCGAAGATACTACATTATGCGAGGTAGCCAGGATTATGTTAACACAGAAGGCGCGCCGCCTATTAGTTATTGATAAGTCAGCTAAGGTAGTAGGTATTATCGCCCGTTGTGACGTATTAAAAGCCTTTAGTAAAGAAACAGAGGCTTAAAATTCCTTAAGGAATAAAAATGCTCAAAAGATTTATTATACTTATTGCAATATCATTAGGCCTGGGGCTATTTACCAAGCAGTTAGGATTATCTAGTCAACAGGTATTATCTATTTCTATATTTTCCGTTTCCATACTCGGGACATTATTTTTTTGGGATTTTCGTTTAAGTTTCGCATTCTTAGGCACTTCCATACTCCTTATCACCAAAACCATTGATATAGATAACCTGATAAAATTTTCTTCTTTAGAAATAATTTTATTTTTAGTAGGGATGATGGTTTTGATCGGCTTATTAAAAGAAGCAGGGCTATTTGCCTGGCTGGTAAGCCTTATTTTAAGGATTCGTAAACTAACCGCCAAGAAATTCCTGATTTCAATTTCTGTTATTTCAGCATTATTGGCCTGCGCTGTAGATGAAGTTACCTCTATTATCTTTATGGTAGCCGCAATATTAGAAATTTGCGATTATTTTGAAGTCAATCCAACTCCCTTCATTATTGCCTCTGTACTTACGACAAATATCGGCTCCGCAGGCACGGTTTTAGGCAATCCCATAGGGATTTTAATTGCTACCAAGGCGGGTTTGAGTTTTGAAGATTTTATCATAAAGGCTTTTCCTCTTATGCTTGCCTGCCTTGGCAGCACAATTCTTATTCTCGGGATTTATTATCGTAAGGCCTTAAATGAATTTGACCGTAAAATAAAAGAATTAGGGGAGAATGAAATACTCACCCGCCTTATCTCTGTGCCCCCTGAACGGCAGTTAAGGGTATGCCTAGGCATATTTGGAGTAACGTTGTTTTTTATCTCTTTGCACCACCGCTTAGAATTATTTTTGGGCCTGGAAACCAATACTATCCTTTTGATTGTCCCTTTAATTTCAGCAGGATTAGTAATGATTTGGAAATGGCAAAAGGCGCGTGAATACATTGAACATGATGTAGAGTGGTGGACGCTATTGTTTTTTCTTTTGCTTTTTGCCCAGGCAGGCACCCTGAAATATACTGGAGCAACTGATGTCCTGGCAAAACACTTAGTTGGCTTAGCCGGCAATAGTGTGCCTATTCTTAGTGGGATAGTGCTTTGGATTTCTGCCATAGGCTCAAGCATATTAGACAACGTCGTACTGGTAGCGGCATTCATTCCCATTGTCCAAAGTTTTCAAGGATTAAATCTTAACCTGCAACCTTTGTGGTGGGCGCTTCTTTTTGGCGGTTGCTTAGGCGGTAATATTACGCTGGTCGGGTCAACTGCCAATATTGTAGCCTTGGGGATACTTGAGAAAGAAAAGAAAATACGTATAAGTTTTTTTCAATGGTTTTGG
>MHGH01000021.1:54988-58666 GCA_001805465.1 Omnitrophica WOR_2 bacterium RBG_13_41_10 | reverse complement strand
ATCGGCGTAGCATTATCAGCTAATCTTCAAGGTACTGCAACCATGATCGGTGATTCGCCCAGCATTATTTTAGCAATGCAGTCCGGGATGAGCTTTAATGATTTTTTCTGGATGCAAGGCCGTCTTGGTATATTTTTTGCCGTAGAACTGGGGACAATAGGGGCATTTTTTGTCCTTTGGCTATATTTTAGAAAGTATCATCAGCCACCCGCAGAAATAAAAATTGCTCCTCCTAAAACCTGGATTCCTGCTACGCTTATGCTTTTGATGGTTTTGAGTTTGGCAACCTCTTCTTTTATTCATCAAAAACCCCAATATACCGTGGCCTTTATCTGTTTATTCTGGGCGCTGATAGGATTAGCCTGGCATGAATTAAAACATCGCGAAAGTATTTCCTTGGTGAAAAATTTGGATTGGCAGACATTTTTCTTTTTAATCGGTATCTTTATTTTGGTCGGCAGCCTCACCTTCAGTGGCGTTGTTGATGATATTGCTAAATACATCTCCTCACTGACTGGCAATAACATATTTTTTGCTTTTATGCTTATTGTCTGGGTATCAGTGGTTATTTCTGCATTCGTAGATAATATACCTTACACCATAGCTATGATTCCGGTAGCTAAAATCGTGGCCGCTAATCTGGGAGTTTCTATGTACCCCTTTTTATTCGGGCTTTTAATCGGGACATGCCTGGGCGGAAATATTACTCCTATCGGTGCGTCTTGCAATGTAGTGACCGTAGGTATGCTTAAGAAATACGGCTACAGCGTAAAATTTAGTGAATTTGTAAAAATAGGCCTTCCTTTTACCTTGATAGCAGTAAGCTTAGGTTCTTTATTCATCTGGTGGGTATGGCTGCGTTAAGGTTATCCTTATTTAGTCTTCTCGCCTTTCTGATTAGCGGTTGCGCTACAATCCCTTATCAACCACCTATAACTTGTGCCCCGGGCATATACCATATCGTTGGCAGCGGCCAGAATTTATACAGAATATCTAAGGCTTATGGCGTGGATATCAAAGAGATTATGCGGCTTAATGGCATAAGAAATCCTAATGAGATAGGCGTAGGAGAAAAATTATTTATCCCTAGGGCCGGTAAGCCTCTTATGGTAGAGCCATATCAGCCTTTGGCTCTGGAGTCAACAGAAAATTTAGTAGGCCCGAAACGCTATCGGGTGAAATGGAAATATATTACTTTGCATCATAGCGCAACTAAAGAAGGGAATGCCGAAGCCTTTGACCGCAACCATCGCCGAAGAGGCATGGGCGGATTATTTTATCATTTTGTCATTGGTAATGGTACAGACTCCCAAGACGGAGAAATTGAAGTCGGCTGGCGTTGGAGGAGGCAGATAGAAGTGGAGCGTTCCGGAGATATTCAAATCTGTTTAGTAGGTGATTTCAACCGTCAACATGTTACTCGGGCTCAGTTTAATTCCCTTATTGAGCTCCTAGTAGTCTTAGAGCGCCAATATTCCATTGCACCTTCTCATATTAGGAAACACTGTGACTTAAGAGGAAAAATTACTGAATGCCCGGGTGATAATTTTCCTTTCTACGAAATTTTATCTAAGGTACGTAAGCACTTATAGCCTTATGAAGCAAAAAACCTTAACCAGAATAGTTATAATACCAACACTCCTTTTGGTTTTATTTTTAGCTTATTTATCTTTTAAGGATTGGAGTGGTTATTTTGACTTTCCTAAAAGACAGCTAGAATATAAGAAGCGTAAAATCGCCTGGAGTCTATTAGAGGCAGGCATTAATAAAGAGATTCTGTCTTTTAACGGAAAGCCCGGCAGCACTATCAAAGACCTTTCTAATAATTGGCAGATAAAAATAAACCCCAACGGTTCCTTCCCCGCGGCAAGTTTAGTAAAAATCCCCATTATGGCAGCCTGTTTTTACGCGGTTAATGAAGGCAGGCTAAAACTAGACGAAAATTTGCAGTTAAGGACAAAGGACAAGGTATTAGGCTCAGGTAACCTTAAGAATCTAGCCAGCGGCAGGTTGTTTTCGATACAACAGCTCTTAGAGATTATGATTACAGAAAGCGATAATACTGCTACTAATATGCTTATTGAAAGAATAGGCTTTGATTATTTAAATGACTGTTTTAAAAAAATAGGATTAAAGAATACAAATATATCCCGTAAAATGATGGACTTTAAAAGCAGAAGGCATGGCAGAGAAAATTTTACCACCGCCAGCGACTTAGCGTTTATTTTAGAGGAGATTTACCGGAATAAATTAATAAACAGAAAATATTCCCAAAAGTGTTTAGGGCTCTTAAAAAAACAAAATATTCGGGATCGCATCCCTTCTAGATTGCCGCAAGAGATATGCGTTGCCCATAAAACCGGATTAGAAAGAGGCATCTGCCATGATGTAGGGATAATATTTACTCACCGCACAAATATACTTATTTGTGTTTTAACCAAACACAATAATAAAACTGCTAGATTAGCGAAAAACTTTATAGCTAGGGTGGCATTTTTAACTTATCGTTATACTCAGTCTTTTTAGGGAATTTATTAATGCTGCTAATACAAAGGTTAGTCTATTGACAAAAAGAAAATTTATGTTAGACTAAACTAATTAGTTCTCTTTAAGGAGGTGCAAGATGACAACAAAGAAAGTCGTTATTATAACCGTAACTATGTTTTCATTATTTGTTTATGGCTTAGTTTTTGCCCAAGAGCAGGCTAGCCAAGAACAGGCTATCCCAGAACAGGCAAGCCAGGAGCAAGTCATGCCGCAACCAGGGCAACCTACGCAGGTTACGCCTGCCCAAGAAATGGACATAGAATCTGAAACCCAGTGGGTATGGGGGGAAGTGGTTTCTGTTGATGCTGCAGCCAAAACCATAAAGGTGAAATATTTTGATTATGATAGCGATACCGAAAAAGAAATCAACGTAGCCATAGACGAAAAAACTATTTACGAAAATGTTAAATCTATTGATGAGATCAAGCCCAAAGACACTTTAAGTATGGATTATATTATCGGCCCGGAAGGCAATGTTATTGCCAAAAATATCAGCGTAGAAAAGACTGAAGGCGTACAGACCCCTTTACCGGAAGAAATGGCCCCTTCTACAGAAACAGGCGTTTCTACAACTGTTACCGGCCAATAATAAAGCAAGGATTTATTACCTAATAAAAGAGGCAGGGACAAATTCCCTGCCTTTATTATTGAAGATGAAAAATATAAAACTTGTGATATTTGATTTAGACGGAACTTTGATTAATGCCTATCCGGCTATAATAAAAAGCTTTAATTATACTATGCGTAAGTTAGGTTATCTTACGGTTAGCGCCTTTTCTATTTGTCGGGCAGTAGGCTGGGGTGACGAAAATCTCTTGAGGCCATTTTTAAAAGAAAGTGATTTTAAAAAAGCCCTTTTGATATACCGCCGGCACCATAAAAAGGCCTTATTAAAAGATACCCGTTTATTTAGCGGCGCCATAAAAATATTGGATTATCTTAAAGATAAAGGCTATAAATTAGCTGTTGCCAGCAACCGGCCAACAAGATTTTCCTGGATTTTAATCCGGCATTTAAAGCTGCAAAAATATTTTGATTATGTGTTTTGCGCTGATAAATTAAAATATATAAAGCCTCATCCATATATATTACGCAAGATTATGCAAAAATTTAAGCTTAAACCTGCCCAAG
>MHGH01000021.1:47177-54954 GCA_001805465.1 Omnitrophica WOR_2 bacterium RBG_13_41_10 | reverse complement strand
GGCAGGTAGGCGCTCAAAGATAAAAACAGTGATTGTTACTACCGGGTCAAGTAGCCCTCTTGAAATAAAAAAAGAAAAACCATACCGTATTATCAATAAACTTAGCGAACTTGGCGATATTTTATAAACAAGAGCCTTGAAAAAGGCCCCTTTTAGCTTGACTCTGGTGGCATGTGGTTTTATAATAGTATTAAAGCAGTACCTGTTTTTACAAAAGAAGAGGCATTTGAGGATAAAAAGAATATTTATAGGCTTAGGGTATGGGCTGTTAATTTTAGGGTTGGCAGGTTGCACCCGTTTAAGTTCTTTTTTTAAAGGGCCTTCCCGTATCGAGGGCAATGTTCTGGTATTGACTTTGCCGGCTTATTCTGGCCCAAAGGCAAAAATTGTTGTTTCTGGCTTTGAAATTAAAACTGCCAAGGCCAATAGTGAAACAGGTGTCGCCTTAGGCGATATCCTGACAAACGCGTTAACCAAGAGCAACCGTTTTATCATTGTTGAGCACCAAGAGTTAAGTACGGCTATGCAAGAGCAGGAATTAAATAATTTAAATACCCCTTCCGGCGGCACTAAGGTTGAGAAGGCCAAAACCAAACCCGCAGATTTGCTGGTCAATCTTACAATTAGTGAATTCCAGCCTCGGCCTTCCGGCGGGGCCGCAGGGGTAGGCGGAGGCGGCGGTAGCGGCGGTATTTTGAATGCCCTCTTAGGTGCACGCACAAATAACAAGGCTAATATTACGCTGGATATCCGTATTATAGATATTGCTTCTTCTGAAACAATCGCAGCCAGCCGTATCCAAGGCCAAGCTTCAGATATTAGCGGCGCCATTATGACCGCCCCTTATAGTGAATGGATTTTAAGCCCGAAATTATCGGATTATGCTAATACCCCGATGGATAAAGCCATCCGTATCTGTATTATTGAGGCAACGCGTTATATATCCGGGGCCGTACCAAGAAAATATTACAAATACTAAGTGAAGCCACAATTTATGGAATGAAATGAACATAAATTGTGTGGCTGAACTTATCCCCCCTTCTTGCTTTCGTAAGAAAGTAGGGGGGATTAATTCGCACAGATAACTTATGTCGGAGCAGATTAAATCTATTGCTCCATAAGTTATGTGCTCATTAAAAAAATGGGAAAACGTAAACGTAGAGGAAAATTAAATTGGCGTTCCAAAAGAGCGAATAAAGGCAGAAAGCCCTGCTTAGGATAAAGCCCGTCAAAACAGGAGGTGGTTATGCAAGAGAAAGAGATAGGCAAAATCACCCATTATTACGGCCACCTGAGTGTTGGTATAATACAACTTTGCGATACTTTAAGGTTAGGCGATAACATACGTCTAAAAAGTCACTCTTCGGATTTTACCCAAAGCGTAGATTCTATGCAGATAGAGCATGCCAATGTCTCCGAGGCAAAAGCAGGAGATTCTATCGGCATAAAAGTTGCATCTAAGGTACATCCCGGAGACAAGGTTTTTAAAGTAACTGTTTAACCCTCCTCTAAAAGAAAGCTTGAAACTACCTACCATACTTCTTTTTTTATTCTTTATAGCCATGCTTACTAAGGGTGAGGCTGCGCTCTATATAGATGATACCTCTACTACCGATAAAGGGCACTTAGACCTAGACTTAAGTTTTGATTATTACGGGGATGAGGAAAAAGAATACGACCCGGAAACCGAAGATTACACCAAGACAGTATATAAAGAAATAGATATTACAGCAGGTTTAACAGTTGGCCTTACCGAGAGATGGGATGCGGGCATAACTCTTCCTTATCAATTTTTAAATAATTCTTCTTCCGGCAGGGTTAATGGTTTTACTGATTTTTATCTTAGCACTAAGTATAGATTATGGGATGAAACCGATCGCTATCCTTCCTACGCTTTATCTTTCGATTATAAGCTAACTAATGCCAATAAAGAAAAAGAATTGGGTACAGGTGAACAAGATTATACCTTAACTAATATATTGACTAAAGGTTTTGGGGAATATATCTTTGATTTAAATTTAGGCTATACTTTTATCAGCGGCAAGGAAGACAATATATTTAGCTATGCTTTTGATATCACCAAAGACTTAAACGAAAAAATCTCATTTTGTAATGAGATATACGGCGAGAATACCCTAAACAGGAAGTTTAGTGACAATATCTTAATTTTTGCTTCTAGTTTGGATTTTCAACTAAATAAAACGGTGTCTTTAGAATCAGGTATAGGTATAGGTATTACTAAGGCCAGCCCTGATTTTCAGGTTTCCAGTACCATAACCTTTAGTTTTTAAAGGAGGCAAAATATGCACGGCTCGCTCTGGATTTTATTAGTATCAACGTTATCCATTGCTTTTTTTCATGCCTTGGCCCCTGACCACTGGATGCCCTTTGCAGCTATAGCAAAGGCACAAAAATGGTCTAAGCCAAGATTACTCTGGATCACTTTTATCTCAGGAGTAGGCCATGTAGGAATTTCTATCATTTTTAGCGTTATCGGTATTCTTTTGGGGTTTAGCTTATCTAAGTTGAAAGGCATAGAAGGGAATCGGGGAGAAATTGTCCTTTGGCTTTTAATCGGTTTTGGGATTGCCTATATGCTTTGGGGGATAAAAAAAGCAAAAGAGCACGGGCACCAGCACATAGATCCAGAAAAACTAAAAGCAAAAACCGTAGCAGTATGGACCATGTTCGCAATTATTATTCTAGGTCCCTGCGAACCGCTTGTGCCTTTGGTATTCTTAGGATACAATTACGGGTATATTGGGGTAGTAAGCGTAAGCATTATCTTTTCTTTGGTTACTATAGCAATGATGTTAGCGCAAAGCCTATTAGCATTTATGGGTATCCAGTTAATAAAAAATGATATTGCTGAAAGATATTCTCATGCCTTTGCCGGATTAGTTATTGCCTTAACCGGCGTATTTGTGATGGTGGCGGGAATTTAGAGGGGTTTTGATGGTGAATTTTATTTGGGCAATAGGGGCGAGTATCACGGTCAGCTTAATTTCGCTGATCGGGATTTTTACTTTTATTTTTAAAGAGAAGTTATTAAGTATTATCTTATTTATCCTTATCGGTTTCTCCGCAGGCGCCTTAATCGCAGGAGCGTTTTTACATTTAATCCCCGAGGCGCTGGAAAACTCCAGTAATAATTTTGTTTTCACTTTTGTGATTATGGGATTTGTTTTTTTCTTCATTATGGAAAGGTATTTTCATTGGCGGCATTGCCACGAAGGTGTGTGCGATATACACGCTTTTACGTATCTAAACCTCATCGGAGACAGCATCCATAATTTTACCGACGGCTTGGTTATAGGAGTAAGTTTTTTGATAAATGTTAAATTCGGTATAATTACTAGCCTGGTCATTATACTGCACGAAATCCCTCAAGAACTTGGAGATTTTGGCGTGTTGGTATATGGTGGATTTACTAAATTAAAAGCCCTTTATTTTAATTTTATTACTGCTTTGACCTGTGTATTAGGCACAATTATCGGATATTTAGTTTCAGAAAATATTAAGGGTTTTTCTGTCTTTCTTATGCCGCTAGCAGCCGGAGGCTTTATTTATATTGCTGCTTGTGATCTCGTGCCGGAGCTCCATAAACAACCAGGTTTAAAAAAGAGCATATCATCATTATTGGCCTTTTTATGCGGCATAGGTTTTATACTATTGGCAAGAATATTGCCTGGTCATTAAATACCTGCCAGTTTTTTAGAACACGTAATCTCTAAACGTAAAGATAATAATTTATAATGAAAGCGATTGCTTTAATCTCGGGTGGCCTGGATAGTATTTTGGCTGCCAAATTAATCAGCGGCCTGGGAATCGATATTATCGGCTTAAAATTTAAGACCTCATTTTATGCTAGGCCTGGAAAAACTCAGGATAGCTACGGAATAGAGATTAAGGAAATCGATATTTCCCAGCAATTCCTAAGCATAGTTTTAAATCCCCGCTACGGTTACGGCTCAAATATAAACCCCTGCATAGACTGCAAAATCTTTATGTTAAATAAAGCCAGGGAACTTATGCCAGGGTTTCATGCCGAGTTTGTGGTAACCGGAGAAGTCCTGGGCCAGCGGCCGATGTCGCAAAATCGCCAGAACCTTGATCTTGTTGAAAAGAAATCCGGCTTAGAAGGATTTCTATTAAGGCCGCTTTCAGCCAAATTGCTTAAAGAAACTACACCCGAGAAAGAAAGATGGGTGGATAGGCAACAATTATTGGCACTAAGCGGTAGGAGCCGCAGGGAGCAGATAAAATTAGCAAAAGACTTCGGCATCAAAGAATACCCTCAGCCTGCCGGAGGATGCTTGTTGACTAACCCGGATTTTTCCGAAAAAATCCAAAAGCTTATTAACTTTGGCGAATTAAATCTTGAGCATGTGGAACTATTAAAAATGGGTAGATTCTTTAGGTTATCAGAAAAAGCCAGGTTGATAGTCGGCAGAAATAAAGAAGAAAACGAAGGCTTAACCAAGTCTATGAAAAAAGAGGATTATTTGTTTATGCCGCAGGACATAATGGGGCCGGCAGCATTAGGCAGGGGAGATTTTAATAACGCATTAATCAGGCTTTCTTGCAGCATAGTTTGCCGTTATTGCGACCTTGATGGCAAGAAAGAAACAGAAGTAATTTACCAGAGGCCTTATGAGGGAAAAGAGGCAGTATTAAAGGTAGAACCCCTTGATGAGGTCAGCCTAGCTGGTTTTAAGATATGAAAGAAGCATTGCTTTATGAAAAGTTAGGCAACAATCAAGTCCGCTGTTTTTTGTGCAATCATTATTGTAAGATTAGAGAGGAAAAATTCGGTTTTTGCGCAGTTAGGCAAAATATCGGCGGCACTTTATATACACAGGTATATGGTAAAATAATTACTAGCCACGTTGATCCGATTGAAAAAAAGCCGCTGTATCATTTTTTACCTGGCTCAACCAGTTTCTCTATTGCCACTATAGGATGTAATTTTCGCTGCGGCTTCTGTCAGAATTGGGAGATTTCACAAAACTCTGTAAGGGATAACAATTATTTAGGAGAAGAAGTATCGGCGAAGGATATTGTAGAGGCAGCTATAAAAAATAAATGCAAAAGTATATCCTATACTTATAGCGAACCTACTATATTTTTTGAATTTGCTTTGGATATTGCAAAATTAGCCAAAGAAAAAGGGCTATATAACAATTTTGTTACTAATGGTTATATGACCGAAGAGTGTATTACGATGATCCGGCCGTATTTGGATGCCGCAAACATCGACCTTAAATTTTTTCGCGATAGCTCCTACCGCAAAATTTGCGCAGGCGCCCTTACGCCAGTATTAAACTCTATTAGGTTGATGTATAAGTTAGGCATATGGGTGGAAATAACAACTTTAATCGTTCCGGGAGAGAATGATTCCCAAGAAGAATTGCAGGATATAGCTGGATTTATCGCCGGTGTAGATAAAAATATCCCTTGGCACATTTCTCGCTTTCATCCGGATTATAAATTTAGCGATCATAAAGCTACCCCAGAGGCAGCTTTAAAAAAAGCCGAAGAGGTAGGCCAATTGGCAGGGCTAAATTATATCTACATTGGTAATGTATGCGGTTTTGGCAATGATACCTACTGCCCAAGTTGTAAAAAACCATTAATTAGAAGAGAATATTTTAATATTTTAGAGTATAATATCAAAGAAGGTAAGTGCCCTTTTTGTAATACAGGCATAGCGGGGCATTTTTCTTAAAATAATTTTAAAAGACTTTTACGAAAGGGCCTTTAACATGGAAAAGCTTTTAGAAAATATTCACCCTATATTACAGGCGTTGATCGCAGGCCTGTTTACTTGGGGAATGACTGCTTTAGGTGCTGCGATAGTATTTTTTACCAAAGAGGTAAACCGTAAGTTTCTTGATGTCATGCTGGGGTTTGCCGCAGGGGTGATGGCTGCTGCGGTTTATTGGTCGATGCTGGCCCCAGCCATAAAAATAGCAACTGCCCGGAATATGATTCCATGGTTACCGGCTGCAATTGGGTTTCTTACTGGTGGGATCTTTTTAAGGGTTATAGACAGAATACTGCCTCATATGCAGTTGAGTTTTCCCGTAGAAAAAGTAGAGGGGATTAAAACGTCTTGGCATCGTAGCACCTTGTTAATCTTAGCAATGACCTTACATAATATTCCTGAGGGGTTAGCCGTGGGTATTGCCTTTGGCGCAGTAGCTGTCAGTTCCTCTTACGCTACCTTAACTGCAGCGATTGCTTTAGCTATAGGTATAGGGATTCAAGATCTCCCGGAGGGGCTAGCTGTTTCCCTGCCACTCAGAAGAGATGGGATGTCGCGTTTAAAAAGTTTTTGGTATGGGCAATTATCAGGAATGGTTGAGCCGGCCGGCGCTATTATAGGAGCAGTAGCAGTTATCTTGGCTCAGTCTATCCTGCCGTATGCCCTTAGTTTTGCCGCGGGGGCAATGTTCTTTATTATTGTAGAAGAGATTATTCCGGAATCTCAAAGCGGTGGCAATACCGACTTAGCTACTATGGGGACTATCGTAGGTTTTGTAGTAATGATGATTTTGGATGTAGCTTTTAGTTAAATATATGAAGCCGAAAAGAGCATTATTGATCGTTGATATGCAAAATGATTTTTGTCCGGGTGGAGCTTTAGGCGTAAAACAAGGCGATAAAATTATCCCCAAAATAAATAAGTACATAAAAACTTTCTCCCAAAATAAATTACCTATCTTTGCTTCGCGGGATTGGCATCCTAAAGAGACCAGGCATTTTAAAAAATTTGGCGGCGTATGGCCCGTGCACTGTGTACAAAAGACAAAGGGTGCGGCGTTTCATCCTAAATTAAAATTGCCTAAAGATTCGATTCTCCTCTATAAAGGCATGGATCCCGGTCAAGACAGTTATTCGGTTTTTCAGGCAGAAGATGCTTTCGCTAATGGCTTTATGCAGTTATTGAAAAAATTAGGCATACAGGAAATTTATATTGCAGGCTTAGCTACTGACTATTGCGTAAAATATACTGCCATGGATGCCATAAATAAAGGTTTTAAAATAAAAATACTAGTTGATGCTATAAAAGGGGTTAACCTAAAGCCGAATGACTCTAAGGAGGCTTTAGATTTTTTAACTAAAGTAGGCGCAAAAAAACTAATACTAAAACAACTGGAGGATGAATTATGCAGTTAGATGATATCAAAATTTCTAAAGCCATAATTGAAACTTATAGCGATAAACTAATTCGCGCCCTTGACCTGGATGTGGCCATTGTAGGCGCCGGGCCCGCTGGGATGACTTGTGCCTATTATCTGGCAAAGGCCAATAAAAAAGTAGCCATTTTTGAAAGAAAACTATCTGTAGGCGGCGGGATGTGGGGCGGAGGGATAATGTTTAATGAGATTGTGGTCCAGGAAAAAGCCAAAAAAATACTGGATGAGTTCGGGGTAAGGCTTAGACTTTATGAAAAAGGCTACTATATGGCAGATTCCATTGAGTCGGTTTCTACCATATGTTCTAAAACTGTAAAAAGCGGGGTAAAAATCTTTAATTTGCTGAGTGCCGAAGATGTCATGATTAGAAAAAATCGCATCTGTGGTTTGGTATTAAATTGGACCGCGGTAGAGATTGCTAATCTGCATGTTGACCCTATTACTATGAGGGCTGCTTTTGTTGTGGATGCTACGGGCCATGCCGCAGAAGTAACACATATTGCCGAAAGGAAGTCCGGAATAAAGTTAAAAACCAAAACCGGTAAAATTATGGGAGAACAATCCATGTGGGCAGA
>MHGH01000021.1:22538-47130 GCA_001805465.1 Omnitrophica WOR_2 bacterium RBG_13_41_10 | reverse complement strand
GCCTGTATACCTGTGGTATGTGCGCAAATGCGGTCTTTGGGGGCCCGCGTATGGGCCCGATTTTTGGCGGGATGCTGCTTTCCGGGGAGAAGGTAGCTAAGGAGCTTATCAGGCGTTTAAAGTAAGGAGAAAAAAGGAGAGCTCATGGATATATTTCATTATGTTGTTAATAGCATAAGTTTTACTTTAAATGTCATTGGCGCCTTGATTACTATCTGGGGTATCACAGTTGCTTTAGCCGAATTTTTAAGAAAAGAAATATCCAGAAAAGAAGACTGTCTGCAGTGTAATGAAATTATCCGCGTAAAACTCGGCAGCTACCTGGTGTTAGCTTTAGAGTTCTTTATTGCCGGGGATATCATCAAGACAATTATCACGCCTACCTGGGAGGGCCTAGGAATCTTAGGCGCCATCGTTGTGATCAGGACAATCCTCAGTTATTTTCTTACCAAAGACCTGAAAAAAATTTTAAAAACCCCTTGATTAAATGATACTAATATAGTATCATTTAATCAAGGAGCTTGAATCATGAAACTTATTACCAGGGATACTGATTATGCCGTAAGGTCTATTTGCTATATTGCAAGAAAAAAGAATAGCATTGTGTGTGTTTCTAATTTAGTCAGGGATTTAAAAATCCCTAAGCCCTTTTTAAGAAAGATACTGCAGATATTGCAGGCAAAAGGCATATTAAAATCCTATAAAGGCTTAAGGGGAGGGTTTAAGCTGGCGCTTCCTTTGCATAAGATATTTTTAGTTGATTTAATCAAGATATTTAAGGGTTCTTTTAAATTAAACGAATGTATTTTTAAAAATAAGTCTTGCCCTAACATCATAACTTGCGTCTTAAAGAAAAAATTAGGGGCGATAGAGAAATACCTATTTTCGCAATTAAAGTCTATCAGCATGGCTTCTTTATTAGAGGAGGCCAAATAAGATGTTTTTTAAATGCCCGGGACAAGATAACAGGAATATTAAAACAGAAGAGATCGGTTGTTTTGCTTGCGGATATAAAATAGAATTTTTTTCCGATGAAATAAAAAGGTTTTGCCCTAGGTGCAAAAGACCGGTTTTTAAAAATAGGGTTGCGGATTGTATCGATTGGTGTAAATACGCGAAAGAATGCGTTGGAGAGGCGCGTTTACAAGACTTAAAGAAAGGACTGATATGTTAAAAGTTGAAAACCTGACAATAGAAATCGGCGGAAAAGATATCATTCAGGATATAAATTTAGAAATAAAGAAAGGAGAGGTAGTTATCCTTTTTGGCCCTAACGGTTGCGGTAAGACTACGCTATTAAAAACTATTATGGGTTTTTCTGGCTACCGGATAAAAAGCGGGAATATAATTTTTAAAGATAAGCCCTTAAATAATTTACCCATTGAAGAAAGGGTCAAGTTGGGAATAGGTATAATGTATCAGCATCCGCCTAAGATTAGGGGGGTTAAATTACAGCAGCTAGCACAATATTTAACTAAAGATGAGAAAGAAATTTCAGAGTTAACCCAGAAGCTCACTTTAGAAGAGCATTTAAAGCGCGATGTGAATGTGGATTTTTCCGGTGGCGAAATGAAGCGCTCGGAATTATTTCAGGTGCTTTTACAGGACCCCGAATTATTGCTGTTAGACGAGCCGGAATCAGGGGTAGATATAGAAAATATAGGGGTAATGGGAGGGGCCTTAAACGAATATTTAAAGCAAGAAGGCAAGTCCGCCTTAATTATTACCCATACCGGATACATCTTGGATTATATTAATGCAAAGCGCGGGTGTGTATTGCTGGACGGTAAATTCTGGTGCGTGGGGGACCCTAAGGAGATGTTTGGGGCTATCCGCAAATCCGGTTATGATAAATGTAAGGAGTGCATATGTCCGCAACATTAAAATTAGAAAATCAGGATATTGAAACCGTATCCTCTTCCGGCATAGATCTCTCGGAAAAAACCAGGTCCGCCAGTTTCTATCAACAAGACAGCCACACCAAATTATATAAGAGCTTGCATGAAGGGGTGGATATTTTAAGCACAGAAGAGGCATTAGCCAAGTATCCTGAGGCCAAAGACTATTTTGGCAAGAATTTTAGGCTATTAAACCGGGATTTTCCCCAGGATACCGATGGCGGATATTTTATCCGTGTGAAAAAAGGTAAGACCGTAGAGTTTCCTATCCAGGCCTGCCTTTTTTTAAAAGCCCAGGGGTTTAAACAAAGGGTACACAATCTTATTATTATAGAGGAAGGGGCTAGAGTTTACCTGATTACGGGCTGCTCTGCTTCGCAGTCTGCAGATGAAGGTTTTCATTTGGGGATTTCGGAGTTTTTCTTAAAAAAGAACGCTTATTTAAATTTTACCATGATCCATTCTTGGAAAAAAGACGTTACCGTTAAGCCTATCAGCATCGCGCACTTAGAGGATAATGCGGTTTTCGTTTCTAATTATGTGTGCCTGCGGCCGGTAAAAGAAATTATCATGTATCCTACCGCAGTACTTGAAGGCAATAAAGCAAAAGCAGTCTTTAATTCTCTGATTTTATCGCATCCGGATTCTTTAGAGGATGTGGGCTCCCGGGTTATCTTAAGAGGATTTGATACCCAGGCAGAGATTAACGCCCGGGCAGTAAGTTTAGGCGGTAAGGTGATAGCCCGCGGCCATATCAAAGCAGAGAATCAAAACGTCAAGGGGCATTTGGAATGTAGGGGCTTAGTGTTATCGCAAAAAGGGCATATCCATGCTATCCCCGAGATGGAAACGGACTTTCGCGATGTAGATCTTTCTCACGAAGCAGCGATCGGGAAAATCAGCCAGGATGAAATTGAGTATCTGTGCGCCCGGGGTTTTACCAAAGAACAGGCACAATCTATTATTATTCGCGGTTTTATGGATGTAAATATTTTAGGGCTGCCTGATTTATTAAAGAAGGAAATAGAAAAAATCGAAGACGCTTCTTTAAAGGGAGGCCTTTAGAGCCGTGAAAGAACTTAGACCAAAAGTATCCATTATCGGCGCAGGCAATGTAGGGATGAGGTATGCTTATGCTTTAACCATAAGCGGGTTAGCCCGGTCTATAGTAATTTTAGATTTGGACCAGCAGCATGCAGAAGGTGAAGTTATGGATTTGGATAGCGGAATGCCTTATGTTTCTCCTGTAGAAATAAGCGTAGGAGACTATCCGGATTTAGAAGATTCAGATTTAGTGGTGATTACTGCCGGCAAGAAACAGAAACCCGGTCAGACCCGAATAGAATTGATTAAAGATAATGTGGAAATATTTAAAGGGATGATTCCTCAAATTATGAAGTTTGCAAAAGAGGCAATTTGGTTAGTGGTATCTAATCCCGTTGATGTATTAAGTTATGCAGCATATAAGATGTCCGGTAAACCCTGGCAGCAAGTGATGGGTTCGGGAACAGTATTAGACAGTTATCGCTTACGTTTTCTTTTATCGCAGCACTGCCAAGTAGATGCGCGTAATGTCCATGCCTATATTTTAGGAGAACACGGGGATAGTGAATTTCCCGTATGGAGCAAGGCCTCTATCGGCGGGACGCTCTTAAAAGAATATTGCTCTTTATGCAATAAATGCAGTAATTATAGAGAACCTCTCAATCAAATCTTTGACAATGCAAAAGACTTTGCTTATAAGATAATCGAGAAGAAAGGGGAAACCTCTTATGGCATAGGTCTGGCCTTGGTGAGGATTACAGAGGCGATACTAAAAGACCAAAATTCTATCCTACCGGTCTCTTCTTACGTAGAAAATTATTACGATGTTAATGACGTATTCTTAAGCTTGCCTTGTGTTCTCAATAGGAGGGGGATTAGGGAGGTTCTTAAGATTCAATTGGCAAGCGAAGAAATAGTCAACCTTAGGAATTCGGCGCAAAAGCTTAAAAAAGTTATTCAAGATGTTGGCCTGTAATAATATTTCGAATACCTATAAAATTAAATTGATAGAGAAGATAAAAAGGACCCCTACTATATTAAGCCTGCGTTTTTCTCTATCCCTGGCAATAAATTTTATTCCGGGGCAGTTCTTAAAAGTTATATTTGATGAATCAAATTATAATAATAAAGAATTAAATAAAAATCTTTCTTTCTCCTCTTCTCCATTAAAGGATTATATTGAGATAACTAAGCGGTTAAGCGAAAGCGCCTTTTCACAAAGGCTGGAGGCTCTAGGAATAGGAGATGAAATCTGTATACAAGGACCGTTTGGCCGGTGCACATTTTCCGATAATCACCAAAAGATCGCATTTTTAATCGGGGGTATCGGTATTACACCGGTAATTTCAATTTTAGAATATATCCAAGATAAAAATTTAAAGACGGACGCATTGTTATTTTATTCTAACCGGACAGAAGAAGAAATCTCTTTTAAAGAAGAATTGAATCAATGGCAGGCTAAAAATTCGAATTTTAAGGTTTTTTATACTGTCACATATTGCCAGCCTAAGGACAAGAATTGCCTTTTTGGCCGTATCGATAAGGAATTGGTATCCCGGAATATAAAAGATATCTCGGAGAGAATATTTTTTATATTTGGCCCCCCGAAAATGGTAGAGGCAATGAAAGAGCTGTGCTTAGCAATTGGCGCAAAAGAAGAATTTATAAAAACAGAAAGCTTCCTTGGTTATTAATAAGGTAAGGGTAGCGCATTATGATTATAGATAATCAATTAAAGAAAAAGATCCTGAAGATTCAAAGGAACGAAATTACCGAGTATGTTATCTATAAGAATCTCGCCTCGGTCTTTAAAGATAAAAATAGGGCCGCGATCTTAAAAAAAATATCCCAAGAGGAGCTTTCGCATTATGAATTTTTTAAGAGCCTGACGCAAGAAACAGTAGCGCCCGATAATTTTAAGGTGTCTTTTTATACCTTTATCTCCCGGATTTTTGGTTTAACCTTTGGCCTGAAACTGATGGAAAAAGGCGAAGAGCTAGCGCAGGATATTTATGAACAGTTAAAATCCGTATCTAACCAGGTCGAAAGAATAATCCAAGACGAAGAAAAGCATGAAAATCAACTCATTGATTTAATTGATGAAGAACGCCTAAAATACGTTAGCTCCGTAGTCTTAGGGCTAAATGATGCTTTGGTGGAGTTAACCGGAGCGTTAGTAGGATTTACCCTAGCCTTACAAAATACTAAGCTGGTGGCAATCGTAGGGTTAATTACCGGAATAGCTGCTTCTTTATCCATGGCAGCATCCGAGTATTTGTCTACCAAGCAGGAAAAAACCGAAAAAAGCCCGCTTAAGGCCTGCATATATACCGGTATTGCTTATATAGGGACAGTCATGTTATTAATCACGCCTTATTTAGTTTTTAAAAATATCTATTTTTGTTTAAGCCTGGTAATAGCGAGTGCGATTTTTATTATTTTTATTTTTACCTACTATATATCTATAGCAAAGGAGTTAAATTTTAAACATAGGTTCTTAGAAATGGCCGGCATCAGTTTAGGGGTGGCAGCGGTAAATTATTTAATCGGCATAATTATCAGGAATGTTTTTAGGATTGGAGCTTAGCAGACTAGATAGAAATTATGGCTAAATATCGGTGCATAGTATGCGGTTATATATATGATCCTGCATTAGGGGATCCGGATTCATGCATAAAGCCGGGAGTAGCTTTTGAGGATTTACCTTTAAGTTGGGTCTGCCCTGTTTGCGGGGCAGATAAGTCCCAATTTGTAAAGGAAGGCTAAATAATGAAAAGATTAAGCGATGTTATCGTTAATTTTTTCCAGAATCAGGGCTTTGTGATTGTCTCTACTATAGATAAAAATAAAGCTATACATAATTCCTGCAAAGGGATAGTTAAAATTGAGCAAAAGGGAACGGTGCATCTATTAGATTTATATCGGGCAAGGACATTTTTTAATTTAAAAAGAAATCCCCATATAAGCATCACTGCTGTTGATGAACACAGCTTTAAGGGGTATTGCCTTAAAGGCCAGGCGCGGCTTCTTAAACAAAAAGAAACAAATTCTCGGTTAATAAAAGCCTGGGAGGATAAAATTACCAACAGGATAACTGCAAGGCTTTTAAAAAACCTGCGCCAGGAAAAAGGGCATCCTCGGCATCCCGAAGCACTTTTACCTAAACCCGAATATATTATAGCGATGCGGGTAGATGAAATAGTGGACCTGACCCCGCATAATTTAAAGTAAGGGAGATTAAGGGAGGTATAAGATGGATAAAAAAGTAAAAGTTTATAGCACTACCACCTGCCCATTTTGTATACGAGCAAAGCAATTCTTAAAAGACAATAATATAGCTTTTGAGGATCTAGATGTTGGCAGCAACCAAGTAGCAGCCGAAGAAATGATAAAAAAATCCGGACAGATGGGGGTTCCGGTAATAGATATAGATGGTGAGATTATTATCGGGTTTGATAAGGATAAAATAAAACAAGCACTGGAATTGTAACTAACATGTATGATTTAATTATTATTGGCGCAGGGCCTGCAGGGATAACCGCTAGCGTCTATGCTGCGCGCCGTAGGCTAAATCTTTTAGTGATTACTAAGGATATCGGCGGCCAGGCAGCTTGGAGCGGCGATATCGAAAATTACACCGGTTACCAGTTTATCACAGGGCCGGAGTTAGCCGGTAAATTCGAAGAGCACATGCGTAAGTTCAATATTCCACTTAAGGAGAACGAACGGGTAACTGAAATAAAGAAAATTAAAGATTACATCTGGGGTGAGTCCGACAAGGGTTCATACGAAGCCAGGGCTGTGATTATCGCATCCGGAAAAAAAACAAAAGAATTAGGGGTGCCGGGTGAAAAAGAATTTAAAAATAAAGGGTTGACTTATTGCGCTATTTGTGACGGGCCTTTGTTTGCCGATAAGGAAGTCGCTGTTATCGGCGGAGGCAATTCTGCTTTAGATGCAGTTTTACAATTACTAACTATAGCCAAACACATTTATCTTATTAATGCCGCCGCTAATCTTGGCGCAGAAGCAATCATGAGAGAACAAGTAGAAAAAAACGATAAAGTAACCATAATGAATAATACGCAAGTGAAAGGAATATTCGGTGACAGTCTGGTTAAGGGTATAAATATCAGCACGGGCAAGGAAATAAAAACCTTAGCGGTAGAAGGGGTATTTGTAGAGATCGGCCTTGTGCCCAATTCAGAATTTGTGCAAGATGTCCAGAAAAATGAGCGAGGCGAAATTAAAATTAACCGCAGTAATGAAACCAATATTCCCGGTATATTTGCTGCAGGGGATGTCACGGATGTGCAGGAAAAGCAAATAATTATTGCCGCCGGAGAAGGCTCTAAAGCAGCGCTAAGCGCTTTTAAATATTTAGCTAAAACAGGATAAATTGAAATGAACGATAAAAAAGAATGGCAGGAATATTCTATAGTGCTAAAGGAATGGCTTAGTTTAGAATATAGCCCCGTAGCTTTAAGCTGCCTAAAGGAGCCGTTTTTAACAGTTGAAGATAAAAAGTTACGCATCTGTAGGGCAATCCTAGATGCAGGAAAGGGTGCGACATTACAGATTGATAAAAAAACTAACGCCTGCTTTGGCGCCAGCTGGCACTTGGGATTTAACAAGATTGATGACCCCAAGATTATAAATATGATCAAGAAATTTGTAGTAGAAGGAGAAAAATTATTTTGTTCTTATCAGGCCCTGGATAAATTAATCTCCCAAATGGAGCCAGTTCCTGATAATTCCAGTTCTTATTTCTTACTTTCGCCTTTAGAAAAAGCGCACCTTGAACCCGGGCTGGTCATTCTGATAGTTAATGCAGAGCAGGCCTGCCGTATACTTACTTTAGCCATGTTTGCGGACGGAATTATGCCCAAGATTAAAATCGGTGGGCCTACCTGTAGGATGAGTATCATATACCCCTTATTAACAGGAGAACTTAATTTGTCTTTCTATGATTATACCGCACGAAAGATGTGCAATGTAGAAAAAGACAAGCTCTTAATCAGCATGCCTTATAATAGGCTGCCTAAGATTATAGAAAATATAGAGAAATGCTCCGCAGGAAAGGCTAAAATCGAATTCCCCCCAGAATTTAGAGAATTTCTGCAAAAAAGACTATCAAGTTAATTTTTTACTTGACAAAATTTATTTTTTATATTATACTCTACTAACTTAATAGAAATAGTAGTAATTTGTTAAATCGGAGGGTATGAAATGAAATTATCTACTAAGGGCCGTTACGGAGTAAGGTTAATGTTGGAATTAGCCTTATGTTATGGAAAAGGCCCGGTCTTTCTTAAGGATATTGCTGGCCGTCAGGAAATTTCTGAAAAGTATTTATGGCATTTAATTACGCCCCTTAAGACTGCAGGTTTAATAAATTCTAGCAGGGGTGCACATGGCGGATATGCCTTGGCTAAGCCGCCATCAGAAATTAACTTAAAAGAGATAATTGATGTTTTAGAGGGGTCCCTTTCTTTGGTAGAATGCGTAGAGAATACTTCAGTCTGTCGGCGTGTTCAATTTTGTGTAACCAGAGATATTTGGCAAGAAATTACCGATAAGATTACTCAGACTTTGCGTGCCGTTACTTTGAAAGATATGGTGGATAAACAGAAAGCTAAACACAAATCAGCTTTCGCCTACAATATTTAGGATAAAGGAGGTGCAGTATGTTAAAAAATTTTGTGATTATCGCTGTTGCGGCGGTGCTTCTGGCCGCTTCTACTGCTTATGTCTTTGCCAACTGTAAGCGCCTAACCCAGCAAGAGTGCGGTTGTTGTGCCTGCTCTTGTGCCAATTGTAGCAGTTAAGATAGTATTATTGATGGGGCACTCATTAAATAAGAGTGCCTCGTTTTAAGGGAGGTAAAATGGAGAAATTTGCTCAAGTATCAGAAAATCAAGTTACTGCTGCGATTGTCAGGGAATTTTCCCAAGAATTCTTAGCTAATTTAGCCTCGGAGGTCGTTATTATCGGTGCCGGACCCAGCGGGTTGGTGGCAGGTAGAGAATTAGCCAAAGACGGCTTAAAGGTTTTGATTATTGAGTCTAATAATTATTTGGGCGGTGGTTTTTGGGTCGGTGGTTACCTGATGAATGTAGTAACTTTTCGTAGCCCCGCGCAGGATATATTAGAGGAATTATCCATTCCTTATCGGCAAGTAGAACCTGGTTTGTTTACGGCTAGTGGCCCACATGCATGTTCTAAGCTCATTGCTTCTGCCTGTGATAGCGGCGTAAAGTTCTTAAATTTGACCAAGTTTGATGACGTTATTCTTAAGGGAAATCGTATAGGCGGGGTAGTGGTGAATTGGGCCCCTGTTTCTATCCTGCCAAAACAAATTACCTGTGTTGACCCTGTGGCTATTGAAGCAAAACTAATTATTGATGCTACGGGCCACGATGCCGCAGTTGCCGCTGCCTTAGAAAGAAGAGGATTAATTAAAACTAAAGGTTTTGGGCCGATGGATGTTGGGGCTTCTGAGGATTTAGTCGTAGAATACACCAAAGAGATTTATCCCGGACTAATTGCCTGCGGCATGAGCGTGGCTACAGTATTTGGATTACCGCGCATGGGGCCAACATTTGCAGGGATGCTTGTTTCTGGCAAAAGGGCTGCTACTTTAGCCAAAGAACTGCTTGCTAAAGAAGCTCTGGCAATTTAGAATCGATGATGTTATAATTAATCCTGTAGTTGATTGAGAAAAAATGAGGTTAAATGTCAAAAATAGCCAAAAATATTACAGAACTTATTGGCCATACGCCTTTGGTGCGCTTAAATAGATTAACCCAAGATTGCGTTGCTAGTGTAGTTGCGAAATTAGAATTCTTCAATCCCTGCTCTTCGGTTAAAGATAGAATCGGTTTGAGTATGATTGAGGCGGCAGAAAAGGAAGGCAAAATAAAAAAGGAAACCATAATCTTAGAACCCACTTCGGGAAATACCGGTATTGCCCTTGCCTTTGTCTGCGTGGTGAAGGGCTATAAATTAGTCTTAACTATGCCTGAAACCATGAGTATAGAACGTAGAAAACTTTTAAGCGCATTTGGCGCTGAGCTTATACTTACTCCGGCTTCCGAAGGGATGAGCGGTGCAGTTAAAAGGGCAGAAGAATTAGCTAAAAAAGACAGCCGCTATTTTATACCACAGCAATTTAAGAATCCGGCGAATCCCGAGGTACATCGTCGTACCACTGCCGAGGAAATCTGGGACGATACCGAAGGCAAGGTAGATATTTTAGTTGCAGGCGTAGGAACTGGTGGTACAATTACAGGCGTAGCTGAGGTGATTAAAAAAAGGAAACCGTCGTTTTGCGCCATTGCGGTTGAGCCTAGGGATTCTCCTGTTTTAAGCGGGGGTAAGCCGGGTGCGCATAAAATTCAAGGCATTGGAGCAGGTTTTGTACCAGGGGTCCTAAATACAAAAATCATTGATGAAATAATTCAAGTTTCTAATGAAGATGCAACCCGGACAGCCAGAAGATTAGCCAAAGAGGAGGGGATTTTAGTAGGCATTTCTTCTGGAGCAGCTACCTTTGCGGCAGTGGAAGTAGCCAGACGTAAAGAAAATAAAGGCAAACTCGTTATAGTGATATTGCCGGACACAGGAGAAAGATACAGCAGCACAGAATTGTTTATTTAAAAATAAGGAGATTTTTATGAAAGAGAAAATAGAAGAGGCATTAGAGAAAATTAGGCCTATGCTGGTTGCCGACGGAGGCAACGTAGAATTAATAGATGTATCGGATGAAGGTGTAGTAAAATTAAAACTTACCGGCGCCTGCGGCTGTTGCCCGATGAGCCAAATGACTTTAAAGATGGGGATTGAAAGGTTGTTAAAAGAAGAGATACCCGAGATAAAAGAAGTTATTTCTATATAAAGAGGTAATACTGATGAGAACAATAAAAGAAATAAATGAAAAAATTAAAAAAGGCCAGGCAGTGGTGGCAACTGCCGAAGAAATTATTGAGCTAGTCCAAAAAAAAGGCATTAAGAAGGCTAGCGAAGAAGTAGATGTCGTGACTACCGCTACCTTTGGCCCGATGTGTTCCTCCGGGGCTTATTTTAATATAGGACACTCCAAACCCAGAATAAAATTAGGGGGAGGAAGCTGTAAGTTTAATGGTGTGCCTCTTTACTGTGGATTTGCTGCAGTAGATGTTTACTTAGGCGTAACTGCTTTACCCGATGACGACCCACAAAATAAAGTTTTTCCCGGTGAATTTAAATACGGCGGCGGACATGTAATTCAAGAGTTAGTCGCAGGTAAAGATATACGCTTAGAAGCCACGGCCTACGGCACTGATTGTTATCCGCGTAAGAAGCTAGAGACCTTTATTAATATCAAAGATTTAAATGAAGCAGTATTATTTAATATCCGCAATTGCTATCAAAATTATAACGTAGCGGTAAATTTATCGGACAAAATAATCTATACCTATATGGGCGTATTAAAGCCAAAGCTGGGTAATGCAAATTATTGTTCAGCAGGGCAACTTTCTCCGCTTTTAAAGGATCCTTATTATAAAACCATTGGTATAGGCACAAAGATTTTCTTAGGAGGCGGCATAGGTTATGTTGCTTGGCAGGGCACACAGCATAATCCCGGTGTCAAAAGAAAAGATAACGGCATACCAGCGATGCCAGCAGGCACCATTGCGGTAATCGGTGACTTAAAACAAATGAAATCCGATTGGCTTATGGGGACAAGTATGCTTGGGTATGGTGTTACTTTAACCGTGGGTATAGGTGTTCCTATCCCTGTATTAGACGAAGAGGTCATTAAATTTGCTGCAGCCAAAGATGAAGAAATATATACCCAAATCGTGGATTATAGTTCTGCTTATCCAGCGATGGTTCCCGGGAGTCTGGGTGAGGTAAATTATGCCCAACTGAAATCCGGTAAGATTAGTATCCAGGGTAAGGATGTGCCAACAGGTAATTTATCCAGTTATTCCAAGGCCAGGCAGATTGCCGAGGAATTAAAATCCTGGATTAAAAAAGGAGATTTTCTTTTAACTGAAGCCGTAGCTAGTTTGCCGGGCGCAGAATCAGGGTATGCCTTAAGGCCTTTAAAAGAAAGACCGTTAGATTAGGAGATTAGATAGAGATGACCTCTAAAAAAATTGTTTTACATTTTCCCCATCGCCTGGTGGACCAACCTATTGTTTATAAATTGGTAAAAGAATACGACCTCCAGTTTAATATCCTCAAGGCCTATGTTACTCCTCAAGAGGAAGGCCTGATGGTCTTGGAGCTAACCGGCGAAGATAAAAATTTTAAGAAAAGCATGGAATACCTAGAATCCTGCGGAGTTAAAATTCAACCCTTAAGCCAGGATGTTATCCGCAACGAAGCCAAATGTACTGACTGCGGCGTATGCGTGCCAATTTGTCCTGTCGGGGCTTTGGTAGTAGAACCGCTGACACGCAAAGTGCATTTTTATGAAAATAAATGTATTGCCTGTGAACTCTGCGTAAAGGTCTGCCCTACCCGTGCCATGGAAGTCCATTTCTAAATGAATAAGCTCCAAAAAATAAAAAAAATATTAAAGAAAATGGGGTCGGTATTAATTGCCTATTCCGGCGGAGTAGATAGTACTTTGCTTTTAAAGCTTGCGCGGGATGTCTTAGGTGGCGAAGTTTTAGCAGTAACGGCAGTTTCTCCTACTTATCCTCAAGATGAGCTTATTTTTTCTAAAATTATGGCGAGGAATCTGGGAGTAAAACAGCGGGTTATTAAAACATGCGAATTAAAAAATAGGCAATTTATTGTCAACAGAAGCAATCGTTGTTATTTCTGCAAAAAAGAGCTTTTTCGCAGGCTAAAAGAAATTGCTAAGAAAAAAAATATAAAGTTTGTCATAGATGCCACCAACCTTTCAGATAATAATGATTTTCGGCCTGGCAGTATCGCCAAAAAAGAATTAGGTATTCGCTCTCCCTTAGCAGAGGCGGGATTTACTAAAGCAGATATCAGAAAAATTAGTAAACGGCTTAAGCTGCCTACTTGGAATAAGCCGGCATTGGCGTGTCTGGCTTCCCGGATTGCTTATGGTGAAAAAATATCCGTACCCCTTTTAAATAAAATTAACCAAGCAGAAGCATTTTTAAAAAGACAGGGCTTTATCCAAGTGCGCTTAAGGCATTATAACGGCCTTTGCCGTTTGGAAATGACTCCTAAAGATATCCTCTTGGCTGTTCAAAAAAGAGGCTTAATTACTAGAAAAATGAAGCAGCTAGGTTATAATTATGTTACTTTGGATTTAGAAGGATACCGTACAGGAAGCATGAACGAAGTTTTAAAGAAGGCCTAAGGTATGAAAAAAATATATTTAGATTATGCTGCTACCACACCGACTGATCCGGAAGTTATCAAAGCAATGCAGCCGTATTTCTTTGATAAATTCGGTAACCCTTCCAGTATACATTCTTTTGGCCAGGAGGCAAAAAAGGCAATTGAAGATGCGCGGGAAAAAACCGCTGCATTTTTAGGAGCTCAACCTCAAGAGATTGTTTTTACTTCAGGGGGCACGGAATCCAACAACTTTGCCATCCAAGGTATCGCCTATGCCATGCAGAAAAAAGGCAACCATATTATTACTACCGCCATTGAGCATCATGCTATAATTGAACCATGTAAGTTTTTAGAAAGCAGGGGTTTTAAAGTTAACTTTGTGGGGCCAGATAAATATGGTTTAATTAACCCGCAAGATATTAAAAAAGCTATTACCGAAAAAACCATTCTCATTTCAGTAATGCATGCCAATAACGAAATCGGTACTATACAGCCAATCGCAGAAATAGGTAAAATTGCCAGAGAAAACGGAATATATTTTCATACTGACGCTGTCCAGACTGTCGGGCATATCCCGGTAAAGGTAGATGATTTGAATGTTGACCTTTTATCTTTATCGGCGCATAAATTCTACGGGCCTAAAGGAATAGGGGCTTTGTATATAAGAAAAGGCACACGCATTGAAAGATTTTTACACGGCGGAGATCAGGAAAGAAATAGGCGCTCATCAACCTATAATACACCCGGGATTGTAGGTTTGGGTAAGGCTGTTGAGCTTTGCCAGGATAATATGAAGCAAGAGATGGAAGATCAATCTAAATTACGGGACAGGCTTATAAAAACGATACAAGAAAAAATACCGCATACTTATCTTAATGGCCATCCTACTTTGAGGCTTCCTAACAATGTAAATATTTCCATAGAATATATTGAGGGAGAGTCCATAATCTTAAATTTAGATATAGAGGGTATTGCTGTTTCTACTGGCTCTGCCTGCACTTCTTCTAGCCTGGAGCCATCCCACGTTTTATTAGCAATCGGGCAACCCCCTGAATTAGCGCATGGATCTCTTAGGTTAACCTTAGGTAGATATACCAAAGAGAGTGATATCGATTATCTCCTAGGTGTCCTGCCAAAAATTGTGCAAAAATTACGCCTGATGTCCCCATTATATAAAGAGGCAAAATAAATGGAAAATTACAGCGAAAAAGTTATGGATCATTTTATGCACCCGCGTAATGTCGGTGAAATCAAAGATCCCGATGGCATAGGCAGGGTAGGCAATCCTATCTGTGGAGACGTAATGGCACTTTACATAAAAGTTAAAGACGGAATAATTATAGATGCAAAGTTTAAAACTTTCGGCTGTGGAGCAGCTATAGCCACCAGTTCCATGGTTACGGAAATGGTAAAAGGTAAGACTACTAAAGAGGCCTTAGATATTTCCAATAAAGTAGTGGCAGAGGCATTAGGGGGCCTTCCGCCGATAAAGATGCATTGTTCGGTTTTAGCGGAACAGGCATTAAAGGCAGCCCTTGAGGATTATCAGAAGAATATTTCAAAAACACCGTAATCAATATGTTAGAAGAAAAAATATTGGAGTTTTTAAAAAGAAAACCAAATTATGTCTCTGGTGATCAGATAAGCCATTCCTTAGGAGTAAGCCGTCAGGCATTATGGAAACATATCCAAGAATTACGGGATACAGGATATCATATTGTGGCAGTGCCGCACTTAGGTTATAAGCTTGTTTCTTCTCCGGATAGGCTCTTTCCTCTTGAGATTAGCCAACATCTTAATAGTAAATTTATGGGTAAAAAGATTTATTATTTTGATGCGGTTTCTTCCACTATGGATATTGCTACGGGATTAGGCATAAAAGGTTCACCCGAAGGAACAATAGTAGTAGCAGAAACCCAGACTAAAGGCAGGGGCAGGATGGCGAGATGCTGGTTTTCCCCGAAATATAAAGGCATTTATTTATCGATTATTTTAAGGCCGGATATCTTGCCTAATTCTACGCCTTTACTTACGCTGCTTTGTGCGGTAAGTATCCTTGAGGCGATAAAAAGCCAGATAGGCCTCGATACCAAGATAAAGTGGCCGAATGATCTTTTGATACATAATAAAAAAGTAGGGGGAATCTTAACTGAGCTGAACGCAGAAATGGATATTACGCATTTCGTAGTTATAGGGATTGGTTTAAATGTCAATAATGATAAAAAGTCCCTGGTAGAAGGCGCTACCTCCCTAAAAGAAGAGGCAAAAGAAGAAGTAGGCCGCCTAAGCCTCATTCAGGATATATTACGTAGCATAGAAACCAACTATATTATCTTTCAGCAAAAAGGAGGCCAGCATATTATTGAAAAATGGCGCCTGAATAGTGCTACCTTAGGTAAGCGTATCAAGGTTAACTATCAAAAAACCCACCTCGAAGGCCAAGCAATAGATATAGATACTGACGGAGGCTTATTAGTCCGTTGCGACAGCGGCCTTATAGAGAAGATTATGGCCGCAGATATAGTCCATTGTAGGTAATTTCTTCCTTCGCCGCCCCGCCGAAATGTAAACCAAAAAATAATTATAAGTTGACAAACTATCCGCATAATCTATAATTTTATTATGCCTCACCCTAAATTTGCTTTTTTCCTTACCCTTATGCTATTCAATACAACTTTTCTTTTTGCTTCAGAAGAAGATATCAATTTGACATTAGAACCCATTGTCGTGATTAAAAATAACATCTGGCTTACAAAAACCTATTCCTTAAAAGAAAATGATATTCAGGAACTTATTTTGACTTCGCCGTTAGAAACATTAAGTTTGTTACCTATAGACTTACAAAGCCGTTCCCTCAATTCAGGAATTCAATCGGATTTTTCCCTAAGAGGCTCTAATTTTCAAGGGGTATTGCTTTTAATGGACGGCCAGCGCCTTAATGATCCGCAGACCGGTCACCATAATTGCGATATCCCTCTAACGGGCCTGGACATAGAGAGGATAGAAGTGATACCGGGTGCAGCTTCTTCTTTATTAGGCCCGGATACCATAGGAGGGGCAGTAAATATAATTAGTAAAAAGCCCGATGAAAAAAAATGCATTTTGGAGTTAGGCGGTGGGCAATATGATACCACATCTATACTTGCCGGTATCAGCAATAATAATGATAATTCAGGAATAAGGTTTTCTCTGGAAAGAAAAGAATCGGGAGGTTTTAGGTACGATACCGATTTTAAGAAAATTACTGCTTCGTTTGCTTCTTTTGTAGCAATTCCTGACGGTGAATTCAATTTAAATTTAGGGTATCAGGAAAAAGAATTCGGCGCCTATGATTTTTATACCCCCGGATTGGGTTACCCATCTCGCGAATGGACAAAGACAATTCTATTGGCTAGCGGGTTAAAATTAGATAAAAATGGTTTTATGATCAGGCCGGATTTTATCTGGCGCAGGCATTATGATAAATTTGTCTTAGATAAAACCATGCAACGCAGCAGTTATCTGGCTCATCACTCGACCGATATGTTTACCCCGAAGATATATTTTCAAAAAGAAACTTATTTTGGCAATCTAGGCCTAGGGCTAGAGTATGGCCAAGAGCGCATTAATTCCACCAGCTTAGGCGAACATGTCCGCAACCACGAAAGTATATTTTTTGATGCCGCTAAAGAACTGAATTCTTTTATTTCTTTAGGGGCATCCTTTCGCAGCGATAACTTCGATAGCTTTAATCAAATATACACGGGTTCGGCAAACCTAAAATTCCTTTGTTCTTTAAATAGCTCTTTTAGTTTAGGATTAGCTAGAAACATACGCCTGCCTTCTTTTACCGAGCTTTATTATAATGACCCTACCACCATAGGCAATTCTTCTTTATCAGCGGAGAAATCGCTTAATTATCAAGCCGGATACGATTATAAAGAGAAAGACTTTTCCGCTGGCATAGCTTGTTTTTTCAGGCAAGAAGAGGATATGATTGATTGGATAAAACGTACGCCCTTAGATACCAAGTGGCAGGCGGAAAATATCACAGAGGATAGGGTATGGGGGACAGAAGCCTACCTTAATACTAAATTAAACCCATACATTTATTTTGATTTGGCCTATGCCTATATCAACAAAGATAGCGACAAGGAAGATTGCTTTTACAAATACGGACAGAATTATACTCAGCATTTAGTGAATAATACCTTAAAATTTAAACTTCCTTTCGGCGTCCAGACCATTAGCGCAGTATACAAAAAAAAGCCCAATCGCCGCGGATGGTTTCTCTTGGATGCGTATCTTTCCTATGACTTAAATAAGAAACTTCATCTTTTTTCTCGGGCTACAAATTTATTCAACGTTGAATATCAAGAGATAGAAGGAATACCCCAGCCCGGAAGATGGATAGAAGGCGGCTTAAGAATAGAGTGGTAAAAAAAATCACAAATTTTGCTTTAAGATGTGGTATACTTATAAAAGTTTTCCTAAAAGGAGGCACTATGAAGATATTTTGCCTTTTTATAATTTTTGTTTTATCCCTTACAGTTTATAGCTATGCCCAAGAGGATGCTATATTGATCGATGATTTTGAGAATCCCATATCGGGCGGGCCTGAAGGGACAGTGGATTACGGAGCAGGAGGAGGCTCTTCGGTTACGGTAAAAGGGTCAACCGATATTAAGAAATGCGGTAACCAGTCCTTAGAAATAACCTATGACGCTGTCCCAGGAGGATATATGTGGGCAGCCAGAGGCTCTGATTTAGATGCAAAAAATACCGGTTGGTTAGTAGCTCCTGAAGCCGTTGATTGGACAAAACTCTACGCCATATCTTTTTATATGTACGGTAGCAATTCCAAGGCCAACATTGCCTTTGACATCAAGGATAACGGCAAAGAGATCTGGCGTTTTATGGTGGAGGATAATTTTACCGGTTGGAAAAAAGTCATCATTCCTTTTAATGATTTCTTTGTCAGAAGCGATTGGCAGCCGGATAATGCGGATAAGAATTCTAATTTAGATTTTCCTATAAGGAGTTTCCAATTCGAACCTCGGCCCGAGGCAAAAGGCACGGTTTATTTTGATTGCGCGGAGTTGATAAAGGCTAAATAACTATGTTCATACACGCTGTATTATTTGAAATTTCCCCGAAGGAAGTACCCGCTTATATTAAAGATTGTAGAATGTGGGCAAGGTATGCCAAAAAAGAACGGGGGCACTTAGCCTGTTTTACTATGAAGCGCAGCGGCCATAAAAACCAATACCTTTCTGTATATAAATGGAGGAATGAAGCTTATCACCAGCGGTTTATGGATAAGCTACATGACTGGTTGGAATCTAGGTCCAAAGCCAAAGTGAAAGTCTTGGGTTACTACAATTTTAAGGAATTATTTAGTTGACAAATAGCAAAAAATAGTATATACTTCTCTTTCAGTAAATAAGGGAGTGGAAATCTTAGACCGTAAGGAGAGAGAGTAACTCGCCTTGCGGTTTTTTTCTACCGTTATTTACGGAAATTTTTTAGTGAAAGGAGGACAGTAACAAATGGCAAAAGGCAAAGTGAAGTGGTTCAGCAACCAGAAGGGGTATGGATTTATTACTACCGAAGCAGGCAGTGATGTTTTTGTGCATCATAGCGCAATTCAGGGTGACGGCTACAAGACTTTAGAAGAAGGCCAAGAAGTTGAATTTGAAGTTGAAAAGGGCCCTAAAGGCGAACAAGCCACAAAAGTAGTGAAACTATAACCTAGAAAATAAAACAGGCCGGTATTTTAGGCGGCCTTTTTTCGGACATAATAATGGACGTTTTTTTGATTTTAAGGAAAAGGGTGCCCCTTTTTAAGGTGCGCCCTTTTTTATTCAATGCGTAAAGTTATCTTAGCGGTTTTTTTTATTCTTTTAAGTTTTCTCTTGCTAGGCCCCCTAGCCAGCCAGTATGCTATCCAGACCAAGAATGACACCGCAGGGCAGTTTATTGGCGAAAAGATAATTTACAACGTTAAGCTGGGCGCCTTTAAATTAGGCCGGGCAACATTTAGCCGGTTGAAAGATTGCCTGGTAACCTTTGAAACCAAAGTAACCAATTTTTATGATTTAGAAGAGATTTATTATAATCCCAAAACCGGCCTACCTATCAGAATAATCCGCAATATCCGTTCATTCTCCGGTAAAGAAAAAATTATAGAGTCTTACGATCAAAAGAAATTTATCCTTACCATTACTAAACATAAAGGAAAGAAAAAGGAAGAGCTCAAGATAAAATGCGGCGCTGTTATACACAATGCCATCATGCTGCCTTTCTATTTAAGGCATATCCCCAACCTTAAAATTGGCTGGAGCTTAGCGGTAGAGCTACCCAATCAAAAGTTTACTATTAAATTAACAGCTATAGAAAAATTAAAGATCGGCAAGAATATATTTGAAGTTTATCGATTTGATAGCATACCCAAAAAGTTTGAAATCTGGGTTACTACCGACAAACGCAGGATTCCCGTGAGGATCAGCGGCGCAGGCGTCTTTGGCTATTCGCTAATAATGAAAGAGTACAGCCCCTGAAAGTTTATCTAAAAGTTCGCCATAAGTAAATAATAAAAATTCCATGAAGGAACGCATAGCTGTAGCAATGAGCGGCGGAGTAGATTCTGCAGTAGCAGCGGCTTTATTACAAAAGCAGGGATTTGAAGTCATAGGAATTACCATGTGTTTTAACCTGCCTGATCCTCAAAGCAATAAACCTTCTTGTTGTGGTGTGCAGGGCATAGAAGATGCCCGGCGTGTGGCCCATGCCTTAGGAATAAAACACTATATAGTAAATATGCAAAAGGCTTTTTTAGAAAAAGTCCTTAAAGATTTCTGCCAACAGTATTTTCGCGGCAAAACCCCTAATCCCTGCATAAGGTGCAATCAGTATATTAAATTTGATGCTTTATTAAAAAAGGCCTTTTCTTTAGGGGCCCGGTATTTAGCTACCGGCCACTATGCGCGTATTGAGAAAGTCACAAGTCATAAGTCACAAGTCACAAGTTATTTGCTTAAAAAGGCAAAAGGCTTAAAAAAGGACCAGTCTTACTTTTTATATCGACTTAAACAAAGTCAGCTAAAGCACATTATTTTTCCTTTAAGCGGATATACCAAGGAAGAGGTGCGCGGCTTAGCCCAAAGGTTTCATCTGTCGGTTGCCCAAAAACCAGCTAGTCAAGAAATCTGTTTTTTACCCGATCAAGAATACCGCTCGTTTCTTAAGAGTCGGCTAGAAGACACCCGGCCCGGATACATTAGCGATACTACGGGGAAAATATTAGGCAAGCACCAGGGAATAGCTTTCTATACCATAGGCCAAAGGCAAGGATTAGGCATAGCAAGAGGATACCCCTTATATGTAACTAGAATAGATGCCAGGACAAATAGGATAGTTGTCGGGGAAAGAGAGCAGGTTTATAAAAGAGCATTTTTAGTCAAACAGCCGCACTTTATTTTGAGGCCTCCAAAAAATAAATTTGATTTAAGGGTGCGGATAAGGTATAATCACCCCGAAGCCAAGGCAAGGCTTGAGATTATCAAAGGCAAAATAAAGGTAATATTTGCTAAGCCCCAATTTGCCATCACCCCGGGCCAATCCGCAGTTTTTTATGATAAAAATACGGTGATCGGCGGCGGAATTATCGATGAGGTTTTAGATTAAATGAAGACAAAAGGCTTAAGCGAAAAAATCCAGGAACTAAAAAAGAAGCGGCATGCCATTATCTTGGTGCATAATTATCAATTGCCCGAAGTGCAGGATATTGCCGATTATAGAGGGGATTCTTTGGAGCTTAGCCGGATAGCAGCAAATACAGATGCCAAGGTGATTGTTTTTTGCGGCGTACATTTTATGGCTGAGACCGCCTCTATCCTTTGCCCGGATAAAACAGTACTTATTCCCGATCTAAATGCCGGTTGCCCCATGGCGAACATGATTACAACAGAGGCGCTACGAAAATTAAAAGAAAAACATCCTCAGGCAGCGGTCGTAGGCTATGTAAATACTTCTGCAGAAGTAAAAGCAGAATTGGATGTTTGTTGTACCTCGACCAATGCCGTAGCCGTCATTAATGCCTTAAAAGATAAGAAAGAGGTTATTTTTATCCCGGATAAATATTTAGCAGACTATGTGGAAAAGAAAACAGGAAGAACACTGATTAAATGGAACGGTTTTTGCCCTACCCATGTAAAGATATTGCCGCAGGATATCCTAAGAGAAAAGAAGTTCCATCCTAAGGCTAAAGTTATGGTGCATCCGGAATGCCTGTCTTCAGTAGTAGCTATGGCAGATGTGGTATTATCTACCAGCCAAATGGGTAAATTCGCCAAAGAGACGCCTGCCAAAGAAATAATCGTCGGCACAGAGGTGGGCTTGATCTATCGGTTAAAGAAAGATAACCCCCAAAAAGAATTTTATCCTGCCTCAGAGGCAGCAGTATGCCCTAATATGAAACGCATCACGCAGGAAAAAATCCTTTGGGCATTAGAAGAACTTAAAGATGAAGTGCGGGTTTCCGATGATATCCGTAGGCGCGCCAGGCACGCCATAGATAAAATGCTTCAGATAATTTAATGGGCGATGGTTTTTTATACAAGATCAGGAATATCCCTGTAGTTTATGAAGATGATTGGTTGTTAGTAGTAAATAAGCCCGCCGGATTATTAAGTATACCCACCCCCAGAAATGAGCGTTATACATTAACCGCTGTTTTAAATGGGGAGTTAAAAGATAAAAAAATAGCTTACCGGCTGCATCCCTGTCACCGTCTGGATAGGGAAACTTCCGGTTTGGTGATTTATGCTAAAGGCAAGGCAATGCAGAAGAAAACCATGGAACTTTTTAAAGAGAAAAAAATAAAAAAAAGCTATATCGCTTTTGTCCATGGCAGTTTAACTCACGCCGAATCAGAAATAAATTATCCTTTAGAGAAAAGGCCGGCCCTGACTAAATACAGGGTGATCGAGTATAGAAAAGAATTCAGCATTGTTGAGATTATGCCTTTAACTGGCCGGACAAACCAGATTAGGCTACACTTTAAATATATCGGCCATCCTTTAGTGGGTGAAACAAAATACGCCTTTCGCCGGGATTTTAAACTCAAAGCCAAAAGAGTCTGCCTGCATGCAAAGACAATAGATTTTATACATCCAGTAACCAAAAAACCTGTCCACCTAGATATTGATTTACCCCAAGATTTAGAATTATTTTTAGCGCAGCATAAATAGCTATGTTTAAATACATAATTCTCGGTATAGTCCAAGGATTAACCGAATTTTTTCCCGTTAGCAGCTCCGGGCATTTGGTGATTTTGCAAAGATTGTTTGGGATGAACAGTGAGCAGCTTGCATTATCCTTGGTATTGCATTTAGGCACTACCCTGGCGTTGATTATTTTTTTCTTTAAAGATATCATGAGGGCTTTAGGCGACAAAAAGACTTTATTTTTGATTATCATTGTTACTATAATTACGGGAGTTATCGCTATATCAGGTAAGGGTTTTTTTGAGAACCTTTTTTCTTCTCCGCGCATTGTTATAGTAGGATGGCTATTTACCGGATTACTGCTTATATTTACCAAGAGGTTTAAAGAAGGCCAAAATAATATTCCCGGCACAAAAGATGCGCTGGCCTTAGGGTTTGCTCAAGGGATTGCGGTTATACCGGGAATTTCACGTTCCGGTATTACTATTTCTACGCTTTTATTTAGAGGTGTGGATAAAAATACCAGCTTTCGTTTTTCCTTCTTAGCCTCAATCCCGGCAATCTTAGGGGCGGCGTTATTAGAAGCAAAGGATATTGTTGCCTGTGGCCTAGAATTTGATAAACTCCTGGTAGGATTTATCTTTAGTTTTTTGGCAGGGATTTTGGCATTATGGCTGTTGAAAATAATTTTAAATAAAGCCAAATTGTATTATTTTGGTTATTACTGTATAATTATTGCCATAACCGCCTTAATATTTATAAGATGAGCGTAATTGTTTTAGGAACAGTAGCCTTAGATACGGTAAAAACCCCTTTCGGAACAAGAAAACATATATTAGGTGGTTCGGCAGTGCATTTTGCCATGTCTGCGCGCCTCTTTACTAAGGTAAGCCTGGTAGCGATAATCGGCAGAGATTTTCCCGCCAAGTATATAAAATTCTTGCGTAAAAAAGGCCTGATTTTAACTTCTCTGATTATTGAAAAAGGAAAGAGTTTTAAATGGGAAGGAGAATACCGGGGAGATTTAAATACCGCCTTTACCCTGAATACGGAATTTGGAGTATTATCTGCTTTTAAGCCCAGGGTTTCCGAAGAAGAAAAAAAGATAAAACATATTTTTCTGGCTAATGTCGATCCCGATATACAAAGGCATCTTTTAGAGCGCATGTATTCGCCGCATTTAGTAGGCTTAGACAGCATGAACTATTGGATTAATAATAAACGCCGTTCGCTTTTAGGCCTTTTAAAAAAAGTGGATATTTATGTGGCTAACGACCAAGAGGCCAGGGCCTTGTCCCAAGAGCATAACCTCATAAAGGCAGCCAAATACTTGCGTTCTTTAGGCCCTAGCATGATTCTTATCAAAAAAGGGGAACACGGAGTGCTTTTTTACTGCGATAAATTTATTTTTTCCCTGCCGGCATACCCTACGGATAAGGTAATTGACCCGACCGGCGCAGGGGATACTTTTGCCGGAGCTTTTATGGGGTATCTGGCCAAGGTAAATAAAATAAATACCACTAGCCTTAAAAAAGCCATTCTTTACGGCACCATAGCCGCATCTTTTAATATTGAGGATTTTGGCCTGAATAAAACCGCCAATCTTAGCTTGCATAGTTTAGAAGAGCGCTTAAATAGGTTTAGAAATATAGTTATGTTTTAAAGGAGGCGATAATGTTAGAAGAAAAAATCTTGAATGATTACAAAAATGCCATGAAGGATAAGGATACCTTAAAGAGCTCTACATTAAGCTTCCTACGCGCAGAGCTGATGAACCTGGCGATTGAAAAGAGAAAGAAGGTCCTTGAAGATATTGATGTCATAATAGTAATAAAAAAACAGATAAAACAGCATCAGGACTCTATTGAGCAGTTTGCCAAAGGTAACCGCCAAGATTTAGCAGATAAAGAAGCCCGGGAATTAAGGATTTTAAAGTCATACTTACCTACCGAGCTCCCAGCTGAAGAGATAAAAAAAATCATCGAAGAGGCCATTACGGTAACGGGCGCTGCGGGCCCCAAAGATATGGGCCGGGTGATGAAAGAGGCCAATGCTCAAATTGCAGGCCGGGCCGATGGTAAATTAGTCAGCGATCTAGTAAAAGAAAGACTATCAAAAAGTGCTTCTTAA
>MHGH01000021.1:6460-22530 GCA_001805465.1 Omnitrophica WOR_2 bacterium RBG_13_41_10 | reverse complement strand
TTGACAACGATAATTAAATATAGTAATTTAAATTATCTCTTTTTATTTTTTTGGGTTTATTTTGTGATAATTTTCACAAAATAAATCAAAACTCAACCTCGCCCTCCCTTAAATAACAAAAGATGAATATATATTATATTGAGACTACTAAGTTAGATGATTTTGTAAGTAAGCTTAAGAAAAATCATAATGTATTTTCGCCATATATTAAAGATCCAGCGGCAGGAGAAATAGATTATTTTTATAAAAAGTCCGTTGATACCGAGCCCCTCCTATTTAACACCTACCGCGCAGTTGAACCACTCAAGTCCTTCTTTACCTATCCTTATGAAAAAGTAACAGAGTATTTTAGTGCTGAAAAAAATATAACTGATATTTTAGAAAAAACCATTATCTTCGGAGTGAAAAGCTGTGATATCGCTGGACACAAAATCCAGGATTTTGTATTCCTGGAAGGTGTTGGGGTTGATTCCTTGTATCGCTTAAGAAGAGAAAATACGATTTTTATTTCTGGTGACTGCACTGATTTTAAAGAGGTCTGTCACTGTCTTGCCTGGGATATCTTGCCACATCCCCTTTTAGGCTTTGATCTTAATCTTTCACCTTTAAATGAAGGCTATCTTGCGGAAGTCGGTTCAATTAAAGGCGAGGAGCTCATCCAGCTAGGTAAAGAATATTTTGTTCAGGCAAAAGAGATACAGATTTCTGCGCGTAAAACAAAGAGAGATAATCTCATTGAACGGCTTAAAAAACACCTGTTACCTCAAGGGCTAGTCTTAAAAGACGCTGTCCAAAAATTAGTAAGAGAAGGTTATAATTTGGATACTTGGCATAATTTTATGCTTACTTGTGTAGAATGCGGTGGATGTAATTTAATCTGTGATACCTGCCACTGCTTTTTGTTAGCCGATAAAAAAGAAGACCAAATAAATTTGAAACTAAAAGTTTGGGATTCTTGCCTGTATGCAAATTATGCCCGGGTCGCCGGTGGTGCCAACCCTTTAAAAACAAGGACGCAGCGGTTACGCAATAGATTTATGAAAAAATTTGATTTTTTTGTGGATAATTTAGGTATGCCTGCCTGTTGTGGTTGCGGCCGGTGTATTGAGGTTTGCCCAGGGAAGATTGATATTCGAGAAGTGCTTAAGGATTTAGCTAAAAAGGTTACGGTTAAAGCATGAAGAATATCTATAAACCCATTGAAGCAACAATAGAAGATATAATTGTGGAGACCCCTACGATTAAAACCTTTGTTTTAAAAACAAGTGAGTCTTTTGAGTTTAAGACCGGACAATTTGTTGAATTAACCCTGCCCGGAATTGGCGAAGCGCCTTTTACCCCTTCCTCTGACCCTAATGTAAAAGAAAAATTAGATGTCACTATGATGAATGCAGGTAGAGTTACTTCTCTATTGCACAATATTCCTAAAAATACCTCCTTAGGGATTCGCGGGCCTTATGGTAAAGGTTATCCTTTAGAGCAATTTGAAGGTAAGGATGTTTTAATTGTGGGAGGAGGCGTAGGATTAGCGCCACTACGTTCTCTTATACTTGCTCTTTTTGCTAGAATAGATAAATATAATAAGGTAGTATTACGTTATGGGGCACGTACGCCAGAAGACCTCCTCTACAAAGAGTTAATTCCCCGGTGGTCAAGAAAGAAAAAAGTGGATGTGTTTACTACAGTTGACGTGGGCGATTCCAGCTGGAAGGGAAATGTGGGGCTAGTTACTACAATATTAAAGGATTTACCTGTAGATTTAAAGAAGGCAATCTCAGTAGTCTGCGGTCCGCCCATAATGATGAAGTTTGTGACGCTTAAGCTTTTAGATTTAGGTTTTAGCCCTAAAGATATATATCTGTCTATGGAAAAAAATATGTCCTGTGGCTTAGGTAAATGCGGGCATTGTCGTATTGGAAGCTATTATGTCTGTCGTGACGGCCCGGTGTTTACCTATGATATACTAAAAGATATACCAGATATCTGGGAATAATTAAATGAAACGTTTATTTATTGATTTAGAAATTTGTAGCACCTGTAAAGAATGTAAGGTTTGTTGTGATTATTTCTATCATCCTCAGAATAATGGCATTACTTCTCTTCGAGAATACGCTACCTTCGCCACTATCTGTCGGCATTGTGAAGAAGCGCCTTGTGTAACTGCTTGTTATCATAATGCCTTAGAACGTGCGCAAGACGGGCATATCAAACGTTATAAGATGCGCTGCACTAGTTGTAAATCTTGTTCTCTGGCTTGCCCTTTTGGAATAATTTTCCAGGACTTTATTCCTTATTTAGATTCTCAATGTGATTACTGCGTAGGTATAACTGAAAAATTCCCTAAATGTGTCCAGAGCTGTCCTGAGAAAGCCATAGAGATTAAGGATGTAGAGGAGGACTTAGAAAAGAATATCTATTTTGTGGGTGAACATCTGGCAGTGCGTACGCTTAAGTGGTCAAGGGAAGATAGTACAAGCCTTAAGAAGAAATGAAATTATTATTTAACTATCTGATATTTCCGGGTTTTTTGTTTAGTGCATGCATAGGATTAATTGCAGGTTGGATAGATAGAAAAGTTACTGCCCGTATCCAGTGGCGTGTAGGCCCGCCTTGGTATCAAAATTTCATTGATATTGTAAAATTGTTAGGCAAGGAGACTATCGTTCCGGAAGGGGCAAAATTAACTTTCTTAATTTCTCCTTACTTGGGTCTTTTAAGTTTAATTTTAGTTACCACGATTTTGGGTAAGAGTGTCATTTTGCCTTTAGAGAGCTTTATGGGTGATCTTATTGTTGTCCTTTATCTTTTAGTTATTCCGGCAATAGCAATAATAGTCGGCGCTGCTTCTTCTAGGAATCCCTTAGCTTCAATAGGCGCATCACGAGAGATGAAGCTGGTTTTAGGTTATGAATTACCTTTTATATTATCCGTAGTTGCTATTATCCTTAAATCCAAAGGTGCTATAGAGATAGGCCAAATTTTGAATCATCAGATAAATTTTGGCTCAAATCTTTTTTCTTGGTCTGGAGCACTGGCATTTATAGTGGCTATATTTTGTATGCAGGCAAAGTTGGGCTTTGTACCATTTGATATGCCTGAGGCAGAACAAGAGATTATGGCAGGGGTATTAATCGAATATTCAGGGCTTCCTTTAGCCATCTTTAAATTGACAAAGGCAGTTTTACTTTATACAATGCCGTTATTCTTGATTATTTTATTCTTAGGGAAAGATTTGAGCCCTTTATTTATAGTTCTTAAGTATATATTACTGTTAGTAATAATTATCTTGATTAAAAATACTAATCCGCGCCTACGGATTGATCAGGCATTGAGGTTTTTTTGGGGACCAATGACTTTCTTGGCTGGTGCGGCGGTTATATTGGCAGGACTAGGATATTAAATGAACCTTAAATTAAAAGCACTGACCAAATCTATCTGGGTATTTCATGCAGCCTGCTCTCCCTGTAATAATTGTGATATCGAGGTTCTGGATGTTCTCACGCCCCGCCATGATGTAGAAAGGTTTGGGATAGCCTTGGTGGGAAGCATCAGGCACGCAGATGTGCTTTTGGTTACCGGAGTGCCTAATTATAAGACCAAGGAAAGGCTAAAAAGAATTTATAATCAAGCACCCCAGCCTTGTTTGGTGGTGGCAGTGGGTAACTGCGCCTGCGGAAGGATTATGTTCAAGGATTCTTATAATAGTCCCTGTGCTGTGGATGAAGTAGTCCCGGTTAGCGCCTATATCCCGGGTTGTCCGCCTAAGCCGGAAGCAATAATCGCGGGGGTAGTAAAGTTGATAAAGAAACTGCGAGGTCAAAAATAATGCCCATAATAGATGAGATTAAGGAGAGGTTAGGGGATAAGATAATTAGTCGGTATGAACATTCACCCAAGAGAATGTATCTATCTGTTAAACCGCAGGATTTAAAAGAAATAGCCAATATTTTATTTAAGGAGCTTAAATTAAGATTCGCTACTGCAACAGGGCAAGATTCACCAGTTGGCATTGAGATACTTTATCATTTTAGTTTTGATCAGACCGGCGAGATTATCTCTCTGCGTGTTTTAATTGAAGATAAGAAAAAGCCCGAGATAGATTCTCTAGCGCCCCTATTTCCAGCGGCAGAGTGGATTGAGCGCGAAATGTGGGAAATGTTAGGGATTAACTTTATTGGCCATCCGAATTTAAAGCGATTATTACTGGCTGAAGAATGGCCGGAAGGTAAATATCCTCTAAGGCACCGACAATGAGTCATAAAGTTATTGTACCCATAGGTCCATATCATCCTTTACAAGAAGAGCCGGAGTTCTTTAGGCTTTATGTAGAAGGAGAGAAGGTAATTGACATTGATATCGTTATCGGTTATATGCACCGCGGGATTGAAGAACTTTCCGAACATAAACATTTTGATCAGGTAACATTCTTAGTTGAGCGCATCTGTGGCATCTGTTCCACTTCCCATCCTTTTGCTTATGTTAATGCGATGGAGGATTTGGCAAAGATAGAAGTTCCTGAAAGAGCCCTTTTTATACGCACTATCATCGCAGAGATGGAGAGGCTTCATAGCCATCTACTCTGGTTGGGCCTGGCCGGGCATTTTATTGGATATAATACGGTCTGGATGTGGTCTTGGCGTTATCGAGAACCAATACTAGATATGTTCGAAATGATTACCGGTAATCGTAACCACTATGCAATGATGAAAATCGGAGGTGTGCGCAGGGATATAAGAGATGAAGATATCCCCATATTAAAGAAGGCGCTTGATGATTTACTTCCAGCAGTGGATATGTTCAAAGGCGCAGTAATGGATGACCCCGTAATAAAGGCGCGGCTTAAGGGCATCGGTATTCTGAACAAACAGCAGGCAATTGACTGGTGTGTTGTGGGCCCTACGGCTAGAGCTTCGGGGATAAATATAGATGTAAGAAAAGATGACCCCTACGGGGCTTATGATAGAGTAGATTGGAATGTGATTCTAGAAAAAGATGGCGATATATTTGCCAAGACAATAGTTCGGATCTTAGAGTTGTATGAGTCAATAAGCATTATTCGCCAATGTTTAGATAAGATGCCCAAAGGCGAAATTGATGCTAATATAAAGGATATACCACCCGGAGAAGGCATAGGCCGGGTTGAGGCGCCCAGGGGTGAATGTTTTCACTATGTAAGAAGCGACGGTACAAATCAACCAATCAGGCATAAAATCCGCGCTCCGAGTTACATGAATGTAGCCTCCAATAAAATTGCGGCTGTAGGCGGCACTATATCTGATGCAGCAATTACTTTGGCAGCGGTTGATCCTTGCTATTGCTGTACAGAAAGATTGACAGTTTTGAACAGCGCTACCAATAAAAAGATTATGAACGGTTGGGACCTAATAAAACTGTCGCAGAAAAAGACAGAGAAGTTAAGAAAGGATTTAGGTGGAGGAGATAAATGCAAGATTTAACTTCCCTAAGAGAGAAGATAAATGAAATGGCGGGACTTACACTATCTATGTTGCAAAATACCTTCGATGGATTTATGAAACACGATTTGGAGATTTTAGCCGGTGTATTAAAAGATGAACAGAGGCTCAATGAAATGGAGGGTACGCTTACATTGTCCTTGGTAGATATATCCAAGGGCAAGGTAACCGCTGTTGATAAAAAAAATATTATGCTCATGACTAATATAGTTGCGGATTTAGAAGAGATCGGTGATTATATCAAGGATATGATTGAGAGGATTGAGATAAAGATAGAGGAGAAATTGCTTTTTAGCGATGATGCCTGGGATGAGTATAAGCATATGTATAATGTAGTTGAGACTGAGCTTGAGGATGCGGAGAAGGCATTAAGGATGAACGATAAGAATTTTGCCAGGCGGATTTTATGTAATACAGAAGACCACGTGGATAAGCTAGTTCAGCAATACAGGGATAACCACTCAAAGAGGCTCATTGACGGGATATGCCTGCCGCGCGCCTGCAATATGTTCTTGAACCTATTGGATTTCACCGCGCAGATTTCCCGTCATACTAAGGCAATCGCCAAGAATATTTCGGATTTACAATGAATATCAATTATCTATACCCATATTTTAAATTAGACGCCTTAAACGGTTTTGTGGCTCTAGCCGTAGGCTTATTTTCTGTTTTAATTATAATTTATTCTTTCGGGTTTATGAAAGCCAGGCCCAGGTCTTTTGAGTATTATACCTATATTATCTTAACAGCAATTGTATCTATATTAGCCATACTTTCTAACAATCTCATTTTACTTTTGGTCTTCTGGGGTTTTTTGGGTTTAACTTTGTATTTGCTTATTAATATGGGAGATGAGCAGTCAAACTTAGTGGCTAAAAAAACTTTTATTATTGTAGGCGGCTCGGATGCTTTGATGTTATTAGGTATAGCTATAATTTATTATCTGGCAGGTACTTTCCAAATGGACAAAATTAAAATTCCAGCATCCAGCATCCAGCATCCAGCATCTATTATCGCTTATTTATGTTTAGCTATTGCCTGTTTTGCTAAAGCAGGAGCCATGCCCTTTCATTCCTGGATTCCTGATTGCGCCAAATCCGCACCTCTGCCCGTTGTAGCGTTTCTACCCGCTTCCTTAGATAAGTTATTAGGTATTTATCTCTTGGCAAGGATTTCCTTAGATTTATTTGTGATGAATGAGGCAATGAATGTATTTCTTATGCTTATCGGCGCTCTCACCATTATCGCCGCAGTAATGATGGCTTTAGTCCAACACAATATGAAAAGGCTATTGGGTTACCATGCGGTTTCGCAGGTAGGATATATGGTTTTAGGTATAGGAACTGGTAATCCCATCGGTATTGCTGGCGGAATATTTCACATGCTTAATCATGCCGTATATAAGTCTTGTTTGTTTTTGAGCGCTGGCAATGTAGAATACCGCACAAAGACATCTGAACTTGATGAATTAGGAGGGATGAGCAAATTAATGCCCATTACTTATGTCTCTTGTCTGATCGCCAGTCTTTCTATCTCAGGCGTTCCTCCTTTTAATGGTTTTGTCTCCAAATGGATGGTTTATCAAGGTTTAATTTCTAGCATCCAGCATCCAGCATCCAGCATCCAGATAGTGAGCATTGTATGTCTAGTGGCGGCAATGTTTGGTTCAGGCCTTACCCTCGCCAGTTTTATGAAACTACTCCATGCTACCTTTCTCGGTCAACCGAAAACCGAAAACCGAAAACCGAACACCGAAGTAAGTTGGACAATGTGGCTTCCTTGTTTGATACTGGCAATTATTTGTATAATATTCGGCGTATTTGCATTTCAAATTCCACTTAAATACTTTATATTTCCAGTTATAAAGGATGTTACTTTTATCGGAATTTGGTATGCCGGATTATCCACCTTGCTTATTATCGCTGGTTTGATTTTAGGCCTTTTGATATTTAAGCTAAAAGGGTTAAGGCCTAATATACGCCAAGACGCTACTTTTGTGGGTGGCGAAATAACAGATTTCGCAGAAAACAGAGCGACAGGCACAGAATTTTATAATACTGTCAAAGAACTGGGGTTATTAAGCACAATATATAAAAGGGCGGAAGCCGGTTTCTTTGACATCTATGAACAAGGAAAGAAATTTATATTCTATATATCGGGGATATTCCAATATCTACATAACGGGGTATTACCTACATATCTGACTTGGTGTTTGTTAGGTATGATAGGATTATTTTATCTTCTTTTAAGATAATGGAACTAAAATTACTTTTATTATTTATGGTTTTGGCGGCAATCGCGGCAGTTCAGATTAAAGACTTGCTTTCGAGTGTAATTGCGGTAGGTGCGGTCGGTTTGGGGCTATCTTTGGCTTTTTTAATCTTAAAGGCACCGGATTTAGCCATAACTCAACTGGTTGTCGAAATTCTCTGCCTTATTATACTTATACGCGCAACCATAAATAAAGACCTGCCTTTGGTAAGAGATGGGCGTTGGTTTTTTAATACCGCCTCTACATTATTATTTATTGCTCTATTTTTAATCTTCGCCTATTTTGCCTTACCAGAATTGCCCCGTTTTGGTCAACCGATAATGAGAGTAGCCCAAGAATATATCGATAAAGGGTTAGTGAAAACCGGAGCAACCAATATAGTTGCGGCAATAATTTTAGATTTTAGAAGTTATGATACTTTAGGGGAAGCAACCATTCTTTTTACCGCGGTAATGGGAGTATTAGCCGTAATAAGAAGAGTAGGCAGAATCAATGAAAAATAAAAAAGAAGTAGGCATGACTCTGATTGTTAAAACGATTACACGGCTTACTGTAGGTCTTATTCTCCTCTATGGAATTTATATTGTTTTACACGGCCATGTGAGCCCCGGTGGCGGTTTTGCTGGCGGAGTAATTATTGCGCTTTCTTTTATCCATTTAATGCTTGCCTTTGGCAAAGAGGCAGCTTTAAAAAAACTCAGTCAGGCAGCCAGTTCAATCTTAGAAAGCCTGGGGGCATTAATGTTTTTGTCAATCGCATTATTGGGGTTTTTAGGAGGATATTTCTTTTTTAATTTTTTCTTACACAAGGGCACCCCTTTCGCATTATTCAGTGCGGGGATTATTCCTTTATGTAATATTGCCATATCCCTTAAAGTAGGGGCAGGGCTATTTGCCATATTTGCGGTGTTAATTTTATTTAAATCCCGTTAAAAATAGGTTGCCGAAGGCAACCGTTACTATTATTGAATAATAGAGGTATTTTTAACGGGATAAAGGACTGGAAGAAAAGGAATGATAGAATATATTCTTTGTTTTATTTTATTTTGCATCGGGCTTTACTGTGTATTAAGAAAGAGAAATATTATTAAAATTGTTATTGGCTTGGGGATTGTGGAGTACGCGGTGAATCTATTTTTTGTTTTGATAGGTTTTCGTATGCATGGCCGCGCACCTATATTAGCTAAGGATCAGACAATTTCCAATATGGTCGATCCTCTACCTCAGGCTTTAGTTTTAACTTCTATTGTTATTGGTTTGGCAGTTACGGCATTGATCGTGGCTATTGCCATCAGACTTTATGAGAAATACGGCACTTTTGATATTACTAAGATTCGGAGATTAAGAGGATGATACTACCCTTTTTTGTAATTATTCCTTTAGGTGCGGCATTCCTGATTTCACTTTTCGGCAAAAAAATAAAAAATTTTGGCGATCTTTTGGCTAATTTAGGCACATTGAGTTTATTAGTATTTTCACTATATTCTATTTCAAAAGTTTTCACAAATAAAATTCTTGTTTACAAAGTAGGGGGTTGGATGCCGCCCCTAGGAATCTCTATGGTTCTGGATGGACTGAGTAGTTTTATGTTAGTTACGGTAAATTTGGTGAGTTTTCTTGTGACCATATATTCTATTAGTTATATGGAAAAATATACGGATAAATATAGATTCTATACCTTATTTATGCTGATGCTGACAGGAATGAATGGCATAATTATTACCGGTGATTTATTTAATCTGTTTGTCTTCTTGGAGATTGCCTCAATTGCTAGTTACGCCTTGGTTGCCTTTGGGACTGAGGCAGAGGAATTAGAAGCGTCTTTTAAATACGCGGTGATGGGTTCAGTTGCTTCCAGTTTTGTACTTTTAGGGATTGCCCTACTTTATAGTTATACTTCTACTTTAAATATGGCTGATATTTCTCAAGTATTATCGGGAAGGCCAGCTGGCATGATGGTTAATTTTGTAGCAGTATTGTTTTTGGCAGGTTTTGGTTTAAAAGCAGCGTTGGTTCCTTTCCATGCCTGGCTTCCTGATGCACATCCGGCTGCACCAGCACCTATCTCGGCAATGCTTTCTGGGGTGTTAATAAAGGTATTAGGAGTTTACGCCATTATGAGAATATTCTTTAACCTTATCGGAATAAATACTGTTATCCTGGCGATGCTTATGTTTTTAGGAGCGGTCTCAATGCTAATGGGTGTGATCCTGGCTCTTGCGCAATGGGATTTTAAGAGGCTGTTGGCGTATCATTCTATCAGCCAAATCGGTTATGTGATCTTAGGGATAGGCCTGGGTACTCCCTTAGGTATTTTAGGGGGATTATTTCATTTATTTAATCATTCTATATTTAAGTCATTACTTTTCTTGAACTCAGGAGCAGTGGATTATTCTTTAGGGACGCGGGATTTACAAAAAATGGGTGGATTAAGAGAAAAAATGCCTGTGACTGCAAATACGAGTTTAATCGCCTCAATGTCTATCGCAGGAATTCCCCCTTTTAATGGATTTTTTAGTAAACTTATAATTATTTTTGCTTGTATCCAGGCAAATCGTTTTGGTTATGCCTTTTGTGCGATTGCAGCAAGTATTCTAACTTTAGCTTCTTTTATGAAGGTACAAAAATACGCCTTTTTTGGTAAATTAAACCCAAAATGGCAAAATATAAAAGAGGTCCCTTGGCCAATGAAGTTATCAATGATAGCCCTGGGGGTTATCTGCGTGATTAGTGCTTTGTTGATTATGCCTTTATTTAAACCTTTCTTGCAATCAGCAGCCAATGTTTTATTATTAGGCAACGGTTATAAAGATATGGTTTTTGGTGCGCTAAAATGAGGAAAAGCCAAATTATTTTATTTATACTTGCACTTCTAATCTGGTCATTTTTGACCTGGCCGCCAGATTTACAACATTTGATTATTGGAATCTTGGTTTGCGGTTTCGTTTCTTTTATGACCGGCGATCTGTTTGTAAAGAGGCCGCATAGATTTAAACAGTTCACACGCTATCTTTGGTTTCTTTACTATATTCCATTGTTTATCTGGGAGTGTATAAAGGCAAATATTGACGTGGCATATCGAGTGGCGCATCCGGATTTACCCATTAATCCCGGCATTGTTAAGGTAAAGACCACATTAAAATCAGATACGGCTTTGACTTTCTTAGCAAATTCTATTACCCTTACCCCCGGCACAATGAGTGTGGATATTGATGAAGAAAATGGTTTTTTATATATACACTGGATTGATGTAAAGGATAAGGATATCCAGAAAGCCACAGAAATTATTGTGAAGATATTTGAAGATGTATTAAGAAGGATTTTTGAATGAAACGATTACGCTGGTTCTTAGGGTTAATAATAATTATAATTATCTTGGCGATAATTATTTTTTATCCATTCCCTTCTTTATTAGAATGGCAATCCCCGCTTTTAAGGCACAGTTTTTTTATTCTTTTCTTTTGCGCCTTATTTTGCCTCTGGCGTATCATAAAAGGCCCTACCTCTGCAGATAGGGCAGTAGCTATTGATATATTAGGGATATTAGTTTTGGGCTTTTGTGCAATATTGGGAATCCCTACGGGTAGAGACTGGTACATTGATATTGGCATTGCCTGGGCATTGCAGAGTTTTATTTCTACCCTTGCCCTGTCCAAGTATCTGGAGGGGAGAAACTTTGATGAATGAAACAATAGGCATGTTTTTTATAATAGTTGGCCTTATTTTTGATTTCTTTGGGTGCCTGGGATTAATCCGTTTGCCCGATGTCTATAATCGGCTGCAAGCCTCAACAAAAAGTGTTACCTTGGGGACTTGCGGAATACTCTTTGGCTTATTTTTATTTAAAGGATTTACTGCCGCTGGTATAAAGGCAATTTTATGTATCCTATTTATATTATTAACTGCTCCTGTCTCAGCACACGCTTTAGCTCGAGGTGCACATAAGTCCGGAGTGAAACTCTGGGGAAAATCAGTTTGCGATAAATACGAAGAAGATAAAAATGCGTTATCCAAAACTGCGTGAATTAAAGGAAGCAATTAAGGCGTTAATAGAAGGGCCGTATACATCTAAGTTTCCTTACGAGCCTCATAAACCTTATGAGAGATTTAGGGGTAAGCCAGAATTCCACGAGGATGATTGTATGGGTTGCACTGCCTGTGTGAGCGTCTGCCCTTCAGATGCTTTAAGCTTTAGAGATGAAATTGTAAATGGCAAGGCCAAACGTATGCTTAAATACCAGATGGATTTGTGTATATTCTGCGGCCAGTGTCAGGCGAATTGCCCTACCGAAAAAGGCATTATGCTCTCGCAGGAATTCGATTTGGCTACTACCGGAAAAAGAGAGGATCTTAAGCAGGAGATAAAAAAGGAACTCCTGCTTTGTGAATGTTGCCAAGAGGTGATTGCGCCTTACGATCAAATATTATGGGTCGCTAAAAAATTAGGGCCACTTTGTTTTTCTAATACTTCACTTATGGTATCTTACTTGAAAGAGTTAACTCTTACCTTAGAAGAAAAACCCTCACCTAAAGAAAAATGTGAATTTATGCGTTCTGACCGCATAAAAATTCTCTGTCCCCGTTGCCGACGCGAAGCGGTACTTAAGTCCTAATTAGAAAAAAACAAACCCTCCCAGCTTACCGTTGGGGTAATTTTAGATGAGACTCGAGACTAAAGAGAAGTCGAAGTGCCTAAAAAGTTAGCGGTAATTGGCATAGGTAATACTCTAAGGAGAGATGACGGAATAGGAATAGTAGTTCTGGAATCTCTCCTTAAGCTTTATAAAAGGGAAGATATTGATTATTTTAATTTTGGCAGCGCAAGTTTTGATTTGCTGCACCGGATAAAAAATTACCATAACGTTCTTCTCATTGATGGGATTAATGCCGGTTTTGGTGTCGGAGAACTTAAGATAAACGAACTAAAAGATATAGAGTATAAACTGGATAGTTCTTTTGCTTCTACCCATGAATTTAACCTAAAGAGTATCTTTGAATTCTCTAAAAAGTTAGGGATTAAGACCAAAATATACTTAGCCGGGATACAGGTAGAAGATACTTCTTTTGGTGAGGGAACAAGTGAAACGCTAGCACAGAAAAAAGAGGATATCCTAAAAGAGATTGTTAAATTTATTGATAAAACCTTCCCCTAAATGATGACCTTATGTTTTCCTCTCTTAAAATAAAAGTTTTCAGGATCTACTGGGTAGGGATGTTCATATCGCTTATCGGCACCTGGATTCAGATAGTGGCTGAGTCGTGGCTGGTGTTTCAACTAACGAATTCCCCATTTTTATTAGGGGTTGTAGGGTTTTTAGGTTCTATTCCCATATTCCTTTTATCATTATTCGGCGGAGTAGCCGCGGATAGGATAGATAAAAGAAAAATACTTTTATTTACACAAACTGGTTTTATGGTCTTAGCATTTATTCTAGCCCTTTTGACCCAGTTTAAATTGATTACTGCCGGGCAAATTATGCTGATCGCATTATTAAACGGCATCATTATGGCATTTGACGCTCCCAGCAGGCAAGCGGTGGTAGTAGAATTAGTAGGCAAAGAACACCTGCTTAATGCTATCGCTCTAAATTCCGCGGCCTTTAATTCCAGCCGCCTGATCGGCCCGGCCTTAGCCGGCATACTTATAGCGGCCATAGGCATGAGCGGGTGTTTCTATATAAACGGAATAAGTTTTTTAGCAGTGATTATTGCGCTTTTATTGATTAGAGTTAATAATAATGTAAAAAATGAAGATAACTCTGTGGTCTTAAAAGCATTGAGAGAGGGCTTGAGGTTTATTAAAAATAACCGCCTGATTCTGATATTAATCAGCGTGGTAGGCATCACCAGCCTTTTTGGAATTTCTTATACTCTCTTTATGCCTGTTTTTGCCCGCGATATATTAAAGGTAGGAATAAGAGGATTGGGTTGGTTGATGTCTGCAGCAGGGGTAGGGGCCTTGGCCGCAGCTTTGATATTAGCTAGGCTATATCGCCTGGAATATAAAGGAAGATTTCTTATCATCTCTTCTTTAATATTTTCTCTCTCCCTGATACTGTTTTCTCTATCGCGGTCATATTTATTTTCTCTTTTTACTCTAGTGTTAATCGGATGGTCTTCGGTTACAGCGATAAGCCTGGTGAATACTATGCTGCAGACCCTTGTTCCCGATAATTTTAGGGGCAGGGTAATGAGCGTATTCATGTTTACCTTTGCGGGCCTGATGCCTTTCGGTAATTTAATTGCCGGCAGCATTGCGCAGGCTTGGGGGGTATCTTTAGCAGTAGCAATAGGTGGGGCAATCTGTGCGCTATTTTTTACGGGCACAGCTATTTTTTATGCGCCTTTAAGAAAAATATAATAAATTTTATTTGCTTATTTAAAAAGAGTTTGTTAGAATATTCACATCTTGAATATGGTAAAGGAGGTGAATTAATGAAAAGATACGGATTTATAATTATAATTTTAATTTTTGGTATATATCTAGCCGGTTGCGGCAGGCAACATAAGGCTCAAGAGGAATCACAAGAATTTGTTTCCATGGAAGAGCTAGGCTCTAACATCGCCCAGCCGACTACAACACCGGCAGAAGTATTACCGGCTCAAACAACTTCTACCGTGCCTCAAATACAGCCTGAGCCGCCTATACCCGCCGGCCCCTATAAACCTGCTGCACAGGAGATTCAAACAGCATTGAAGAATGCCGGTTTCTATGCGGGTAATATAGACGGTAAGATTGGGCCTGTGAGCAAAAAGGCTATCGAAGAGTTCCAAAATGCAAGTGGCCTGGTGGTTGATGGTAAGGTAGGCCCTAAGACCTGGGAGGCTTTAAGCAAACACCTGAATCCGACGACGCCTGCTACCAAGCGTTAATCCGGGAAAAAGGTGGGCTTGAAAAGCAGTTGATTTCGTGATATACTTATTATTGCCGATAAAGGTAAACCCGCCGAAAGGCGGGGGCGCAAAGCCTAAGGCCTAAACCCTTTTAGCTAATGGCTAAGGGCAGGGCAGCTGGGTTGCCGAAGATAAAGGAAGGTGCGATTATACGCCGAACCTTTATCGGCATTTAAGATTAAAAATCCCAACAAAAATGTTGGGATTTTTTATTTTAAAGTGTTATAATATTAGGAATTATGGACCATTTTCCCGAAGGTTTTTTGTGGGGTGCCGCGACTTCCGCTCATCAGGTAGAAGGCAATAATGTAAATTGCGACTGGTGGGAGTGGGAGAGAAGGGGTAAATTAAAAGAACCTTCAGCTAGAGCCTGCAGGCATTACGAGCTTTATCGGGAAGATTTTGATCTAGCCAAACTGCTTAATCATAATGCCCACCGTTTTTCTATCGAATGGAGCCGTATTGAGCCTAAAAAGGATGAGTTTTCTGAAGAGGCTATTAGCCATTACCGCGATGTGATCTGTTCTTTGCGAGAACGCAACATTGAACCCATAGTAACCCTGCACCATTTTACTAATCCCTTATGGTTTACGGAATCAGGCGGATGGCGTAATAGAAGGTTAATAAAATATTTTCTGCGCTATGTAGATTATGTAGTCTTGGCCTTAGGCGATAAAGTAAATTATTGGGTTACTATCAATGAACCCCTGGTGTACGCTTATCATGCCTATGCCTTAGGGGTGTGGCCTCCGCAAAAAAAGTCTTTTCTCGATGCCCTAATAGTATTAGAGAATCTTAAATTAGCGCATATCCGGGCCTATCGGATTATCCGTAAAGTATATCAAGATAAGATAAAAGGGAATTGCCCATTTATCAGCATCGCCCAGAATATGCAGGCATTTGTTGCCTGTAACTCGGCCTTAAAAAATAAATTTGCCGTATCCCTAAGGAATAAGTTTTATAATTTTTGGTTTCTCGATAGTTTAATCCGGAATAAAACTTTGGATTTTGTGGGAATTAATTATTATGGCCGCAGCTTAGTGGAGGCAAAGAGTTGGGCTCCTTTGAGTATAGCTTTTGCCACCTGTCAAAAAAATCATCACCCTTTAAGAAAAAATTCTTTGGGTTGGGATGTTTACCCGCAAGGGCTATATGATCTTCTTTTAAAAACAGCCAAATATAAATTGCCGATTATGATTCTGGAAAACGGCATCTGTACCGAAGATGATAATCTTAGATGGAATTATATTTACGAGCACCTTGAGAATTTATCCTTGGCAATAACCCAGGGTGTTAAGGTGCTAGGCTACATTTATTGGTCGCTGATAGATAACTTTGAGTGGGACAAAGGCTTTAGCCCGCGTTTTGGCCTGATCGAAGTAGATTACCGCACTTATAAAAGAAATATCCGGGATAGCGCTATAAAATTC
>MHGH01000021.1:1432-6442 GCA_001805465.1 Omnitrophica WOR_2 bacterium RBG_13_41_10 | reverse complement strand
GGCAGGCTTATTTAAATGGAAATGGTTGATAAAGATTTAATATTGCAGGAGATCCCTTTATTTGCCGATTTATCGGCAAGGGAGCGCTCTTTTATCAGGGCCCGTTATGACCTTAAGGAATATAAGAAGAATGAAATTATTTATAAAGAAGGCTCTTGCCCCGATGCCTTTTATTGCGTGGTTTTAGGCAGGGTTATGGTGTATACTCAAGGGCCGCCCGGCAAAGAAGCCGTGTTAGAGTACTTACACCGCGGAAAATATTTTGGGATTATTTCATTATTAACCGGTGAGGCGCATTCGGTAACCGCTTTGGCTATCAATGATTGCCTTATCCTGGTTATAAAAAGAGAAGATTTTGATTTTATCTTAAAGAAAATTCCCCGCCTGGCCATTGATTTAAGCCAAACCTTATGCCGCCGCCTTAAAAATAAAGACCTGCATCAAAAGACTATTTTTGAAAGCACTATTGTTTCCGTATACAGTTCTTATTCGCAGGCAGGTAAGACCATTTACGCTTTTAATTTAGCCTTAAGCATTCATCAGGAAACCAAGAAGTCTTTGGTAATATTAGATATATGCCCCAAAGATAAAACCCATAGCCTACCGGCGCGATTGGATATTGCCGGCAATTACCCGGCATTTGATTTAGCCAATCCCTTGATAGATAAGCCCAGGCTGAAAGATTTTATTTTAAAGAATAAATTCGGTATTGATTTAATTTGTTTTTATTACGAATCCCAACAAGAAGAGGCCCAAATAAAGAGGCTGATTAATATCTTGAATACCCTGATCAATGACTACCATTATATAGTTTTGGATTTACCATCGGATATGAGCCAGTTTGTGATTAATATATTAAATCAATCCGACCTTATCCATATTCTTACCAGCCCTGAAGCCGTAGACCTTATGCGCACGCGCAATTTAATCGAAAGATTAAAGACGGACTTTCATTTTCAGGAGTCTAAAATAAAAGTAATTATCAACGAATATAAAATGGCAAAAATTCCTTATGAAGAACAACTGAATACCTTGGATCATGACATATTTGCTACTCTTCCCAAGATAGAATTCGCTTCTTCCGATAGATTAATTGTAGATGCCCCTGATAGTGAATATGCCAAGGCAGTGCGAAGAATTGCCCGTCAGGTAGGCGATTGTTTAGTGGGCTTAGCCTTAGGAGTAGGGGTGGCTTATGGATTTTGCCATATCGGGGTGTTAAAAGTAATCGAAGAAGAAAAAATTCCTATTGATGTTATTTCCGGTTCCAGCGTGGGTTCTTTTCTTGCCGGCCTTTGGGCAATTGGTAAATCCAGCAAAGATATTTTAGCGATTATTCAAGAAATGCAAAAAGATTCAAAAAGCGTCTGGGGGCTGATGGATTGGACCTTTCCGGTTTTTGGATTTATTAAAGGTAATAAATTGCGCAGACTCATTAAGAAATACTTTAATGATAAGACATTTTACGACGTGAAACTGCCCTTAAGAATTGTTGCCAGTGATCTAAAAAGAAAAGAATCCCGGATTTTTGATAAAGGGCTGATTAGAGATGCGATTATGGCCAGCTGCAGTATGCCCGGAGTATTTGCGCCTTTTCAATTCAAAGAAGAAATGCTTTTTGACGGAGGGGTAATCAATCCTTTGCCTACCGAGGCCCTTTTTAAGGCAGGCGCAAGAAAGATAATCGCTATCAATGTCACCCCTTCCCGGGAAGACATACTTAGCCAATACGAAAAGATAAAGGAGAATTTTACTGCCACCACCGAGATTATTAAAAAGAGAAAATGGTTTAGCCTAAGAGATTACCTGAAAAATAAATTTAAAACTAATATACTCGATATCATTTTCAGCAGTATTGAAATACTGCAGTCGGAATTAGCCCAGAAGGAAGCGCAACTGGCGGATATAGTTTTGCATCCGGATACCTGTGGGATGTACTGGCTGGAGATAGACCGCGCCGAAGAATTTGCTAAAAGAGGCGAAGAAGAAGCACGTAAGAAGCTGGACAATATCTGGCAGGTGATCAAGGATTAGATAAGGAGGCCTTATGAGAAAGTTAAAAATATTTTTGATAATTTTATCCTTTATCTTTTACCCTTTACCTTTTATAAGCGGCTGTGCTACGATAACCGAAGGCACAAAAGGCTTCTTGGGGATTTCTACTAAAGAATTAGAAAAGCAGCGTAAAAACGCCATTATTAAAACCTTCGCTTACGATTACTTTACCTGTTTTACTAAAACCTCGGATATATTAAAAAGCATCAATGCCTACATTTATAAAAAAGATATTAAGGATAAACTGATCGCTATCTATGTATCTAGCGAGGATACTACGCCGGTAGGAATATTCTTTAAAGAAATAAGCGCATCTTCTACTCAAATTGAAGTATCGTCTTTGAGCAGCCCGGCAAAAGAACTTATCGCAAATAAATTATTTTCTGCTTTAGAAGAACCTGTAAAGACGGAACAAAAAGAACAACAGCAATAGCGAGGGATCCCTCGTTACTTGAATTGATAAACAGTTACTCGGGATTAATTCGCACATATAATTTACGTTTATTTCATTCCGTAAATTATGTGCTCATTAAAAAAGGAGGTACAGATATGCCTTACGACAACAGCTTAGATGAGCAATCGTTTTCTAAAACGTGGGAAAATGAAAACGGCAAGGTTGCAGTAAGTGTTTATTCCTACAATAACGGCCCTAAAAAGTTACAAATTTCCCGAGAAATTAAAGACAGGAACGGAAATTTTACTTTTGCTAAATTAGGAAGATTAGCCAAAGAAGAACTAGAAGGGATTTTACCTTTAATTGAGGAAGCCCTAGAGACGATGTGAGCCCTTTTGGCTCAAGATGAGATAATTTTAAATTACTTGCAAAGCAATATAAAGCTGGATATAATTATTTTATGGTACAGGAAAGTATAAAACACTTTCCCATACCACTGCGAAAATCGCTGAAAGTCATCGCCGAAGGCGATTTTCTTGATTATACAGCCAAAAACCACTAATTTCGGCGATAAAATCAGGCCGCAAGCGGGCTATGCAACCACAAAAGAAAAGGGATAGCTGGGGTTCGCGTTTGGGGATTATCATGGCAGTGGCAGGTTCTGCTGTCGGGTTGGGTAATTTCCTAAGGTTTCCTGCTAAGGCAGCCTCTAATGGGGGCGGGGCATTTATGATTCCTTATTTTGTGGCCTTATTTTTATTGGGCATCCCCTTAATGTGGATTGAGTGGACCCTGGGCCGTTTTGGCGGCGGTTTTGAGCATGGGACTGCTCCCGGGATATTCCACAGTATCTGGCAGAAGAACCGTTTTATTAAATATTTCGGGGTAATCGGTATATTCGGCCCCTTAATAATATTTATCTACTATGTCTATATCGAATCTTGGACACTAGCCTATAGCTTTTTTGCGTTGATAGGTAAATGCAGGGCCCTACCAGATCAGGCTGCGATGCAGAGTTTTTTAAGAGGTTTCCAGGGGTTAGAAGTAAATCAATATTTTCACGGTATCCATTTAGCCTATTTATTTTTCGTTATTACTTTTATTTTAAATATCTGGGTAATATACTATGGCATAAAAGGGGGCATAGAAAGGCTCTGCAAGCGGGCAATGCCGCTTTTATTTATTTTTGGCTTAATTCTTTTGATCAGAGTTGTTACTTTAGGCACTCCAGATCCGGATAAACCCACTTGGAATATATTAAATGGATTCGGTTTTTTATGGAACGCCGATTTTTCTGCTTTAACGTCTGCTAAGGTTTGGTTGGAAGCAGCCGGGCAAATATTTTTTACTTTAAGCGTAGGGATAGGCGTTATACTTACTTATGCAAGTTATTTATCTAAGGGGGATGATGTAGTTTTATCCGGTTTAACCGCTTCTAGTACTAACGAGTTAGCTGAAGTTATCTTAGGCAGCAGCATTATTATACCGGCGGCGTTTGTCTTTTTTGGCCCCATAGATATTCAGTCTATTGCCAAATCCGGAGTATTTAATCTAGGATTTGTAACTATGCCTTTAATTTTAAATAAACTGCCCTGGCCGGTAATATTAAGTTTTATCTGGTTTTTCTTATTATTTTTAGCGGGCTTAACCTCTTCGGTTTCCCTGGCACAGCCGGCAGTAGCTTTTTTAGAGGATGAATTCGACATCACCCGAAAAAAGGCGGTAGTTATCTTCGGCGTTGTGGTATTTATCTTATGCCAACCGGTGATTTTTTTCTTAAAAAATGGGGTAGTGGACGAATTAGATTTCTGGGGAGGGACTTTCTTTTTGGTTTTATTTGCTACTATTGAGACGCTGCTTTTTGCCTGGGTGTTTGGAATGGAGAAGGCCTGGGATGAGATACACAAGGGGGCGGATATGCAGGTGCCACAGGTATATAAATTTATCATTAAATACATCACCCCTTTATTTCTATTTTTTATTCTGGGAATGTGGCTGTGGCAGGAGTGGCTGCCGATAATATTTATGAAGAGGGTTTTGCCGTTAGATAGAGTATATATCTTAGGCACAAGGATAGGGTTAGTTTTGGTGTTTTTAATTTTAGCCGCTCTGGTAAAAATAGCTTGGGGAAAAAAGAAGATACAGAAGGTGAGGCTGGGTTGAAAATTTCCGGATGGATACTCCTGATTGTTTCCTGGGCCATAATTTTAGGGCTCACTACCTTTTGTTTTTTCAAAGTGTTCTCTAAAAAGGAGTTGAAATGAGAAAGTTGGTATATTTTCTTTTGATCACTCCATTTCTTTTCGTAGGCATATCAGGGTGTGCTCCTCTAATAGTCGGAGGGGTTCTGGGGGCAGCAGGGGTATATGCGGTAAGTAAAGATGCTATAGAGGGGGAAATCGACAAGCCTTATGATAACCTTTGGGATACAGCGTTGATAATTGCCAGGGCCCGCGGCGTAATCAAGCGGGAGGATAGCCTTAAAGGTTATATTATGCTAGAGGAGAAACCCAGCAAGGTTTATATCCATTTAACTAAGGTAACTCAGTCAACGACCCGCT
>MHGH01000021.1:0-1342 GCA_001805465.1 Omnitrophica WOR_2 bacterium RBG_13_41_10 | reverse complement strand
ACAGATAAAATTGTTGAGTATATTAAAAACAAAGGTTGGACCTATTCTGAAATATATAACGATGACGGCTATACTGCTAGTAACCGGAGGCGGCCAGCATTACAAAGAATGCTGGACGACGCCGTGGCTAAGCAATTTGAAGCCGTGCTTGTTTATCGGATAGACAGATTATCGCGCAACCTTAAAGATTTAATAGAAATAGTTGAAGAGCTAGCAAAGAATGGCGCAGGTTTTAAGTCTATAACCGAGCTCATTGATACCACTACACCCGAAGGCCGCCTGATGTTCCACCAGTTCGGCTCATTCGCGCAATACGAGCGCGAACTTATTGCTCAGCGCACTGCAATGGGGCTTCAGAAGCGTCTAAAATTAGGCTTATGGCCGAGCGGAGTTGCGCCGTATGGTTACACGATAAGCAATGACAAGCTTCAAATTGCAGAGAAAGAGGCAAAGATTGTGCGGCTGATGTTTGACCTCTATCTAAATAAAAATTATGGAGTGGTGAATATTGCGCGATACCTCAATGACCTTAACATGAAAACAAGACGGGGTAACAAATGGAAGTTTACCGTCGTGTACCATATCCTTACTAACCCTACTTATACAGGCGTAAATGTCAGGGGCGGCGAGAGAGTAACCGGGGCTCACAAACCAATTATCAAAGAAGAAGTCTTTAATAAAATCAAGGAAATTTTTCCAACCAGAAAGGCAAAAACTCGTTCGTTTGTGAGCCCCAACCTCTTTACGGGATTTATCTTCTGCGGCTGTGGGGCACCAATGCATGTAACGTATGGCGGGCCTCCAAAAGATAAATACAAATATTATGCCTGCTCAAGAAGGCTTACTTACAAAGACTGCGATACTGAACACGTGAGGACAGATATTTTAGAGAATAGCGTTATTAATCAACTAAAGCAAATTGCAGAAGATAAGCCAAGATTACGAGCCATCATTACTAACTTAAAGAATGAAAACGCCAAACTTTTACCTGGACTTAAGTACGAACAAGAGAAAATTTCCGGCAAAATAAGCTCGCTTACCAAAGAAAAAGACGGACTTCTCAAATGGATGAGCCAAAAAGACGCAAAGCCCTACACCTTAAACGTCCTTAATGATAAATTTGAGAAGATTGAGCTAGAATTAAACGATTTGACCCACAGCCGCTGGCAAGTAGAGGAAGAATTAAAAAAGAGGTTGCACTTTGGCTTGTCTTCAGAAAAAGTTTCCTTGTATTTAAAGAATGTAGTTGAAACTTTTGCAGATTTCGACAGGCAGGAGAAAAAACGTCTGCTTATGGAAGTTATCCAAAAAATAAAGGTGAACTCCAGAGATGAAGTTCACC
>MHGH01000020.1:54070-63674 GCA_001805465.1 Omnitrophica WOR_2 bacterium RBG_13_41_10 | reverse complement strand
CCTGGGGCTGTATAAGGTCCCAAGGGTCCGGCTGTTCGCCGGTTAAAAGGGTACGCGAGCTGGGTTTAGAACGTCGTGAGACAGTTAAATGACCGTTAGCTGTCTTAAAATCTGGCTATTTGCTGGAAAATCCCGTGCATCTGAAGATACTGAACTAAAGTCAAAAGGCAAAAGTTTAGTAATAATTCTTCAGTGGGGACAATCAGCAGGGAAGATCTAAAAATCTTTTAGATTCCCTCAGAGACTGTACGCCGGAATTCGCCAACAGGCGGATATGATACAGTCCGAACTGCATAGCGATATGCAGAGATTAGCAGAAATGTCTAATCCCTCTATGAAAGTAGGGAGTAACAGAATTGTCGGTCTCTATCTGATGTGGGCGCGAGGATACTTGAAGGGGAGCTTTCCTTAGTACGAGAGGACCAGGAAAGACGAACCGCTGGTGTTCCGGTTGTCCTGCCAAGGGCAAAGGCCGGGTAGCTATGTTCGGAAGGGATAAGCGCTGAAGGCATATAAGTGCCAAGCCCACCTCAAGAATATGTATCCCTTCCTTGGCCGTAAGGCCGAGGATGTAGGCTGGTCGTAGACTACGACCTCGATAGGCGCAAAGTGTAAGATCCGTAAGGATTTAAGCTAATGCGTACTAATCAGCCAATCGGCTTGGCCTTAAATCTTTTTTCTTTTAGTTTAAATGCCGTCTTACATTACTGTGTAGTTGTTGAAAAGTTGGAAGAAATATCCTTCGCCGCATCTGCGGCTTTAGGATCCAAAAGTTTCTTCTATATTGATGTTTTGAAACTTTTGGAGTACTCATACCGAGGGGGAAACACCCGTTCCCATTCCGAATACGGAAGTTAAGCTCCTCAGGGCCGATGGTAGTGTAGTCGTAAGGCTATGTGAGAGTAGGTCGGTGCTCCTCTAAATAAAAAACCCTGTCATTTTAAAGTAGCGGGGTTTTTTATTTGTCCTTGGCGATACAATACGAATTTATCTAGGTTTGAGCCAAGGATTAAAATCTCCCGTTATTCTAGTGATAGAGTAACGGGCGTTTTTATTTACTGTCCTGCCGACGTGAGTGTAGGTCGGTGCTCCTTAAGATTTTATGTTCTCATTGACAAGAGATGAAATCAGAAGGATGTCACAATTTGTGACATCCTTAAAGTTCTATAAAAATGTTAATGTTTTTACTGAACAGGGCGTGGCGATGCTTTCAAGCGTATTGCGAAGCAAAAAAGCAATTCATGTAAATATAGCTATTATGCGTGCTTTTGTAAAACTACGCGGTATTCTTTCAACGCACAAGGAATTGGCCTTTAAATTAAGGGAACTTGAAAGCAGGATTGAAGGGCATGATGCGGATATAAGGGATATCTTTGAGGCGATTCGGCAGTTAATGGGGTTGCCTAGCGAGCATAGAAGAATAGATGGTTTTAGCAAAAAATGATCGACTCTTTTTTAGCGGGTCCTGTTTTAGTTTGTTTTATTTTACGCGCCTGGCTTGTCTGGGTTTCTCGGGAACGGGTCCTGCCGAGGCGCGTTCTCGTGAGCACCGCTCGATTTTTCCCACCGAGAAAAATCTCGCTTCGTGAATCTGCTCGCTCTCACCGACTTTATTTTAGCTGGTGAACCTTGGCCGCTCGCATCTTCAAGATGCTCTCTCGAACCGCGCCTCGTCACCCGTTCACCGAATTCTCTATTGACAACATTCTACATAGGGGTAGAATAACGCTATTAGCAACGGAGCTATAAATGAGGTTAAAATAGTATTAATTAGGGAAGGTTTTTAGAAGATAGAACCGTCCCTATTATTTCTCTGTGTATGAAAAATAGAAACGCCCCCCCTAGCCGTATGTAGCTTGTTAAAGAACGCATTTTTCTCTTGTTCAAAACAGGATTTAGTAGTAAAATAAAGAGTATCAAATATCTCCTTTTCCAAGTTTGTTTTTTAAAGCATTTTTAGCTAAAAAATAAAAATTCTAAATCTAAGAGGTAAATATGGAAAAAAATAAGCTTTTTATTTTGTCACTTCAATGTACAATGTTTTTCGATGCGCTAATTCCACTAGATAAAAATAGTAAAATTGATTTATTAACGAAAGTAACTGGTAAATTAGGCACTCTTTTAGATGGTGAGCCAACTCTTCTCCCCGTTCCACAGGATGCTCCTCCAGATATTCCTAGGTTACAATTAAGTAGCAAAGACAATTCTTATGCTTATGGTATTTCATTAATAAGATCAGATTTTACATTTAACCAAAGAGGGGAACCAAATAAAGGAATAGGCGAAGTTTGTGCACAATTATTCGCGGGGGAAAAAGAAATATTAAAAATATATAGAGAATTGATGAATTGGGGTATTGGCCGTTTAGGTATGGTTGCTAATTATGTTACAGAATTAGAAGATTCGGCATCAAGCTTTATTTCAAGTAAATTCTTAGTCAATAACCCGAGATATAACTCCATAGAGTTAGGTTTATTGAAAAAGGATGAACTTGATAAATTTCATATAAATAGATGGCTCCGAATTAAAAATATTAGTAAGTCACCAAATGTTTTACATTTAATGGTTGATATTAACACTTTTGCTGAAGAAAAATTAAATTTCAATGCAGAAGGACTAATGACTTTTTATGACGGAGCAATTAAATATTTAGTTACAGAGATAACGGAAGAGTTCGGAGGGGTTTTAAAATGAGTGGCTGGAATGATTCTATTTTGCTAAAAGAAGAAAATAGAATAACAACCTTTAAAGAAGGGGAACTTTTTAAAGCTAATATTGTGTTTCCTGGCGCTACTGCTAGTCTTCCTAAGGTACGAAGACATTCTAATTATATTGAATCAAGATTTTATAAACAAGTCATTGTTGAAGGGTGGCATAAAATAGATGTCGGCCAATCTACTTATAGCTATAATTTAGAGCAATATCCAGAAAACATATTTATTGGTAAACTTTATGAAGAGATCATTGAAAAAAAAGAAATGGAAGAATGGGATTTAAGCTATTTTAAATTTGTTTTTGATTCGGAGAGAGAAGAGATCGAATCCGAACTCTTAAGTTTCTTTAGCGGTATAGAACAAGTAATTAAAATTTTTACAATTCAAACTGATGATTTTAATTTACATATTCAAATTTTGACTGATAATACCAAATATGATAGAGAACTTATGATGAAAATGTACGAAATCGAATATGAGATTGAGCAAAAGCATGAAAACGTTCTATTATCTTTTGATCATATTCCCAAGATATATAATTCAGAGAATGATATAGTGATAAAAGAAGCAAGGCAAATCTACAAAAAAGATCCACATCGATATCCTTATGAGTACGAGTTTTATTCACTTACAACAGGCTCAGCACAACAAAAATTTAGCGAACTACTTGTTGCGGCATCGACGATATAAAGATTGGGCCGTAACTACTTGTTTTTACACCGCCGTTCATATAGCAGAGGCTGTTTTTTTTACTTTACGGCCTAGAAATTTTGAACATTCAGAAACAACTATTCCTCCAAAACAGAGAAACAGGCCGTCTTATAGTTTCCATAGTTGGAGAAAAGAGTTGATCAAAGAACTTATAGCAAGAAGCCGACTACAACCCAAGTTTCTTTATACTTTCCAAAGTTTGCATGATCAAAGCAATATTTCTAGATATTTAATGATACCAAGCGGAAGAAACACTATCCCACCTAATTCCTTAAATCAGCTAGCACGCGATTATTTTTCTGATAGAGACATTAGTGATTTCTTAAATAAAGACTTGAAGTTTATTGAACAAGAAGCCATTAATTGTGGAGTGAAAATATCTTTTGTCAAGCAGCATAAGCTAATAAATTTCATCAAAAGTTTTTTTAAAAGATGAATAAAAAGGTTGACTTCTAAATTTTGTAATCTTAGGCTTAGACATACTTAGGATTTTTTTAGGTATATAATTTGTTTTTCAAACTCCTTCAGTTTAATCCCATCTGTATACAGATAATTTTTCTGTCGCGTCGTATTTCTGGGCGTCCTCATGGGAGTTACCTCTTAAATTTACCAATAGCTGTGTCTAGAGAGTAGCAATAGGGGATGGTTATGATCCTTTGTGCTTCGCACAAAGGACTGCGCTAAATAAAAGATTAAGGTGCTTGTTTTTGAAAAATAGAAGTGTCCCGGATTTTTAATATTGGAGGTAGTTATGAATATTGAAGTATTCTCTTTATGTGATGCAGCAACTGTCGATGTAGGAAAATTAAATATACTTGGTGCATTTGATACAATTTGGACAGTAAATATGCCTGCCGTACATCCTCAATGTGCAATTGCTCTTAGAGTAAGATTTGAAAATATTGAGAGAGGAGAACATAGAGTTACTGTGAATTTTGTTGATCTGGATGGTAGGCATATTATTCCATCTGCGAATGGAACAATAAATATCAATTTTCCTAATGAACAAAGGTCTGGTTCAGCAAATTTAATTCTCAATATGCAAATGTTGAAACTTGAAAAATACGGTGAGTATTCGATTGATTTAGCTATTGATGGCAGAAGCTTAGCGTCTTTACCACTTTTTGTAAGGGCGAGACGGTAAAAATGAATAACCAATAACCAAAAGTTTTCCGATTGCATCGAAAAACTTAATCCCAAGTCTAAAAGGGCTTGGGAATTTTTTTATTAGCGGGTGGATTGGATGGGCTTCGCCAATACAGGACCCGCTAAAATAGTTTGGGGTCTTGGGTTTTATGGGGTATAATAGATAAAAATGAAACCTATTTTAATTTTATTTTCGGTATTGGGAATGGCAATTGGATTGTTCGTATTCTCTAAACCCAGCCTGACTATTGATATTCAAAAAAAGTTTTACGAAAAAATTAATTGGCGCATCGAACCTATCTCTATGCCAAAAGAGATTCGCAATACCAAAATAATGGGCATATTTTTATTTGCAGTAACTCTCATAACACTAATGCTCGCCATCATCAAATAAAAGGGGCAGTAATGATTAGAGGTTTCAGGCATGCGGGAGTTGTAGTCAGTAATATGCAAAAAGCCCTTAGGTTTTACAGGGATAGTTTGGGATTAAAAGTAGAAAAAGATATTACGCTAAAGGGTGCGCATCTAGAAAAAGTATTCCATAAAAAAGGAATAGTATTGCGGTATGCCAAGCTTTATGCGCCTGGCCAGTGTAAAAGAGATACTCCGGTGTTTGAACTACATTGCTGGATAAAGCCCAAGAGAACTCCTAAGAGAAGTTTTAATCATATATCGTTTACGGTAAAGAATCTGGATTTTGAATATAGGAGGCTCTCTAAATTAGGGGTGAAATTTATCTCTGGGCCCCTTAAATCACCCGTGACTAATACGAAACTCTGTTTTGGTTATGATCCTGACGGGAATTTGATAGAGTTTATAGAAGATTTGAAATAGAGGGGACGGCTCTGATTTTGTTAAAATAAATTAATCCCAATTAGAATCAGGTCCTTCGCTATGCTCAGGATGAAATCCTGAATTAAGAGACTGATTTCACTTGGGAATTTTTTTGATTTGCAGGACCCGCTAAAATAACTTTAGATTTTTGGTTTATAGAGGTATAATTAGGTGAGGGATAAGAAATGGCAAAAAATAAAATTTTCTACCCATATTTATTTTCCTTAAGCTTGGCTGTAATTTTTCTTTCCGGCTGCGTGTACCTGGCTCATTTAGACGAAGTTATGTTTATGAAGCGCTTAGAGAATAGCCAGAAAGAAATGCAGGCTGAAATAGATAAAGAGGAAAGGTTATACAACAAGTTAAAAACCGATATTGATAATGGCCGCTTGAATAAGCCAATGAAAAAACGCGCGATTTTCCATCTTTACGGAGAGCCAACTTTATGCAGGCCGGCTGAAGGCCGGGCCGGCATCAAAGAAACCTGCATTTACCGTAAGCCTACAGGTGGATTGTCCACTCAAATAATCCTGCTTAATTTAGATACCCAGGATAGGCTGTTTTCCTGGCAGATTCAAAACCCTTAAAAATATGAAACAGAAGAGCAAGCATAAGAAAAGAAAGGCCATGAAGGTAGCGAGTTGTCACGAATGCCAAACCCAGGCGGATTGCTGTAGGCTGGGGGCATGGATAGACTTAGATGAAGCTAAACAAATAATCTCCTTAGGAATAAAAGGGGATTTTTTTCATTTGGAGAAGGATGATACTTTTCCTTCCGGCTACAAAGTCGGCACCAGCTATGAAGATGATCCTTGTTCTTTCTTAGGGGTTGATGGGCTATGCGCTATTCATAAAGTGGATTATAAATTCAAGCCCCAAAGCTGTAAGGAATTTCCCTATGAAGATGAGAGGGTGTCTTCCTTTGCCAGGATATTATGCACTCCTTATAAATCTAAAATAAAAAAGAGAAAAAAGTAGTATAATAAAAGAGGAGAGATAAGATGTTAAAGAAAATTTTAGTAGTTTTATTTTTTTCATTTCTTATTCATAATATTGCCAAAGGAGTATTTGCTATGGATAATAAAATTGTGGTGTTGGAGACCAATCAGGGGACCATAGAGATTAAGTTGATGCCTGAAGTAGCGCCTAAGGCCTGTGAAAATTTTACTAAATTAGTAGAAAAGGGTTATTATAACGGGTTAATTTTTCATAGAGTAATCAAGGGTTTTATGCTTCAAGGAGGAGACCCCACAGGCACAGGCGCAGGCGGAGAATCAATATGGGGTGGGTCCTTTGGCGATGAAGTGAGCCCCAGTGTGCAATTTGATAGACCCGGGCTTCTGGCAATGGCCAATGCCGGCCCTAATACCAACGGAAGCCAATTTTTTATTACTACTGCCAAAACCCCGTGGTTAAATATGCACCATACAATTTTTGGCGAAGTTATTTCCGGATATGAAACAGTAGAGAAGATTGAAAATACTGCTATCGGCCCATCTGACCGGCCTAAGCTCGAGCAAAAAATTATCAAGGCATATTTGAAATAATACGGGATTTTTAAAGGAGGACGCTAATTGAATAAAATAAAATTAATTGCTCTTGGACTAATTTTGTGTCTTTCGGTTATCACTTCTGGCTGCGCTGTAGTCAGCACAGCTGTTGCTGCAGGTATTTCTTACGCTATTTATCAGGCCACTAAATAGTATCCAGAATTAGAAGCCAGATGAAGAAAGTTATAGTTTTAGCAGCAGTTATTTTTGTAGCTGCTAATTATATATCGGCAAAAGAAACAGGAGGTGGCGATATGGAAATTACGAGCCCCACATTTAAGCACAATGAATATATTCCCGCAAAATATACCTGCGAAGGCCAAGATATTAATCCTGAGTTAGTTATCACCGGCGTCCCTGAAGGGTCAAAGAGTTTGGCCCTGATTATGGATGACCCCGATGCGCCGATAGGTGTATGGGTGCATTGGGTAGTATTTGATATCCCTATAGTTTCGCGTATCGCAGAAAACAGTGTGCCGGGTAAACTCGGTATTACCAATTCAGGCAAAAAAGATTACCATGGGCCATGTCCTCCATCCGGTGTTCACCATTACTTTTTTAAGATATACGCCTTAGATGCGCAGTTGAATTTAAAAGAAGGGATTACCAAAGGGCAACTGGAAAAAGCTATGCAAGGCCATATCGTAGCTCAGGCCGAACTGCTCGGCCTTTATAAAAGAAAATAATAGTTTTTACCTTGAAAATTAGGGAAAAATAAGATATACTTAATTTAATTATAGTAAGAGCCACGGAAAAGGTATGCGTAAGCAGCCTAAACGTGGCTTTTTTATTTTTAAGGTGAAGATATGGAAGAACGAAGGCAAAGCGGAAGATGGCAGATAGATAAGCCGGTAGGTGTGAGGCCCGAAGGCCGGGCTATTCCTTTAGAATGCAAGATTCAAGACTTAAGTTTTAAGGGCCTGAAAATCAATTCTCCGGAGGAGTTTCAGGAAGGGAGTATTTTGACATTAGAGATTCCTTTGGATAACGGCGTATCCTTAAATGCCGAAGCGGCTGTAGTCTGGCATAATCCGCAGGAATCAGGTAACATTTGCGGCCTTTGTTTTACCAGGATAAAAGACCAAGACAAAGGGCATATTTACCGATATGTCCATAAGAATTATAAGGATCAGCTAATAAAACAGATCTGGCAGGGAGTCTGCTAAAAAAGCAAAGCTTATTCTCCAGAGATTGATTTAATAACATCTTCTATATTCCTCTCAATCTTTCTTTCCACAAAATTCGGAATCGCCAGCATAATTTTTCTTTTAAAATCTGACTGCAGCCACTGAAAGTTCATCTTGTGCAGATTTCCTGAGAGCTTAAAATCAAAGTTTAATAAGTTAAACTCATTCTCATCGCTTAGCAGCCTTAAGAGGGGCCTGAGCTTTGAAGAGGCACTTACTAAGGGCTTACTGAAAGACAGCGACATCCTGCTGGATACGGAATCACCTTGGCCGAGTTTAAAATTACCGCTAAGCTTTACATCACTAGAATCCAGGTCCATATCAATTAAACTGCTGCCTTTTTCATCTATCACAAAATTCGAACTTGCTTTTTGAAAAGGGATTTTTCTTAAGGAAGGCAGGTCGAATAAATCAGCCAGCCATTTAAAGAATTCAAAGTCTTTTAGGTAACCGTTATTTATCACGAGGTTTCCTTTGAGCGTTAATTCAGGGTGGTTACGAAAAAGCATTTTAATATCTAGCTTTCCGTATGTCTTGGAAAAATGAATTAGTATACCGTCCAGTTTATTGGCATCCGCGCCTTTTACCCTGGCGGTTATAGTAATAATCGGCATAAATCTTTTTATTTCCAGGTTGCCTTCTCCCTCCAGGGCGCCCCCGTAAAACTGAGAATAAAATTTTAAATATTTAACCCTGTCATCAAGCCTGGAGAATTTAATATTCAGGCCATCTAAGACGATATGGTAATTATTGGCATCCGTTATTCCGATAAAATCTAGTTTGCCGAGGTGTATATTTAAAAGCGGCGATTCCCCAAAAGTAAAAGATAATCCTGTTATCCCTAGGCCCACCTTTTCTAACGGGAGTCTATCTTTTTCTTGCCCTAAAAAATCTATGTTGAAAGTGCCGCTTAGGTTTAGCTCGTTATTTTCTACCTCTAGAGATGTATTTATGGAAATGTCTTTGGTAACCGCCGGCCGGGTACTTTCTAAACTTTTAAAACGGGAATAAAAATTTAAGGCGCAGGAGAAAGGAGCCTCAAGGAGAATTTTTCCTTTTAGCCGCACCGGATTATTGTTTATAAGGAATTCCAGGCGTTCTATTTCAAGGTCAGGATACCTTAAGTTAACCCGTGAGTCTATGTCTAGTATGTACAGATTCGGCTTGAGCAGGCCTATTGATTCAGAGAAAGGATCGCTGAATAATAGGTGGATTTTTTCAAATATCCCCAAGGATATATCCGGATAGGGGTTTTCATTAAAAAGCGTATTCAATAACACGGAGCCATTGAATTCAAAAATATTCCCGTCAAAACTGCCGGTAAGTTCACAATATAGATTTTCTTTAGCCAGCTCAAGCTTATCTAGGACAATGCCGTTATTATTTAATTTTCCCTTAAACCTATATCTTAGAGGGATGATTACGCCTGCTTTATATATGTTTTGTTTTATCAGGCCACGGC
>MHGH01000020.1:50250-53934 GCA_001805465.1 Omnitrophica WOR_2 bacterium RBG_13_41_10 | reverse complement strand
AGTAATGTTCCTAAGTATAACAAAATTAGGGGGCAGGTAATATGCCCTGCCGATACCTACGGGCTTAAAAGAATATTTATTTATGGCCTGTACAATGGTATTTTTAAAGCTTAAAAGGAGGATATTGGCTATGAGGGTAAGGACAACAACTATGAAACAGCAGGCAATGAGGCAGGGTTTTAATTTAGTAAGAAATCTGAGTAGAGAGCTTACCATTGATATAAAATTCTATTTTATCAATATAATATGCAATCTTATATTTTGTACCAAAGAGCGAAGTATATTTATACTCCTTAACATCGCTGAATATTAAAATCACCTGTTTTAGGTTTATAATTTTATCGCTACATTGTTTTGCCAAGGCATCATTTTGCCGTATTTGTGCTATCTTAAAAATATAAAAAAGCGCGATGAGTTTTGTCTTGGATTCCGGGTAATCCCAAAGAAGCTTCTTAAGGCAAGAGAAGGCGTCATGATAATCTGAAATGCCAAAATAATATTCCCCTACGGCAAATAAAGCCTCTTCCCTATATTTAGATCGGCTGGGTTCCCTGGAAATAGCCAGAAAATTGAAAAACGCCGCGTCTTTATTACCGGCTTTTATAGCTTGGCGCGCCAAGTTATGGCTTTCTTTTTCATCTAAAGCATAGATTAAACTGGTTGATACTAGAAAAAATAGGCAAATGGTAAGTAAGATTTTGTTTTTCATGGATAGGAAATTTTTGTAGTTTCATTATACTACCAAAGGCCAAGCCATACAACAGAATTAATCGCATCTTTATGTAAAATTTTTATTGGACAATCGTGTTTTTAAAGGTAAGATAATAATGGATGAGGAGGCTTAAAAATTGCAGTTTGCTGATCTAAAAAGCGAAATTAAAACTATTGTTATTGATGATTTACGCAAGGACGCTGATAATTATTTAGAAGCGGTAATTCTCAAAGAGGAAACAGCAAATTTGACCGGTAGGCTGGAAAAATTCTTAGGGCTACCGGCATGGCCCTCAAAGGCCAGTTTATCATCCGAAGTAGAAGATATCATACAACAGTTTGGCGGCATCAGGACAGGCCAGGTGCTTTATTTTTCTCACCTCGAAACCGATACAGTATTCGCTATGCTCTGGCCTTGGTCAGACGGAAAACACACCACCTTAAAGATCTTTAAACAAGAGGCTCTCTAATTAACAGATAAACAAAAGGAGGCTTATGCGAAATTTCACTATAGCTGTTTTTGTTTTTCTTTTCCTGGTGTCTTCTAGTATTGCCTTTGCCCATCCACCCAGTGATATTATTTTCAATTATGATAAAAAAAATAGCATACTTTCTGTGGGGGTAGCGCACTCTGTTAAAGATCCGCAGAAGCATTTTATCAAAGAGATTAGCATAAGAATAAATGGCAAAGAATGGATTATGCAGAAGTTCGCTAACCAAGCTAATCAGAGCGCTCAAGCGGCAAGTTATGCCCAGGTAAGCCTTAAAAAAGGGGATGCTATCGAGGTATTGGCAGTATGCAACGAATCCGGAAAATTAAAGAATACATTTAAAATAGAATAGCTTAGTATAAACAAAAAACCCCGAATCCTTTAAAACATACCATATCTTTTTTTTAAATTCAAGGTATGAAAAGAATCGTACTTTATAGTATCCTTTTTATTTTTTCCTTTAGGGTGATAGCCTTAGCGCAAACTACTATTGAGGCTAAAGTGGATAAAACCGCCTTGACCACCGATGAAACTCTCACTTATAAACTCACCATTACTTCATCTGAAGAAAATATACCCTTGCCTCAATTACCTAAATTTGAAGGTTTTGAGGTATTATCACAGGTTGAGTTATCCTCAATGTCATTGGCTAAAGAGAAAGCACAGATAAAACTTAGTTTTGTTTTTATCTTAACTCCTACTGATATCGGTAAATTTAAAATTGAGCCTAGTTCCATAAAAATAAAAGACCAGACTTATACTAGCGAAGCCTTCCAGATAGAGGTAAAAGAATCTCACCTACCTAAAAATATCCCTTCTGATATAAACTCCCAACAGCCGCAGGTTAATCTTTAGAGGTTGCTAGAGGAATGAAAAAGTTGTTAAGCGATAATATCCGGTATTTAAAAGGTATCGGCCCAAAAAGAGCAAAATCTTTCGCTAAGGCCGGAATCAATAGCATAGAAGACCTTTTCTATTTTTTCCCTCGCCGTTACGAAGACCGTACCAGATTCAGCCCGATCAAGGACCTTAAAGAGGGCCAAACCCAAACCATACAGGCAAAAATATTAGTCGAAGGAGAGCGCAGATCCTTTAAGCGGGGTTTTAGCATATTAGAGTTAGTAGTTGCAGATGACACAGGCAAGATTTTTTGCGTCTGGTTTAATCAGCCTTATTTAAAAGAATATTTTAAAGCCGGCACCAACCTTATCCTTTACGGTAGGATAGACCGCTATGAGAATAGGCTACAGATGAATTCTGCGGAATTTGAAATTATAGATACTCAGGAAGACCAATCCTTGAATATCGACAGGATTGTTCCGGTTTATTCCTGCCCGGAAGGCCTGACACAGCGCGGTATGCGTAAGACCATGAAATACGCTTTAGATCAATACCTCACCGGCATCACTGATTGGTTACATTATGATATACGTTTAAGGAATAATCTTCTTAACCTTGCCAAAAGCCTGATTAATATACATTTTCCCGAGAGTTTTGCTTTGCAAAAAGAAGCTTACCAGAGGCTTTCTTTCCAAGAATTTTTTCTTTTTCAGTTGCCGCTTGCCTTACGAAAATTAAAGAAACGGGAAAGAGCAGGGATTAGCCATAGCGTAGAAGGCGCATTAGTCAATAATTTTATTACGCAGTTACCCTTTAAATTAACCGGGGCGCAAAAGAAGGTATTGGCAGAGATAAAATCGGATATGCAAGAGCCTAAAGTTATGCAGCGGTTACTGCAGGGCGATGTAGGCTCAGGCAAAACCGTAGTAGCAACCATCGCCAGTATCATGGCGATTCAAGGGCGGCATCAGGTAGCTTTTATGGTGCCGACGGAAATTTTGGCTAAACAGCATTATGAGAAAATAATGTCACAAGTTGCAAGGCACAAGTCGCAGGTAATTAAAATTGGATTGCTTACCAGCAGCTTAAATGCGAAAGAAAAGAAAAGAGTTTATCAAGATATAAAGGATGGCGAAGTAGATTTAATCATCGGTACGCACGCTTTATTGGAAGAAAATGTGAAATTTAAAAAATTAGGTTTAGTAGTCATCGATGAGCAGCACAAATTCGGGGTAGGCCAGCGTGCTTTGCTCCCACAGAAAGGGAATAATCCCGATGTCTTGATTATGACTGCCACCCCTATACCGCGCACTTTAGCCATCACCTTATACGGGGATTTGGATACCTCGGTAATTAATGAATTGCCTCCGGGCCGCCAGCCGATTAATACAGAGCGAATAAGGAACGATAAGAGAGATTGGCTTTATAATTTCATGAAAGAAAATATTAGCCAAGGCCGTCAGGTTTATGTAGTATATCCTTTGATAGAGGAATCCTTTGCCTTGGATTTATTGAGCGCAAAAAAGATGTACGCCGAATTTAAGGACAATATTTTTAAGGAATACAAAGTAGGCTTAGTGCACGGCAGGCTCAAAACCCAAGAGCAAGATAAAATTATGTCTCGATTCCGGGAAGGTAAAAT
>MHGH01000020.1:47575-49959 GCA_001805465.1 Omnitrophica WOR_2 bacterium RBG_13_41_10 | reverse complement strand
ATCACATCTGGCAAATATAGAAGCAGGACAATTACCGGGCCTAAAAGTATCCGGCCAACGCAAGGCAAGGTCAGAAAGGCCTTATTTGATATCTTAGGTTACATAGAGGGGTTGTCATTTTTAGAGCTATATGCAGGTTCAGGGGCAGTGGGTTTGGAGGCTGTTTCAAGAGGGGTTAAGGATCTTACTTTAGTAGAGTATAACCGGGATTGCCTCTTGGCCATAAAGAAGAATATAGAATCGTTAAAGCTAAAGGCATGCCAGGTTTACCCTAAGGAGGCAGCTCAGGCCATAAAGGCGCTCAGTGATTCTGGTAAGAAATTTGACATAATCTTTATGGATCCTCCTTACCATAAGGATTTTGTCCCTCGCACCCACGATAAATTAAATGACAGGTGCTCGGGATCAACGAGCAACTTGCAAGAGCAGTCGTTGTCAAAAAAAACCTTGCAAACGCTATCGGCTTATGATATATTAGCGCCCAATGGTTTTATCGCAGTGCAGCATTTTAAGAAAGATAGCCTCCCAGACACCCTGGGAGTTTTGACTTTATTCAAACAGCATAAGTACGGGGATACTTTACTGTCGTTTTACAGGAAGGCTTAAATAAAGATGTGCCAGAGAGCAATATATCCGGGAAGCTTTGATCCGATCACTTACGGCCATATAGACCTGATAAAGAGGGCACAGGAGGTATTTTCCGAAGTCATTGTAGCAGTTGCGCACAATCCTCACAAAAAGCCTTTATTTAGGGTCCAAGAAAGAGTAGCTATGCTAAAAAAAGCCACAAAAGACATTAAGGGCGTAATCGTTGATGATTTTGACGGCCTGGTAATTGATTATGCGCGAAAAAAGAAAGTTTCGGTTTTAATCAGGGGGTTACGAATGATCTCTGATTTTGAATACGAGTTCCAGATGGCCTTAACCAACAGGAGGCTCGCCCCCGATATAGAAACTATATTTTTAATGCCGCAGGAATCCTTCAGCTATCTTTCCTCTAAGCTTTTAAAAGAAGCGGCTTCTTTGGGCGCGGATTTGTCTTCTTTTGTTCCGGATTTTATAGAAGAATCGCTGAAAAAAAAGCTAAAAAGACAATCCCTGAAGGGATGAAGATAAATATAAACCAGATACCTGCCGAAGGAAAATGCAATTGTAAATAAGAAAGGAGCGAATTTTAATGCCGTTACCCAAAAGAAGACATTCTAAGGCTAGGGGGCGAAAACGCAGGGCCCACTGGAAATTAAAATCGTTGAATCTTATTCCTTGCCCGCAGTGTAAACAATTAAAGTTAACGCATACAGTCTGTAAAGTTTGCGGATACTATAATGGCAGGCAAGTGATGGAGATTAAGGTAAAAGAGAAGAAGAAGAAAGCATGAAAATAATAGTTGATGCTATGGGTGGTGACTATGCCCCTAAGGTAGTAGTTGAGGGAGTTATAGCAGCGGTTAAGGAATACAATATAGAAGTATGCCTTGTGGGCGATGAAGAGAAGATAAAGGCCTTGCTAAAGAAATACCGCTATACCCAAGACAATATTAGTATCTGTCCTGCGCAGGAGATAATTGAGATGTCTGAGCCCGCTGCACAGAGTGTACGAAAAAAAAGAAATTCTTCCATTGTGATTGGGCTAAATCTGGTTAAGGATGGAAAAGGCGATGCCTTTGTGAGCGCAGGTAATACCGGCGCTGTAGTCTGTGCTGCGACATTAAGCCTGGGGATGTTACCGGGAATTGAGCGGCCGGGGATAGCCATCATTGCTCCCAGTTTAAAAGGAATATCTTTAATCATAGATGTCGGTGCAAACATTGACCCTAAACCCAGACAATTGCTGCAATACGGCATTATGTCTGATGCCTATCTGCGCTATATTTTAAATAATCCCAATCCTACGGTAGGGCTTTTGAATATCGGAGAAGAGGAAACTAAAGGCACGGAATTTATGAAGGAAACGCATGAACTCCTAGAGAGAAGCAAGCTTAATTTTATCGGTAATGTGGAAGGCAAAGATATTTTTGCCGGTAAATGCGACATTGTTATCTGTGATGGATTTGTAGGTAATATCGCCTTAAAGGTTTCCGAAAGCATGGCAGAAGCAATGCAGGAATTCTTACGCCGGCATTTAAAAAGTAATCCTTTAGGCATACTTGGTATATTGTTATTGAAGACCAGTTTAATGAAGTTCAAGAAAGATATGGATTATTCGGAGTACGGCGGTGCGCCTTTATTAGGCGTAAACGGCGTAGTAATTATCGGCCACGGCCGCTCTAATGTGAAAGCCATAAAAAATGCCGTAAGAGTAGCCAAAGAAGAAGTGGAACGCAAATTTAACGAAAAGATTAGTGAGGCAATAATCTTGCAGAATCATAATTAATATGAAAAAAG
>MHGH01000020.1:47172-47540 GCA_001805465.1 Omnitrophica WOR_2 bacterium RBG_13_41_10 | reverse complement strand
AAAATTCTTACCAATGCTGATTTGGAAAAAATGGTAAATACATCTGACGAATGGATTACCACCCGTACAGGCATTAAAGAAAGGCACATTGTTGCCAAAAACGAAGCTGCTTCTGACCTTGCGCTGCAAGCTGCCAAAAAAGCACTGCACGATGCCAAACTTAAACCCCTAGACATAGATTTAATTATCGTTGCCACTATTTCCCCCGATATGCAGTTTCCTTCAGTATCTTGCATTATACAGAACGCGCTGGGAGCTAAAAATGCCGCTTCTTTTGATGTATCCGCAGCCTGTGCAGGATTTGTCTATGCCTTAGTTATTGCCCAACAATTTATTGCTAGAGGCACTTATAAAAATGCGTTGGTGGT
>MHGH01000020.1:43539-47156 GCA_001805465.1 Omnitrophica WOR_2 bacterium RBG_13_41_10 | reverse complement strand
TCTTCCATAACTGACTGGCAAGATAGAAATACTTGCGTATTGTTCGGAGACGGCGCAGGAGCAGCAGTTATTTCAGAAATTAAATCCGGAGGAATAATTTCCAGTTATCTAGCCAGCGATGGCGCACTAGGTGATCTATTAATGCTGCCGGCAGGTGGTTCACGCAGGCCAGCTTCTCACGAAAGCATAAATGAACGCCAGCATTATATCAAGATGCGCGGCAACGAACTATTTAAAGTAGCCATAAACAAAATGACCGAAGCAGCACAGGTAGCTTTAAAACAGGCAAGATTAAATTGTGCGGATGTAGATTTAGTTATTCCACATCAGGCAAATGTACGCATTCTTATGGCGATGGCAAAAAAGCTGGGGTTGCCTGAAGAAAAGATTTATCTGACTATTGAAAAATACGGTAATATGTCTTCTGCATCTACGGCTGTGGCTTTATGTGAAGCAGTGACGAGCGGTAAAGTTAAAAAAGGCGATATAATAGTTTTGGATGCCTTTGGAGCAGGCTTAGTTTGGGGTGCCTGCGTAATAAAATGGTCGTAGGTTTTTTGTTTGCCGGTCAGGGTGCCCAGTATATAGGCATGGGCCAAGACCTCTACGAATCTTTTCCGGAAAGTAAAAAGATCTTTGACAAGGCAGATGAAGTATTAGGGATGCCTCTTTCACGTCTGTGTTTCCAAGGGCCGCAGGAAGAGCTAACCAAGACTAATAACTGTCAGCCGGCTATTTTAACCATGAGCATTGCCGCCTGGGAAGCTTTTAGCTCTGTACACGGTACTCGGTACACGGTACAAAACTATGCAGCTGGATTGAGCCTGGGCGAATATTCTGCTTTAGTTGCTGCTAAGGCGATGAGTTTTGAAGATGCGGTTAGCGTAGTGCGCAAAAGAGGCCAGTTTATGGAAGAGGAGGCCCAAAAGTTTCCTGGAAAAATGGCTTCGGTATTAGGACTGGGCCTGGAGTTAGTGAGAAACATATGCCAAAAGACAAATACAGAAATAGCCAATATAAATTCACCCGGCCAGATAGTCATATCAGGCGAAGCCAAGGCGATCAACGAAGCCGTTAAAGTAGCTAGAGGTTCAGGGGCTAAAAAGGTTATTTTATTAGAGGTAAGCGGTGCTTTTCATTCTTCTTTGATGAAAGGGGCCTCTTTAAAACTAGCCAAAGAGCTGGAAAAGCTAAAAATAAACCAGCCGCAAATTACCTTGATTAGTAATATTAATGCTCAGCCCGTAGAGTCATCTAGTGAGATAAAAAATAACTTAATTCAACAGGTAGCATCTGCAGTGCTTTGGGAAGATTCCATGAGGTATATGCTTTCGCGTAAGACCGAGAACTTCTTTGAGATAGGGCCGGGAAAGGTGTTAAAAGGCCTAATGCGCAGGATAGATGAAAACGCCCAGGTTACGAATATAGAAAAGAAAGAAGATTTATTAAATTGCCTGAAGTTATAAACATAAGGAGAGTAAAAATGCGTCTTAAGGACAAAGTAGCTTTAGTAACTGGCGCAGCCAGAGGTATCGGCCGGGCAATTGCCTTTGGGTTAGCCAGTGAAGGCGCAGACATAGTCATCTGGGATATAAACATAGAAGAAGCTCAAGAAGCCTGTAGAGATATCGAGGCTTTGGGCAGGCGCTCTTTGGCGCAAGCCGTAGATGTGACTAATTTTAGCAAGGTGGAAGAAGCAGTAAACAAAATCCTTGACAAATTTGCAAAGGTTGATATATTAGTTAACAATGCTGGAATAACAAAAGACAATCTGCTCTTGCGCATGAGCGAAGCAGATTGGGATGCAGTCTTAAACGTCAATCTCAAAGGTACTTTTAATTGCACTAAGGCTGTCTCCAGGTTTATGTTAAAGCAGCGCTCAGGCAAAATTATCAATATTGCCTCGATCATTGGCATAATAGGAAACGCCGGGCAGGCTAATTATTCCGCTTCAAAAGCAGGGATAATAGCTTTAACCAAGACTGCCGCAAAGGAGCTTGCTTCACGTAATATCAACGTTAATGCAGTGGCTCCCGGGTTTATCCAGACAGAAATGACTGCTAAGCTTCCTGAAGAGATAAAGCAGAAAATGCTGGAGATGATCCCGATAGCCAGATTTGGCAGCCCTATAGATGTAGCAGGCGTTTGCGTGTTTTTAGCATCCCAAGAAGCTAATTACATCACCGGACAAACTATTATAGTAGACGGCGGAATGGTAACGGCATAATCAAGGAGGGAAAATAATGGCAGTGCAAGATAAGGTAAAATCTATTGTCGCAGAGCAACTGGGGGTAAAGCCCGAAGAAGTTACTCCGGAAGCAAAGTTTGTCGAGGACTTAGGAGCGGATTCTTTAGATACCGTTGAACTGGTAATGGCCTTAGAAGAAGAGTTCGGAATTGAGATACCCGATGAAGATGCGGAAAAGATTACTACCGTGGGTGATGCGATAAAATATATTGAAGAAAAAGCAGGCAATAAATAAATTTTAATATAAATCCTTAAGTTTTACACTACCCCGCTTCTTTTTTAAGCGGGGTAAATTTTGTGTTAGCTAAAATAATATGGAAAAGAGAGTCGTAGTTACGGGTTTAGGGGTGATTTCTCCGGTAGGAAATAGTGTTTCTGTTTTCTGGAATGCTTTGAAAGAAGGCAGATCCGGAATCGATAGGATTAAGCAATTTGACCCTACGGCTTATGATAGTAAGATTGCCGGAGAGGTAAAAGGGTTTGATCCTTTTAGCTACGGCATCAGCAAGAAAGAACTGAACCGCATGGAGAAATTTGTGCAGTTTGCCATTGCCAGTTCTAAACAGGCAATCCAAGATGCGGGTTTAGATTTAGAGAAAGAGAATAAAGAGCGCATCGGAGTAATCGTGGGCTCAGGGATAGGTAGTTTACGGATAATAGAAGCGGAGCATAGGGTATTATTAAAAGATGGGCCAAAAAGGCTTAGCCCATTTCTTATCCCGATGCTTATCGTTAATGAAGCTGCCGGCCATGTGGCTATAGCCTTTGGTTTTAAGGGCCCGAACTCTTGCATAACTACTGCCTGTGCTTCTGGCAGCCATGCCATTGGAGATGCTTTCCGGATTATCCAACGCGGGGATGCGGATGTCATGGTTACCGGCGGCACGGAAAGTTGCGTGGTTCCTACGGGGGTAGGCGGGTTCTGCGCCCTTAGGGCGCTTTCTACCAGAAATGATCAGCCCCAAAAAGCCAGCCGGCCTTTTGATAAAGAGCGCGACGGATTTGTCATTGCCGAAGGTTGTGGCGTAGTAGTGCTGGAGAGCTTGGAGCATGCTAAAAAAAGAAATGCCCATATATATGCTGAAATAGTCGGTTTTGGAATGTCCTGCGACGCTTATCATATTACTGCTCCTGACCCTGATGGCTCAGGTGCGGCTTTAGCCATGACAGTAGCTCTTAAAGATGCCAAACTAAAGCCCGAAGAGGTCACTTATATTAATGCGCATGGCACCTCTACAAAACTTAATGATAAAATTGAAACCTTAGCCATAAAGAAAGCCTTAGGAGATTATGCCAGGAAGGTGATGGTTTCTTCCACCAAATCTATGACCGGCCATTTATTAGGGGCTGCCGGCGGAGTAGAATTTAT
>MHGH01000020.1:38582-43520 GCA_001805465.1 Omnitrophica WOR_2 bacterium RBG_13_41_10 | reverse complement strand
AAGGACGATGTGGTAGTACCCACCATAAATTATGAATATCCGGATCCTGAATGTGACCTCGATTATGTGCCCAACACTAGCCGCAAGACCAAGGTAGCTGTCTGTATGTCTAATTCCTTAGGCTTTGGCGGGCATAATGCCACCCTCGTTGTAAAAAAGTTTACAAGTTAATGCCTTATACAATCGCAGAAAAAATATTAATGGCTCATGCCGGAAAAAATGATATCCGGCCGGGCGAATTTATCGAAGCGAGCGTGGATTTAGCCTTAGGCAACGATATTACAGCACCTTTGGCCATTGCCGAATTTAAAAAGGCAGGGTTTAAGAAAGTATTCGATAAAAATAAAATTGTTTTAGTTCCCGATCACTTTGCTCCGGCAAAAGACCTAAAGAGCGCCAACCAGTGTAAGATCTTAGCGGATTTTGCCAAAGAGCAGCAGATTAAAAATTATTTTGAAGTGGGATGCATGGGTATAGAACATGCGCTATTGCCTGAGAAAGGCCTGGTGTTACCCGGTGATTTAGTGATTGGCGCAGATTCCCATACCTGCACTTATGGAGCATTAGGTTGTTATGCTACGGGGGTTGGATCAACTGATTTAGCCCGCGCATTCATTGACGGAAAATGCTGGTTTAAGGTTCCCGCTTCTATAAAATTTATTTATAAAGGTAAGCTTAAGAAATGGGTGGGCGGAAAAGATCTCATCCTTTATACTATAGGCCAAATCGGAGTAGATGGTGCTTTGTATAAAGCTATGGAATTTAGCGGCCCGGTGATAGAAAAATTGGGGATGGATGATAGATTTGCCATGAGTAATATGGCTATTGAGGCGGGCGCACGTACAGGTATTATTGCTGCGGATTCGGTTACCAAAAAATACGTTTCTGGTTTTAAACGTAGAATGAAATTTTATATTTCTGATGCGGATGCACAATATGAAAAAATATACGATTGGAATGTATCAGAGCTAGAGCCGCAAGTAGCCTGTCCGCATTTACCTAGCAATGTAAGGCCGGCAGATAAATTAAGCGACGTAAAGCTTGATCAGGTGGTTATCGGCTCCTGCACTAACGGAAGGATTTCCGATTTAAGAATTGCGGCAAAACTATTAAAAGGGAAAAAAATAAAATTCGGCTTAAGGCTGATTGTGATTCCGGCGACACAAAAAATTTATCTGGAGGCAGTAAAAGAAGGTTTGGCGGAAATATTTGTAAAAGCCGGCGGAGTATTTTCTACCCCGACTTGCGGGCCATGCCTGGGCGGCCATATGGGAATTTTGACAGAAGGAGAGAAATGTCTGGCTACTACCAACAGGAATTTTATCGGCAGGATGGGCCATGTCAAATCAGAGGTTTATTTATCCGGCCCCCCAGTAGCCGCGGCATCGGCTGTTACCGGAAGAATAACACATCCGGATGAGGTCATTTAAAATATGGTTATTAAAGGTAAGGCACATAAATTCGGCGATAATATTAATACCGACGATATCATTGCCGCTAAATACTTAGTCAGCACTGATGAAAAAGAGCTGGGTAGGCATTGCATGGAAAATATTGCTCCTGATTTTTCCAAGAAAGTAGCCCAAGGGGATATTATTATTGCCGGAAGTAATTTTGGCTGTGGCTCATCCAGAGAACATGCGCCATTAGCGCTAAAAGGCTGCGGTGTCTCAAGCGTAGCAGCCAAGAGTTTTGCCGGGATATTTTTTAGAAACGCTATAAATATCGGTTTACCATTTTTAGAGTCGGACCAAGTCGATAAAATATCAGATGGTGATTCTCTTGAAATAGATTTGGCGCATGGTATAATAAAAAATCTGAGCAAAAATGAAACTTATAAAACCCAACCTTTTCCTGAATTTTTACAGAAGATTATAGAAAAGGGGGGCCTGATGAAATATGTGGCAGGAAGATAATAATTCAAAGATCCTGCCTCGTAAACTCGGCAGGATTTCGCTGGATAAAAACTTAAAGGTGCTCAAATGTACAAAATAGCAGTTATTCCCGGAGACGGGACCGGCCCGGAAGTAGTACGCGAAGGCCTGAAGGTATTAGAGGCCGCCGGTAAAAAATATAATTTTAAATACGAAACTAAACTCTTCAATTTTGACGGCCAGCGTTATTTAAAAACCGGCAAGACCCTTGAAGATCAGGATATAGAGGCACTAAAAAATTATCAGGCTATTTATTTAGGGGCCATAGGCCATCCGGATGTAAAGCCGGGAATCTTAGAAACAGGTATTCTTTTAAAATTAAGATTTTCCTTGGACCAGTATATCAATTTACGCCCGGTAAAACTTTATAATGCCGCATTTTGCCCTTTAAAGGATAAAAAGCCAGAGGATATTGATTTTGTGGTGGTGAGGGAAAATTCTGAAGGGCTCTATAAAGGGATGGGCGAGTTTAAGGATAAAGGCACTAAAGATGAGGTAGCTATCCAGATTTCTTATAATACCCGCCGCGGCGTTGAACGTTGTATCCGTTATGCCTTTGAATATTGCAGGAAGCGCAATAGAAAGAAAAAATTAACTCTATGCGGCAAGACCAATGTTTTGACATATGCCTGGGATTTATGGCAGCGCACCTTTAATGAAATTGCCAAAGAATACACGGATATTACTACTGATTATGCCCATGTTGACGCCGCTACCATGTGGTTTGTGAAGAATCCGGAGTGGTTTGATGTCATTGTTACCGATAATATGTTCGGAGATATTATTACGGATTTAGGCGCCATGGTTCAAGGTGGTATGGGTATTGCCGCGGGTGGCAATATTAATCCGCAGGGTATTTCTATGTTTGAACCTATCGGCGGAAGTGCACCTAAGTATACCGGAAAAAACGTCATTAATCCTTTGGCAGCGATTTGCGCCGCAGGGATGATGCTGGAAAATTTAGGGGAAAAGAAAGCAGCGGATATGATAGAAAATGCGGTAATAAAAATAGTAAATGAAAAGTTAAAATCTCTGGCTGCGGGAAAGATGGGTTATTCTACGCAGGAAGTAGGAGATTTGGTGGTCGCAAACTTATGAAAAAGTCTAAATATAATGTAGCAGTAGTCGGTGTCGGTGCAGTAGGGATAGAGATGTTGCGTGTTTTAAAACAGCGTAACTTTCCTATTGAGAGCTTGCGCGTTTTTGCCCGTTCAGCACGGGAACTTTCCGTAGATGGACAAAACTATAAAGTAGAAGCTGTTTGCGCTGATGGCTTTAACGGTATTGATATTGCTTTATTTGCCGGTACTGAAGGAGAAAAAGGGGCAGCTGTGACGTATGCTGCTGAAGCAGTAAAAAGAGGAGCATTGGTAATAGATAATGGCGCAGATTTTCGCATGGATCCTAAAGTTCCTTTGGTGGTCCCGGAAGTTAATGCCAAAGACGTCAAAAGCCATAAAGGGATTATTGCTAATCCTAATTGTTCTACTATTCAGATGGTAGTAGCGCTTTGGCCGATCTATAAGAAAGCCGGGATTAAAAGAGTAGTTGTTACTACTTTGCAGGCTGCTTCCGGAGCCGGTAGGGGTGCAGTAGCGCAACTAGGAGAAGAAATAAGGCAACTAATCCCTCAATTTGATACTGGATCCTTGATTCTGGATTCTGATAAAAATCCAGCATCCAGCATCCAGCATCTAGCATCTAGAAGTTTACCTCAACAGTTAGCCTTTAATGTCTTTCCGCATATAGGTACTTTTGTGGATTACGATTATACTAACGAAGAGTGGAAATTAGTCAAAGAAACCCAGAAGATTATGCATGACGATAAAATAAAGATTTCCGGTACTACGGTTCGGGTCCCGGTAAGGACCGGCCATTCGGAATCAATTTACCTTGAAACGAAAAAATCCATTACTCCAGAAAAAGCCAGAGACATTCTTTGTAAGGCCAAAGGGGTAACGGTAATAGATGACCCTAAAAAAAATCTTTACCCTATGCCTAAAGATGCTGAAGGTAAAGATGAGGTTTTCGTCGGCCGTATCAGAAAAGATCCTTTTGTAAAAAATGGTTTATGGCTGTGGGTGGTTGCCGATAATCTGCGTAAGGGTGCCGCAACGAATGCAATACAGATTGCCGAATGCGCAATATCAAGCTCCATATAGAATACGACGGCACAAATTACAGCGGTTGGCAGGTACAAAAAAAGCTTAAGACAATCCAGTCCACAATAGAAAATGCCCTCCGTAAAATTCTCCAAGAAAAAATACGCTTAATTGTTTCCGGCAGGACCGATACAGGGGTGCATGCTCAAGATCAAGTAGCCAACTTTTCTACTCAGTCAAAAATTACCCTTCTTAAGTTAAGGCCAGCTTTAAATAGCAATCTACCTTTAGATATAACGATTACTAAAGTAGAAGGAGTAAAGAGGGATTTTCACAGCCGTTTTTCCGTAAAGTCCAAAATCTATCGCTATACCATATTAAACCGGCCGTATCGTTCTAGCTTTTTAAGGAATAGAGTATATTTTTATCCGTATCATTTAGATGTAGGGCTGATGCAAAAAGAAGCGAGGTCTCTTTTAGGCAGGCATGACTTTACTGCCTTTAGGGCCAGCGGCAGTTCGAGTAAGGATGCATTTAAAACAATAAAAAGGCTTAAGGTTGCCAGAGACAAAGATTTTATATATATAGATATTGAAGCTGACGGTTTTTTGTATAATATGGCCAGGGGCATCGTAGGTACGCTTATAGATGTAGGTAGGGGTAAACTTTCCTGCGGCAGCCTAAAAAAGATACTTTTATCTAAAAATAGGAGGCTCACCGGCCAAACCGCCCCTGCTAGAGGGCTTTGTTTAGTCAAGGTAAATTATTAAGATGAAAGAAACGCGGAAAAATTTATCCTGGAATTTTTATAGCTGGCTTATAATTTTAAGTTATTGCGCATTACAGATAATCCGCTGGCAAATACTCCCTCAGTTTATGGATATATATTACCATTTGCTTAC
>MHGH01000020.1:38456-38574 GCA_001805465.1 Omnitrophica WOR_2 bacterium RBG_13_41_10 | reverse complement strand
GTTTTATCCAGGCAGGCGGATATGTGGGGTGGGATTTTTGGCAATATGCGCCTGTAGGCAGGATACATATATACCCGCCTGTTTTTCATATCATACTAGCAGTTCTCATGAAGTTAGG
>MHGH01000020.1:29660-38449 GCA_001805465.1 Omnitrophica WOR_2 bacterium RBG_13_41_10 | reverse complement strand
CCGATAATTTTAGCCAAACTTTTTGAGACTATAATCCCGCTTATCTTTATGGTTGTCTTGTGGCATTTTATCAGAAAGAACTATAACGCATGCCTGGCTTTCTTTGTGATGCTTGCTCTGAATGCATCTTTTTCTTTCTGGTTTTCATTATTAAATCATCTCCCCGCTACCTTAGCCATGGTCTTTGGATTATTAGCTATAAACTATATATTCCGCAGGCGGTTTTTAAGCTCTGTAATATTCCTAACCTTGTGTTTTTATACCCATATAGGTATCTCCTGGTTTTTTGCGCTGGTGTTTATTTTTTATGCCTTGTTTAATAAGGAAGATAGGCCCATATCTTTAAGGGTATTAGCCTTAACCTTATTGTTATCTATACCGGTAATTTTCAAACAAGTGGCCGGAATAAACTCTCTTTCTTCCTTAGGCTTAAATCTTCAAGAGAAGTATCTCTCTGAAATAAAAATTATAGATTATCTTTTGGCTTTTTTAGGCTTATTTTTTGCTTATCAAGCAGGTAAGCAATACCGGATTTTTATAAGTTTTTTTGTGGCAAGCTTTCTATTCATCATATATCCCTATCGTTTCTTCTCTTCTGAGGGATACATAGCAGTGGTTTTATCTGCGGCATTCTGCCTATACTCGTTATATCAGAGGTTAAAAGATAGGAAACCTTACCTTAAATATTTACCTCTTTTAGCGGCATTATGCGCCTTATTCTTTTCTCCTACGCTATCGATGTATAAACAACATGGCCTAAAAAAGCTTTCTTATAAATTAAATTTATTTGGTTCAGCTTTTACGGGAATGATGCTGGCTAAAGGCCAAAATATTTGGTTCCCGCAGGATTATATGCCCGCTGCAGCATTAATAAGAGAAAATTCTCTAAAGGAAGAAATAGTTTACTCTACTCTCAATATCACAGGAATGATGCTTGCGGGTATTTCCGGCAGGCCGACTGCCAATGCCTTGTTGCCAGAGATAAAACCAGCAGTTCATTTTGATCCTTTTTTGTCTGCAAAAATAGTAATATTTAACCGGCTTGATAATCAGGATACAATTAAACAGGCTGTCAGGAACTACCGTTTAATTGAAATAGGGCAGACTAAGATATTTATCCTTTACCGCAACCCTTCCTGCAGCGTAAAGATAAGAATAAGTGAGGCCTCGGTGCCATTTTGGTCTATTTATTCTCTTGGATTTTCACTCCTTGCCTTATTATGGCTGGATAACAGGTTTTCAAAAAATATTTGACTTAATTGAAAAATATGTTATACTTTTCTTTTCTATAAGAAGGCAAAAAATGCAGAGGACCTACATACCTAAAAAAGAGGATATAAAAAGGCAATGGTATCTTGTGGATGCCAAAGATAGAATACTAGGTAGGCTAGCCACTAAAGTAGCGGTGATATTGCGCGGCAAGCACAAGCGGATTTTTACTAAGCACCTTGATTTGGGTGATAACGTAGTGGTAATCAATGCCGCCAAGGTTAAGGTTACCGGTAAAAAACTTCAGCAAAAATTATACCGTTTTTATTCGGGTTATCCAGGAGGATTAAGAGAGGTAACTTTAGAAACCATGCTGAAGAAGAAACCGGAATTTGTCATTCGTTCGGCAGTCAGGCGCATGTTACCGGGTGGGCCCTTAGGACGGGATATCATCAAGAAGCTTAAGGTATACGTTGACGATAAGCATCCGCACGGAACAAATAAACTCACTACAGTTTCGGTTTAATTAAGAGGTTTTCAAATTATGGATGAAATTAAAGCACATTTAACCGTAGGTAGGCGCAAGGAAGCAGTAGCCAGGGTACAGATTTTATCCGGCAAAGGTAAAATTCTGGTTAACGGGCTACCTTATGAAAACTACTTTGTACGCGAGACAGACAGGATTATTATTCAGCAGCCTTTTCGCCTGACTAATCTTTTGGATAAGTATGATATCGTCGCTGTGATCAGGGGCGGGGGCCTAAGCGGCCAGGCAGGTGCTTTGAGGCATGGCATATCCCGTGCTTTAATATTAGTGGAGCCAGAAACTAAGGATGTGCTGCGCAAAAACGGCCTTCTTACGCGCGATCCCCGCATGAAAGAGCGTAAGAAATACGGACAAAAAGGCGCACGCAAACGCTTCCAGTGGACAAAGAGGTAGAAATGTAAAGTCAAAACCAAAAAGTAAAAAGTCAAAATCAATCCCGCTGAGTGAGCGGGATTTTTTATTTTCTTATCGTCGGGAAATCCGACGAAAAACACTTGACGAGGTAGGCATTTTAATTTAAGATGATAGATATTAATTTAAAGGAGAGTCCTGATGGTTAATGTAGCCATAGTAGGAGTTACCGGCTATGCCGGGGAAGAGTTGCTCGGTATTTTATTAAAACCCCCTGCCGTAAGAATAACCAGCGTTTCGGCTAAAATTGATAAGCCTTTACATATCAGCGAAATATTCCCTAAATTTAAAAATCGAATTGACCTAGTCTGCGCCCAGCCGAATATTAAAGATATCGTCGCTGATTCTGAACTGGTATTTTTAGCCTTGCCGCATACCGTTTCTATGGAAATAGCGCCGAAATTATTGAATGCCGGTAAAAGAATAATTGATTTAAGCGCCGATTACAGGCTTGGTGATATTAAAGTTTATAAAGAATTCTATCACTGCGAGCATAAGGATAAAAAAAATATCCCTGGGGCTATCTATGGTTTGCCAGAACTTTACCGGCAGGATATTAAAAATGCTTCCTTAGTAGCTAACCCCGGTTGTTATCCGACGGCTGCGATATTAGCGCTGTCAGGTGTATTGGCGTGCGATACCGGCTTATTAGATTTAACCACCATATTTATCGACGCTAAATCCGGAGTAACCGGAGCAGGAAGAAAGATTGCAGAAGGGTTTTTATTCTCTGAAATTAACGAGGATTTCAAGGCTTATAAGGTTGATTCCCATCAGCATATGCCGGAGATTAATCAGGAGTTATCCAAAATAGCTAAGAAAAAAATTAAGGTTACTTTTGTACCGCATCTATTGCCTGTAAACAGGGGGATTTTAGAGACCATCTATATCAAGAAAACCAAAAAGTTAAAAGCCAAAAGCCAAAAGTTGATTACCCTATATAAGAAATTCTATAACCAGGAACCGTTTGTAAGAATATGCCAGGAGGGGGTTTTCCCTAGGCTAAAAGATGTGGTAGGCACCAACTTCTGCGATATAGGAATTCAAGAAGAAGCGGATAAGGTCATTATTGTCGCTGCGATAGATAATCTTCTTAAAGGGGCCTCAGGCCAAGCTGTGCAGAATATGAATATCATGTATAAGTTTCCGGAACAGGCAGGATTATTATGAAGCTATACCATAAAGCTACCCTGCCAGAAGGCTTTACAGCCGCCGCAGTAGCCAGTGGCATAAAGAAATCAGGAAAGCTAGATTTAGCTTTATTGTATTCTGATAAGCCGGCCAAGGCTACGTGTGTTTTTACTTCTAACAAAATACAGGCAGCGCCACTTCTTTTAAATAAAAAGAATCTTAAGGCCAATAAATTATACCGGGCAATAATTATCAACAGCGGCAACGCCAATTGTTTTACCGGACAGGCTGGCTTAAAAGATGCTCAAGAAACAGCCCGGCTATTAGCAAGGGCTTTGGGGATAAATAAGAAGAATATCCTGGTTGCTTCTACCGGGATTATCGGTAAGAAATTGCCATTAGATAAGATTAAGAAAGCAATACCTCATTTAGTGCTAGCGATATCAAAAGGCGGAATTAATAGGGCAAATAAAGCAATTATGACTACTGATACCTTTAGTAAAGAAGCCACTGTAAAATTTAATATCGGTAACCGCGCTATTACTATATGCGGTATTGCTAAAGGCGCAGGGATGATTGCCCCAAATATGGCTACTATGCTGGCATTTATTATGACCGACGTAAATATCACCCAGCCTGCCTTAGATAAGGCCTTAAGGACGGCGGTGGATAATTCTTTTAATTGTATTACTGTGGATGGATGTATGAGTACTAATGATATGGCAGTCGTCTTAGCTAACGGCGCAATTAAAAATCCGATTATAGATTTTAATAATCACTTCAAATTATTTAATAGCGCTCTGAATTTAGTCTGTTTAGAGTTAGCCAAAATGATTGTGCAGGATGCAGAAGGCTCAAGCAAATTTATTAAGATTGAGGTTGGTGGCCTAAAGAATTCTCAAGAAGCTAAAAAAATAGCTTTAGCTATCGCGAATTCCAATTTATTTAAGACTGCCGTTTACGGAGAAAATCCTAATTTTGGCAGAATTGTTGCTGCAGCCGGAGCAAGCGGTGTCGAAATAAAAGAAAAAGAGCTAAAAATTAAAGTTAGCCCTTTGCATAAAAAGAATATAGATATTCAAGTTTCTCTTAATAGAGGCAATGCTAGCGCTATAGTTTATACTTCGGATCTTACGCCGGAGTATGTTAAGATAAATGCAGAGTATAATTAAAGTACGGAGTACCGAGTACAGAGTACAGTGCTATAAAAGAGTGAGGCGATATGGAAGAAGCGATTAAGAAAGCAGATGTTTTGATAGAGGCCCTGCCGTACATAAAGAAATTTCATAAGAAAATCATCGTGATCAAATACGGCGGCAGCATCCTAGGCGAAGAAAAAACGAGAAAAGGCATATTAGAGGACATCGTATTTTTAAATTTTATGGGCCTAAGGCCCATTTTGGTGCACGGGGGCGGGCCCAACATCAGTGAGCGCATGCGTTCATCGGGCAAAAAAACCGACTTTATAGACGGCATGCGTGTTACCGATAAAGAAACATTGAAACTGGTAGAAGAGGAGCTCTTGAGTTTAAACAATATTATTACAGAAGAAATAAATCAATTAGGGGCAAAGGCCGTCAGCCTAAATGGTAAAGATAAGAAGTTAATTCAAGTGGAGAAAAAGAAGACCAAGATAGACTTAGGGTTTGTTGGCCATATTACAGGTATAGATACAGAGGTTATCTTGAAAGAATTAAAGAAAGACAGAGTAGTAGTAATTTTACCGATGGGTGTAGGCAAGGATAAAAAAACCTATAACGTCAATGCCGATGAGGCTGCGGCAAGTATTGCGGTGAGCCTGGAAGCGGAAAAGTTGGTATTACTCACTGATGTAAAAGGGGTTATGCGCAACCATAACGATCCCAATTCTTTTCTCTCCACTATCACTACAGAGGAAGCAGGCGGCCTTATTAAGGAGAACGTTGTTCAACAGGGCATGATCCCTAAGGTAAAGGCGTGTATTGAGGCGTTGAATAAAGGCGTGAAGAAAACTCACGTCGTGGATGCGCGCATACCGCATAGTTTACTTTTAGAGATTTTTACCGACCAAGGCATAGGGACAGAGATAGTAAAGTAAAAGGCAATGAAAAAAGAGGATATATTCGATAATTATAAAGATTACATCATGCCCACTTATACCAAGGTACCTTTGGTTTTTACCAAAGGCAAAGGTAGCTACTTGTGGGATATTCATGCCAAGAAATATCTGGATTTCTTTCCCGGTTGGGGGGTAGGCAATCTTGGCCATTGTCATCCCAAGGTAATGCAGGCAGTGCGGGATCAGGTTTCCAAATTAATATTTATTGCCAATAATTATTATCATCTGCCTCAGGCAAAATTAGCTAAAGAGATAATCTATCGGTCGTTTCCCGGAAAGGTTTTCTTTTGTAATTCAGGCGCAGAGGCCAATGAGGCAGCAATAAAGTTTAGCCGTAAGTTCGGCAGAGGCAGATACGAAATTATCACATTTGAGGATTCTTTTCATGGCCGGACTTTGGCAGCACTGGCTGCAACCGGACAAAAAAAATATCAGGTAGGTTTTGAGCCGCTGCCAGAAGGATTCAAAACCGTAAAGTTTAATGATATAGAAGCAGTAAAAAACGCCTTAAGCGATAAAACAGTAGGGATTATGCTGGAGCTGATTCAGGGGGAAGGCGGCGTTAATGTGGCAGATAAAGATTTCGTCCTAGAGTTAAGAAAGATTTGCGATGAGAAAAATTTACTTTTGATTATAGATGAGGTGCAGACAGGCCTTGGCAGGACCGGAAAATTATTTTGTTATCAGCATTACGGCATTACTCCCGACATCATCACCCTTGCCAAAGCGCTGGGCGGAGGTTTACCTATCGCTACAATGGTAGTAAAGAAAGAAATCGCTGACACTCTTTCACCGGGTATGCATGCCTCTACTTTTGGAGGTAGCCCCTTAGTCTGTAGGGCAGCTTTAGCAGTTTTAAAGACAATCCAAAAAGAAAAACTGCTATCTTACGCCGTAAAAATGGGGGATTATTTATTTGGTAAGCTCGATACTTTAAAAGAAAAATACCCCCTGATTAAAGAAGTAAGGGGTAAAGGATTAATGGCAGGGATAGAATTGAATATAGAAGGTAAGCCCATCGTAGAAAAATGTATAGAAAAAGGCCTTTTGATTAACTGCACTCATGATAAAGTATTAAGGCTTATGCCGGCATTGAATATTACGAAGGGCCAGATTAATAAAGCCCTGTCAGTATTAGAAGAGGTATTGAAAGGCGCATAAAGATGAAAAAAGATTTAATATCTATCGCTAATTTAAAACTGAGAGAGGTAGAGGAAATTTTTAATTTAACCGATAAGCTCAAAAAAGACAAAACCAAATTTGCCAAGGCCCTTTGCGGAAAAACCCTGGCGCTTGTATTCCAAAAGCCATCAAATCGCACCCGGGTTTCTTTTGAAGTAGGTATGTACCAATTGGGCGGTTATTCTATATATTTAGGGCCGGATGAGATAAATTTAGGGGTCAGAGAATCTATCAAAGACGTAGCCAAGACTCTCTCGCGTTATGTTAATGTGATAGTCTTAAGGACCTTTGCGCACAATAATATCTTAGAGATGGCTAAATACGCCACCGTGCCGGTGATTAATGGCCTGTCGGATTTTTCCCATCCCTGTCAGGCCTTAGCGGATATTTATACCATCAAAGAAAAATTAAAACACCTAAAAGGCCTAACTCTTGCCTATGTAGGCGATGGTAATAATGTTTGTAATTCCCTGCTTTATGCTTGTGCTAAAGTGGGAATGAATATGAATGTGGCCACACCCAAAGGGTATGAACCGGAAGGAAAAGTTATTAATTTATTCCATAAGCCCGAAGATGCAGTAAAAAATGCTGATATTATTTATACTGATGTCTGGGCGAGTATGGGACAAGAGAAAGAAGTGGCTAAAAGAAAGAAAATATTTCAGAATTTTCAGGTCAATAAAAAATTAGTTAATTTAGCTAAAAAGAACTGCTTAATTATGCATTGCCTGCCTGCGCATAGAGGAGAAGAGATAACTGACGAAATCATTGAGAGTAAAAATTCCGTTATCTTTGACCAGGCAGAAAATAGAATGCATGTGCAGAAGGCAATTCTTATCACTCTGTTAAGATAAAAGGAGGCGTGATTATGCCTAAGCATAATAAAGGATTCACAGTGTTAGAAATCATAATTACCCTAGTCGTTATTGGAATTTTAGCTACCTTGGCTATAAATAATTATTCCTCAATGAGAGAGAAAATTTTAGATAATGAAGCTAAGGCCAATCTAAAATTAATTAGAGCTGCGGAAAAAAGTTATTATCTTGATGTGGGTACTTATTACCCTGTTTCTGATGGAGATGTTGTTTCAGATATAGCCTTAATCAACCAAAATCTAAAAGTATTTTTACCTGCAGGTAGTAACCAAAGTTGGAATTATGAAGTTTTTTCGAACGATTGTTATATGGCAGTAAGAAATGGAGGGGACGGTCGAATTTGGTTATTTTCGTCTGTGAGCCCGGAACCTCAGGCGTGCCCTGCCGGTTCTTGTGATTGTATCGAGTAAGAATAAAATAAAAGAAATCCAGCATAATAATATGACTCGGTAAAATGAAAAAAATTGTATTAGCATATTCGGGTGGTTTAGATACTTCTTGCATTGTCAGATGGCTTAAGGAACAAGGAGGCACTGTTATTTGTTTTGTAGCTGACCTTGGCCAAGGATTAGGACAAGGAGAAAATTTTGAAGCTATAGAGGAACGGGCCCTGGCCGCAGGTGCCTCCAAAGTATATATTAAGGACCTGCAGGATGAATTTATTGATGATTTTATCGTGCCTGCTTTAAAGGCTGATGCTATATATGAGGGTAAGTATCTTTTGGCTACCGCTTTAGGCCGGCCTTTGATTGCAAAATATTTAGTAGAAATAGCCCATAAAGAAAAGGCAACGGTAGTGGCTCACGGATGCACCGGTAAAGGCAATGATCAGGTTAGATTTGAGGTATCAATCGGAATATTAGATCCTTCCTTAGAGATTATTGCTCCGGTAAGAATCTGGGAGTTTAAATCGCGGGAAGAAGAAATTGAATATGCCAAGATGTATAATATCCCCATTGATGTCACTAAAAAGAAGCCTTACAGCATTGACAGAAATATCTGGGGGATAAGTATTGAGGCAGGGGTCTTAGAGAATATAGAGCAGGAGCCGCCGGAAGATGCCTATTTAATTACTAAAAGCCCAAGCGGCGTATCATCTTATCCTAAATATATTGATATATCTTTTGAAAAAGGGATCCCCAAAAAAATTGACGGAAGAGTTTTTAAATTAAAAAACCTGATTAATTATTTAAATGAAGTCGGTGGAACACATGGCGTAGGCAGGGCTGATTTAATTGAAAATAGATTAGTAGGTATAAAATCCAGGGAAATATACGAAGCCCCGGCAGCTACTATATTACATACTGCGCATAAGGAGCTGGAGAGCTTAGTGTTG
>MHGH01000020.1:25984-29644 GCA_001805465.1 Omnitrophica WOR_2 bacterium RBG_13_41_10 | reverse complement strand
ACTTTAAGGAGATTATATCCTTAAAATATTCGGAGTTAGTCTACTATGGCCTTTGGTTTTCTCCTTTAAAAAATGCCTTGGATGGCTTTGTCAATTCTTTACAGAAATTCGTTACAGGCACAGTAAAATTAAAGTTGTTTAAGGGGAATTGTATTGCAGTAGCCAGAAAATCACCTCTTTCTTTATACAAAAAAGAACTGAGCACTTATGGCAAGCTAGATAAGTTTGACCAAAAACTAGCAGAAGGGTTTATTAAGATTTGGGGAATGCCGTATAAAAGATAGGAGAGATATGGCGAAATTATGGGGTTCAAGATTTCCAAAAAAAACAGGTAGTCTGACTAACAGGTTTACCTCTAGCATCTCTTTTGACCACAGGTTAGCTCAATATGATATTGTAGGCAGTATTGCCCATGCCAAGATGCTTGCCAAGCAGAGAATTATCCCTACAAAAGATGCAGCATTAATTATTAAGGGCCTGAAATCTATTTTAAAGGATTTACAGGCAAAAAAATTTAAATTCGATTCTGACGCGGAAGATATTCATTCTAATATACAAGATACACTTTTAAAAAAAATTGGGCAGGTCGCCAATAAACTACATACTGCCCGTTCCAGAAACGACCAGATAGCTTTAGATACAAGGATGTATCTTAAGGATGAAATAGGTCAGCTACTGGAATTGATTGTTTTACTTCAAAAATCCATATTAAAATTTGCCAAGACCAATGCCAAAATAATAATTCCCGGATATACTCATTTGCAGTTAGCGCAGTGCGTACTTTTAGCGCACCATCTTTTGGCTTATATTGAGAGCTTAGAAAGGGATAAACAAAGATTAATTGATGCCCTAAAAAGAGTAGATCAGATGCCGTTGGGGAGTGCAGCTTTTTCCGGAACAGGATTACCCATAGACAGGGAGTACGTAAAAAGAGAGCTGGGTTTTAAAAATGTAACTAGCAATAGTATTGATAGCGTCAGTGACCGGGATTTTATTCTTGAGGTGCTGGCAGGTTTATCTATCATTGCGGTGCATCTTTCCCGGATAGCGGAGGATTTGATTCTTTGGTCCACAAAAGAATTTAATTTTATTGATATAGATTTTTCTTTCTGTACAGGATCCAGTATTATGCCGCATAAAAAGAATCCCGATGTGCTGGAATTAATCAGGGGCTCGGTAGGCAAAATCCACGGGGATTTATCCAACGTATTAATATTAATGAAGGGGCTACCTTCATCCTATAACCGGGATTTACAGCTGGATAAACCTCCGCTTTTTGATGCCGTAGATACCGTCAAGGATATATTGGAAATATTTATCGCCTTATTTGGAAATATAATCATAGAAAAAGAGGCGATTGCCTCTAAGCTTTTGGATGAATCGCTGTTTTCCGTAGACATCGTGGAGTATCTGATTAAGAAAGGCCTCTCCTATCGGCAAGCGCATGATATTGTAGGAAGAATGATTAAAGATTGCCTGGATAAAAATAGAAAAATTTCCACACTTTCTCAAAAAGAACTGAAAAAATATTCAGAGAAGCTCATGCCAGATATAAAAAATATCCTGAATGCGCAAGCTTCTGTTAACCTGAAAAAATCTTACGGGAGCACAAACCCGCGCCTGGTAGAAAAGCAACTGAGTATTTGGAGTGAAAGATTAAATGCACGAATTCAAATCTAAAAGAAACTCTCTTTATTGTGAGAATATCAAAGTATTGGATTTAGCTAAACGTTTTGGCACCCCGCTATATGTTTATAGTTACCATACGCTAATTGGCCACTTCCTGAAATTAAAAACCGCCTTTCATAGCCTGAATCCCCTGATTTGTTATTCTCTAAAAGCAAACTCCAATTTAGCTATTCTTAAAGCATTGGTAGATAAAGGAGCAGGATTAGATATTGTTTCTGGGGGAGAGCTGTTTCGGGCAACGCAGGCTGGCTGCCCCGGAGAAAGAATCGTTTATGCCTCGGTAGGAAAAACCGATAGAGAAATAGAAGAGGCCATACATAGAAAAATCCTCTTTTTTAATGTAGAATCCGCCGCGGAATTAGAAAATATTAACCGGATATCTAAAAAATTGAATACCAGTACTCAGGTAGCTATCCGTATTAATCCGGATGTCGAACCTAAAACACACAAATATATTACTACCGGTAAACTTACCAATAAGTTCGGCATAGACTTTAAAAGCGCTTATCAGATTTTCTTATTGCGCAGGGCTTTATCTTACGTCAGAATTTCGGGAATACATATCCATATCGGTTCTCAGATAACGGAAGCTGAGCCGTATCTCGCCGCTATTAAAAAAGTAATAGAATTTGTGGAGACCTTAAGGAAAAAAGGCATTTTCCTTGAATACCTGAATATCGGAGGAGGCCTAGGTATTGTCTATGACCGCGAAACTCCTCAGACCGCGGAAAATTTTGCCAAAAAAGTTTTGCCTCTTTTAAAAAGAAGCAAGCTAAAAATAATCTTAGAGCCGGGAAGGTTTATCGTAGGCAATGCCGGGATTCTGGTAACCAGAGTTTTGTATATAAAAAATACGCCGAAAAAGAAATTTGTGATTGTGGATGCGGCAATGAATGATTTAATCCGGCCTGCTTTATATGGGGCGTATCATACTATTATTCCTTTGCACTGTACACCGTACACTGTACACCGTACAGAGAAAATAGACATAGTAGGCCCCATATGCGAAAGCGGGGATTTCTTTGCCAAAGATAGAAACCTACCGAAATTAAAAGAAGGAGATTTTTTAGCCATTATGGGTGCTGGTGCCTATGCTTTTAGCATGGCTTCTAATTATAACTCCAGGTGCCGTGCCGAAGAGGTATTAGTAGTAAAAGACGAAGTATTCATAATTAGAAAAAGAGAGGTTCGCGAAGATTTAGTACGTAATGAGATAGTCCCTGCGTTTTTATCCGGATTATAAATGAAAAAAATAAATTTTAGTAAAATGGTAGCTTCGGGTAATGATTTCGTTATTATGTACAGAGTACAGAGTACAGAGTACAGAGCTAAGGATTTAGCTAGGAAGATGTGTGATAGGAAATACGGAATAGGTGCGGATGGTTTATTAGTTCTGGAAAAATCTAAAATTGCCGATATCAAGATGCGCATTTTTAATGCTGATGGCTCAGAGGCAGAAATGTGTGGAAATGGCGCCAGATGCGTAGCAGTGTACACCAAACACCAAACACCAAACACCAAACACCAAATATCTATTGAAACCAAAGCTGGAGTAATTAAATCTGAAGTTGACGATAATAATATAAAAATAAAACTTACTGACCCCAGAGAGATTAAATTGGATATTCCTATTCATATTAATGGGCGTAACCTGAAAGTTAACTTCATCGACACGGGAGTTCCACATACGGTAATATTCGTCGAAGGTTTAGATAAGATTGATATAGTTAAGCTAGGTAGGCAAATCCGTTATCATAAAAGATTTATCCCGGCCGGTACAAACGTAAATTTCGTAGAAGTCAAAGACAATCAGACCATTAAAATTAGAACTTACGAAAGGGGCGTAGAAGGTGAGACCCTTGCCTGTGGCACAGGTTCGGTTGCTGCAGCATTAATTACCTCGCTCTGTACTCGGTACTCTGTACGCGGTACACAAAGAATTAATGTTTCAACAAAAAGTGGAGAAACACT
>MHGH01000020.1:11549-25967 GCA_001805465.1 Omnitrophica WOR_2 bacterium RBG_13_41_10 | reverse complement strand
GATTAAACAATAAATTTCAAAATGTCTGGCTGGAAGGTAAGGTAAGAATAGTTTACAAAGGAGAATACAATGTTTAGGGGCTCTATTGTGGCAATAGTTACACCTTTCAAAGACAATAAAGTCGATGAGAGAAACTTAAGGGAATTGATAGAATTTCACATTAAAAACGGCACCTCCGGGATTGTCCCTTGCGGCACGACCGGGGAATCTGCGACATTATCTTTCCAGGAGCATGACCGGGTTATTGAAATCACTATTGATCAGGTTAAAAAAAGAATTCCGGTTATTGCCGGGACCGGCTCAAACTCTACTGAGGAAGCCATAATGTTAACCCGACATGCTGAAAAAGCAGGTGCAGACGGGTCTTTACAGGTTTCACCTTATTATAACCGCCCCACCCAAAAAGGCTTATATGAACATTTTAAAGCCATAGCTCATGCAGTGAATATCCCGATTATTCTTTATAATATTGCTTCCCGCACCGGAGTAAATATTGAACCGGAGACTATCGCAAAGTTAGCCGATGATTGTAAAAATATCGTTGGGGTAAAAGAAGCCTCAGGTAGCCTGGATCAGATGTCGCGTATAAAACAATTATGCGGTGAAAAATTTGATTTAATTTCCGGGGATGACAGCTTAACTTTGCCTGTTTTGTCAATAGGCGGAGTCGGCATCATCTCGGTAGTAGCGAATATTGTGCCAAAAGATGTGGCTAATCTAGTGACAGAGTTTGAAAAAGGCAATATGCAAAAAGCTAAAGAAATTCATTATAAATTACTGCCTTTGATTAAAGCAGTTTTCTTAGAGACCAATCCCATACCAATAAAAACAGCGATGGGATTATTAGGAATGTGCGAGCCGGATCTCAGGCTTCCGATGTGTGCGATGTCGCCAGAGAATTTAGAGAAATTAAAAAAAGCATTAGCAGATTACGGATTATTAAGGAGATAACAATGATCAAATTAGGGATCGCCGGTGTTTGCGGAAAGATGGGCAGGCGGATATTTGAATTAGCTTCCCATGATAAAGATTTTGAGGTTGCTTTGGCTTTAGAGAGAAAAGGTATCCCGCAGATCGGTAAAGAACTCGGTAAAATTAAAATTTCTTCCAGCCCCGACGGAGTATTCCTAATAGATGTTTTTGTAGATTTTACCACGCCCGAAGCTAGCGAAGTAAATCTGGATTATGTGGCCAGATATAAAAAAGCATTAGTTTTAGGTACTACCGGCTTAACTGATGCACAACTAAAAAAAGTCCAAGATATTGCAGCAATTGTTCCGGTGGTTTTCTCACCCAATATGTCTATAGGGGTAAATGTTTTATTTACCATGTTGCCTGAGATAGTTAAGAGATTAGGGCCAGATTACAATATTGAGATAGTGGAAGCCCATCATAAAGCTAAAAAAGATGCCCCTTCCGGAACCGCCAAGAAATTCGGGCAAATTCTAGCTGATGTTACCAAAAGAGAGATACCTATACATGCCGTAAGATTAGGGGATATTGTCGGTGACCATACTATTATATTCTGCGGGAATTCTGAACGTATTGAGATAAAACATCAGGCGCATTCGCGGGATTTATTTGCCTTAGGGGCATTAAAAGCAGCCAAATGGGTAATGGGTAAACCTCAAGGATTATATTCAATGCAGGATGTGTTGAAAAATGTTTAAACTATCTAAAAAAATAAATAGCCTGCCGCCATATCTATTTTTAGAAATTGATAAAGCCAAAAGAAAAGCCCGTGCAGAAGGCAGAGATATCATTGATTTAGGCGTAGGGGATCCGGACCAGCCTACGCCCAAACAGATCATTGAATCATTGTGTGCGGCAAGCCAAGATTCTAAAACGCATTGTTACGCCTTAGATCAGGGGATGCCGGTTTTACGCCAGGCTATAGCTAGATGGTACAAAAATCGTTTTGGCGTAACCCTTAACCCGGAAACTGAAATTCTGCCTTTAATCGGCTCTAAAGAAGGGATTGCTCATTTTCCTTTAGCATTTTTGGATGAGGGGGATTATTCCTTAGTCCCTGATCCTTGTTATCCGCCCTATAAAGGGGGGACTATTTTTTCCGGTGGCAGGCCTTATCTTATGCCATTACGCGAGAAAAATGACTTCTTACCGGATCTAAAAGAAATACCGCTAAATATCCGCAAAAAATCCAGATTAATCTATATTAATTATCCCAATAACCCTACCGGTGCTACTGCAGAAAAAGATTTCTATGGCGAGGTAATTAAATTTGCGGATAAGAATAAACTGGTGGTTATTTCGGATTTAGCTTATTCAGAGATGGCTTATGACGGGTATAAACCGTCCAGCCTCCTTGAGGTAAAAGGCGCAAAAGAGGCGGTTATTGAATTCCATTCTTTATCCAAAACCTATAATATGACCGGATGGCGTATTGGCTGGGCCTGCGGCAATGAAAAATTAATCGCTGCATTAGCGAAAGTTAAATCCAATATTGATTCAGGGATATTCTCTGCAATACAATTAGCTGGTGTTACGGCCCTGGAATCTCCTTATCAATTCATCAAAGATATGTGCAGTATCTATCAAGAAAGGCGTGATGTCTTAATTGCAGGGTTAAAATCTTTGGGCTGGCAAGTGACACCTCCTAAGGCCACTTTTTATGTTTGGATAAAAATTCCCGTTAATATGGATTCTATCAGATTTTCCGGGATGTTATTAGAAAAAGTGAATATTATTGTTACTCCCGGAGTGGGTTTTGGTAAATATGGTGAAGGTTATATCCGTATGGCGCTGACAGTATCTAAAGAAAAAATAAAAGAGGCAATAGATAGATTAAGAAAAATATCTTAATGGTAACCTGTTATTTGGGGATTGGCTCAAATCTTGGCAATAGAGGCAAAAATATCAGATTGGCAATTCAAAAGATAAGGGCCTTAAAGAATACCGAGCTTCTTAAAACATCCGGGATTATCGAAACCAAGCCCATGGGCGGACCGCGTAATCAGGGTAAATTCTTAAACGCTGCGATAAAAATAAAGACCAAGCTCACTCCTCATTTACTCCTTAAAAAATTAAAACAAATTGAAACTGAACTAGGCAGGGCTAAAACTATACGTTACGGCCCAAGGGTAATTGATTTAGATATTTTATTTTACGCAGACAAAATAATAAATAGAAATAATTTAAAAATCCCTCATCCTAAGGTATTCAAACGGGAATTTGTAATAAGGCCACTATTGGAAATAGTATGAAGATTATTCACAAGCCTCGAATTATGTCCGGTTTATCCTGCAAAATAAAGATGCAGCATAAAACCATAGGGCTTGTGCCGACGATGGGGGCTTTGCATGAGGGGCACCTTAGCCTTATCCGCAGAGCGCGTAAAGATAATGATTATGTAGTGGTTAGCATATTCGTTAATCCTACACAGTTTAGCCCTAAGGAGGATTTAAAAAAATACCCCAGGCCTTTAAAGCAGGATATGCGTTTGTGTAAAAAAGAAGGCGTAGATATTATTTTTTATCCTTCCGTAGAAATGATGTATCCTAAAGATTACAAAACATACATTAAGGTTTCTAAGTTAGATGAGGTATTATGTGGGAAATTTAGGCCTGGGCATTTTCAAGGAGTGACTACTGTGGTAGCAAAACTTTTTAACATAGTAAGTGCGGATAACGCTTATTTTGGCCAAAAAGATGCACAACAGGCAATTATTATACAAAAGATGGTAATTGATTTGAATATACCGGTGAGAATTAAAATCACTCCGACAGTACGAGAAAAAGATGGTTTAGCGATGAGCTCACGTAATGCCTACCTGAATCAAAAAGAAAGAAAAGAGGCAGTAGTTTTATATCAGGCTTTAAAATTAGCAGGCCGCTTAATTAAGCAAGGCAATAAAAATTCCGCGGATATAATTAAGAGAATGCAGTATTTGATTCTTACAAAGAAATCTGCAAAAATCCAGTACCTTGCCATTGTAGATACACAAGATTTAAGGCTGGTTAGCAGAATAAAGGAGAAAATATTAATTGCTTTAGCTGTAAGTATTGGTAAAACTCGGTTAATCGATAATATTACAGTTGTTCCTTAAATGAATAAATTAAAGATTGGTATTATAGGTTGTGGGGCTATAGGATCTTCATTGGCTAAGATAATAATCAATGAATTTAGCGATAAAGCGCAATTAACTATTATTTATGATCTTGACTTAGGAAAGGTAAAAAGTTTAACCGATAAGCTTGGTAAGCACATACCGGTAGCACCTGGGGTTGGTGACCTGATAAAGAAAGTAGACTTGGTTATTGAAGCCACTAAGCCGGATGCGGTTTATGATATCGCCAAAAAAGTAATTACCGCTTCCAAAGATATAATTATTATGAGCGTAGGAGGGATAATAGAATCTTATAAGGAGCTGGAAAAGTTGGCTTACGATAACAACGCGCGTTTATTCATACCTTCGGGAGCTGTTTGCGGTATAGATGGTTTAAAGGCAGCTGGTTGCGGCAAAATAAACAAGGTTATTTTGACCACAACAAAGCCGCCTTCAGCTTTTTTAGGCACGCCTTTTGCTTTAGAGAATAAGATGGACTTAAAAGATTTAAAGGAAGATATAGTTATTTTTGAAGGGGATGTATTTTCTGCAATAATATTATTCCCTCAAAATATTAATGTAGCAGCGACTTTGGCTATTGCCGGTATTGGCCCGGAAAAGACGGTTGTCAGGATAGTGGCTTCGCCAAGAGCTAAAAGAAATATGCATGAGATAGAAATAGAGTCTGATTCAGGCAAGATCCTAACCCGGACAGAAAATGTAATTCATCCGGATAATCCTAAAACCAGCTATTTAGCAGTGCTGTCGGCTACAGCAACTTTAAAACAGATTTTAAAGCCGATAAAGGTCGGCACGTAATTAAATAAAATAGGAGAGGAGGTGAATAAAATATGGCACAAAAATTATTAAAGGTGGGAATTAAGCGACAAAAAGGTTACCTCTACTATGTTGACAAAAAGGGTGATGTTTCCTGCGCCAAGATGGCCAGAGGTAAGAAAAAAGGCGGTAACCCTAAAAAGGTAGCAAAATGCGGTATCGAGAGGAAAAAAGGTTACCTTTATTTCATCGACAAGAAGGGGGATATCTCCTGCGCTAAGATGAAAAGAGGCGGTAAGAGAAAAAAGAAAAGATAAGTACCTCATTAAAAAGACGCCCCTGTAAATAAGTTTTTATCTTTAATTTACAGGGGCACCTTTAATTTTATCTTAATATCTAGAATATGAGAAAAATTTATTACATCATAGCACTTTTGCTTGTTATATTTGGTTTATTCTCGGTTTATATCTATATACCCAAAGAAGATAACTTTGCCAAAGGCGCAGACGAAGGGCATTATTTGGCATATAGTAAATATTTATCCGAAAACGGGATTACTAATTATCCTAAGATTTTTAAAGAACATGTAGAAATTGAAAAGAACCGTATCTGGCCTAGTCCCTTAAGATTCGGATACTTTTTGCTCTCTAGCTTATGGTTAAAAATTTTTGGCCCTACCTTTAGGTCTTTAGCTAATCTCTCTTTTATTTGCTATGTATTTTTACTTTTATTTTCACTGTATTTTTCTAACAGATATTTTGGCAAGGAGATAGCTAGCTTATTTGTATTATTGCTTGCTTTTTCGCCTTTGGCAATGGCGATGGCCAAGAGAGCATTATCCGATAGCATGGGAAATATGTTTATTGCCATTTCTATATGGTTGTTTCTATCTTTTCTAACAGAGAAAAAAATATTTAATTTTATTCTTTTTATAGTATTTTATGCATTTTCTATTTTAATAAGAGAACAGTATATTTTGTTTATCTGTTTTTTTAGCTTATATTTCCTGATTTATAAATATATATATAAGGTAAATATTCCAACAATTTATTTTCCGGCAATTATCTTGCTGCCTCTTTTTATAGTAGGTTTAATTTGGGTTATTTCCTCTGGGAGCCTTGCTAATTTAATCTATATGATTAAATTGACGCGTGTCTTACCTACGATAAATGAATATTCTGTTCTTTTTTGTCGGGGGCCATGGTTTCGGTACATGATTGACTACATTTTAATTTCACCCTTAGTTACAATCTTAGCTCTATCATTTATTATTTATGTTTTAGCTAACCGAAGTTTTTTAAAAGATTATAAGATAAGCTATTTTTTAATATTATTTTTTGTCCTATATATCTTACTTAGTATCTTTGATTATAATAAAAATGTCCGTTATGCTATCAATCTTGATATGATCATGAGGCTCTTTGCGGTTTTTATGTTAAAAGAAATATTTAAGAAATCAAAGTTTATGTCTGATTTCGTTTTTATGGCAATTTTATTTTTATGTCTTACGGATTATTTAAATTTTACATATTTATTTTGCCAAAAGAATATCTATGATCCGGTTAGTTTTGTCCTTTTAAAGGTCAGGCAATTTATCCCATAATGAAGGAAAATAAATATTTTAATGATATAAATAAAAAATTAATAATTTTGGTTTTAATGGTTTGGTGTGCCTTGGCGTTTAGAATCATAACTGCGCAAATTAAAGATATATTTAAGAAACTTCCCATCATCCCTCTAAAATTAGAACAAAAATATCGGCTTGTAGACGGAGGCTTTTATGATTTTATAAAATTTTGTGAAACAAAGACCCCCCCAAGAGTTGATATTCTATTTAAAGTCGTGCCCAAAGAGCCCGATGTTGCAAGCCAGGATTGGTTTCTTTCGGAATATTTTATTGGTAAGAGTGCTTATTATTTTTATCCGCGTAAGATATATCGTGAAGAAAGCGCTATCCCAGGTATCAAATATCAAATAGTGTACAATAACGATACCAAAGCCCTTAGTTTCCATTCTCAATAAATATCTAATTTATGGTTTTCTTAAAATTTATATTTTCCATTCTTACCATACTCATCAGTGGTTGGATTATATTAAAGCTGTTCTTTCATCCCAAAGAACAACTCCCCTATGCTGAAATTATTATTTTATCCTTTGGAATAGGCACGGGATTTGTAGGGCTGGCAATTTTCTTTTTATCTTTTATTGTGAAGTTTTTTAATATAAATTATCTTTTATTAGTCGAGGCTCTATTATTTATCTTTGCTTTTTTTAAAATTAAAAAGAATCTTTTTAGTTGTACGGGTCTACCTAGAAAACAAAAAAGTACATACTCCCCTATAACAATATTTTTTGTTTCGATATTAATTTGGGAAATTATCTACGTTTTTCTTGATTCTCTTAGCTTGCCTTTTACTGCTTGGGATGCCTGGGCTAGTTGGGGATTGAAAGCCAAAATGTTCTTTATCGAAAAGACCTTTCCTTTTCAACCCTGGGCTGAATTACCCTGGTTTAGTGCTGCCCATCTTGAGTATCCTATACTAATGCCTTTTCTAGAAACCTATATTTATTCTTTTTTAAACCAAATCCATGAACCGTTAGTAAGATTTTTCTGCTCTTTTTATTATATCGGGAGCATCGCATTATTCTATTACCACCTAAAAAAACAATTCAATATTAATTTTGTATTAGCAAGCTGTTTTTGTTTAGCAACCATACCAAATTTTCTGCGTATGGCCTCTAGCGGATATATGGAGGTGCCGCTTATTTTTTATCTAACCGGTGGCATTCTATATATCTGGAGATACTTAAAAGAAAAAGATAATTCCTTTCTTATTCTAGGCAGCTTATTTATAGGATTGGGAACCTGGACAAAGAATGAGGGAATTAGTTTATGGTTAGCATTATTTCTATCATCCGTAATGATTTGTTTATTATTAAAGTTAAATATAGATAAAAAAAGGTTTTTATCTACGATTTCATTTATCCCTTTATTGATGTATTCCCCTTGGTTTGTATTTATACATGCCGTAGGGATTAAAAATCCATATTTTACAACGCCATTGAAAGATTTGTTTTATTTAGCAAAAGAAAGACTTCCCTTTATCCTAACTGTCTGGGTAAGAAACGGTTCTGATCTAAAGCAATGGAATATACTCTGGGTAGTTTTTATTTTATCGGTAATATGGTTTTTGATTAGGCCGCACGAAAAACGCGCAATATTTTTTTTATTCATAATTATCTTTCAAACAATTTTTGATTTTATAATATTTATTGTGTTTCCATCAAATTTATTAGGGGATATAAGCTTCAGGATTTTTCAGGTTGTAGATAGGCTTATCTTGGATATCGCGCCAATAGCCTTATTTTTTATCTGTCAGCAATTAGGCAAAAAATGGGTAATCAAATAAAAGTTAAAGAATCTAAATATGGCAATTTTTTAAAGAAAAAAAACTGGTATTACTATAAACAGTTAAAAGATTTCTATAAGATAAATATCCCGGTAGATAAGAAAGTTTTGGGGTTTGGTTGCATAACGGCAGAAATACTTTCCTCTATACAGCCATCATATGGAGTAGGTTTAGATATAGGCGAAGAAATGGTAAAATTAGCCCAAAATAAGTTTCCAGGCTTAAATTTTATGCTATATCCAGCAGAAGAGCCGATTGCGATACAAGAAAAGTTTGAATATATAATTATGTGCAACTTCCTTGATCGGTCCTCGGACGTTTGGAGGGCCTTTAAAAACCTGGATAATTTAACAGAAGAAAACTCAAGAATAATTATAACAGTGGTAAATCCGTTTTGGGATTCAATTTTTAGGATCCTTGAGAAAATAAAATTAAAAACTCCGGAGATACCATATAATTTTTTATTTAGAGCCGATATTGCAAACCTGTTAAAAATATTTAGTTATAATATCGAACGAGAAGGATTATTCTTGTTATTGCCAATATACATACCTTTTTTTTCCGCCTTAATAAACCGCTATTTATCTCGTTTGCCTTTACTTAATAATTTATGTCTAATGCAGTATATTATTGCAAAAAAGATTAAAAGACAACTAAATAACAGGGAATTAAGCTGTTCAGTAGTTGTTCCTTGTTTTAATGAAGCTGAAAATGTTGCAGAATGTTTACGAAGGATTCCTAAAATGGGAAAATTTACTGAAGTGATATTTGTGGATGACGGTTCAACCGATGCCACAGTTGGCGTAGTAAAAGATTTGATGTCTAAAGATCCAAGAGCCAGATTAATTTCTTATCCGGAAAATAAAGGTAAAGCGCACGCGATAAAAGCCGGATTTGAAGCAGCAAGGGGAGATGCCTTAATGATATTAGATGCAGATATGACGGTTATGCCAGAGGATTTAGAAAATTTTTTTTGGGCAATAAGTATTCCCGGGGTAGATTTTGTTAATGGTACGAGAATGGTTTATCCTATGGAAAATGAAGCTATGCGCGGGCTTAATCTTTTAGGAAATAAAATATTCAGCTTATTATTTACTTGGCTTTTGGGGCAGAGAATAACAGATACTCTCTGTGGGACTAAGGTAATCTTAAGAGAAACGCATCGTAAGATTAATATGACTAGTTTTGATCGATGGGGAGATTTTGATTTACTTTTAGAGGCAGCAAAACTTCGCTTGCGCATTGTAGAGATGCCTGTTAGGTATAAAAGAAGGTTAAAAGGGGAGTCTAAAATGAGGCCATTTAAAAATGGTTTTAAACTTTTATTAAGATTTTTTATTGGATTTAAAGAACTAAAATTAGCTAAATCTACAAATAATTTCCAAAAAGTAAATTTAAAAAACCTAAGGGCATTTTGATAGATACAGATACTTCAGCATATTAATCCTTTAGAAAATTAGTATTTAATATGGATAAACGAATTCTAAATGAGAAGAAGCACGGAAAAAAAATAATTAATGTTTCAGGAAAAGTTTGGGGTTGGGAAAGTTCAGCTGGCCAAGAGCGCTGGCAACGTAGAGTAAGAATGCTTACTAGCCACATAGAAGGAGGAATGCGAGTTTTAGAGATAGGTTGTGGAACAGGGGAATTAACAAAAATGTTTCAAAATAATAATTCTAGAATACTGTCGATTGATGTTTCTTTTGATTTAATTGGAATTGCAAAAAGAAAGGTCAAAAGCGATAAAGTCACCTTTTTATTACAAGATGCGTCTAATTTAGGTTTTGCGGAAAATTCCTTCGACACGATTATAGGAAGCTCGGTGTTGCATCATCTTGAAGTTGATAAGGCCTTAAAAGAGTTTTATCGAGTTCTAAGACCTGGAGGCTCTATTTTTTTAACAGAACCAAATATGATGAATCCCCAGATCGTTATTCAAAAAAATATCCCCTTTATTAAAAAATTATCCGGAGATTCTCCTAATGAAACAGCTTTTTTACGCTGGTCATTAAAGAAAAAATTAGAGAAGATAGGTTTTAAAGATATTGAGTTAAAGAATTTTGATTTTTTGCATCCAGCTATTCCTAAGGTCATGATTCCAGTCGTAAGATATTTAGGCAGCTTTATGGAATCACTACCCATTATACGTGAAGTAGCGGGATCCATATATATTAAAGCAAGAAAGTAATCCCTAAATAAAATGTTAAACTGATTACACGGTTGTGACATTATGAATAGCCAAGAATATATTATTATCCGCGGGGCAAAAGAGCACAACTTAAAGAACATAAACCTTAAGCTCCCGCGTAATAAACTTATTGTAGTTACCGGTTTATCCGGTTCAGGTAAATCTAGCCTTGCCTTTGATACGATTTATGCCGAAGGACAGCGTAGGTATGTAGAAAGCCTTTCTGCTTATGCCCGCCAGTTCTTGGAGCAGCTACAAAAACCCAATATAGAGCATATCGAGGGTTTATCTCCGGCCATAGCTATTGAGCAGCGCACAGCCGGAGGTAATCCGCGTTCTACTGTTGCCACGCAAACAGAGATTTATGATTATCTAAGGCTGCTTTTTGCCCGCATCGGCAAAGTTTTATGTTATCAATGCGGCCAACCCATAGAAAGGCAGAGTTCTCAGGAGATAGTAGAAAAGATCATGCATTTTCCTGAAGGCACACAGATACAGATTCTAGCTCCTTTAGTCAGAGGCAGAAAAGGAGAATACAAAGATATATTTACTCAAATTCAAAAATCCGGCTTTATCCGCTGCCGTGTGGACGGAAAAATTATGGAACTACCCGCTAAGATAAAACTTAAGAAATACCAAATCCACAACATTGAGGTAGTAGTGGATAGGCTCTCTATAAAGCCGCAGGTAAAAAATAGGCTCACGGATTCCTTGGAAACTGCGCTTAAAGTAGGTAAAGGCGTTGTCATTGTCCATCGTCCACAGTCCACTGTCCACGGAGAAAATAAATCTGTGGACCGTCGACCGTCGACAATGGACGATACCTACAGCGAGCAATATGCCTGTGCTAAATGCGGCATCAGTTATTCAGAAGTTGAGCCGCGCGTATTCTCTTTTAATTCTCCGTATGGCGCATGCCCTGAATGTAACGGCTTAGGAACAAAACTAGAGTTTGACCCGGAACTAGTGATTCCGGACAGAAGCAAATCTATCAATACCGGGGCAATTGAGCCCTGGAAAAGAGGTGGCAGAGGTTATATTCTTTATTACCGCGCGCTTATCCGTGAGTTTGCAAGTGAGGCGGGCTTTGATTTGGATACCCCGTTTAAGAAATTAAATAAAGAAACGCAAAAAGCCATCCTTTATGGCTGTAGTGTTTATGTCTGGGGTAAGCCTTTTGAGGGACTAATACCGCATTTAGTAAGATTATTTCATCAGACCAAAAGCGAATATTTAAAGTCAGAGATATCCCGCTTTATGTCAACTCTGCCGTGTCCGGCTTGCAATGGAGCGAGGCTTAAGAAAGAAAGCCTTGCGGTGATAATACAAGGCAAAAACATCCGGGAGGTAACGCAGCTGTCTATAAAAGAGGCCCGGGGATTTTTTAAAGAGCTGCAATTAAACCAAAGGCAAAAACTCATTGCCCACCAGGTTTTAAAAGAGATAATCCAAAAATTGCAATTCTGCGTTGATGTCGGCTTAGATTATTTAACTTTAGATAGAAAAAGTGCTACCCTTTCCGGAGGCGAGGCGCAAAGAATACGGCTGGCTACCCAGGTAGGCTCTGGCCTGGTGGGGGTATTATATATTTTAGATGAGCCTAGTATCGGATTACATCAACGGGATAACGCAAAACTACTTTCCACTTTAAAGGCTTTAAGAGATCTCAATAATACTTTAATTGTGGTAGAGCATGATGAAGCGACTATCCGTGCTTCTGATTACGTAGTAGATTTAGGTCCGGGAGCAGGCCGCCATGGTGGTAATGTGGTATTTTCCGGGCCCACTAAAGATTTATTAAGCTGTAAGGGTTCTCTCACGGCAAAATATTTACGAAGGGAATACGAAATAAAAATGCCTGTAGCTGTAAGGCCATGGAAGAAGAGAAATCTTTTAGAGATTAAAGGAGCCAAAGAGCACAATCTAAAAAATATAGATGTCAAATTTCCTTTAGGCCTTTTTATTTGCATTACCGGAGTATCCGGATCCGGAAAATCTACGCTTATAGATGAGATACTTTACCGGGCCTTGGCGCAAAAGTTATATAAATCTAGAGAAAAGCCCGGATTGCATACAGAAATTCAAGGTGCGCAATTTATCGATAAAGTTATTGTGGTTGACCAGTCTCCTATCGGCAGGACCCCGCGTTCCAACCCCGCTACCTATACCGGCGTATATAGTCATATCCGTGACCTATTTAGTCAACTTCCCGAAGCGCGTGTACGTGGCTACAAACCCGGAAGATTTTCTTTTAACGTCAAAGGAGGCCGTTGTGAAGCCTGTACGGGGGATGGAATCAAAAAAATTGAGATGCATTTTCTTCCCGATGTCTATGTAAAATGCGATATCTGTAAAGGTAACCGTTTTAATGAAGCGACATTGGAAGTAAAATATAAAGGAAAATCTATCGCAGATGTTTTAGAAATGACGGTTGAGGAGGCACAAGAGCTATTCAATAACATACCCAGAATAAAGAATATTTTGCTTACGCTAAATGATGTAGGCTTAGGCTATATTCAGCTGGGGCAATCCGCTACTACCCTCTCAGGTGGTGAAGCACAGCGCGTAAAGCTTTCCTTGGAATTAAGTAAACGCGCCACAGGAAAAACCCTATATATTTTAGATGAGCCTACTACGGGTTTGCATTTTGCTGATGTGGAAAAGTTGCTTTCGGTTTTACAAAGGTTAGTAGATAAAGGTAATACCGTGATAGTCATTGAGCATAATCTGGACGTCATAAAATGCGCTGATTACATCATAGATTTAGGGCCGGAGGGTGGAGATAAGGGGGGTAAAATTGTCGCAAACGGCAGCCCTAAAGAGATAATCAGCCGCAAGCGCTCCTATACCGGAGAATTTTTAAGAAAGGTATTGAAGAATAAATAGAGAAGTGGTATATTGAAAAATATGAATAAAAAATTCAAAAAGTTTTGGATATTAGTTATTTGTTTATCGGCGCTTGCTCTGTACTCTGTACTCTGTACTCTGTACCTATACGCCCAAGATACTTCCAAAGAAGAAGAGTCATATTTTGTCGCAGAGAAGGCCTTTGACGATGGTTTTTACGATGTGGCCTTGGGCCTTTTTGAGCGGTTCTTGAAGAATTATCCGGCTTCCTCAAAAGCTGCCCAGATAAATTTATTAATCGGACAGTGTTATTTCCATCAAAATAGATACCTTGATGCCTTAGCGAAATTTGATCAGCTCCTTAAATCGGATATAGCCAAAGAGATAAAAGATTCCGTACTATATTGGATTGCCGAGGTGCATTTCAAAGGCAATGATTTTGCCAAGGCAGCAGAGTATTATCAGCGGCTTATTGATGAGTTCCCCAAGTCTTCGTATTTGTCAGCCAGTTATTATTCTTTAGGCTGGTGTTTATTCCAGGAACATAATTATCTCAAGGCCCTAGAATATTTTAAAATTATAGAAAATAAATTCCCCAAAGAATCATTTTCTCACGACGCTTATTTTAAAATAATAGAATGCCTCTATAACCTTAAAGACTATCAAGGCCTAAAAACCAAAGCCAAGTCTTACCTTAAGCTGTTTTCTAAAGACACAACCAGGCTTTCTTATCTTTATTTTTATCTCGCCGAAAGCGATTATTACCTGAATAATTTAGAGGAAGCGGTTGATGAATATGCTAAGGTTTTAGTCAATAGCCAAGACGATAAATTGCAGGCTTTATCCGAGTTAGGAACGGGCTGGAGTTACCTTAAATTAAAGCGCTATAAAGAAGCGGAAGGAGCCTTTTTAAGCACTAAACAAGAAAATTTAGAGAAAAATAATAATGATATACTGCTTTTAGGGAAAGCCGTTCTTTATTCTGAAACCAATAATTTTAGCCAAGCAGGAAATATCTATAACGAACTCCTTGCGACTACGCAGGATCCGACTGTGCTTATCCAGGCCTATATAGGTAAAGCCGAAGCGCTTTATAATGCCTTAGATTATACCCAAGCGATAAATGTATA
>MHGH01000020.1:937-11470 GCA_001805465.1 Omnitrophica WOR_2 bacterium RBG_13_41_10 | reverse complement strand
TATGTCCAATATCAGCTGGGCATTGTTTTACTTAAGTCGTCTAATTATGACGGTGCGATTATGAGCTTTTTGTCTGTGCGCAATAATTTTCCCACATCTAAACTGCGGGATGATGCTACCTATGCCTTGGGCCTGGCTTATTTTCAGAAGGAAGACTACAATGCCAGTAAAGAAACTTTTGAGAAATTCCTCGATGAATTCAAAGATAGCAACTTAAGGTCTCAAAGCATGTATCTATTGGGAACCAGCTTCTATAATCTTGGTAAGTTTAGCGAGGCAATAGAGATTTTTAAAAATATCGCCAAGTTATTTAGCCAGGATACCGAGCTTGTGCAAAAAGCAGAATACGAAATAGCGGATTGCTACTATCAGATGGGTGATGAAAAAAAAGCCATGGAGAGATTCAAAACACTAAGGGCTAAATACCCGGATTCCAAATTGACCGCTGAGGTAATGTGGTGGCTGGGAGATTACTATTACAGGCATTCGGATTTAGACTTAGCCCGCAGGTACTTCGGTTCTTTAATACAAGATTTCCCCAAGAGCGATTTGGTGGCATCCTGTTATTATGCCATAGGCTCAACTTACACAGAAGAGGCTAATTACCAAGAAGCCGTTAATAATTTTAATAAGGTTATTGACTTGGGCAGGTCTGATATTTCCGGGCAGGCAGCCGTAGCCATCGCAGATATATACTTAAAGCAGGCAAAGTACGATTTAGCTGCGTCTACCTATAAAGAAGTAATGGAAAAATACCCTAATCTTTCCAGTTTAATTTATCCTAAAATCGCCCAGGCTTATCTAGAGGCTAATGATTATGCTCGGGCAGTAGATTTTTATCGTAAGAGCCTGGAAGTTGTGCCGGTAAAACAAATGGCAGATATTCAGTTTAAATTAGCCGAAGTAGAAGAGGCGCAAGGTAAAGCCGATGAGGCGATAGAGGAGTATTTAAAGGTTAGCTATCTTTATGCGCAGGAATCTCACCTCTGTGTCAAGGCATTATTGAGGGTAGCAGCGATATATGAAAATAAGGAGAATTTCGAGGAGGCATTGAATATTTATAGAAGAGTGCTTTCTATGGACGTAGAAGAAGCAAAATTTGCCCAAGAAAGAATAGATTGGATAAACGGGCATGATAAAAAATAAGGAGGAAAAATGGATCTTTACCAAATGGGTTTGTGGAAAATATTTTTAGCGGGTGGGCCGGTAATGTGGCCGATACTTCTTTGTTCTATTTTTGCTTTAGCGATAATTTTAGAAAAATTCTGGCATCTCAACAGGATAAAAATCGACACCCAAAAATTTTTAAGCGATATCCTTGATAAAATGAAGCGGCATGAAATAAAAGAAGCGCTTCAGGTCTGCGACAGCACAAAAAGCCCGATAGCCCATATATTAAAAGCAGGAATTTTAAAATATGACCGCTCGCGTGAAAAGATTAAAGAGGCAATAGAAGACGCATCTTTATATGAGGTACCTAAGATAGAAAAAAATCTTACCGCCTTAGCTACCATAGCCCATATTTCACCGCTGCTTGGCCTTTTAGGAACCGTAACAGGGATGGTGAGATGTTTTCAGACTATTCAGGCAAAGACTTCGGCTTTTCATCCGGTTTCTCCCGGCGATTTGGCAGGGGGCATATGGGAGGCGCTTCTTACTACGGTTGCAGGATTAGTTGTAGCCATACCCGCATTCGTGGCCTACAATTATCTAGTCAGCCGTATCAACAGCTTTATCTTGGAGATGGAGAAGGCGTCAACTGAACTTGTTAATTTCCTTACCGAATAGGGAGGCCTTAAGATGAAATTTAAAAGGCATATGGAGTTAGAGCACGGGCTCAAGCAGATAGATATTGCGCCGTTGATAGATATGGTTTTTCAGTTGTTGATTTTTTTCATGCTCACTTCCAGCTTTATTATGCAGCCGGGGATAAAGGTAAACTTGCCTAAGGCAGTAACCAGCGAGGTAATAAAAAATGAGAATATAGAAATAATCATATCCAGCGAGAATGTAATTTATTTAAACGGGAAAGTCACTAGCATTGAAGAACTGAAGAGCCTGTTTAAACAGGTTGCACAAAGAAAACAATCTGTTTTGATTAAATCCGATAGGCGCGCTTCTTTGGGCCGTATAGTAGAAATTTGGGATATGGCAAGAGACATAGGTGTATCTCAAATAAATATTGCCACTAATCAAGAATGAAAAACAGATTTTTTAGGAATTCCTTATTTATTTCACTCGCCAGCCACATTACCGTCTTTAGTATCTTTAGCCTTTCTTTCGGAAATAGGATTTTCAAGGCAGATTATACCTCAGTTGCTTTTTTTGGTTCAATCTTAGGTAAACAAGATTTAAATCTCAAGCCTTACGCTACGCCTAATATCTTAAGGAGCACCCTGAATAAAGAAATATTCGCAGCTTTATTTATAAAAGAAAAAAAAGAATCCGTGATACTGGCGCCACAATATGTTAAACCTTTTGTTACGCTCCCCTTTAATAAAGAAAAGTTAGTTTTCGCTCCTGCGCATGACCCTATAAAATTTCAGTTACCCCTAAGGAAAGAGCCCACGGTAATATTTCATCCGTACCTTCCTTATGATTTCCTCTTTTACTTCAAAGACAGGCAAAAGGTGCATATAGAGTTAATGTTTAATATTGTGCCTCGGGGTAAAATGAATACCGTCTTAGTAAAAAGGAAAATATCCTCCGGTAATTTAGAAGCGGACCTATTGAGTATACGCTATATCAGCCATTATCTTTTTATCCAACAGACAAAGCTAATTTCCGATAATTGGCAGGTAGTAAAAATAGACCTTTCAGCGCAAAATGATTAAGATAGATTTTTCTTTAGCCATAACCCTGTATTTGTTTATTTTTATCAACATCATCCTCGTCTTCTGGTTGTTTTGCCGAAAAGAGAAGGATAAAAAATTATCACTGGACCCTCGGTACATCTGGTTTTGTTCAGTTTGCACCTATACATACATCAATACTAAAGAAGATGTTATCTCTACTTGCCCTCGCTGCGGTAGTTATAATAAAAAGTAGTTGACCGCTATTTTTTTTAAATATATAATATGGCTATCTATATAAGATAAACGGAGGTATAAAATGATTACCGAGATAGGAATAGTTGCTGGAGATATATGGCACTATTTGGACCAACACACCGAAGCAATGCTTTCTGAAATAACTACAGGCATTGATAAGCCGCGCGATAATGTAATGATGAGCTTAGGGTGGCTAGCCCGGGAAGGCCATGTGATTCTTCAGCAAGCAGGAAGCGACTATAAAGTAACCTTAAGAAAGAATGTTTAGTAAAACCGATAAAAGAGGGGTAGTTTTGTTTATAGTTTTAATGACCATTGTCATTGTTTCTGCTTTGGCCTCTGTGGTTCTTTCTATCATGGTCAGCCAGGCCCGGTTTACCCACCATCAAACCAGCCGCATCCAGGCCTATTATGCTAGCCAAGCCGGAGTGAATTATGCTATCGAGCAATTAAGGACGGGTGCCTGGACAGCAGGTTCATGCAGCGGCGGTTGTTGGTGGACATTTAGTGCTGATGATTTCCGTCCAAGCTCTATTTTAAATAATCGTGTTCAGATTACTACTATTCCTTATGGTTCGTTAGGCTGTACAACCTCTCCCGGTAACACCACCTGTATTAAGGTGGCTGCGGAATATACCTACGCTCCTTAATCTCTACTTCTTCTTAAAAATCTATTATAATCTAAGTAAGCCTATTATAAAATTATATGCCTAAATTTAGGGCTATTTTAAGATTAAAATTTGCCTCTAAGTAAGTATAAGTAAGTCTATATAAAAAAACACTTGACAAGATAAGTCTTTTATGATTTAATGAAAAACACTGTAGTTTATTATGAAATAAGGAATTAGGTATGCCTCGACTGATTGATATTGATGAATTAGCGGATTATCTGAGATTAAAAAAACAGACTATCTATAATTGGCTACATCAGGGGAAGATCTCTGGGATGAAAGTAGGGGGAGTCTGGAGATTCGACCGTAGAGACGTGGATGCTTGGCTAAAAAGTAGAAGGCGCTTAATTAAAACAGGAGACGGACAATGAGTGTTTTAGGCGTATATTTCGGGTCTTCAGTGATCAGCCTTGTAGAATCTAAAAACAAACGGCCACTTAATCTCTCCCAGGTTCCCCTTTCACTGGTTGCACCTGTTGATTTAACAGAGGAAAAGGTCCCCTTAGAAATCAAATTAGGCACACTGCTTAAAGACGAATTAGTCGCTAATAAAATTGAAGCAAAAGAAGCTGTAATTATTTTATCAGGCAAAGATTTAATTATCCGTAATTTTGATATGCCGCTTTTATCCAGGGAAGAACTACAAACAGCGGTAAATTTCGAAGTTAAAAAATACATTCCTTTTCGGGTAGAAGAACTGGTTTTGGATTTTCAGCGCAAAGTAGATAAATCCAGCCATAGAAATAATATTTTATTTGCCGGGATTAAAAAAGAAGCCTTGGGTAAATATTTGGCTATTTTAAGCCAACTGGGCCTCAAGGTAAACTCGATAGAATATGCCGGTTTTAGTATCTTAAGATTATTAAAATTAATCGGCATTAAAACCAATGGCGTGATTGCCGTAGTGGCAGCAGACCTGGTAAAAGATGACGAAACCAACTTTATGGTTATAGAGGACGGTTTTCCCTTGTTTAGCCGTGATATCACCTTCATTAGCACTACGCATGAACAGGATATTAAGCCGCAGGAAGATAAAGCTACCCGGGTGTTAGAAAAACTAAAACGGGAATTACGTATTTCCCTTGATTATTATAACCGTAAGTTTTCCTCTAGAACCATAAGCAAACTTTTCTTTATTACCGGACAAGATTATCAGTTAGATATGGATTCAGCAGCAAGGGATATAGGCGTCACTAGCGAACTTTTAGATATTACCAAATATCTGGATAGGCCCGGGACATTGTCTTTGGCGTTAATAAAAGCTTATAGCGGTTCTATTCCCGAGGTTAAAACAGAATTAACTATCAATCTTTTATCCGCTAAAGAAAAAGTTATAAAAACTGCATTAGGATTTAAGCCGTCTGCACGCGCGGTAACCTTGCTGCGGCCCAGATTAAATATTAAGGTGATAGCAGGGTGTATATCTTTTTGTGCATTAATTTTTATCTTCGGTATTTACCGGGCATTGCCCCTAAGAAAAGAAATAGCAAACGCAATAGCTCAAAGGCCGGTTGTTGCTACTGCCAATGTAAGCGCAAGCTACGATGAATTAAACAATATCTATGCAGGTTACAAGCAAAAATTAGATACCTTGGATAATTTAATCTCTAACCAAGTTTATCTTACAAATATACTTGATACTTTGCCTCGGATATTAGAAGAAGGGATGTGGTTGACGGGCCTATCTTTTGAAGGCCGCCATGAACAGAAGCAATTGACGCTAAATTTAGAGGGGATAGTATCTTTGGGAGATGGCAGCAAAGAAATAAATTCGGTGAATAGCTTTTTGGCAAAATTAAAGAGCTCACCCATTTTTAAATATTTTCAGGAAATAAATATTGTTTCTGTAGACCGCGCGCAGCAAGGCGAGGACGCCAAAACACGCTTTAACATTATTTGCCAAAATATTACAGGCAGGGAATAATGAAGGGCATAAATTTAAACCTAAATTTAAATAGTTTAGCCTCCAACAAAGACAAGATTATTAATGCTTTAATTATATTAGTAACTATATATATTGCTGTTAACTTATTTAAATTACAGGCAAAGAATATGGAAACCCTGAATATCCAGAAAGATATTGAAATAAAAAAGAACGAAGCGTTGGATAAGATTGCTGAATCAGAAAAGAAGGCCAGTTCTTATAAAGACTTTCTTAATAAAAAGGACCTTTCTTTGGCAATGAGCACTATCAGCAACATTGCTAACCAATATGCAATTAGGATTATTTCCATTAAGCCGGAAAGAAAAGAAGAGCTCCAGGCCTATGTGAAGCACACCTTTAGTTTAAGCATTAATGCGGATAGTTATAATACCATAGCTAAATTTATCAATACTTTAGAGAATAACCCTGATGTTTATTTTGTGGACAAGATCAATATAAAAATATTATCGCAAAAAGAAGCACCGGATATTTTGCAAGCTGATTTGATATTAAGCACCATTACCTTTAGAAACTAAAATGACGCGTTTAAAAGAAAAGATTGTTATATTATTTCTATTAACGTTTTTATTTTTTATTACTAAAGAAGCCGTGGCTATAGAAGAGCCATTGACGCAAATTCCTTTACGGACAACGGTAGAATATAAAGCAGACAGCTTAAGGGATCCTTTTTGGTCTCTAGAGAAGAAAGAGAAAATAATTGAGCCACCGGCTACGTCTGCTACACAGCAGTCGGCGCCAGAGGTGCCGTTACCGGCATTAAACATTAGCGGAATAGTCTGGGGCGGAATTTTTCCTCAGGCAATTATAAATGATAAAGTAGTAAAACCCGGAGATAGCATAGCAGGAGTAAATATCGTAGATATTAATAAAACCGGCATAACTGTATCTTTCGCAAACCGGATATATAATCTGCCTTCGCCGGGAACAGGTAAATAAGGAGGTAATAATGAAAAATTATTTCAGGGTATTTGTTTTTATTCTTTCTTTTTGCTTATTCTCACCGCGCCTGAATGCCGAATCAGAGTTGCCTTATTTTAATCCGGAGGCAACCATCTCCATGGATTTTAAAGACGCCAGCCTCAAGGATATATTGAAGATATTTTCTATGCAGTCCGGAATGAATTTTATTGCCTCAGAGGCAGTGCAGGACAGGAAATTGACCCTTTATATGGATAAGGTGCCGGTAAAAGATGCTATGGACAAATTATTTAAAGCCAATAACCTTAGTTATGAATTTGACGAAACAGCTAATATTTTTTCGGTAAAAGACTGGGGAAAACCGGAATTAGAGACAGTGACAAAGGTTTACTATCTTAAATACCGCTCTGTTCCCAGCGCCAGAATGCAAAAAGAAAAGAGCGCAATGTTGACTGATGCTTCTGGTAGCGGTGCTGTCGATGGTACAGGTATGATTGATTCCATAAAGCAGGTCTTAAGCAAAGAGGGACAGATTACCGAGGATAATAGTACCAATAGTTTAATTATTACTGATATTCCCAGCAGATTTACGGATATTGACCGCATAATTGCTTCATTGGATATACCCCAACTTCAGGTAATGCTGGATGTAGAGATATTAGATGTAAAAAAAGATGTGGTAGACAAACTAGGATTTGATTTTGGAGAAAGCCCTTTTACTCTTGCTATACATGGCAGTGGTCGAAGGGCAATACAATACTTTGGTTCAATAGCTCAGAAAGGAGCAGCAGGTGCGGTGACTTTTGGCTCAACATACTTTGAGGCCTTAGATTTTTTAAGGACTCAGAGCGATACCAAGTATTTAGCCCGGCCAAGACTTTTAACCTTAGATAATGAGACTGCCGAAATAACAATTACTAAAGACGAAATAGTTGGCACTGAAGACACAACCAATTTAACCACAAGTAACGTGGTAGTAGTAACTGACCGTAAGTACATCAGGTCTACTGATTTGGCCTTAACTAAAGAAGGGACAGGGATTTTTTTAAGGGTAACCCCGCGTATAAATTCGGACACTAACGAGATTACTTTAGTGATTAATCCTAAATCAAGTATTACCAGCACGAATGCGGTCTGGACCAGTCAATCAGATGCCGAAGTCAGAAGCACTAAATCTATAGTAAAAGTCCGCGATGGAGAAACCGTGATGTTGGGAGGGCTATTGCATAAGGATAAAGCGGTAGTAGAAAAGAAGCTCCCTATCTTAGGGGATATTCCCTTTATCGGGATTCTATTCAGGCACAAGAATCAAACTAAGGATATTGACCGCGAGTTAATAGTTTTTATTACCCCTCGCATTATCAGGGATTTAAATACTCCGGCTGCTGCTTTGCAAAATATTACTCTTTCGGAAAAAGATAAAAGCACGAACTCAGTATTTGACCGCCTGATAGCTGTAAGTAGCAGTTTAGACAGTTTAGAAAAAACCAAAGAATAGATATAACGAACCCTAAAACACCCATGCCTGCTAGAGAAAAATATTTGAGGCTCGGAGAACTCCTTATTAAAGAAGGGTTTATTAGCCAGGCCCAGTTAGAAAAAGCAATTGGTATCCAGAGACAGGAAGGCGGCCGGTTAGGAGAGGTATTGGTTAAATCCGGTATACTCAAGGAAGACCAGCTGGTCTTTGCCTTGGGTAAACAATTAAAGATTCCTTATTTTTCTCAAGGGAGCGAATTAAGGCCGGCTACCGACCAAAATTTAGATGAACTGGTCACCAAGGATTTTGCGCTAAAAAATACTGTCCTTCCTTTATCCCGCACCTTAAATTCTCTCACTGTAGCTTTGTTTGATCCTTTAGACCTTATCCTGATGGATAATTTAAGAAAAATAACCGGTTGCGAAATTAACCCGGTTATCGCTACTAAATCCGATATATCCAAGGCCATTGAAAAATTTTATGGCAAGTCCAAGATGTTTGAAGAAGCAGTAGAAGCTTCTTACGTGAATATATCAGAAGAAGCAGCTATGACATTGACTGAAGATGTAGCAGATCAGGAATTAAGCCTGGATAAATTAATTGCCCGTGCCGAGGAGGCGCCGGTTGTCAAGTTGGTAGATTTAGTTATCCGTCAAGCTATTGATGAGCGCGCCTCTGATATCCATATCGAACCGTTTAAGGAAAGGATATCATTAAGATATCGTATCGACGGAAAATTATTTGAGATACCTCCTCCTGCGCGGCATTTGCACCTTCCCATAATTTCCCGTATTAAAATTTTAAGTAAGTTAGACATCGCCGAGAAACGGCTTCCCCAAGACGGTGCGTTTTTGGTGAAAATGGAAGACCGCGCCATAGATATAAGAGTATCTACTATACCTACTATATACGGTGAAAAGATTGTTTTAAGAATACTGGATAAAGGCGCAGTAAGCCTTGATTTGGCGCAATTGGGCTTTGATGCTAAACAGTTGGAAGAAATACGCCACTCCATTAAGTTGCCTTATGGTTTGGTGTTTCTTACCGGTCCTACTGGTAGCGGCAAAACCACTACTTTATATGCTATACTGAACGAAATTAAAAGCCCTACCAAAAATATCATTACTATTGAAGACCCGGTAGAATATAAACTAGAAGGAATAAATCAGGTGCAGATAAAGCCTGAGATAGGGCTTAACTTTGCCGCGGCCCTACGTAGTTTCTTAAGGCAGGACCCGGATATTATGCTGGTAGGCGAAGTCAGGGATTTAGATACTGCTGAGATTTGTATTCGGTCGGCATTAACTGGCCATCTGGTTTTAAGTACCCTACACACCAATGATGCCCCTTCTGCAATAAACCGCCTTATTGATATTGGAATAGAGCCGTATTTAATTACCCCTTCTTTGATTTGCGTAGTAGCCCAGAGATTAGCCCGTAAGCTATGCCCGGATTGCAAAGAAGCATACGAGCCTGACCCTGAGCAATTAGGGGGCCTGAAATTTAAAACAGGATTAATTTATAAACCCCGAGGTTGTACTAAGTGCAGCCAAATAGGTTACCGCGGAAGAATCTGTATAGCAGAGGTGATGATGATAAACGAACAAATCCGCGATTTAATCAGCCAAAGGGCTACTTTTCAAAAAATCAGGGAAGTTGCTAAGGCTACCGGAATGCAGACGCTCTATGAATCCAGTATAAAAAAAGTAGAAGAGGGGGTAATTTCCTTAGAAGAGGCTTTAAGTGTTACTTTAGGAGCAGACTAATGGCTAAATTCTTTTATATAGCCAGGGATAGTACTGGCAGAAAAATTACTGGATCGGAAGATACTGCTTCTGCAGATGAATTAGTGGCCCGGCTTCAGGCAAGAAATCTTATTGTAGTAAGTGTTTTGCCTGAATCGCCGGTAGCTGCCGCCGAAACCCCCAAAGCAAAGGACATCGTGGTAAATAGAAAGTTTCGGCGTAATAGATTAACCGGCGATGACTTAGTATTATTTGCCCGCCAATTAGCCACCCTTTTAGCCGCCGGAGTTACTATCTTAAAAAGTTTGGATATTGTCTCTCAACAAGTTCCTAGCTACAGGTTTTATAATGTCTTAAAAGAATTAATGAAGGATATGGAGGCGGGTTTGAGTTTTCACGAAGCAATGTCCAAGCATCCGAAAGTATTTTCTGAGTTATGGGTAAATTTAACGGAAAGCGGGGAGGCCAGCGGTAATTTAGCTATTGTTTTGGACCGCTTGGCCGCGTTCTTAGAAAGAAATATGGCCTTTAAGAGAAAAGTTATATCCAGCCTGATTTATCCGGTTATACTTATGTTTGCCGGATTAGCAGCGCTTTTATTTTTGACTATTAAAATTATCCCCAGTTTTATCGGTTTATTTAAAGAGTTCGACGCAACTTTGCCTACTCTGACTAAGATGCTTTTTGCGCTAAGCACTTTTATCCGCAAATACATACTTCTTAT
>MHGH01000020.1:0-919 GCA_001805465.1 Omnitrophica WOR_2 bacterium RBG_13_41_10 | reverse complement strand
CGGTTTTTTTATGCTCGGTAAATTTATCCAGACAAAAGAAGGCAGGAGAAAATTTGAGGAATGCCAATTTAGCTTACCTGTATTTGGCGATTTTTTCCGTGCCTTAATCGTAGAAAGATTTTCCTCGGGGATGTCTACTTTAATAGAAAGCGGGGTGCCGCTTTTATATTCTTTGGAGATTACTGAACACAGCGTAGGAAGCGTTATCATGGGGGATATTGTCCGTCAGGTTAAAGAAGAAGTGCGGGAAGGCAAAACCTTAAGTAAGAGCTTGGAAAAAAGCGGATTTTTTGAGCCTATGGTGGTGCAGATGGTAACAGTGGGCGAAGAAATCGGCGAATTACCCCAGATGCTAAAGCGTATTAATACTTTTTATCAGGAATACGTAGAGACAGTTTTAACCCGCATGGCTTCGCTTTTTGAGCCGATTATGCTTATTTTTATGGGTTTAGTTATCGGATTAATGGTGGTGGGGATGTTTCTGCCGATATTCCAACTTGCTACTCTTGGCGGAAAATAAAAAGCATTGACAATATCGCAACAATTATGCTAAATTAATACAAAATAATAAGGGGGGGTGAGAAGCGCAAGAAAGCCCAAGTTGAGTCTACCATTTTATAATATAGATAATGTATATTTGTGAAAAAAGGAGGAGAAAATGCGTAAAGGTTTTACCTTGTTGGAATTGGTTATTGTTTTAATTATCATTGGCGTTTTAGCTACTTTGGCTATTGGGCAGTATCAGAGGATGGTAGAAAAGGCCCGCGGCGCTGAAGCAAGGCAAATATTAGGGGCAATCCGCACGGCAGAGGCAGGGTATAGGATGGAGAATAATACTTGCACCTCAACTGCTGCTTCAGTAGGTATTGGTACTGATATTCCCAGCGCCTGTGCAGTCACTAATTATTTTTCCTACAGT
>MHGH01000019.1:1518-26646 GCA_001805465.1 Omnitrophica WOR_2 bacterium RBG_13_41_10 | reverse complement strand
AACAAAAAGGGAGATACGGCAGCGCCCCAAGGCGCGGTTAAAGATTGATAAAATTTTGGCGGTAAAAACTTCTGACTTCGTCGCAAGAACACCGCCAAGTTGGAAACGGAGCGCTCTGAAGAAGCCCCCTATAGGGGGCTTCCGACGAGAAAACGAGGCGGCGCTCTTTTTCCCGCACGACAATTAAAATTTAGCGGGATCCCGCCAGCGAACAAAGTGAGCGTGGCGGGAAAAATACGGTTCAAACCAATCTTTTGCAAGATATCCTTCTGGGATTATAAATTTCTCTCATTTATAAAATTAAAGTTTACAAAAAATTTCAATAAAAATGCTTGACAAAAATATTAGTATAGTGTATATTTGATAATGGAAACCATTTTCATTAAGAGTAATGTTAAATATGCCAAGAGGTGAATGTAGAGGACAAGGATGGTGGCACGGGAAGTTCAGGGGGTGCGGGTACAGGCTTACTTTAGGCCGGGAAGCAATTCTTGAAGTTTTAGCAAAATCAGAAAAGCACTTAAGCGCGGAAGATATTTATATGAAAATCCACCCTCGTCATCCGAATATCGGTTTAACCACTATTTACAGGACATTAGATGTTTTATCAAGCCTCGGCATGATATATAAACTTGATTTCGGAGATGGTAGGGCGCGGTATGAATTTGCCGAAGGCCCCAAAGGAGCGCATCATCACCATCATTTAGTTTGTACCGGTTGCAATAGGGTGGTCGATTATACAGACTTTATTGATGAAGAAGTGGAGCTCTTGCAGCAAACAGAGAAGGGTTTGGGGAAAAAGTATAATTTTAAGATCAATAATCACATTATTCAGTTTTATGGCTTATGCGAAAAATGTAGCGGCAAGAAATAACCGCTATATTTTTTTTCTCTATTAATGGAAATGGTTTTCAATAACAATAAAAGGAGGTGGTAGCTATGCCAGGTTTTGACGGAACAGGACCAAGAGGACAAGGCCCGATGACAGGTGGAGGCAGAGGTTACTGTGCTGTGCCTCTATCAGGTAACAGGCCAATGTATCCGGGGCAAAGGTTCTTTGGCAGAGGGGGCGGAAGAGGCCGAAGGAATTGGTATTACGCAACCGGGCTTACCGGTTGGCAGAGAGCCTCAATGGGTATGCCTGCTTTTGACGGGGCGTATCCTTATGCGCCTGAGATGACGCCAAAGCAGGAAGCGGATATCTTAAAAAACGAAGCTGATATTTTAAAAAAGCAGCTTGAGGATATCCAAAGCCGTATTGAGACTTTAGAAAAAGCTCAAGGCACGAAAAGTGAGTGACCGCTATAGGACGAGGGAACAGATTTTAATTTTCTATTCCCTCATCCTATGCTTATTAGAAAAGGAGTAATTATGCGTGTAGCTATATCTACAGACGGAGGTTTTGTATCTGCGCATTTTGGCCGGTGCCCATCGTTTACGCTCATTGATATTGAGAACGGTAAAGTAACTAAAAGGACGGAAGTCGCAAATCCCGGTCATCAGCCGGGGGCAATCCCCGAGTTTTTACATCAAAAAGGCGTGAATTGTATCGTTGCCGGAGGTATGGGCATGCGGGCAACATCATTTTTCCAAGAATATGGCATCGAGGCAATTGTCGGCATAAGCGGAAAAATTGATGATGTAATTGAGCAGCTACAAAACGGCACTTTAAAGGGCGGTGAGAGCCTTTGTAGGCCCGGAGCGGGCAAAGGCTATGGATTAGATAAGACAGAATGTGACCATCCGCATAAAGAAGATTGCGAGCATTAATGGAGGTTAAAATCATGAAAATATGTATTACTTCTGAAGGCAATACGTTGGATTCTCAGGTTGACGGGCGTTTTGGCAGGTGCCAGTATTTTATCATCGTAGATACGCAGACTTTGGAATTCGAAGCTATTCAAAACCCGAATATTGAAGCAATGGGGGGAGCGGGTATCCAGTCTGCCCAGTTAGTTGCTTCTAAACAAGTTAAAGCCGTACTTACCGGAAACGTAGGGCCAAATGCTTTTCAGACACTACAGGCAGCAGGCATAGATATTTTTGCCGGAGCTTCGGGGACTGTAAAAGATATTGTAGAAAAATATAAAAAGGGTGAATTTAAACTAACGCAAAATCCAAGCGTAAGTTCAAAGTATGGTATGCCCGGTAAAAATAAATAATAACACCCGGCCTTATCGGATAGGCCGGTGTACACTATTGTGTAAGGAGCGTATATGGCAGTAAAAGTGGATATAAAAAAATGCACTGGCTGTGGCACTTGCGTTGAAATTTGTCCGGTACAAGCAATAAAAATGGAGAAAGAAAAGGCAGTTATAAACGATGATTGCGTTGAGTGTGGCGCTTGTGTAAACGAATGTCCTAATGGCGCATTATCAATACCTTAGGAGGTGATTTGAATGCCATTTTTTGAGCCGTTAGAAAAATTAGACCCTAAGCACGTTGATTTAGAAAGGGCAAGAAAATCCTTAAGGGAAGAACTTGAAGCAATAGATTTTTATCAGGAGAGGATTGACGCTACCGATGATGAGTCATTGAAAAAACTCCTTGCGCATAATATGAACGAGGAGAAAGAACACACAGCAATGCTTATAGAATGGATTAGAAACAATGATCCAACACAGGACAAGGTATTTAGAGAGCACGATTAGGAGGTGATTAGTATGCCAAGAGGCGATGGAACCGGCCCTTTAGGCCAAGGTCCGGGGATGGGAAGGGGTATGGGAATGGGTCGGGGTAGAGGCGGAAGAGGTAGCGCAGGACCGGGAGGAAATTGTGTCTGTCCAAGTTGTGGGGCTAAAGTCGTGCATCAGGCAGGTACACCTTGCGCATCTATGAATTGCCCTAAGTGCGGGATAAGAATGGTCAGAGAGTGAGTGGCTGTCTTGGACAAAGAAGTATTAGAGAACCACAAACGATATTTAGAGCGTAAAGCTTTATATAAAAGTTTTGGCTGCGATATTGACCAGGAGAGGGCCTTCATTATTGAAAAGGCCCAGCCTATTTATGGCGATGTATTGGAGGCCGGAACTGGTAAAGGCCACTTTGCGCTCGCTTTGGCTAAAGAAGGATATCGATTTACCACGTTTGATATTTCTGAACAAGAGCAGAAATTTGCGCGGCTAAATCTAAAATATTTTGGGCTTGACCACTTGGTAGATTTTCGTATTGAGAACGGCGAATCTTTGAGTTTTAAAGATAAGAGTTTCGATATCATTTTCTCAATAAACACCTTCCACCATTTGATAAATCCCTATAAAGTTCTGGATGAGTTAATCCGCCTGCTTTCCTTTGAGGGAAAGCTTATTTTAAGCGATTTTACTAAGGAAGGGATGAGCTTAATGGATAAAATACACGCCAGTGAAGGCAGAAAGCACCAGGCCAGTAAAACTACCTTGCCTGATATAGAGCGCTATTTAATAGAAAAGGGCTTTGAGGTTGATAAGGCAAGTAGCAAATTTCAGGAAGTTTTAATAGCGTACCATCAATTAATATGATTATTTCAGTTGCCAGCGGAAAAGGCGGGACGGGTAAGACGACGATTGCAGTTAACTTGGCTTTATCTTTGAGTAATGTGCAGTTTCTGGATTGCGATGTGGAAGAGCCGAATGCCCACATCTTTTTAAAGCCGATAATTAAAGAACAGAAGAAGGCATATATACCTGTCCCTGAAATCGATAAATCAAGATGTAATTACTGTGGCAAATGTGCTCAGGTTTGTGTTTATAATGCCATAGCAGTGCTTCCGTCTCAAGACGGAAAAAAAGGGACTACTTTGGTATTCGCGCATCTATGCCATGGCTGCGGTGCTTGCAGTGCTCTTTGCCCTGAAAACGCGATAAAAGAAGTAAAAAGAGAAATCGGCGTCGTAGAGTTAGGCAATTGCGGCAAAATAGAATTTATCCACGGAAAACTCAATATAGGCGAAGCAATGTCTCCACCTCTTATCCGGCAGGTTAAAGAGCATATAAATCTTAAAAAAACCGTCATTATTGACGCTCCACCCGGGACATCTTGTCCTGTAGTTACTTCAGTCAAGGGCAGTGATTTTTGCATATTAGTTACTGAGCCCACACCTTTTGGTTTAAATGACCTGATTTTAGCGGTAGCAGTATTAAAGAAACTCGCGATTCCTTTTGGGGTAGTAATTAACCGCGCTGATTTAGGAAATAATAAAACCGAAGAGTATTGCCAAAAAGAAAATATCCCTGTATTGATGAGAATACCATTTAAAAAAGAAATAGCCATGGCCTATTCCAAGGGAGAACCCATAGTTGCGGCATTTCCCCAATACGAAAAAGAGTTTGCCATATTATATAAACGGATTGCAGAGAGAACAAAATGAAGCAGATTGTGATTATTAGCGGAAAGGGCGGCACCGGCAAGACCGTAATTACAGGGGCATTTGCGGCATTAGCAAAAAATAAGGTTATGGCTGACTGCGATGTCGATGCAGCAGATTTACATTTATTATTGCAGCCGAATATAAAAGAGCGCCATAAATTTAGAAGCGGGTTAAGCGCCTCAATTAATAAGAAAATCTGTCAACAATGCGGCAAATGTATTGTTGCTTGCAGATTTAATGCGATAAGCGATGATTTTGTGATTGATCATGTTTCCTGCGAAGGGTGTGCTTTTTGCAGTTATATTTGTCCGGTTGGCGCCATAAAGATGGAAGAGAATCTTGCGGGAGAGTGGTTTATTTCTGAAACCCGATTTGGCCCTATGGTACATGCCAGGCTCGGGATCGCTGAAGAGAATTCAGGTAAACTTGTTTCTTTGGTGAGAAAGCAGGCAAAAGAACTGGCAGAAAAGAATAATTGCGATTGGGTAATTATTGACGGAGCTCCAGGTATAGGGTGTCCGGTAATTGCCTCGCTTTCCGGCATTGATTGTGCAATAGTTGTAACCGAACCTACTCTTTCCGGCCTGCATGACGCGTTGCGGGTTATAGATGTGGCTAAACATTTCGGTATTGCTGTAAAGCTTGTGATAAACAAATATGATTTGAATACTGAAATGTCGGAAAAAATAGAGAAATATTGTAATAAAAACGGCATTTCTTTAATTGGAAAAATCGGATTTGATAAATCTGTTGTGGAAGCAATGGTAGAGGGTAAAACTATAATGGAATATAAAGATACGAAAATAAAAGAAGAGGTTATTAAAATCTGGGAGATGCTTTAAGATTAGAGAAAAGGATGGGACTATGAATAAATCCGAGGATAAAGAAAGTCTGCTTAGTTATCCGCAAGAAATAGTCAAGCTTCTCAATGACCCCGAATTATTCGGAAGGATGAATGACCCGACAAGCTCTGCATATATCAAGGGTCCTTGCGGAGACGAGATGGAATTCTACTTAGTTATTGAAGAGAATAAAATAACCGAGGTTAAGTATTTTACTCAGGGCTGTGATGCCACAAAATCCTGCGCGGCAATGACTGCAAGTTTAGCCAGAGGCAAGACTATCAAGGAAGCATTATCAATATCAGCCACAGAAGTGATTAAGAAACTAAAAGGTTTGCCGGAAGATCATTTGCATTGTTCAATTCTGGCGGTAAGCACTTTATATCGTGCTATTGCAGATTACCTTTTACGATTATAGAAAGAGTCATTATGCTCAAATATAGATATATTTATGGCCCGGTGCCTTCTTGGAGACTGGGGAGTTCTTTGGGCATAGATTTACTTTCACAGGAAGAAAAAATCTGTAACTTTGATTGCGTTTATTGTCAACTTGGGCCGACCAAAAAATATACATTCGAAAGAAAGACCTATGTCCCGGTTGAAAAAGTTATTGAGGAATTAGGGGAATTGCCCGAAACAAATATAGATTATATTACTTTTTCCGGCAGAGGAGAGCCTACCCTGGCGGCCAATTTAGGCGAAGCAATAAAAGCAGTAAAGTTAGTCCGCAAAGAGACGATCGCGGTTTTGACTAATGGTTCTTTAATGGGAGTAGATGAAGTAAGAAAAGAGCTTATTTTGACAGATTTTGTGGTTGCTAAATTAGACGCCTGTTCGCCGGAATCTTTACAAGAAATTAACAGGCCTGCCAAAGAAATAGAATTCGGCAGTATTTTAGAAGGGATAAAGGAATTTAAAAAGGGTTATCATGGAAAGTTAGCCTTACAGATAATGTTTATCGAAAACAATAAAGAGGAGATTAATAAATATATCTATCTGGCAAATTATATTAAGCCGGATGAAGTTCAAGTTAATACGCCGTTAAGGCCCTGTAATGTTAAGCCGTTTGTAAAGGAAGATATTTTTAAGATAAAAAATTATTTTATTTCCGCTTGTAAGGAAATCAATGTAGTTTCCGTTTATGACGAGAGAACATTTAAGGATATTGCGTCCATAAGCGATGAAGATACATTAAAAAGAAGAGGTAAGGTTAAATCATAAAAATGTTAAGACAGGTTCTGAAGTCTAAAATTCATAATGCTACAGTCACAAAAAAGGAGCTTTACTACGAAGGAAGTATTGGTATTGATAAGGCGCTTTTGTTAAAAAGCAATATCCTGCCGAACGAAAAAGTCCAGGTAGTAAACCTTAACAACGGTGCGCGCCTTGAAACATATGTGATTGGAGAGAAAGAAAATAGCGGGATAATTGCACTTTATGGCCCGGCAGCGCGGCAGGGAGAAGTAGGTGACAGGATTTGTATCATTTTATACGGATTAGCAGAAGATAACGAGGTAAAGTTAATAAAGCCGCAGGTTATTTTATTGGATGATAAGAACAAGATAAAAAATGGGACCCTTAGAGATTCAAATTGAGATTGCATAAAAGAAGGGAAGGGATAGAAAAATATGCCCATCTATGAATATAAATGCAGGGATTGTGGTAAGGTGAACGAATTCTTAGTTGGCGTTACAAAGGATGCCGTTGAAATCAGATGTAGTTTTTGCAATAGTGAGAATTTAGACAAAATGTTCTCTCAGAGTTTCGTATCTACAGGCAGCCGCATCATTGGCTCACAGGGAGGTAAAACCTGCTGCGGTAGAACAGAAAGATGCGATACCCCGCCTTGTTCTGATGGAGGTGCGTGTAGACAATGAATCTCTTATGGCCGGTCAGTGCTAGCATAGTAGTAAGTCTTATTTCATTAGTAGGTATTTTTAGTCTTTTACTTAATGAAAAATTATTAAGGGAGATTTTGATTTTATTAGTTGGTTTTGGAGCAGGCGGGCTAATCGGCGGAGCATTTTTACATCTTTTACCTGAGACACTTGAACATTCAGCTGATTATTTGACGCCTTTTATTTATGTTATTTTGGGATTTATGCTGTTTTTCATCTTGGAGAAATACTTCTATTGGCGGCACTGCCATAAAGGGAAATGCGAAATTCACACCTTTACTTATCTAAATCTCGTGGGAGATGGGATCCATAACTTTATTGACGGGCTTATTATCGGAACAAGTTTTGTATTAGATATTAAAGTAGGGTTAGCTGCTACTTTTGCTATCATTCTGCATGAGATACCACAGGAGCTAGGGGATTTTGGGGTATTGCTTTACGGTGGCTTTAGTAAATCAAAGGCTTTATTCTATAATTTTCTCTCTGCTACTACTGCTATCATTGGTACAATAATAGGATTTTACTTTTCTCATCGTTTTAATGGTTTTTCAAATTTTCTTTTACCGGTTGCCGCAGGAGGTTTTATTTATATCGCTTCCTGTGATTTAATACCAGAGCTACATAGGCAGCCAAAATTGAAAGATGCAATTTTATCAATGCTGTTTTTTATTTTCGGGATTGTTTTGATGCTGTGGCTAAAAATATCCCACCAGCATTAAAGAGGGATGCCTATGAAAATAAAACTTATTGCGCAAGGTTCAAACAAGTGGGAACGGTTTATTCGCAGATGGGGAGTTTCGTTTTTAATCGGAGAGGATGTCATTTTTGATACATTCGGCGATCCCTATGTTTTCTTACGCAATATTGAGAGAATGAATATTGACCTTTCAAAGATAAAGCATATAGTTATTTCTCATGACCACTGGGACCATATTTCCGGGCTTTGGTACATTATAAACAGATATAAAGATATAAATGTTTATATCTGTCCGAGTTTTGATATAAAGATAAAAGAAAGAATTGGAAGTTTTGGTGTAAATGTGGTTCAGGTAAAAGGCTTATCAAGAATTAAGGATGAAATATACTCTACTGGAGAGATAGAGGGAAGATTTAAAAATATCAATATTTCTGAACAGGCATTGGTAGTAAATTCCGAAAATGGTTTAATTGTTATAACTGGTTGTGCACATCCGGGGATTTTAACAATTTTAAAAGAGGTAAAGAAAAACTTCCCTGATAAGGAAATTCTCTGCGCGTTGGGAGGCTTCCACCTTTTAGGCAAAGAAAGAAAAGATATTGAACTTATAGTCAGTGAACTTAAAAAAATAGGGATCAAAAAAGTCGGTCCTACCCATTGCAGTGGAAAAGAGGCAGAGGGAATTTTTAAGAACCAATATAGAGAAAACTTTATACCTATAAAGGCAGAAGAAATAATCGAGATTTAATAGGATGGTTAAACATATTTTAAAAGGACTAAGAGCGCATGTTCCTTTTACGCTTTTTGGTGCAGTCAGTTGTGTAAGCGATATAGTATTTCCTCTTTTGTTTATAAAAGAGCCAAAATAAGTAGATTTTCAAGAAAGGAGAATGAAGAATGGAAATCAAAGTGAATAATGGAAATTTTAAGCAAGAGGTGTTAGAATCGGAATTGCCTTGTTTGGTAGACTTCTGGGCAGAATGGTGCGGGCCTTGCCTTATGCTTGCGCCGGTAATTGAACAGATTGCCGAAGAATACAAGGGAAAACTAAAAGTCTGTAAATTAAACGTAGATGAAGCCCGTAAGACAGCTTCTAGCTACAATATCATGGGTATACCGACAGTGGCGATTTTTAAAAATGGAAAAGTTGTGGATAAATTTATCGGCGCGCCTTCTAAGACAGAACTTGAAAGTGCGATTAAAAAATACATTTAATTAACAACACAGGATCGTATTATGATTAATTTTAAACAGATCGATGAAGCAAGGAAGTTATTAGGGTTAGGAGAAGATGCCAGTTTAGAGGAAATAAAAGATTCTTATCGCAACCTCGCCCTGAAATATCATCCTGACAGATGTAAAAAGGCAGATAAAAAGCGTTGTGAGGAGATGTTCAAAAAGATAAACCACGCCAAGGATGTTATCGGAAACTATTGTGTAAATTACAGATTTTCTTTCAAAGAGCCGGATGTGAAGAAAAACACTATGGACAGGGAGACGTACGAACATCTTAAGCGTTTCTACGACGGCTGGTTTGGGGATTTGGATTTATGAAGTGTGTTTTTGACCGATACTATCAAAAATACGATGCCTGGTATGATAAATATAAATTTGCTTATTTATCGGAACTAGAGGCAATAAAAAGGGTTTTACCTAAGAAAGGCAAGGGTTTAGAGATTGGGGTAGGGACGGGAAGATTTGCTGCACCATTAGGTATTAAATACGGAATTGACCCCTCTAAGAAGATGCTTGAAATTGCCAAGAGAAGAGGGGTAAATGTAAGGTTAGGCTACGGAGAAAAATTGCCATTTGGAAACTTTACTTTTGATTACGTTGCCATTATAATTACTTTATGTTTTGTAAAAGACCCTCTAAGAGTATTAAATGAAGCAAGAAGGGTCTTAAGGAAGGGCGGAAAGATTATTATCGGTATTGTTGATAAGGACAGTTTTTTAGGCAGATTTTATCATAGAAAGAATAGCGTATTTTATAAACAGGCGCACTTTTTCGGCGTAAAAGAAATAACGGGCCTGCTTCGAAATGCTGGACTTAAAGGGGTTTCTTATTTACAAACATTATTTTCCTTTCCGGAGAATATCGCTTCTATCGAAAATCCGCGCAGAGGTTTTGGTAAAGGCGGTTTTGTTGTAGTTAAAGGAGGATTAAAATGAAAATAGGAGTGATTATATCAAGTAATGACGCGGAGACCTGCTGGAACGCTTTACGCTATGCTAATTTTGCTCTTGGCCAGAAAGACGAAGTTAAGATTTTCTTCATGGGCAAGGGCGTTGAGTATCAGAAAGTCAGCGCCGATAAGTTTAATACTATTGAACAGGCAGAAAAATTCATGCAGGCGGGAGGTAAAATTTACGCCTGCGGGAGCTGTATTAAGTCAAGAGAGCAGGAAAATTCGGATATGTGCCCGATTTCTACAATGAAAGATATGTATGAAATTGTCAAAGAGAGTGACAGGATAGTTACCTTTTAATATGAGAAAAGAGATCAAGCTAAGGCCCATTGGAATAATCCATACATCCTATAAAGAACCCAAGGGTATTCCCATTCAAGGAAAATTTAAAGAAAGTACTACGGGAACGATAGAGATATTTCCAGAATATCAAAAAGGCCTTAAGGATATTGAAGGATTTTCGCACCTTATTTTAATTTACCATTTTAACAGGTCAAAAGAAGAGAAGCTCGTTGGAAAGCCGTTCCTTGAGGATAAAGAGCATGGGATATTCGCCATAAGAAGCCCCCATAGGCCAAATCATCTTGGATTCTCTATCGTAAAAGTAGAAAAGATTAAAGATAGCACTGTGATTTTTTCAGAAGTTGACATATTAGATAAAACGCCTTTATTGGATATTAAACCTTATGTTTCTTATTTCGATTCAAGAAAGAATGTAAAAAACGGCTGGATTAAGAAGCATTTTAAGAATTGCAAGATACCAAAGAGAATAAAAATATGATGAATGAATTTTTTATAAATACTAAAGGATAAAAAATGACTATAGATTTAACTCAAATGCAGCCAGGAGAGACTGGTATAGTAAAAGAAATTCAGGGTGGTCAAGGCTTCGTAAGAAAATTAGAGAGTATGGGAGTGAGGCCGGAAAAGAAGATAACTAAGGTAAGTTCTCATTTTTGGCGTGGCCCCCAGACAATAGAGGTAGATAATATACAGATTGCTGTTGGTTTTGGCATGGCCAGAAGAATTTTAGTGGACGTACAGAGATGAAGATAGAAAAGATCTTATTAGTAGGGAATCCTAATGTCGGCAAGAGCGCTATATTCTCCAGGCTTACCGGAGCCAAAGTAATAATTTCTAATTATCCCGGAACAACAGTAGAGTTTACTCAAGGGAGGATGAAGCTTGGTAATGAAAATGTAATGGTTTTAGATGTGCCGGGAACATACACCTTAGAGCCAACCTGTAAAGCCGAAGACGTGGCTTGCCGGATGGTAAAAGAAGATGGTTTGGCGATTAATATTATTGATGCCACAAATTTAGAGAGGAATCTGCATCTGACCTTACAGTTATTAGAGAAAGATATCCCCGTTATTGTAGCTTTGAATATGTGGGATGACACTAAACACAGGGGAATCTATATTGATGTTAAAAAATTAGAAGAACAGTTAGGAGTGCCAGTAATTCCTACTTGCGCTTTAACCGGAGAGGGTATCAAAGAACTGATCGATCGTTTAGAAGAAGCAAAGGAGAAAAATTTACCTGTTTCTTCTGACAGCCAGAAATGGGAAAAAATAGGCAAAATTGTAGCAGAAGTCCAAAAATTAACTCACCGTCACCACACTTTGTTGGAGAGATTAGAAGATTTGAGTATTAAACCGCTTACAGGGTTGCCAATTGCTCTGGCCATAATATATTGTGCCTTTTGGGTAGTTCGTTTTATTGGTGAGAATCTAATCGGGTATATATTTGAGCCTCTGTTTACAAAGTTCTGGTTGCCTTTGCTGATGAAATTAAGCGCATTTTTGGTTGAGGGAAGTTTTTTACACCATATTCTTATCGGTAATTTTATTGAAGGTAAAATAAATTTTGGGCAGTCTTTCGGACTTTTAACCACAGGTTTATTTGTCCCAATTGCTATGGTGCTGCCTTATATATTTAGTTTTTATCTAATCTTAGGGTTTTTAGAAGACTTTGGCTATCTTCCTCGTTTGGCAGTCCTAATAGATAATTTTATGCACCATTTAGGGCTTCACGGATACGCGATAATTCCTTTTATTTTAGGCTTAGGCTGCAAAGTTCCCGGTATCTTAGCCACTCGGCTTTTAGAAGAAAGGCGCGAAAAATTTATTGCTGTCACTTTAATGGTCATTGGCGTTCCTTGTATGGCGCAAATTGCCATGATTGTGGGATTGGTGGGGCAAAGAGGAGGTAAATACGTAGCGATTGTATTCGGCACCCTTTTTGCTCTTTTAGTCATCAAGGGTTTAATTTTAAATAGGGTCTTAAAAGGAGCGAGCCCGGAGATATTAGTTGAAATTCCTCCTTATCGGATACCCCAGATTCAAGCCGTGATTAAAAAACTTTGGATGCGTTTATCCGGTTTTTTAAAGGAAGCTTTGCCTTTAGTGCTTTTGGGCGTGCTTTTTGTGAATATACTTTATACTCTTAAAATTATAGATTTCTTTGCTCATGTCTTTTCTCCGATTCTTACAGGCTTATGGGGACTTCCCAAAGAAGCGATTTCTGCTTTAGTAGTTGGTTTTTTAAGAAAAGACGTTGCTGTGGGCATGCTTGGGCCGCTTAATCTATCTACCAGGCAATTAGTAGTTGGCTCTACGATATTAGCAGTTTATTTTCCCTGTATTGCTACCTATATAGTTTTAATCAAGGAATTGGGGATAAAAGATACACTTAAAAGCACATCCATTATGATTATTGTTGCACTGGTAATAGGTATACTTCTTAATTTGATACTTGTTTAGATAAAATAGTTGACAATATTCTATTTTGTGCTACTATTTTTACAAAAGTAATACCAAAATAACCAATTATGCCCAAAGTAGTCAGATTCGGTATTTCATTAGAAAAAAACCTGTTAGGTAAGTTTGACCGGCTTATCAGAGAGAAAAATTATACCAACCGTTCCGAGGCCTTCCGAGATTTAATCCGCGAGGATTTAGTAAAAGCCGAATGGAAGAAGAATAAAGAAATCGTAGGCGCAATAACCCTGATTTATGACCACCACAAAAGAGAGCTTGTAAATAAGCTTATGGATATTCAACATGATTTTGGAGAGCTAATTATTTCTTCTCAACATATCCATTTAGATCACAATAATTGTCTAGAAATCATAGCGGTTAAGGGTTTTTCGAAAGAGGCCCAAAAATTAGCCGATAGCCTGAAGTCAGTAAAGGGGGTGAAGCACGGGACTTTAAGCCTATCAACTACAGGAAAGGATATTTAATGTAGTAATTAGTATTATTTTTTTGCCTATTAGTAGCACGAAAATAATAATAGTAGCACGGAAAGGAGTAAAAATGTTACGCAGATTTTTGATTCTCTTGTTTATGATGAGTTGTTTTGGTGTATCAGATGTTTTTGCCGAAGAAGTAACTCTTAAGGAAGAGATAGCGCAGCTTAAAGAGCGTATTACTGACTTGGAACAGAGATTGTCTAACCAGGAAAAATATACGAATGACCAGAAACAATGTATCTTGGATCAGAATAAGAAAATTACGGAATACGAAACGAAATTATCAAAGTTTGAAGTCAATCTTCACGAAATGCCCGGCACTCCTATGCAGCTTATGGAAGGGCTTGAACTTGGAGCAGGTGGTACCATGATTATTCAGGGAACAAATAATACCAATAACGCTACTTCTGATGTAACCAAGAAGGAGAGCCGCGCAGATGCTTCTTATTCAGCAGATATAATTCTTGGCAAGGAGTTCAAAGAGATAAGTGGTAAGGCATTTTTACATCTTGAGGCGGGACAAGGCTCAGGCCTTGAGGATGACCTGACGCTTTACTCAAATGTTAATCGCGATGCCGATAATGATAATAATGTACGTCTTACCGAATTCTGGTATGAGCAGGCTTTATTCAAAGATAAAGTCGCTTTAACTTTCGGTAAACTAGATCCTACTGCGTATTTTGATCAAAGCGAGGTTGCTAATGATGAAACTACGCAATTCTTAGGCAGGATTTTCCGTAACTCACCGACAATAGAGTTTCCGGATAATACCGCAGGTATCCGTTTAGCATATATGCCGGTTGAATGGCTGGAATTGGGATATGGCGTATTTGACGGTAACAGTGACTGGGAGAAAATAGGAGACAACCTCTTTAATATCGGGCAGGTACATTTTAAGACTAATTTCTTTAATCTACCCGGAAACTACCGTTTTCTTGGTTGGAACAACAATGTTTATCATACCAAGTGGCAAGATACCGAAAAGACTAAAGAAGCTAACTATGGCCTTGGTTTAAGCTTTGATCAAAAAGCCAATGATATCATAACACTTTTTGCCCGTTACGGCTGGCAGAATCCAAAAGTATACAACCCGGATATTATGGCAACAGGCGATTTGAATTATTCACTCGCGCATTCATGGGCTACTGGTTTTCAAGTAGAAGGAAAACCGTGGGGTAGGGAGAAGGATGTGCTTGCTTTTGCCGTAGGCCAGATTTTTCCTTCCGATGACTATAAGGAATACTATGGCTATCTAGCTAAGACTGAAGGGCATCTTGAAGCTTACTACAAGATACACGTTAATGACCATTTATCATTAAGTCCTGACTTTCAGTATATTTGGAATCCGTTTGGCAAGGATGTCGCTGACGATACCGAAGGTATTTTTGTCGGTGGCGTAAGAGCGCAGGTAGACTTTTAAGCACCCGGCCAAAAAGCACCTTGACATAAAGGATTGCCAAGTGCGCCCCCTGTGGGGCGGATTGGCCGGTGTTCACTATTGTGAAAGAGGAGGTGGTACGGGATGTGGTTAGTAACAACTTCTATCGCAGCAGCAGGTGCAACTTTAGCTAAGTTTGTTTTACCCAAGGATTACAAGTTAGATTTTTTAGCTTTAATGCTATGGGGAGCAGCAGTAATGATTCTTATCGACCATATATTAGGATATGAAGGTGGCGGGTTTTTAGAGAAGATAACAGATGGCATGGTTAAGAATAGTGTTGTATTAGGAATTGCAATGTTGTTACCGGTATTCCTAATCTGGGGTATTTCGCTTTTGATCTCAAATTTAAAAAGGAGGTAAGGCATGGCTTGTTTTCTTGTCCCTACGAGTACGGCAATAATAACAACTGTTATGAGGAAAAAGATCCCCGAGAAATACCATATCAATTGGTTAAATTCAATGTTATGGGGTGGAGTGATAATGTTAGCAGTCGAACATATCTCTCACGGAGAAGTTGTTCTTTACCCACCTTTCCTAACTGCCGGCCTTCCTGAAGTTTTACCAGAAATGTTGAAGGTTGGTATTCCGATGACGCTATCTATTTTTCTAGTATGGGGGATAATGGTAACAGTCGCCGCGAGAGTGAACAAAAGAGTGCCGTATATAGAGAGGTAATAAAAAAATAACTTTTGCAAATAGGAGCATCTTGAGAGTAATCTAGGGTGCTCCTATTTTTTGTGGTCAGCACTTATTTTTCTGGTTTCTTTTATCCATAATCTGTGGTAAAATTATTTCTATTAGAAAACTACGCGCCTGTGGCTCAATTGGATAGAGCGACAGCCTACGGAGCTGAAGGTTGGAGGTTCGATTCCTCCCAGGCGCATTTAAATTTAATATCATGATAAAGGCCCACCTTGAATTTATGCGCCAGGCGATAAAAGAAGCAGAGCGCGCATTCCAAGAAGATGAAGTCCCTATAGGCGCGGTAATCGTGCATAAAAATAAAATTATTGCACGCGGCCATAATCAGGTCGAGCGCCTGAAGGATCCCACTGCTCACGCCGAGATGCTGGCTCTTACCTCTGCCACTAATTATTTAGGTAGCAAGTGGTTGTCGCAGGCAGATATTTATGTTACAATTGAACCCTGCAGCATGTGTGTAGGCGCATTGGTGTTAGCGCGCATCAGAAATCTTTATTTCGGAGCAAAAGACCCCAAGACCGGCGCCTGTGGCTCTGTCGTCAACATCGCAAATCATAAGAAATTGAACCACCGCATCAAGTTTAAAAGCGATATTCTCGATAAAGAGTGTGGTTTATTGTTGAAAGAGTTCTTTAGGAAGAAGAGAAATAAATAATGACAACGAAAATGGCAAATACTTCTCAGTCTGAAAGAGCAAGATTAGGTGGCTTAGCGAGAATAGCTCTATATGGCAATCCAGGAACAGTAGGAGGCAGAAGCAAAGGGGGTAAGAAAACCACCTCTATGTTTCGCAATAACCCTGCTTTCGCAAAGAGGCTAGGGTTTATACTCCGAAAAGAAATAAAATATCCGGAGGAATCTTTGAAATTAGCGGAATTTATTGGTATTATGTTAGGTGATGGCGGATTGTCTGGCAATCATCAAATTACGATAAGTTTTAATAATAAGACAGACCGCGAATATGCGGAATATATATGTAAAATAATAAGGCAATTGTTTCTTGTTGATTATCATATACATAAACGCAGAAAAAGCTATGGTGCCGATATCGTACTAAATAGTTCTAACTTGGTTGATTTCTTGATATCTCGTGGGCTCAAGGTAGGAAATAAAGTAAAAAATCAAACAGGGGTTCCGCGTTGGATAAACAAAAATCCACAATACGAAACAGCTTGTTTACGCGGCTTAATGGATACAGATGGAGGTTTGTATTATCATAAGTATAGCGTTAGAGGTAAAGCTTATACATATCTAAAATTAGGTTTTGGTAATCGTTCAAAACCATTGCTAAGGTTTGTATTTAAAGTATTAAGGAGATTAGGATATAGAGTTTCATTGAATGGAGATAATGTGTCAATCTCTTCAGGATTAGAAGTAAAGAGATATTTTGCGGAGATAGGAAGTTCGAATCCAAAACATATAAATAAGTTTAAAAATTATTTTAGTAATTAATGACAGGAGAGGTGCCGGAGCGGTTGATCGGAGTTGCCTGCTAAGCAATTGGCCTGGGCAACTGGGCCCCTGGGTTCAAATCCCAGCCTCTCCGTTTTTTATTTACCAGGCATTAAAATGAAAAAATTTATAGTGGTAATTTTAGCGGCGGCATTAATATTCATTTTTACGACGGGCTATCTTTTTGCTCAAGAGAAACTTCAAGCAAGGCCACATATAGCCAGTTATTGGCAGAAGGTAAGAGATAATATCGTGCAATGCCTGTTGTGCCCGCGCAAATGTGTCCTCGATGTAGGGCAAAGAGGTATCTGCACAGTGAGAATTAATAAAGACGGCGCGCTTTATACCTTAGGTTACGGAAATCCCATTGCCGTAAATATTGACCCCATTGAGAAAAAACCTTTTTTTCATGTATTGCCGGGTGAATGCGCATTTTCTATTGCTGTTGCCGGATGCAATATGCGTTGCCTGTTTTGCCAGAATTGGCAGATATCGCAGGCCAAGCCCGATGAGACCCAAAATTATAATATGTCTGCGCAAGAGGTAGTGAGCGAAGCTAAAAAAAGCGGCTGTAAATTTATCGTCTATACTTATACCGAGCCGACGGTATTTTATGAATACATGCTGGATATCGCAAAACTGGCTAAAGAAAACGGCTTAAAAAACGGTATGCATAGCTGCGGTTATATTAACCCTGAGCCGCTTAAGGAATTATTGAAATATATGGATGCGGTAAATATTGACCTAAAAGGCTTTAACAAGGCATTCTACAACAGAATGGGAATGATGGCTGAGCTGGAGCCGGTCTTAGAGACTATCAAAACCATAAGAAAACAAGGGGTATGGCTTGAGTTAACTAATTTGCTTATTTCGGGTGAAAATGACGACCCCCAGGAGATAAAAAAGATGTGCCTGTGGATTAAAGAAAACTTAGGCGATGATGTGCCTATACATTTTAGTCGTTTCATGCCCGCGTTTAAGCTTCAAAACCTCCCGCCGACCCCTATTAACAAACTCGAAGAGGCATACCGTATTGCTAAAGAGGTCGGCCTGAAGTATGTTTATATCGGGAATGTCCCCGGTTCCCTCCAAGAAAATACCTATTGCCCGAATTGCAAAAAATTGCTGGTCGGCAGGCTCGGTTATGAAATTACCAAGAACAATATTAAAGACGGCAAGTGCAAGTTCTGCGGTTATAAGATATCCGGCATATGGAGCAAAGATTAACCAGCCTTGAATAATTTTATTACCTTTTTACAGATTTTCGGCATAGGGTTTAGTTTTGGGATTATCGGCCCTTGTTTTTTGACCTGTACGCCGGTATTGATTACCTATGTTACAGCAAGTAAAAAAAGATTTGTTCCGGCCATAAAAGATGTAATCGTATTTTTTTTGGCGAGATTATTAGCCTACGTTACCTTAGGATTTTTAGCCGGCTTATCCGCAATGGCGCTTAGGCAATTTATCAATTCAGGTTCAGTATTATTTTTTAGGTCCTCTAGCGGCGTAATCAGCATTCTTTTGGGGGTTTTTATTCTCCTTAACAGAAAAGAAGCGGATTTCACTTGTAAGGGCGCACATAATAAAGTATATAATTTCGGCGGAATTTTTCTTTTAGGGTTTGCCATCGGGATAACTCCTTGTGCGCCGTTGGTAACTTTACTTTTTCAGATAACACTAATGTCTAAAACCGCATTTGACGGGATGTTTTATGCCTTGTTCTTCGGCTTAGGCACCTTTGTTTCCGGTTTATTGGTGACAGGCGTATTAACCGGTATACTCGGCGGCGTTACTGCCCGTTTTTTGCGTTCGGAAAAAAGCAAATTGGCCTTTAGGATAGCCGCTGCATCGTTACTTATCTTGTTAGGGCTAAGTTTTTTTAAAAGACTATGATTTTTGCCATACTCCTTTCTGGCTTTACTGCCATGGCTTCCCAGATTGTTTTTATGCGGGAGCTGCTCATTGTGTTTTATGGCAATGAATTATCCATCGGTTTAATCTTAGGGGCCTGGCTTATTGCAGGGGCAGTTGGTAGTTCTATTTTAGGAGTCTTTAGCGATAAAATAAAAAATAGAATTACGCTATTTTCTTTATGTCAGGTTGGCCTTTCTTTTTTTATTCCCACTAATATTATCTTATTAAGATCCACGAGAAGCACGCTCAATATATTACCGGGTGAAACCGCATCATTTTTTCTAATGATAGTTTCTAGTTTTATTATTTTAGCGCCGATATGCATCATTATCGGCTTTATGTTTTCGCTTGCCTGCAGGGTTTATCAGAATAAAACGGATAGCCCGGAATCCAGCATCGCCAGGGTCTATATGTTAGAGGCCATAGGCGCTATATTAGGAGGGCTGTTGACAAGCTTTATTTTGATTCGTATGTTTAGTGCGATAACTATTGCGGGGATACTAAGCTCCTTAAATATTATCGCAGCTTTTATTTTGCTTATTTTTTCCAAAGAAAATAAATTTAAAACAGCCTTGTTCAGTATTTTATCCGTAACCTGCCTGGTAATATTCTCTTTTTGGATATCTCATGCCTGGGGAAGGTTAGATAAATACTCTTTAAAAAAACAATGGCAGCCTGAAGAGCTGATTTCATCCAAAAATTCTATCTACGGTAATATTGTTTTAACAAAAAAAGCCGATGAATTTTCTTTTTTTGATACAGGGTTACATCTTTATACGGTGCCGGATAGGCAAACCAGAGAAGAGGCAGTACATTTTACGCTTCTGGAACATCCTGCTCCTCGTGATGTGCTTTTAATAGGCGGGGGAGTAGGCGGATTAATAGAAGAGATTATTAAACACCCTGTCCAGAGAGTTGACTATTTGGAGTTGGACCCTTTAATCATAAAGACTGCAAAAGATTATCTTCCGGTTGAATATTACGCGCCTTTAGAGAATAAAAAAGTCTCCCTTAAGAATATAGACGCCAGGCTTTTTATAAAGAATACCGATAGAAAATACGATTGTATTATTATGGCCCTGGGGGGCCCGCGCACTGCCCATTTAAACAGATACTATACGGTAGAATTCTTTAAAGAGGCAAATAAAGTTTTGAAAGAAGGCGGAATTATTTCTTTTGGGGTAACTTCATCGGAAAATTATATCAATGAGGAACTGCAGAATTTCTTGAGTTCACTTTATTTTTCTTTGCAAGAGGTTTTTCCGGATATTAAAGTAATACCCGGCGATACGGCCTATTTTTTGGCCTCTAACAAAAGCGGCGTACTTACCTACGATTATAAATATTTAATGAAGCAAGCTCGAGAAAGAACCCTGGATATTAAATATGTGCGTGAATATTATTTATTTTCTAGGCTATCCCCGCAGAGATTATTGTATATCGCTAATGCATTAAAAAGAAAGAATGGCATTAAGCTTAATTATGATTTTCGTCCGGTTTCCTATTATTATAATACGATTTTTTGGTCCAGCTATTTTAGGGATTCGTTATTTAGCAAAATACTGAAAGCTGCCACAGGGCCAAGGGTCTGGAAGGTTACATTTTTTATTTATGCTTTGATTATCTTCTTGGCCGTAACCATAATAAGATGCAAGAATCGCCTAAATAAGGCTGTGCTTAGCGCAGTAATGACTACCGGTTTTAGCGAGATTATCTTTCAGGTTCTGATATTACTCTCTTTTCAGATTATTTACGGTTATTTATTTTATAAGCTGGGGTTTATCCTTACTTCTTTTATGATTGGCCTGGCATTGGGCAGCTGGCTGATTATTAAGATCATGCCTAAAATGAAAGAACCGCGGCAGGCATTCATCTGGACGCAGCTAAGCATATGCGCTTATCCTTTAATGCTGCCTTTATTATTCTATTGGCTAGTGGCTGCAAAAAATCAGGCTGTTCTCTGGGCCGGCTCAAATATTTTTTTTCCATTGTTGCCGGTAGTAGCCGGATTTATCGGCGGATTTCAATTTCCTTTAGCCAATAAGATTTGCCTTCAGTATAATAAGGATGTCGGCCGCATAGCCGGATTAAGCTATGGGCTGGATCTATTGGGTTCTTGCTTAGGGGCGCTTCTGGCAGGAGTAATTTTGGTGCCGGTCCTTGGCATTACCCAGACCTGTTTTTTGGTGGCAGGATTGAACTGCGCAATACTGGTAATTCTGTTGCTTTTTAGGTAAATTTCTGGTATAAATAAAAATATGTCATATCTTATTTTTGCCTTAAAATGGCGGCCGCAGAATTTTGATGATATTGTCGGCCAAAAGCACGTTGTTACTACTTTAAAGAGCGCGTTAGAGAAAAATAGGTTAGCCCATGCCTATCTATTTGCCGGGCCGCGCGGCGTAGGCAAAACCTCTACAGCCAGGATATTGGCTAAATCCCTTAATTGTAAAGATGGCCCTACGGTTAGCCCTTGTCAGAAATGTAGCGCATGCTTGGAGATCAGCCAGGGCCGCAGTATGGATGTCATTGAGATAGATGGAGCCTCTAATCGCGGCATTGATGAGATAAGGACATTGCGTGAGAATGTCAAATTTTCCCCTGTTTCAGGAAAATATAAAATCTACATCATTGATGAAGTGCATATGCTTACCACTGAGGCATTCAATGCGCTTCTTAAGACCTTAGAAGAGCCCCCTGAATTCGTAAAATTTATCTTTGCTACTACCCAGTCGCAGAAGGTAATCCCGACCATACTTTCCCGCTGCCAGCGTTTTGATTTTCGCAGGATTCCCACCATGGAGATTATTGCGCAATTAGAGAAGATTGTCGCAGAAGAGAAGATAGACGTAGATAAAGAAGTGCTTCTGGCAATAGCCAAAAGCAGCGACGGTTCCTTAAGAGATGCGGAATCGGTTTTAGACCAGCTGGTGTCTTTTTCTAAAAACAGGATATCTTTAAAGGATGTTATTTCTGTTTTAGGTTTAATTGAGCAGGACCTATTATTTGAATTAACGGAAAAAATTATCCAAAAGGATGCCAAGGCTGCCCTGGGGATACTAAATAGCGCCATTGATGAAGGCAAGGATATAAATTTATTCCTCAATAGCCTGATTGAACATTTCCGTAATCTTATGGTGACCAAGATTGCCAAGGCAGATTCTAAACTCATTGACCTGCCGCAGGATGTCTGTGAAAAATTATTACAACAGTCCGGCTCTTTCAGTTTAGAGGAGATATTTGCTGCTTTTAATCTTCTGGTGAATACCCAGGAGATTTCTAAAAGATTGGATTCTTTAAGGATCCCCCTGGAGATCAGCTTGGTGAAATTGAGCCAGGATAAACGCGCTAGCTCTTTATCCAAACATACCCCAGATAATCCTAAGGTAAAGGAAGAAGCAAGCGAGCCGCCTCCATCTTTAACGCATCACGAAACCATTCCTTTAGATACTATTAAGGCCTCCTGGCCGCAGATTATTAGCAAGTTAGAAAAGGCCAAGATTTCCGCGGCTACTTACTTACAGGAAGGTGAGCTTATAAAATTTGAAAAGAATATTTTAACTATAGGGTTTCCCAAGAATTATTCCCTGCATAAAGAAGCCTTGGCTTCTCAGGAAAATAGGGCGCTGATAGAAAAAGCCATAGCGGATTTGTTGAATATTCGTATTAGATTAAATTTTATTCTTTCCGATGAGGCGGCAAAGATCAAAGAAAATAATAATCATAGCCCCTTTTTGCAGTCAGCCTTGGATATGTTTAAAGGCAGAGTGATCAAGGAAGATTAATGGCTAATTACACCGAATCTATTGAAAAATTAATCGAGCGATTGATCAGGTTTCCCGGCATAGGTAGGCGTAGCGCTGAGCGTATCGTCAGCTATATCTTAGGAACTTCCCGGGACGATATAAAGGCTTTGACAGAGTCTATATCTAAAGTCAAAGAGAACGTGCGATTTTGTAAAATTTGCAATAATTTAAGCGAAGAAGAACTCTGTAAGATTTGCCAGGATACACAGCGCAAGAAAGATATTATTTGTATTGTGGAGAAGCCCACGGATGTGACCGCGATAGAGAAGAGCGCGGATTTTCATGGCGTCTACCATGTATTGTTAGGTTCCATATCCCCCTTAGAAGGAAGAGGCCCTAGTGATTTAAAAATTGATGGCCTGATGAATAGGATAAAAGAAAACAACATCAAAGAAGTAATTATTGCCACGGATTGCGATACCGAAGGGGAGACCACGGCATTGTATCTGGCAAAGTTAATTAAACCTCTAGGAGTAAAATTAACCCGTATCGGTGTAGGCATACCGATGGGTTCGAACTTAGAATACGCAGATTCCGCCACTCTTTCCAAGGCCCTAGAATCCCGCCGTGACGTTTAATCTATGATTACCATCAGTAATCTTTCCAAGGCGTACGGTAAAAAAACCCTTTTCGAAAATATTTCACTTAATATCAACCGCGGCGAAAAAATTGGCCTTATAGGGCCGAATGGCTCAGGAAAGACTACTTTATTTTCCTTGATTTTAGGTGAGATTGAGGCATCTGGCGGAAATATCCAGGCCCTTAAGAATATCCATATCGGTTATCTTCCGCAGGAGGCAAGCTTCAGGTCCGAACGCACGGTTCTATCGGAACTAACCGAAGGCAATGAGCAGATCATGGGCTTAAAGAAAGAAAAAGAGGCGCTGGAAGAAAAAGGCGCGGCCGGTTCAAAACAATACGGGGAAATCACGCATCAATTAGAGATACTTGATTTCTTTGAACTGGAACACAAGGCCAAAAAAATCTTAATGGGCTTAGGTTTTAAGGAAAGAGACTTTAACCGTCCGATAAACCAGATGAGTGGCGGCTGGCAGATGCGCACTCTCTTGGCCAAGATACTTACTTATCACTACGACCTTCTTTTGCTGGATGAGCCGACCAATTATTTAGATTTAAATGCCGCGCTGTGGCTAAATGATTTTCTCAACCTGTTTAAAGGCACCTTTATTATAATTTCCCACGATAGGGCCTATTTAACTGAAGTGACCAATTATACGCTCATTCTGGAAAACGGCATCATTACCAAGATTCGCGGAAACTATGAGCAGTACGAGAAAATTAGAGAAGAGAGGCGCACCTTTCTTTCAAAACAATTTAAAGAGCAGGAGAAAAAACGGGAACAATTAGAGAAGTTTATTGCCCGCTTTCATGCCCAGCCGAATAAGGCCTCCCAGGTGCGCGCCAAGCGCACGGCTTTGGAGAAAATGCAGGAAATAGTTATTCCGCCTGACCCGCGGGAAAGCATAAAGAATTTTCAATTTCCCCAGGCGCAAAGAAGCGGCTATAAGGTCATGGCATTAGAAAAAATCTCTAAGTCTTACGGCGATATCCGGGTTTATCGGGATTTGGATTTTGAGGTTTCACAAGGCGAAAGGGCAGTTTTAGCCGGTGAAAATGGCGCAGGAAAATCTACACTTCTTAAAATTCTTGCCGGGGTGATTGATATTGATAGCGGCGCACGTACCATTGGCCACAACGTGGATATCGGATATTTCTCCCAGACCCGTATGGATGTCTTAAACCTAGAAAACACAGTCCTTCAAGAAGCCTATTCTGCAGCGCCGGGTTTTATGTCGGAAACAGTTATCCGCACGATTTTGGGAGCATTTTTATTTACCGGCGATGACGCCGATAAGAAGGTTTTGGTGCTTTCCGGAGGCGAAAAGAGCCGGCTTATTTTAGCTAAACTTTTAATTAATCCGCCTAATTTTCTTCTGCTTGATGAGCCGACCACGCATCTGGACGTGGATGCGGTAGAAGCCCTGATTAAGGCCTTAAACGAATATCAAGGCACGATTATCTTTATCAGCCATGATATTTATTTTGTGCGTTCAGTGGCCAATAAAGTTTTTGAGGTCAAAGACGGAAGGATCAGGAAATTTTCCGGCAATTTTGACTATTATTTAGAGAAAAAAGACCAGGCAGAGATAATTATCGAAACGTATAGGCCCAAAGTCAAACAGCCCAAAAGAGATGATGCAAAAGAAAAGGCAAAAGAAAAAGCAAAGGAGGCAGAGAGGATACGTAAAGACCAGGAGAAGCAACGTAAAATCCACAATTTAACTTTACACAACCAAATAAATAAACTAAAGCAGGAAAAAGAAGAACTGCGCCTGGAAAGCTATGCCAAGGCGCGCGCCTTATCCAATCCGCATATTTACCGTGATGAGAATACAGCCAGAGAATACGGCCGTCGCCTTAAAGAGATAGAGAAACTAAATTGCGAAATCGATAATAAAATTAAAAGCTTAGAAAGGCAGATTATTTAGCCCTTGATTTAAAAGTAATCTTAAGTTAAAATAAATAATCTAATTCCCCCGTAGCTCAGTTGGTAGAGCGAGTGGCT
>MHGH01000019.1:1093-1422 GCA_001805465.1 Omnitrophica WOR_2 bacterium RBG_13_41_10 | reverse complement strand
TTTCTGTCTTTTAAAATAAAGTTCGAGCCGAGAATTTTTAAAAAATCGCGCTTTGCGCTAGGGTTTCCTTGCCAAGCGACAGAACCCGCCGTGTTGCATGTAGTTACGAATTGTTTCGCCGGTTCGAGCCACCCGCTGCCTGTTTTCTCTATCTCGCCAAGCCGCTCCTGCAAATCTTTCTTTTCGTTAAGCAATTTGGCTTTCTTTTGTTGGTATTCTTCTTGCGAGATTTCCTTTGCAATATAAAGATCAATTAACCTTTCTATCTTCTCGTCAAACTCTTTTAACTTATCAGCGGCTTGGCGAGCAAGCGAGGAAGAGGCTTTGCC
>MHGH01000019.1:0-1082 GCA_001805465.1 Omnitrophica WOR_2 bacterium RBG_13_41_10 | reverse complement strand
CTAATTCTTCAAAGCGGTTAATAATTTTCTCTTTAGCCTTATTGTCTATAAATACTTTTAAAATTGCATTGTTAATCTGCTCAAGCAAAGCCTCTTCCCTAAGATACTTTTGCGAACAGTCGGTAATCTTTTTTGTGCAGCGGTAATAAATATGTCCTTTTTTAAGCTCAGCGGTAATACTTGCGCCACATTCACCACACTTTATAAGACCAGTAAAAGAAAATTTTATTTTACCTTTCTTCATCGGCTTTGCTTTCTGCTCTAAGACCTCCTGAACATTATCGAAAATTTTCTTAGAGACAAGCGGCGGGTGGCTCGCCTCGTATTCTTCGCCCTTATAAATCATATGTCCGTAATAAAAAGGATTCCGTAGCATCTTTGCCAAGCAACTCTTGAAGATAGGCTTGCCCGCTTTCGCAGTTAAACCCCATCTGTGTACTTCTCTTAATAACTCCTCAAGCGAGTAATTGCCTGTGGCGTATAAATCGAACGCCTTATAAACAAAACGTGATTTTTCCGGGTCTGGTTTTACAGTATGGGTTACTACGTCGTTGTAGTAGCCGAGCGGCGCACAGCCAGGCCATTCGCCACGGCGCAGTTTTTCGCGTAAACCACGCTTAACATTCTCGGAAAGATTATCCACGTAATATTTACTTTGTCCGAAGGCGATAGATAACATGAATTTTCCTTGCGCCGTGGCGTCAAAACGATAAGTGGGGAAACGTAGATCAGTAATTTTTTCGGTATCTATCAAATAAATAATCTTTCCACCATCAATTGAGTTGCGGGCAAGCCTATCCGGATGCCAAGCGAGAATACCATTAGCGAAATTTTTCTCTATTTGGCTCAACATAAAAGAAAATATCGGTCGCCCTGGCTCTTTGGCTGTCTTTGCTTCAGTGAATTCATCAACAATCTCTAATTTTTCTCGCTTGGCAAACTCGCGCAGTTCGTTTATCTGCGATTCAATAGACAAAACCTGCATGTCTTCGTTGTCGGTAGATTTGCGGGAGTATAAGAAATATTTATTCATCGCTACACCTCCAAATGTTCTGTCGCTTGGCAAAGTAAATTTTTGAGGT
>MHGH01000018.1:46439-48667 GCA_001805465.1 Omnitrophica WOR_2 bacterium RBG_13_41_10 | reverse complement strand
TTCTTGTGATAACTTATTATCAATCGGGACCTCATAAAAGGTGAGAACCTTATAGAATAGGCCCCGCCAGTAAATCAAGCTCTGTAAGCAGGTTACAGGGCTTTTTTATTTTTAACCAACTTTAATAAACTTTAACGGATTTTAACATAAAAAAGGCACAAAATAGGCACAGGGTAATAATTAGCAAATCTCCAAAATATCTATTTAAGCACTCCCACCGCACCTTTCTTTCGTACTCTCTCTAAAACTCTTACCATTTTGGAATGGAAGTGGTATAATTGGGGGAAAGGGAGGAGATGATGAAAATAATCAGTAATATATTTCTTTTCTTAAATTGTGCTTATTTGATTTTTTGTGGGTATGTTACAAAGCAACTTCTTGCATTATATTACAGTTTTAAGGTAAGAATACCGATAACCTCGATTATCTGTTTTTCGATTTTAGCTATTATTGGGATTACAACAATTATAAAAGAAAAAATTGCTGACAAAAAGAAAGTCATGATTCTAAATGTTTCAATTTTTGTATTTCTTATTATCGCTGGGACCTATCTACTTGTTATAGGTTGTTTTTTACCAATGCAACAAATAACTGCAGGTCAATGAAATTAAAAAAAACAATTTTACCCCAAAGTAAAGGAGCAGTTTAGGTAATCCCGCATCTGTCGAGAGAAAAGGAGTAAATTTAATGGCAAGCATAGAGGATTTCAGAAAATTAGAGCTGAAAGTTGGGCAGATACAAGAAGTTAGCGAGCATCCTAATGCGGATAAGCTGTATATCATTACCGTAGATTTAGGAGATAAAACCAAGCAGCTGGTAGCCGGCATAAGAGGCTCTTATGCTAAAGAAGAGCTTGTAGGAAAGCAGGTAGTGGTAGTGGATAATCTGGATGCTGCGGTTTTACGCGGGGTAGAAAGCCAAGGTATGCTATTGGCCGCATCTGATGAAACTGGCATAGTAATTGTCAGCCCCGAAAGAAAAATGAAATTAGGTAGCATTGTTAAATGATCAAACAGTTTGTGCCACAGGAGTTTTGCCTGAGCTGTCAGGGTTGCTGTAGATTTACCCAAGTAAATTCTGTCTGGAGCCCCTGCCTTTTAGACCAAGAGATTCAGGATTTATTGGATAGAAAGATAGGACAGGTTTATATTTCTGCTGACAGGCGTTTATTACCTATTGCCAATCCGGATAAAAACGGGTTTATCTGCCCGTGCTTAGAGCTAGAAAGCAATAAATGTAAAATTTATTCTTTGCGGCCTTTTGAATGCCAGCTCTATCCGTTTCTCATAAATTTACGGGACAAAAAAGTGCTTTTGACCGTTGATTTAAACTGTCCTTATATAAGAGAGAATATAAACAACAGTAAGTTTAAGGAATATTCTGAATATTTGGCTGAATTTTTGAACTCACCCGCACAATTAAAGATCCTCAAAGAGAACCCGCAGATCCTTCAGGCATACGAAGATGTCAAAGAGGTACTGGAATTAAATATCGATAATGAGATTAAATAGGCTATCCCTTAAAGATGAGGGGATATTTAAAAAATACCTGCATTTAGGAGAGCATAAACTATCCGTCTATAACTTCGCCAATATCTATATCTGGAAAAAGCTTTTTGATATAGAATGGCAAGTAATAGAAGGCAGCCTTTGCGTATTTTTTAGCGATAAAATCGGTACATTCCTGTATCTAGAACCTCTATCAAAAGAAAATAATCCTTTTGTGTTGGCGAAGGTTTTTACAGCGCTTGACCGCACCAATAAAAATAGCGAGATCTCCCGGATAGAGAATATCGAAGAAGAGAATGTTAATTTTTATAAGTCTTTGGGGTTGGACCTTAGGGTTAAATCTTTTGATTACCTCTGTAAAAGAGTAGATTTAGCTATGCTTAAAGGAAACAGATTTAAATCTAAGCGCGCGGCATATAATTATTTTATTAATCATTACCAGCCGCAATACAGGGTTTTTTTAGCAAAAGATAAAAAAGATTGCCTGAAATTATGCCGCCGCTGGATGCAAGGGCGCTTGATTCAGAATGAAGATCCGGTATATAAGGCAATGATGCAGGATAGCTTGATTTCCCTGGAAGTAGCGTTAGAGAACTTTCAGGATTTAAATATTACCGCAAGAATAGTCAAGATAAATCAAGAAGTCGCCGGGTTTACTTTTGGTTTTAAATTAAACAAAGGTACCTTTTGTATTTTATACGAAATAACCGACTTATCCAT
>MHGH01000018.1:37167-46431 GCA_001805465.1 Omnitrophica WOR_2 bacterium RBG_13_41_10 | reverse complement strand
TTGCGCAGTATATATTCCGTAAATTTGCCCAGGAAATCAAAGAAGAATATGTGAATATCATGGATGATTCAGGCCTGGAGAACTTAAAAAAAGTAAAATTATCGTACCATCCGGTACAGTTAGTGCCGGCTTATATCGCAAAAAGGCCATAGGTAACAGGCTAAGATGCTAAGAAACATAAACATAGAGGAAGTTGAATTTACCATATTCGATACTGAGACAACCGGCCTAGAGCCGCGGTCCGGGGATAGGATTATAGAGATTGCTGGCATTAGATTTAAGGGCAAAGAGAGAATCGCGGCATTTCAGACCCTCGTTAACACTAAAAGGCCTATTTCCCCAGCTGCCAGCGCCGTCAACCATATCACAACAGATATGTTAAAGGATGCACCTGCAATAGAAAAAATTATGCCGGATTTTTTAAAATTTATCCAAGGAAGCTGCCTGTGTTCCTATAATGCACCCTTTGATCTAGAGTTTTTAGCTAATGAATTAAAACTGTTAGGTAATAGTTTACCCCCAGATCTTATAACTGTGGATATATTAACTATGGCCCGGCGGCTTTTGCCGAACCTAGAGTGTTATGCCCTTTGGTTTGTGGCCAAGGCCCTCGGTATTGAAACCGAACAAAAACACCGGGCGCTTGGCGACGTAGAGCTTACCTGGGAGGCATTTAATAGGCTAAAGAATATCCTGGATGCTAAAGGCATCAGAGATTATACTAGTTTCTTGGGGTTATTTGCCGTTAATTCACGCTTTGTTACCGACATACATAATCAGAAGATCGCCCAGATTCAGGAAGCCATGGATTTAGGAGTGAAGCTAAAAATAAAATATATCTCTCGTTCTAGTGAAATTAGCGAACGGGAAATTATTCCAAAAGAGATTAAACAGGAAAGAAATACCGCTTACCTGATAGGATACTGTTGTTTAAAAAATGACGAACGCATTTTTAGAATAGATGGCATACTACATCTTGAAATCCTATAGATTAAAGTTAGAGCCTTTTGAAGTCTTTAGGGCCTTAAGCAGCCAAAGAAACTGTTTTTTCTTGGACAGTAGCCTTAACTCTAACTATTATTTAGGCAGATATTCTTTTCTAGGGGCGGAACCATTTTTTATATTGAAAAAAGATAAGGGTACTCCTTTTAGGGAATTACGGCAGATGCTAAATAAATACAAGATTTCCCCGAGCAATACTGATATTCCGTTCTTAGGCGGCGCAGTGGGTTATTGCGCCTATGATCCGGCTTTATTGCTAGCAGATAAAATCAAAAATGAAAATCCGCCTTATGCCAGGGTGCCGGATTACCTTTTCGGGTTTTATAATACCATCATTATCATTGACCACTTAAAACGGCTATTATTTATTTTTTCTGCAGGATTCCCCGAAACCACATATCGCACCGGCAGGGCCTTGGCAGAGGCTAATTTTAAGAAAATTTATAATTTGCTTTCTCATTTTAAAAAGCCACAGCATCTTCAAAAAAAAGATACGGGCCCAAGAAGAATAGGCGCGCAATTAGAATCAAATTTTACCAAAGATAACTATATTAAGGCAGTCAAGAAAGCCAAAGATTATATCAAGAAAGGGGATATATACCAGGTTAATCTTTCGCAAGGCTTTCATGCCAAGACCCACTTCACAGCTTTAGAGATTTATCAACGCCTGCGTAAAATCAGCCCGGCTTATTTTAATGCTTATTTTGATGCCGGGCCATGCCAAATTTTAAGCTCTTCTCCGGAAGGGTTTTTAAGATTAAAAGGAGATATTGTTGTTACCCGGCCGATGAAAGGCACCCGGCCGCGCTCCTCAATAAGGTCTAGAGATAGAAAATTTAGAAAAGACCTTCTTGCTAGTTCAAAAGACAAAGCAGAGTTATTAATGGTTGTGGATTTAGAAAGGAATGATTTAGGCAGGGTCTGTAATTATAATTCCATAACCGTCCCTAAATTACGACAGCTGGAAAAATATAATACCGTATTTCAAACTACTGCCACCGTAAAAGGAAGAATACACAAAGATAAAGATAGAATCGATTTATTACGCGCCTGTTTACCCGGCGGTTCTATTACGGGGTGTCCTAAGATTCGGGCTATGGAGATTATAGAGGAATTAGAGCCTACCTCTAGGTCAATTTATACCGGCAGCTTAGGATACTTAAGTTTTTGCGGCAATATGGACCTAAATATTTTAATCCGTACTATTTTAAAAAAAGGAAAAGAGGTTAGTTTCGGAGTTGGCGGCGGTATTGTGGCTGATTCTCAGCCAGAAGCAGAATACCGGGAAACCCTGGTGAAGGCAAAAGGAATGATGGAGGCGATATGTTAAAAGAAATTGTATTTCTTAATGGCAAATTTATTCCTATTGAAGAAGCAAAGGCTTTTCTCTTTCAACCAGGCTTTCTCTACGGTTGGGGCTTGTTTGAGACCATGCGTTCCTGCGAGGGTAAAATAGTTTATTTAAACCAACACCTCAAGAGGCTGCAGGGGTCCTCTAGGTTAATCAAAATAAAAACTCCTTATTCTACCGCTAAAATAAAAACAGCAATTCATAAAACCGTAGAGATCAATGACCTTAAGGATGCTAAGGTGAGGTTAAATTTATGGAAGGCCCAACACGGTTGCGAAATTTCTATTACGGCTGAAAAATACCAACCCTATCCTTTAGGAAAATACAAGAAAGGTTTTAGCTGCCAGATCAGCCAAACCAAATGCAATGAAGGCTCTTTTTTATCCGGAATAAAATCCCAGAACTATCTTGTTTATCAACTGGCCTATATTCAGGCCAAAGAAAAAGGATTTGAAGAGGTAATTATGTTAAATAACCGTAAGGTGTTAGCCCAGGCTAGCCATAGCAACATATTTTTAGTCAAGGCTCAAGATTTGTTTACCCCATCCTTAGAATGCGGCGCTTTAGCAGGTATCACCCGAAAGGCGGTATTTGATTTGGCTAAAAAAGTTAAGATAAAAATCCAAGAGGGCGAATTTAGCCTTCAGGACCTTTATCATGCAGATGAAATATTCTTAACCAATTCTTTAATGGGAATTATGCCGGTAGCTTCCGTAGAAGAATACTGGTCGCCGAACAAGGCCAATAAAGAGATGCTAACGCAAGTTTTTATTAAAGAATATGCGCGGCTTTTAAAACATGGAGATTAACAAAATAAAGCTTCCCTTTAGATTAAAGAAAGCCGTTCTGGCGCTGGGCGCTCAAGCCAAAAATACGGTTTGTTTAGCTAATGGTAATTTTGCCTATATCAGCCGGGTGCATCCGGATTTAAATAAGCCGGATGATTTTTTAAAATTTAGTAAATCTGTCGGATATTTTTTGCGAAAAAAACCGAGAATTATTGCCTGCGACCTGCACCCAGAATATCAATCTACAAAATATGCCCAGCAATTATTGCCGGTATCCGGCAGCATCTTTTTAATTCAGCACCACCATGCCCATGTTGCCAGTTGCATGGCAGAGAACGGCTTGAAGAATGAAAAAGTAATCGGCGTGGCTTTTGACGGCACTGGCTTAGGCCATGATCACGCCTTATGGGGTGGTGAGTTTTTACTTTGTGATTATAAAAATTTTACAAGATGCGCCTCCTTAAAGGAAGTTCCTCTTTTAGGAGGGGAAAGGGCAATATCAGAGCCTGGGCGGCTTGCTGCCTTTTGGCTTTATACAGCATATAAAGATAATTTTTTAAAATTAGATATTGATTTTGTCAGGAGGATGGACAAAAATAAATGGCGGGTCTTAAAAAGCATGCATGAAAAAAACTTCAATACGCCCTCAACCAGCAGTATGGGTAGATTATTTGATGCTGTTAGTAGTCTTGTCTTGTCCAAAGATAAAGCTCATTTTGAAGCTGAGTTGGCGATAGAGTTAGAAAAAATAGCTACGGGCTACGGACTAGAGGCTATGGGCTATGAATTTAAAATTATTAAGCAAAAAGATAAATATATTATAGACCCCACCGTTATTTTTAAAGGCATAGTTTCGGATTTAAGAAAAAATGTAACCAAAGCAAAGATTGCTTATGCTTTTCATTTTACGGTTGCCCAAATTATTCAAAAGATAAGTTTAAAAATCAGCCAAAAGACCGGAATAAAAAAAGTAGTTTTATCCGGCGGGGTCTTTCAAAATAAACTTTTGCTAAAAATGTCCCTAGGGTTACTTCAGCAAAAAAACCTATGCGTATTTACGCACCAAAAATTAAGCTGTAATGATTCTGGCCTATCATTAGGCCAGGCCATGGTAGGGGGAGTGAGGAATTAAAATGTGCTTGGCTATACCCATGAAAATTAAAATTATTCGGGGAGAGTTTGCCCAGGTAGAGGCTGGCCGGCTTAAGCGCCAGATTAATATTCAGTTGCTATCTTCCCTAAAAAAAGGAGATTATGTCATTGTCCACGCAGGGTTTGCCATTAAAAAATTAGACCCCGAACAAGCCAAAGAGACATTAAGGATGTTTGATGAAATACATTGATGAATTCCGTAATAAAACCTTGATTAAAAAAACCACAGATGAGATTATGCGCATCGCGCCAAAAGATAATATCAGGATTATGGAGGTCTGCGGTACGCATACGCAGAATTTCTGCCGTTTTGCTTTGGGGAGTTTACTGCCTTCTTCCATAAGATTTATCGCAGGACCGGGGTGCCCTGTCTGTGTATCCGACCAGAATTATATTGATAAAGCTATCACTTTGGCAAAATTAAAAGATACCATTATCTTAAGTTTTGGGGATATGCTGCGTGTGCCAGGGAGCGTATCCAGCTTAGAGAAACAGAGAGCCGAAGGGGCCGATGTACGTATTTTATATTCTTGCTGGGATGCCATAAAAATAGCCCGGGCTAATCCCAAAAAGAAGGTTATCTTTTTAGCCGTAGGTTTTGAAACCACCGCACCCACAATAGCGCTGACTATACTTGCGGGGAAAAAAGAAAATCTGCAGAATCTTTATTTCTTATCTTCTTTAAAATTAATTCCTGCGGCTATGCGCTATTTGGCCCAGGATAAAAAACTCAATCTCGATGCTTTTCTTTGCCCTGGCCATGTTTCTAGCGTTATCGGCACAAAACCCTATGAATTTATACCGAGAAGTTATAAAATAAGCTGTTGCGTAGCAGGATTTGAGCCGCTGGATATATTAGAGGGGATTTATCTGGTCCTGCGGCAGATAAAACTGAAAAAACCGGCCGTAGTTAATCAATACACCAGAGCCGTAACTAAAGACGGTAATCCCAAAGCAAGGAAGATAATTTCCCAAGTCTTTAAAATAGAAGATGCCTGCTGGCGCGGTTTAGGTAAAATACCGCAAAGCGGGCTTAATTTAAAGGATGCCTTTATAAAGTTTGATGCAGACAAGGTCTTTAAAATTAAACCTGCGATCTCTAACCTGCGACCTCTAAGCAGATGTAGATGCGGGGATATCTTAAAGGGCCTGATTTCTCCGCAGGATTGCCCATTATTTGCTAGACTATGCAGGCCCGATACCCCTGTGGGGCCATGCATGGTTTCTAACGAAGGAGCTTGCAATGCCTATTATAGATACAGATAAAAAGTTAAAAGTTACAAATTTTACCTTTTACCTTATGCTTTTTCCTTTTTTCTTTTTCCTTTTTACTTTTCTAACGGGTTGCATTCAGAAGGAAGAATTAAGTCAGGCCCAACATTACTCCCGACAATCGCAGGCATACTACCGGCTAGCCCAAGAGCGCTACAAAAACCTCATTGCCCAAGGTCAAGACTTAGATCAACTGCATTTTGCCTTGGGGAAGCTTTATTACGAACACGGAGATTTTCCGCAGGCAGCTTTAGAATTAAAAAAATCTCAGCATCCAGAAGCGAAAAAATTCCTGGCAATATCCTTTTACCGCACCAATAATTTTACCGATGCCTTAGAAATCTTTAATAAGTTTGCCAGTCTAGATGCAGAAACTCTCTATTACCAGGGCGAAACTTGCGAAAAGATGAATCTCTTTGACCAGGCATTAGCTGCTTATAAAAAAATTAAAGATAAAGAGTTCTTGAGGTTAGCTTCAGAGCGTATAAATATTATCGAAAAACAAGCCCAGGTTGCCAATATTAAAGAACTGGACCCTGAAATATATAAAATTTTAAGCCAGGCCCCTAGTGCCGAAATCTATCCCCAGGCAGGAGGATTAATCTTGTATTGCGACGAAAAAGTCGAAATTACCGAGGCAAATACCCAAGTTTCAAAACTACATTATTTGATTAAAATTTTAAACGAGCGCGGAAAAGAAAGTTTTTCCGAGACCCAGATAGAATATGATTCCACATACGAAAAAGTAGAGTTGGAATACGCCCGCACCATTAAACCAGACGGGACAGTAGTTGAGGTAGGCAGCCGCCACATACGCGATGTCTCCAAATATTTAAATTTTCCCTTATACAGCAACGTACGCGTTTACATCATTTCCTTTCCTGAAATCGTCGAGGGGGCGAGCATAGAATATAAGCTCAAAGTTTACCGCAACCAACTGATTAATAAAAAAGAATTTGTAGAAGCCTATTCAGTACAAGCAGCCGAGCCGGTTATTTACGCAAATTTTGTTATAGAGTGCCCTAAAGAAAAGACCGTTTATTTCAAGACATTGAATGAAGGCTATAATAATTTTCAGGCCCAGCTTAAACCCGATATCCAAACCAAGGACGGCCGCGTAATCTATACCTGGAAGTTTAAAAATATTCCTCAGATTATTCCCGAGGCCAATATGCCGCCAGGTGTCGAGGTAAATCCCGCTATACTTATATCAAGTTTTAGCCAATGGAAGGATATTTACAACTGGTGGTGGTCATTAGCCAAAGATAAAATCAAGGCAGATGCCGCTATTAAGGATAAGGTTATTCAATTGACCAGGGGGCTTACTACTGAAGAGGCCAAGGCCAGGGCAATATATAATTTCTGCGCGCAAAAAATCCGTTATGTTGCCGTAGAATACGGCCAGGCAGGCTATGAGCCGCATTCCGCCGCTAGTATATTCACCAATAAGTACGGAGATTGCAAAGACCAGGCTATACTTTTGGTAACCATGCTCAAAGAGGCGGGGTTAACCGCTTATCCGGTGCTTATCCCTACCAAAGAAGCATATAATTTAAATCCAGATTTTCCGGCAGTACTTTTTAATCATTGCATCGCCGGCATATCCTTAAATAATAAAATAATATTTTTAGATCCTACTGCTTCTACCTGTCCTTTTGGCGATTTACCTGCTTCGGATCAGGGCCGAGAGGTTCTATTGTTTAAAGAAGATAATTTTGCAATACAAGAGATCCCCCTATACCCTGCGGACTCTAACCTTATTAGGCAATACATTCAGATAGGCCTTAAGCCCGACGAAAGCATCTCTGCTTCCAGAACAGTTTCTAGCCTTGGCGCTTATAACCAAGCCCAACGTTACTGGCTTCTTTATACACAGCCGGAATTAATCGAACAGACCTTGAAGGAAAAAATACAAGATATTTCTATAGGTTCAAAACTAGACAATTACAACATCAAGAATCTTAATGATCTTAATATGCCCGTAGAATTGACTTATCAATTTTGGGGCCCGGAGTATTTCACTTCCGCAGGGAATTTAAGAATTCTACCTCAACTGGCCAGCCTCGATGCCTCTTTGGTGGCAAAGGATAAACGCAGCTACCCGATAGACTTTGATATTTTGGATACTAAAGAAGCAATATTCCAGATAGACATGCCGCGCAATTTTATGATAAAGTATATGCCGGATAATATCAAAGAGGACAGCCCCTGGCTTGATTTTAGCGTGGAATATAAGAAAGAATCCGGCAAGATATATTTTAAACAAAAGGCACAGTTAAAGAGAGCCGTGGTTTTAGAAGATGAATATGCAGCCTTTAAAAATTTCTATGAAGGCCTGGCTAAGAAGATTAAACAGCGGATAATTTTAGAAAAGAGGCGATAATCATGTTCGGCAAAAAATATCATGGTCCGGAGCATAGAAAATATATCCGTTTGGATTCAGTGTTTCCGGTTGGTTTTAGGCTTTTGGGCTGGGATGATCTAAAGGTTATGTCGGATTGGCTGCAGGGGTTTACTAATAATATAGGTAAAGGGGGCCTGTGCCTTGCGATAAGTAACCTCAAGCCCGAATTAGCCGCGCTGATAAAAAGCCAGAGAGTCAAGGTATCTTTGAATCTAGAGATGCCTTTATTTCAAAAACCAGTAGCGGCCCTTGCGACAGTAATATGGATACAAGAGACGGATAGCGCTTCCGGAACATATATTATAGGTTTAGCTTATGAGAAAATCGACGCTAGCTATAATAAAAGAATTATGCGTTATGCCCGTGCCAAAAAGTTATTTCTCCCCGCTACCCTGCTTGTTATTTTTATCTTAGCAACGGGGTTTGGTATAAATGCCTATTTTAATATTCAATTAACCAGAGGCAATAAAGCCTTGGTAGAGCAACTAGTAAAGGTTACTCAGGAGGCAAGGTTAGCCAGCGATAAAATAAAAAATATCAATAAAGAAGCCCACGATTTACAATTAAGAATAAAAGTATCAGAGGGAAAGATTAAAAATGCCGAGAAAGAAAAAGCCGACCTTCGCCAGTTAATCCAAGAAAAAGAGTCCTTAGAAGCGCAGGTAGCCTTACTGAAGAATAAAGAGAGCGCCATTGGCACCAAGCTCGTTTCTTTAGGGCAAAAAAAAGCGCAGTTAGCAAAAGCTAACTTTGATAAGATGTATCAGTGGTTAAAATTACATCAAAACCCGCGCACAGGATTAGTGATGAGCTTTGAAGGAGATAGTGATATAGCTAATTGGGCCTTTACTTATGATCAGTCTTTGGTAGCCCAGGCCTATACTTATTTCGGAGACCTTGACCGCGCCAGAAAAATCCTGGATTTTTTTGTTCATCGAGCCCAGAAAGTAGACGGGGGTTTCCTCAATGCCTATTACACTAGCGACGGTAGCCCCGCCGAATATATAGTGCATAGCGGACCGAATATTTGGCTGGGGATTGCGGCATTGCAGTATACTAAAAAAAGCCACGATTACCGCTATCTAGGATTAGCCGAAGATATCGCTCGAGAGATTATCAAGCTGCAGAATGAGGATAGCGACGGGGGGCTACGTGGCGGCCCCAGCACAGCCTGGTATGCTACAGAGCATAATCTCGATGCCTACGCTTTTTTTAATATGTTATATAAGTTAACCCATAAGAAAATATATCTAGAGAGGCGGGATAAAACCCTGGATTGGCTCATAAAGCATACT
>MHGH01000018.1:27338-37135 GCA_001805465.1 Omnitrophica WOR_2 bacterium RBG_13_41_10 | reverse complement strand
CAAAGGAGATTCTACCATTGCCACTGATACTTATGCCTGGTCTTTGGCAGCTATTGGGCCGAAAAAGTTAAAAGAGCTGGAGATGAACCCCGATAAGATCATAGAGTTTGCCGAGAAGAATTGTTTAGTAGAAATCTCCTACCAGCGCCCCGAAGGCCGGATAATAAAAATAAAAGGTTTTGATTTTGCAGCCCAAAGGCACTTATCCCGAGGCGGAATAGTCTCTTCGGAATGGAGCGCCCAGATGGTGCTGGCATTTAAAATAATGGCCAAGTTTTATAATAATAGAGGCACCCTTGATAAGGGCCGCATCTATGAGAATAAGGCGAATGAATATTTAACAGAGCTGACAAAAATGTTAATTTCTAGTCCCTCCCCTTCCGGCCAAGGAGAAAGCTGCCTGCCTTATGCCACGCAGGATGCTGCAGATACCGGACATGGATGGGTTACACCTCGGGGTGTTTATACTGGTTCGGTATCGGGAACGGTTTATACCCTCTTTGCCTATTACGGCTATAATCCTCTAGAGCTTTAGGTAATGCCTAATCGCTACGACTTAATCTATAAAAAATTATTTTACCATTTTGGGCCGCAGCATTGGTGGCCGGCAGATACCCATTTTGAAGTAATGGTAGGCGCGATTCTCACCCAGAATACCAATTGGCTTAATGTAGAGAAAGCGCTAGGCAATATTAAAAAAGAGAAATTATTAACCCCCCGCAAACTCTATAAAATATCGAAAAAGAGACTGGCTTTGTTAATCAGGAGCGCCGGCTATTTTAATATCAAAGCCAAAAGGTTAAAAAACTTTTTGTATTTTTTCTTTCAATCTTACGCAGGAAATTTAAAAAAAATGCGCCTGGTTAAAACTTACGATTTGCGCCACCAGCTGCTTGGCATAAACGGCATTGGCCCGGAAACCGCAGATTCTATCCTCTTGTATGCTTTAGAAAGGCCGATATTTGTGGTGGATGCTTATACTAAAAGATTTCTCCTGCGCCACGAGCTGATTAAAGAAGATGCCTCTTACGATGAAATACAAAATTTATTTATGCAAAATCTAAAATGCGATGTAAAATTGTTTAACGAATACCATGCACTTTTGGTAAAACTGGGTAAAGATACTTGCCTTAAAACCAATCCAAAATGCGCGGCCTGTCCGTTAAAGAGTATAAATAAGCTGCCATGTTAAAGATTCGATTATTATTTATAGTTTTTATTTTCTTTTTATCAGCAAACAGTTATGCCGCCCCCTGTTACGGTACGAAGATGCCTGGAAAAAATAAAATATTTATTGGCGCACAGGCCCACTCTATTTTTAAAAGATATTTAAAAGACGACCAAGGAAAATTAAAAAGCTGGCAAAATTTTTTCCTTTTATCTTACGGAGTATTTGACTGGTTATCGCTTGATTTAAAAGGCGGGACAGGGTATATTAAACAGTGCCCACTAGGACGTGATGAATTGGATTATCCTACTTATATGGGCGGAGGGTATGGCTTTCGCTTAAAATTATATCAGCTTAAAAATACCAAGGTGGTTTTTGGTTTTCAGCATATCAGTATTCACCCCAAGACTATTTATGTCGGCGCCGATAAACATAAGGCAGTCTTAGATGATTGGCAATTTTCTTGTCTGGCATCTTATGATTTTAAAAAAATAACCCCTTATCTGGGTTTTAAATGGTCGAGGATGGATTATATTCATTGGTTGAATGATAATAGGAATCGCCATAAGTCAGATGCGGCTAAAAGTATAGGTCTTATTCTAGGGATAGATTTACCCGTAACTACAAATTACTGGATTAACCTGGAAGGGCAATTATTTGATAGCGAGGCAGCGGCATTCAGCCTCAATTATAGTTTTTAACAATGATAAATAAAAAAAGACTGATAAAACTTACCCGGAAACTTATTCAGATAAACTCGGAAAATCCTCCCGGAGATGAATATCGCATCGCGCATTTTATAAAAGATTATCTTCAAAAAATGGGGATAAGGCCGCGCCTTTATGAATTTAAAAAAGGGCGGTCAAATATTATAGCCACACTCAAAGGTAAAGATAGAAAGCACTCACTTCTTTTAACCCCGCATTTAGATACTGTGCCTGCCGGAGGTAATTGGCATTTTAAGCCGTTTTTAGGAGCTATAGATAAAAACAAAATTTACGGATTAGGGGCAACCGACTGTAAAGGAAATTTAGCTTGTGCTTTAGAGGCAATAAATAGCTTGGTTGAAGATAAGGTGTTTTTAAATTACAGCCTTATTTTTGCGGCTACTGCTGATGAAGAAAGCGGTTCTGTGCTTGGCCTGATACCTTTATTAGATAAAGGCATTTTAAGGCCATCCCTAGCAGTAGTCTTAGATTCTGACGATTTCGATGTCATCGTCGCCCAGAAAGGGCTAATCCATTTTAGGGTAAAGATAAAAGGCAAAAAGGCGCACGGTGCTTACCCTTGGTTAGGCATAAATGCCATTGATATTGCCGTAAAAATCATTGCCGACTTAAAGCATCATCAATGGCCGTTTATTAAGAACAAGTATCTAAAAGGCCCTACCTTAAATATCGGAACCATCAAAGGCGGCGATAAAGTAAATGTAGTTGCGGATTGGTGTGAGGTAGAATTTGATTTACGTTTTTTACCGGGGACATCCGGACAAAAGATATTAAAAGAGATCAAAAAAATAATTAATAAACACACCAAACACTTTGCCATAGAGATAGAAAGCATACAGAAGCCTTATTTAATCAAAAAAGAGCATCCTTTGGTGCGCTCCTTAATTGCAGCCGTAAGAAAAATAAAAATAACGCCCCGCATTAAAGGTTCTGAAGGAGCAACCACCATAACTTTTTTTCAGCACAAAAGGATACCTGCTGTTGCCTTTGGCTTTGGCTCCTCAGGCTGCGCGCATATTGCCGATGAATATGCAAAGATAGACAATTTATACAAAGGCGCGCAGGTATTAGAAGATTTTTTAAAAGATTATCACTTCACTTAAAAAGGAGACAATAAAAATGGAAGGTATTATCGTGACTAAAAAGCCGAAATTAAAGGACCCTTGCTTGATCTGTGCCTGGCCGGGGATGGGAGAAGTAGCATTTAAGGCCGCATCGTATCTGGCAAACACCTTAAAGGCGGTAGAATTTGCTTCGATTTTACCGCAGGATTATTTTTATTTAACCGGAAGTTTGGTGAAAAACGGGATATTAGATATACCAAAGCTACCCTCCGGTAAATTCTATTACTGGAAGAATGGCGCCGGAAAGAACGATTTGATTATATTCATAAGCGATGCCCAGCCGGATTTAACCAAGGCAGAAGATTATTGCAACAAAATTATTTCTTTGGCCAAAAGTTTTAAGGTAAAAAGCGTAATTAGTTTTGCTGCTATGCCTCAAGCCATCGACCATACCCAGCAACCTGGTGTCTGGTTTGTGGCTACTTCGCCAAAGGTCAGTAATAATTTAAAAAAATTTAATCTTTCTGTTCTTCTAGAAGGCCAGATCAGCGGGATGAACGGTTTATTTTTAGGAGTAGCTAAAGAAAAAGGCCTTGAGGGATTCTGTTTATTAGGAGAAATCCCTCTTTATACTATCCAGATTGATAACCCAAAAGCATCTTATGCGGTATTAGAGGCGCTCTCTAAAATACTAGGCATCCGTATAGGTTTTACTGGTCTTGTTAATCAGGCACAGACTATGGAAGGCGAAATTAATAAACTTTTAGATTACCTAAAAATAGGCTCTCAGGCTGCCGGGCCGATTAGCGAAGAAGAAATAGAAAAAATAAAAAAATCCCTCGGCCAGCTTACTAAGCTGCCGTTTTCCATTAAGGAAAGAATTGAGCAACTCTTTAACCAAGCCAAGGCCGATATATCTAAAGCCCGCGAATTAAAGGCAGAGCTTGATAAGTGGAGCGTCTATAAAGAATACGAAGATAGGTTCCTGGACCTCTTTAAAAAGAAAAAAGATGAGAACAACTAATGGCTATAAGGCCATTATTTTTGATTTAGGCAATGTCCTGATTGATTTTGACCATACCATCGCCGCTAGAAGAATCGCGCCCTTTACGGATAAAACCCCCAAAGAAATATACAATCTCTTTTTTGAATCCCCCTTAACAATCCTTTTTGAAGAAGGCAAAATCTCTGCGCAAGGGTTTTTTATCAAACTTAAAACCATGCTCAATTTACGCCTCGATTACGAAGAATTTTTGCCTATTTGGAATGAGATATTTTTTATCAGCGCTAAGAATCAGGCCGTATATGGCTTAGCCGATAAACTTAAAAATGAATATAGGCTTTTAGTTTTGTCTAATATAAATACCCTGCATTTTGATTATCTAAAAAAACAATTTTGTTTATTTGATATTTTTCCTTACGTCGTTGCTTCCTTTCAAACAGGATTTATTAAGCCCCATCCGGAAATTTATCAGATGGCATTGAAGAAATTAGGCCTCCTGCCGCAAGAGGTAGTTTATACCGACGACAGGATAGAGTTAATCCAGGGGGCACAAAGATTAGGGATTACCGGTTTTCATTTTCAAAATGCAGATAAACTCAAGCAAGATTTTTTGAACATAGGTATTAATTATGAAGAATAATAAAATTTTACTCGGCCATGGAAGCGGCGGCCGTCTCATGCACAGCCTGATTCAGGATTTATTGCTGAAGAAGCTCGATAATCCTATTTTAAGGGAAATGGCTGATAGCGCCTTAATAAATTATAAAGAGAAGCTTGCTTTTACTACAGACTCATTCGTGGTCAGCCCCTTAGAATTTCCCGGCGGGGATATCGGAAAACTGGCGGTTTGCGGGACAGTAAATGATCTAGTGATGCAGGGGGCTAGTCCTGAATACTTATCTTTGGCCTTAATCATAGAAGAAGGGTTGTGTTATCATACCTTGGAGAGAATCATTGATTCTATTTCTCTTAGTGCCCAAAAGGCCAGGGTAAGTGTCGTGACCGGAGACCTGAAGGTAGTGGAGAAGGGGTCTTGCGATAAAATTTTTATTAATACCTCCGGAATCGGAAGGATTGTTTACGGCAGAAAAATGTCCATAAAAAATATTTTACCCCAAAATAAAATTATTATTACTGCTAATATTGCCCAGCATGGCCTGGCGGTTTTAACCAAAAGGAAAGGATTAGAGCTGGGTTTTGAAATCAAAAGCGATTGTGCTGCTTTAAATAGCTTACTCACTCCTATCTTAAAAGAAACAGACGGCATAAAATTTATGCGCGACCCGACAAGAGGAGGTTTAGCTACTACCTTAAATGAGATTAGCGCATCTTGCGGATTAAGTATTTTTATCGACGAGAAAACCCTGCCTATTTCTACAAAAGTCAAGGCAGCCTGTGAATTATTGGGAATCGATCCGTTATATATTGCTAATGAAGGTAGTGCGGTGTTAGTAGTTGCTCCTAAAAGCGCTAAACAAGTATTAAATTTATTAAGGAGGCATCCTTTAGGAAAAAATGCCCAGGTGATCGGCGAAGTAGCCAAAGAGCGCCGGGGCCAAGTGATACTGAATAATGTCATTGGTACCCAGCGTATTGTGGATATGCTCACCAGCGACCCTTTACCTAGGATTTGTTAAATGCATCTGCCGTTTTTCTCGCTCAAGTCGGTTTTTTCACGCCAAAGGTCTTTCGTATTTTCGGCTCCTGCGCAACTCGCCCGTCGGGCTTTCGCCCAGGATGGGCTCAAACATGCTCGTCGTCCGAATGCTTCCGCGTTCGGATACCCGAAAATACTCAAGCTGCTTTGGCTAAAACCTCCATTCGCTCGAACTAACGCCAGCTTCATTTTTTCATGCTGATATCTGGTATATTTAGCGGGTGGCTTGGTTTGGTTTCGAACAGCATCTTTTGAGATGCGAGCGGCCAAGGTTCACCAGCTAATATGACAGTCAGTGAGAGCGAGCAGATTCACGAAGCGAGATTTTCCTCGGTGGGGAAAATCGAGCGGTGCTGTGAGAAACAAACCAAGACAGGACCCGCTAATATATTAATTACAAATGAAAACTCATAGATATCAGCGCAGATTCTATCGGGATTGGATTAAGGAGAAAGATTTATATTTGACGCGCATTGCAGTTAAGGAGACGGATCTACAGATCCTCACTGATAAGCCTTTGGATAAAAATTTTATTAAAGAAAAAATTTGCCTGTACCGCTGGCAAATAGAAAATTATCTTACCAGAGATAACAGGTTTTTGACTGCGTTAAAGCCCATTGCGGTAGAACTTAATGCGCCGGCGATTATAAAAAAAATGAGCCAGGCGGCAAAATTAGCCAATGTCGGGCCGATGGCAGCAGTAGCCGGAGCAATGGCCGAATTTTTAGGCAAAGATTTATTAAGAAAAGGTTTTAAAGAAGTGATTATAGAAAACGGCGGAGACATATTCATGAAGACGCGTAAGAGCCGTAGCGTCGGTATTTATGCGGGAAAATCAAAATTATGGAAAAAACTGAAGTTAAAGATAAAACCTAAAAAAACCCCTATTGGGATATGCACATCTTCCGGTACAATCGGGCATTCTTTAAGCTTTGGTTATGCAGATAGCGTAGTGATTTTATCTAGAAATGCATCTTTGGCAGATGCGCTGGCCACCGCCACGGCTAATCTTATAGAATCTAAACAAGATTTACCTCGAGCCCTGGATTTCACCCGCTCTATAAAAATGATTTGCGGCGCAGTGATTATATTTAAAAACAATCTCATCAGTTGGGGTAGTGTAGAATTTAAGAAATGACCTGCCTTGCGTAATTTATTTATCTATTTTCCCGTCGAGAAATAAAATTCCCTTCAATCTAACCAAAAAACAAAAAAGACTTGACAAAGGCCTCATCTTATGATAAAAAATAAGATGAAAACACGTTTATAAAATATTTTTGGAGGTTTAAGTTTACTAAATTGGAAAAACCAGGGGAAAATATAAGGGCTCAAAATATAAAGAGCCCTTATTTTTTATGCGAATAATTTATGTCAAGCGTATCAAAGTAACTGTTCCATAAATTATGTGCTCATTTATGAAAAAAGTCGGGTTAACCTATGACCTGAAAACAGACTACGAATTTAAAGAAAACGACCCTCCCGATGCAAATGCAGAATTTGACCATCCCTCCACCATAGACGTCATCGCCCAAGCTATAGAATCCCAAGGTTATAAAGTAAAAAGAATAGGCAATGTATCCAGCCTGATAGAAAATCTGGATAATCTTGACGTAGACATCGTTTTTAATATTTCCGAAGGCCTTTACGGCAGAAATCGCGAATCGCAGGTCCCGGTATTGTTAGAAATGAAGGGCGTACCTTTTGTAGGCTCCGATGCCTTGACTTTAAGCTTAACTTTAGATAAGGTCATGGCCAAAAAGATTTTTATTGCCGAAAAAATCACTACTCCCAAATTCTTTGAGATAAAAAATGCAAACAGCTTGACCGATATTGATCATTTAAAATTTCCTCTTATTGTTAAGCCGCGTTTCGAAGGTTCCTCCAAAGGGTTATCTGATGATTCCAAGGTAGATAATATGGAGGAATTAAAAAAACAGGTAGAATATATCACCGGCGCCTATAAGCAGCCGGCGTTGGTAGAACAGTTTATCCGCGGAGAAGAGTTTACCGTTGCGGTAATCGGCAACGACCCTGCCGAAATTATGCCTATCGTTCAGATAAAAATAGATGGCCGCCTTAAGCTCGAAGATAAATTTTACACCTTTGCCCATATTGCTTCTGATAGGCTCGAATACATCTGTCCGGCACGCGTCAATAATGAATTAAAGAAAAAAATTAGCGATTTGGCCTTGCGGACTTATAATGCCGTAGAATGTAAAGATTTTGGCAGGATTGATTTTAGGGTGGATAGCGACGGGGTCCCTTTTGTCTTAGAAATTAATCCTTTACCCAGCCTTTCTACCGAGGATGTTTTTATGCTGGTGGCAAAAGAGATCGGCATCTCTTACGAGCAGATTATCGGCAAGATATTAAATAGCGCGTTAGAAAGGCACAGCCTAAATTAAAAGATGAAAATAGTCCTGACTTATAACCTAAAAGAAAACGATCAAACCAAACCAGCGGATTATTTTTCCGAATTCGATTCACCGGATACCATCAGTGCCATTATCGGTGCATTAGAGAAAAAAGGTCACACTGTCGAGCCGATTAATGTAAAAACCACTAATCTTTTTTCTTATTTTAAAAATAATCGCGTAGATATGGTTTTTAATATTGCCGAAGGTAAAAACGGCAAATTCCGCGAGGCAGAGCTGCCGGCGGTATTAGATTATCTTAATATTCCTTATACCGGCTCTAACCCCTTTGCCCTTGGCATAGCTTTAAACAAAGGCCTGACCAAAAAAATATTAAAGTCAGAGGATATACCTACGCCCTCTTTTCAGATTTTTAAGAAACTCAACGCAGAATTAGACCCTAGCCTGAAGTTTCCCTTAATAGTAAAGCCTAATCTTGAAGGCTCATCTAAAGGAATAAGCGTCTCAAGCGTTGTTCATGATCAGGACTCTCTTTATCGCCAGATTAAAGATACCCAGGGTTTGTATAAACAAGATGTTATTGTAGAGGAATTTATTGAAGGGAAAGAATTGTCCGTAGGTATTTTAGAAAACGGAGCAAGCAAGATCCTGCCTATTTTAGAGATTGATTTTTCTCCTTGTATAAAAAGCGGTGAATATTTTTATTCTTGGCGGATGAAGGAATACCAGGGTAACGCCGAATTAGGCCTGATCCCCCAGTTTCATTGTCCGGCCAGGTTAGATAAGAAAACAGAAGAACTGGTCAAATCCGTTGCCTTAAGGACACATCAGGCCTTAGGGTGTTTTGATATTTCCCGCACCGACATACGTTTAGATAAAAACGGCACTCCTTATGTATTAGAGATAAATCCTTTGCCCGGCCTTAACCCTACAGAATCAAATTTTCCTATAATGGCATATGCTGCTGGAATGAAATATGAAGACCTTATTGACGCGATTTTAATGAACGCCTCAGAAAGGAGCCGGTTAAATTGAGCAATAATATAGCAGCGGAAAATCATAAAACAGCCCAGGAAATTGTCAATATACAGATTCGTCCCACTCGAAGGCCCAAAGATTATCAGCAGATAAGCCTATATAAAGATGTCAACCCCTTAGACTGGGAGGACTGGCGCTGGCAATTAAAACACAGAATTTGTTCTAAAAATGATCTCGCCCAAATTATAAAATTAACTCCGGAGGAAGAAAAAGGAATAGATCATGCTGTAGGGCGGTTATCTGTGGCGATTACGCCCTACTGGGCAACTTTGATCGACCCCGAAGACCCTAATTGCCCCTTAAGGCGCCAGGCTGTGCCGGTGGCCTCTGAGTTGGTTGTTGGCCCTCACGAGATGGTTGATCCCTGTGCCGAAGACAGGGATTCTCCTGCGCCGCATTTAGTGCATCGTTATCCGGACAGGGTCCTGTTGTTAGCTACCGAACATTGCGCAATGTATTGCCGGCATTGTACTAGGCGCAGGCTGGTCGGAGAACACCAGGATTCCAATGCTTCTTCCCGCTTTGATGCCGCAATAGAATATATTAAATCAAATAAGAAAATAAGGGACGTGCTTATCTCAGGAGGGGACCCTTTAATACAGGAGGATGAAGAGATAGAAAATCTTATTCAGCGTATCCGCAATATATCGCATGTGGAATTTTTAAGGCTGGGTACGCGCGTACCTGTAACGCTGCCGCAGCGCATTACCGCACAATTAGTGGATATGTTGAAGAAATATTCGCCTATTTGGATAAGCATACAT
>MHGH01000018.1:27118-27300 GCA_001805465.1 Omnitrophica WOR_2 bacterium RBG_13_41_10 | reverse complement strand
TGCCTGCGATATGCTGGCAGATGCCGGGATACCCTTGGGGAGCCAGACGGTTTTGCTCAAAGGGATAAATGACCGGCCTTATATTATGAAAAAATTGATGCAGGAACTGTTGAAGATCAGGGTCAGGCCCTATTATATTTATCAATGCGACCCTGTAAAAGGAACACAGCATTTTAGGACCC
>MHGH01000018.1:13820-27102 GCA_001805465.1 Omnitrophica WOR_2 bacterium RBG_13_41_10 | reverse complement strand
TTTACCTTGACCCTTGTTTTTTGCTATTATATAATATCTCTTTCTTTCTTAAGTTTATTAATAGATAAGGAGCGTAGATTATGGATGCTCACCACAAAAGGAACTTTGTTCTTTTAGGCCATGCCCATGCAGGAAAAACTACCCTTAGCGAAAGCATCCTTTATTTTTCTAAAACTACGCCCAGAAAAGGCGTGGTTAGTGAGGGGACCACTGTCAGCGACTATAGTTTCGATGAAATAGCCAGAAAGAACTCCATAAATACCAGCATCCTCTATTGTAATCATAAAAATACTAGAATACAGTTTATTGATACTCCCGGCTACGCCGATTTCTTTGGCGAGATTATATCCAGCTTACGTGCAGTAGATAGCGCGATTATTGTGGTTGATGCCACAGCCGGCGTAGAGGTAGGTACGGAGCGCGCCTGGCAGCTTTTAGAAGAATTAGCTCTACCCTGTGCGATATTTATCAACAAGACCGATAAAGAAGACGCTGACCCGGAAAAAGTTATAGCCGATATTCAAAATATTCTTTCTAAAAAAGCCTTAAGGATAGATTCTTTAGAAGCTGCACAGTTGGTAGAGGCTATCGCGGAAAGCGAAGATAAGCTTTTAGAAAAATACCTGGAAGGGACCCAATTATCCACCGATGAATTGAAAGTAGCCCTGCGCCAGGCAGTAATCAAGCGAAAGTTATTTCCGGTTTTATCAGGATCCGCTTTCGCTGATAAGGGGATAGCCGAACTGTTAGATATGGTTGTAGAATACCTGCCTAGCCCCCTGGAGCGGCCGATTATAGAAGCGCGCGACCCTTTAAAAGCCGACCAGAAAAAAGAGGTTGTTCCTCAAGAAGACGGCCCCTTTAGCGCCTTTATCTTTAAGAGCATATCCGATCCTTATGTAGGACAACTTACATTGCTGAGAGTATTTTCCGGTTCGTTATTAGCCAATACTAATTTTTATAATGTGAGCAAAAAAACCAGAGAGAGAATCGGCCAAATCTTTATGCTCCAAGGTAAAGAACAGAAAGCCGTAGATTCGGCTTCTTGCGGCGATATTGTAGCTATTGCTAAATTAAAGGAAACTACTACTTGCGATTCCTTAAGCGATGAGAAATCCCAGGTTTTGTTTGAACCAATAGTTTTTCCGGAGCCGGCTATTTCCGCATCGGTTAAACCTAAATCCCGGCAGGACGAAGAAAAAATCTCTACTGCCCTGGCAAAATTAGCTGCAGAAGACCCCACTTTCAAATCAACTCACGATGTCCAAACCAAGGAATTAATTATTTCCGGATTAGGGGATCAGCATTTGGCAGTGATGGTAGAGCGCATGAAAAAAAGATTTAACGTCGAGGTAGAACTAGGTACCCCAAAAGTTTCCTACAAAGAGACCATTACTAAAAACGCCAGGGTCCAAGGTAAATTTAAACGCCAGTCCGGCGGCCGCGGCCAATACGGGGATGTCTGGATTGAAATCGAGCCCTTAGAAAAAGGTAAAGGCGTAGAATTTGTGGATAAAATTTTTGGGGGGGCAATTCCCAGGAATTATATTCCTTCAGCTGAAAAAGGAGTATTGCAGGCTTGTTCTGAAGGAGCTATTGCGGGGTATCCCATCGTAGATTTACGCATTACTTTGGTGGACGGTTCTTATCACGAAGTAGATTCATCGGATATGGCTTTTCAAATTGCCGGTGGCATGGCTTTAAGAAAAGCAGTAGCCGAAGCAGCACCAGTTTTGCTTGAGCCGATAATGGATGTAGATGTATCTATTCCGGAAGAATACCTGGGTGCGATTTCCGGAGACATAAATTCCCGCCGCGGCCACATCATGGGCATGGATGTAAAAGGAAAATCGCAGGTAGTCAAAGCCAAGGTCCCTCTGGCAGAGATGTTTACGTATGCTAATGACCTGCGCTCTTTGACCGGCGGCAGGGGTATGTATATAATGCGTTTTTCGCATTACGAAGTGGTTCCACATAAGATTGCCTCTGGTATTGTCAGCCAATACCAAGCCACTAAGAAACAAGAAGAAGCATAACTTTAAAAGGCAAACAATTGAAGATAAGTGTATTTTCCATTCCCGAAATATCCTTGGGCAAGCATAACATCAAAGATACCCTTCTTGATCAGATAGAAGCGATTACTAAATCTAAGAAGAAAACTTATATTCAGGTGGAACTGGTGAATGCCGAAGAATGTTTTGATGCCGACGCGATTTTGGCGCCAGAAGATATGCGTACGGATTTAGTTTTAAAAGACTTAGATTTTATGGATACTCGTAGAGGGCGCGCTGAAAGCGAAGAAGAAAAAGCAGTCTTAAATAAGCTTAAAGCAGTTTTAGAGAAGGAAGGGTTTGTTTTTAATGCCGGTTTAAATGACGACGAGAAACGTCTAATATCCGGCTATTCCTTAATTACAAATAAACCGGTTATCTTGGCAAAAAAAGAAGAGTTAAGCGATTTAAATACTTTATTAAACAGGGTAGTTAAAGAAAGTAATTTTATTAGTTTTTTTACCACGGGAGAAAGAGAAACCCGGGCCTGGTTAATAAAGAAAGGAACGACGGCACAGGAGGCAGCAGGCTGTATACATTCAGATATACAAAGAGGTTTTATCAGGGCTGAGGTTATTGTTTGCCAAGATTTTATTCAGGCCGGAGGAGAAAACCAGGCCAAACAGCAAGGTAAGCTTCGCCTTGAGCAAAAAGATTATGTTGTGCAGGATGGGGATTTGATAAATTTTAGGTTTAACAGATAGGAGAAAGAGATGGTAAAGATTAAAAGGGCGTTAATCAGCGTATCAGATAAAACAGGAATTTTAGATTTTGCCAAAGAATTACAAAAATTCGGGGTAGAGATCCTTTCTACTGGTGGTACTGCTAAGTTATTGCGGGAAAGCAATATCCCGGTAACAGAGGTCTCTGCATATACCGGTTTTCCTGAGATGCTCGACGGTAGGGTAAAAACCCTGCATCCTAAGATACACGCCGGCCTCTTGGCCTTAAGAGATAACGCAGAACACATGCGTACATTAAAGGAACACAATATCGGCTTAATAGATATGGTAGTAGTAAATCTTTATCCTTTTGAAAAGACCACCCAAAAACCCGGCGTAGAAATCGATGAGGTTATTGAAAATATTGATATCGGGGGCCCTTCGATGCTTCGCTCCGCATCTAAAAATCACCAGGACGTTGCCGTTATATGTAACCCCGGCCGTTATCATCAGATTATTGAAGAGTTAAAGAAAAATAAAGGGGTACTTCCCGAAGATATTTTGCGCGATTTGGCAATAGAGGTATTTGCAGTAACTAGCCACTACGATAATGCCATACATAATTATTTAAGGAATCATTTCTTGGGTTATCGGGGAAATGAAAATTTTCCCGCAGAGATAAACTTCAGTTTTGAAAAAATCCAGGATTTACGCTACGGTGAGAATCCGCATCAAAAAGGGGCTTTTTATAAAGAAAAAGGAAAAACTGAAGGCCTGACCAATCTAAAACAATTACAAGGAAAAGAATTATCCTTTAATAATATTCTGGATCTTAATGCTGCCGTAGAATTAGTAAAAGAATTCCAAAATCCCGCAGTGGTTATTGTTAAACATAATAATCCTTGCGGGGTAGCACAGGCCAAGAGCTTAGATAAGGCATTCCTAGGCGCTTGGAAATGCGATCCTCTTTCTGCTTTTGGCGGAATCGTCGCCTTAAATAAAAAACTCGATTTAAAAACTGCCAAACTCATTGCTAAAAGTGGATTCTTAGAATGTATTATTGCTCCCGCTTTTGAAAAAGGGGTGGTAAATTTATTCCAAGATAAAAAGAATTTAAGGTTGTTAGAGTTAAGCAATTTAGCGATGATAAATGAGCCTGACCTAAAACGCGTCAGCGGGGGGCTACTCATTCAGGATAAGGATTTAGCCACCTTAGATTTAAATAATCTAAAGGTAGTGACTAAAATAAAACCCACCAAGAGCCAACTAGAGAGCCTAATCTTTGCCTGGAAGGTGGCCAAACACGTCAAATCCAACGCTATTATTTTATCTTGCGGCACCAAGGCCGCAGGTATCGGCGCAGGCCAGATGTCCAGAGTAGATTCGGTAATTATTGCCAAGCGTAAAGCCGGAAAGCTAAGCCGCAATTCTTGCCTGGCCTCTGATGCCTTTTTCCCCAAAGCCGATGCGATAAAAGAAGCTGCCCGGGCAGGCATAAAAGCCATTATCCAGCCCGGAGGCTCTATTTCCGACGAGGAAATCATTAAGGCCTGCGATAAATACAAAATTGCCATGGTCACCACCGGCATCAGGCACTTTAAACATTAAGGTTAAGTAACCTTACGTAACCTTAAACAATGACCTACCGAGAAACAGTCAAATACTTAGAGTCTTTTATTAACTACGAAAAAATTGCCAGCTGGCCGTATAGGGAATCTTTAAAATTAGAACGCCTCAGGGATTTTTTGGCCGAGATAGGTAACCCTCAGGATAGTTTAAAGTGCATACACCTTGCCGGCACTAAAGGAAAGGGTTCCACCTGTGCTTTTATTGCTTATATCTTAAAGGCATCCGGATTTAAGGTAGGGCTATATACTTCTCCCCATCTCTCTGATTTTAGAGAAAGAATTAGAATTCTTAATCCAGCATCCAGCATCCAGCATCCAGCATCCAGTTTTGAAGGAATGATTTCTCAAGAAGAATTGGCAAGTTTAGTAGAAGAATTAAAACCGGCCATAGAAAAATATAATCAAGGTTCTCAGTACGGGCCTTTGTCTTTTTTTGAAGTTTATACGGCCCTGGCCTTTGCCTATTTTAAAAAGAAAAAGATAGATTTCGCAGTCTTAGAAACAGGTTTAGGCGGCAGGCTCGATGCTACCAACGTAGTTAATCCTTTAGTCTGCGCTATTACCTCTATAAGTTATGACCACACCCATAAGTTAGGCAACACCATAAAAGAAATCTCCGCTGAAAAAGCAGGGATTATAAAAAGGCAAAAGCCAAAAGGCAAAAGGCAAAATTTGATTGTGGTTAGCGCGCCTCAAGAAAAAGAAGCAATAGAAGTTATCAGCGCCCGCTGTAAACAAGAGAATGCAAAGCTTTATCTAGTAGGCAAAGATTTAACTTTTGTGGGGAATAGAGAAAATTTCAAGGTCAACGGCATTTTTCACCGCTACCCCGATTTAAAAATTAGGCTGATAGGAAAACACCAGTTAATTAATGCTGCCGTTGGCGTAGGAACAATCGAAGCCTTAAGCCATTACGATATTAAGATAAGCATTGATGCTATCCGAAAAGGGCTTTCTGATACTCTCTGGCCCGGTAGGTGCGAAATTATCAACCGGGTTCCCTTGGTAGTCTTAGACGGTGCGCAAAATGTTTCCTCTAGTGTTGCTTTAAAAGATGCTATTAAAGAAAACTTCAAATATAAAAATTTAATTCTCATCCTGGGAATCTCTAAAGATAAAGATATTCCTGGGATTTGCAGTGAACTTACTTCGTTAGCGGATGAATTAATTTTAACCCAGGCAAAAAACCCTCGGGCAGCCAGAGCGGATTTTCTGGAGAAAGTAATAAAAAAACAGACGCCCGGATTTAGAAAACCCGTTATTAAAACCACAACTGTCGCTGAGGCAAAAACTAAAGCACTCTCTTTAGCCAAAAACCAAGATCTGATTTTAGTCTGCGGCTCTTTATTTGTAGTAGGCGAATTTAGAAATGGTAAAATACAATCTTAATGATACTATCGCGGCAATAGCTACTGCCATAGGCGAGTCAGGCATAGGTATCGTGCGCATAAGCGGTAAAGATGCCTTCAATATCGCCGATAAAATATTTATCTCTAAAGATAAGAAAAAGCCGTCGGATTTTAAAACTTACACTACGCATTATGGATTTATAGTGGATCCTAGATCCTTGATACTAGATTCTGGTAAAAAATCCAGCATCCAGCATCCAGCATCCAGCATCCAGTATATTGACGAAGTTATCCTAACCGTAATGCGCGCACCTAAGAGCTTCACCAAGGAAGATGTCGTAGAGATAAATTGCCACGGCGGCATTGTGGCATTACGCACAGTTTTAGAGCTGGTGTTAGAAAAAGGCGCGCGTTTGGCCGAACCAGGCGAATTTACCAAAAGGGCATTCTTAAACGGGAGAATTGATTTAGCCCAGGCAGAGGCAGTTTTGGATATCATCCGGGCTAAAACAGACGCTGCCTTAAAAATCGGAATGCAGCAGCTAAAAGGGGCATTATCGACCCAGCTCAATAAGATCAGGAAGGAATTACTGGATATACTTGTTGTGCTAGAGGCAAATATTGATTTTCCTGAAGAAGAAATTGGCGCGGCTGATCTTAAAAAGGTAATGAATAGATTGAATAATGCGGATAAAGAATTAAGGCAGATTTTAGATTCATCCCAGAGGGGCAAAATATTACGCGAAGGTGTCAATATAGTTATTTGCGGTAAGCCCAATGTAGGCAAATCTTCTCTGCTCAATACCCTTCTAAAAACAGAACGCTCTATTGTCAGCCGTATTCCCGGTACAACCCGCGATACCATAGAAGAAATTATCGATATCAAAGGTGTCCCGATAAAAATCGTGGATACTGCCGGGATTATTGAGCCTAAAGATCTGGTAGAAAGAAAAGCCATTCAGCGCGCTAGAAAATATATTGCTTCAGCCGATTTAGTAATTCTTTTATTTGACGCCAGCAAAAAATTAAGCAAAGAAGACAATTTGCTGATGCGCAGGGTAAAAAATAAGCCGGTGGTAGCGGCAATAAATAAGATAGATTTAAGGCAGAGAATAGAAAAAGCAAAAATTAAAGAGCGGTTCTTGCGTGTAATTGATATTTCGGCCAAGAAAGCCCAAAATATAAATTGCCTGGAAGAAGCAATCCTGGATTTAGTCTCTAGAGGTAAAGCTGACACCCAACCTGAATCAATACTGCTGAGCAATGCGAGGCACATTGAGGCGCTAAAAGAGGCGCAAAAACTTATTGTGCAGGCAGTTGGTTTATTGGATAATGGTATGTCAATAGAATTTATCGCCCAGGACTTAAAAGATGCCTTGTCTAATTTAGATAACATTTTAGGAAAAACATTTTCCGAGGATTTATTGGATAATATCTTTAACCAATTTTGTATAGGTAAGTAGGAGGCAGGAATGAACAAGAAAAAGATTGAAAAATCCGTGAGGGATATTTTAGAAGCCATAGGCGCTGATTTGAAAGCCAGGGACCTGATCCAAACCCCCCAGCGCGTGGCCCAGATGTGTGAAGAGATTTTTTCCGGCATTGATAAAGACCCTGCCAAAGAATTAGAGGTAGTTTTAGACCAGAAACACAACGAAATTATTCTCTTAAAAAATGTCCCCCTCTACTCTGTCTGCGAGCACCATCTTCTTCCTTTTATCGGTAGAGCCCATATCGCATATATACCCAAAGGTGGCCGGGTTACCGGCTTAAGCAAATTAGCCCGTGTGGTGGATATTTTAGCCAAACGGCCGCAGGTGCAGGAGAGGTTAACCACTCAAATAGCCGATATTATCATGGCAAAACTTAAACCTTTGGGTGTCATGGTGATTATTGAAGCAGAACATTTGTGTTACGATAATAAAACAGAAATATTAACGGAAGACGGATGGCAATTATTTAGAGATTTAAAAAAGAATATTATGGTGGCGCAGGTAGATATGTTAACCAGACGTTTATCGTTTACTAGGCCAAGGAAATTTATTTCCTATCAATATAATGGGAAGATGGTAGAAATTAAAAGCCTCTCCGTAGATTTATTAGTTACCCCAGACCATAGATTCTGCTATTCTTCAGAATGGGATTTTTATAACAAAAATAATAGATGGCGCATATCTGCAGTTAAAGAGCTTATGAAAAAATACATAATAATTCCAAGGGCATGTAATTGGGTAGGCAGGAACCCCAAGAATATAAAGATTGGTAGGTATATTATAAATTTTGATATTTTTGTAAAATTCTTTGGAATTTGGGTTAGCGAAGGCTGTGTAACGCAAACAGGGAAAAGAAAATTTGTTGTAGTTTCCCAATTGCCCGAATCTAAATACTTTTCAGAGATTAAAGATTTATTTACCAAACTACAAATTAAATATATCCTTTGTAAAAGTAATAAAACAATCCAGTTCCGTATCGAAGACGAGAGCCTTTATAATTATTTTAAAAAATTTGGGAAATCAGCTGATAAATATGTCCCTAAGATTATCAAAAATGCATCTTCGAAATCTTTAAGATTATTTCTGGATTGGTATGTGAAGGGGGATGGGCACATTAAAAGAAATAAAGCAATACATTTTGTCTCCAAGTCAGAAAAGCTGATAGATGATTTGCAAGAAATATGCATTAAATTAGACATGGGTTGCACAAAACAAAATAACAAAAATTATTTTAGAATGGAGACTCATAAAACAAAATCTGGTGAAAACAAGTGGTATTCTAAATTAAGGCCATGCAATTTCACCTTTAAGCAATATAAAGGAAAAGTTTTTTGCGTTTCTGTGCCTAAGGGATTAATTTTAGTAAGGCGCAATGGAAGGGTAGCTATTTGTGGGAATTGCATGTCTATGCGTGGCGTGGAGAAACCCGGTACCCAGACAGTAACCTCGGCAGTCAGAGGAATATTTAAGGAAAATCAGAAGACCCGCTCCGAGACCCTTGCCTTAATAAAATCTTAAATTATGCCATTTACCAGAAAGACCTACTATCTTCTTTTGGCCCTGATCGGATTAACGGTTTATCTTAATTCTTTTGCCAATGCTTTTATCTGGGATGATGAACTCCTGATTGTGGGTAATGGCTATATCAGGAGCTTTAGCAATATCTTTAAAATATTTAGCACCGACATATTCCATTGGATTACCGAGAGCAATTTTTACCGCCCGCTTTTTTCGCTCTCTTTAATGTTTGACTTTAGCATTTGGAAATTAAACCCTTTTGGGTATCATCTCACCAACCTCATTTTACATACTTTCAATGCCTGCCTTTTGTTTTATTTGGCATATATATTGACTTCTCATCTCAGAGTTGCTTTTATTACCAGCCTCTTCTTTTTAGTGCATCCGGTACATACCCAGGCAGTAACTTATATATCGGGCAGGGCTGATCCTTTAGCTAGCTTCTTTATGCTCAGTGCAACTATATTTTTTGCCAAAGCAGCAAAAAGTAAAACCAACAAAGAAAATATATTATATTTATCGGCGTTAATCTGTTTTATCTCTGCCCTACTTTCCAAAGAAATTGCTTTGGTTTTACCTTTGCTTATTCTTTGCTATGATTATTGCTTCGGAAACATTTATAAAAATATCAAAATACACCTTGTATTTTTTGCTCTGGCCTTGTTTTATATCATCTCTAGACAGCAATTTTTACCGTTTTCATCTATAGGCATGCTTCCTTTTAATTTAGCAATAAGGTTGATCAACTTTCCTAAGGTTGTGCTATTTTATTTATCATTATTAATTTTTCCCTGGAACCTGCGCATTGAAAGGTCCTTTGCGGCAGCCGAGTCTTTTGATTTATCTATATTATTATCGCTTTTTATCTTAGCAATTATCCTGATAGGGATATTTAGAGCGCGAAATAATAAAATTGTTTTGTTTTCTTTTCTTTGGTTTTCCCTTAATCTATTTCCGCTTACTAATGTTATTCTGCCTTTGAATGCCTTTGTCAGCGAACATTGGCTTTATACCGCCTCTATGGGGTTTTTTATTATCCTGGCTTTAGGATGCGACAAATTATTGTCAGAAGGCATCAATATTTCTAAATTAAAACTCTCTTTGAGGTTTAGTTTGGCATTACTCATAATTATCCTTACTACGCTTAGCCTCTTGACTATTTCCAGAAACTTCCAATGGCGTAACTCCATAATTCTTTTTGAAAGCACTTTAGAATCAGAGGATAACCCAAAAGATCCTCGTAATGTCAGGGTGCATTTTAATTTAGGTTACGCTTATTTAAAGCAGGGTTTTTTTGATAAAGCCATAGCAGAATTTAAAAAAGCCTTAAATAGGCTTCCTTTTCCCCGGTCATGGAGGGTAGAATACCAAATAGGAATCGCTTATTTGAATAAGGGGTCTTTACCAGAAGCAGAAGAACATTTCCTAAAATCCATAGAAGCCAATCCAGGGCATATCTCAGCTTACTCTTATTTAATTTACCTTTATAAAAAAACCGGTAATCTCAAAAAAGCCGATGAGACCCGCGATAGGGCGTTAAAATTAAAGCCCTTATATCCGCGCGACCAATTAGTTCAAGAAATTTTACGCCAGGAAATAAAACCATAAGCCCTGATGCCCGGTATCTTAAGCATACGAATGTGTTGACAAATAGCCGCTTTTATACTAACATTGGGATTTAAGAAGGACGGATAATGCCGGAAAAACCCAAGTTAGGTGAAATCCTTATTACCTGCGGATTAATCACTCAGGAGCAGCTGGATATAGCCCTCAAGGAACAGGCGCAAAAAGGCGGATATCTGGGGCAGATTCTGGTTAATAAGGGTTTTGTCAGCTCTTCCGATATCAGCAGGGTCCTCCAACAAGCCTCTCCTAAAATCAAGCAGTGGGATGGTTTAGCTAAGATGCTGATGATAGAGAATATCATCAGCCAGCAACAGCTAGATCAAGCCGCTGCTAAAAGTAATCTTACCAAGCAGCCTATCGATAAAACCCTGATTGAATTAGGCTATGTCACCGAGGCGGTAATTGCCAGCGTCCTTGCCAGATATTTAGATATACCCTACGTAAAATTATCAGATTTAGAGATTGACCCTAAAGTAGCGCATCTGTTGCCTATCTCATTAATCAGGCGCTATCGGATGATTCCGGTGAGAGTGGAAGGAAACGCGCTCTTTTTAGCTATGAGCGATCCTTTAGACATAGATGCCTTAGAGGAAGTAAGGTTAGTCTCAAAATACAAAATAAAGCAGATGGTGGCAGCGGAAAAAGATATCCTGCAGGCCATAGAGCAGCATTTTAATATCCAGCAGATGGCCAAGCAGATGTTGAGTGACCTGCCTAGCATAGAATCAGAGTTAGAAAAGGAAATTTTAACCTCTGGCAAAGCAGAGATAGGGGCAGAGGAGCCTCCGGTAGCCCGCTTTTTAGATTCTGTCATTCATGAGGGAATAATATCCCGGGCCTCCGATATCCATTTTGAGCCTCAATATCCCCAGATGCGCATGCGCTATCGTATTGACGGAGTGCTGCACGATATTATGAACATCCCCAAAAGAATTGAATCCGCAGTAATCTCTAGAATAAAGATTTTGGCGGATATGGATATTACCGAGCGCCGCCGTCCGCAGGACGGGCACATCTCTTTAAAATATAATAATAACGAATATGACCTAAGGGTCTCCTCATTCGCTACTATCGCCGGAGAGAAAATAGTCTTGAGGATATTGGATAAAAGCGGGATGTTGGTAGATCTGGGAGGCCTAGGTTTTTCTTTGGATGAGCTGAATAAATTTAATTCCCTGATATCGAGAAACTACGGGATTATCTTAGTCACCGGCCCTACCGGTAGCGGAAAAACCACGACTTTGTATGCTGCCTTAAACCAGACGGATAAAATCACTAAGAATATTATTACTGTAGAAGACCCGGTAGAATATAAATTGGAAGGGATTAACCAGGCACAGGTTAACCCTCTAGCGGGGATTACTTTTGCCACCGGCTTGCGTTCCATATTAAGGCAGGACCCTAACATTATTATGGTCGGGGAAATCAGAGACTTAGAGACCGCAGAGATTGCCATACATGCTGCCTTAACCGGCCATTTGGTATTTTCTACCCTGCATACTAATGATGCCCCTTCTGCTATCGCCAGGCTCATTGATATGGGGATTGAGCCGTTTCTAGTTGCCTCTTCCCTGATCGGGGTATTAGCGCAACGGTTAGTAAAAACTATTTGTCCTGAATGCAAGGAGGAATATCGGCCTGAGAATGCTGCCTTGGAAGAATTAGGATTAAAAAGTTCGGATAGGGATTACCTGTTTAAACGCGGTAAGGGGTGTAACTATTGTTTTAATAGCGGTTATCGCGGTAGGACCGCTGTTTTTGAGATCATGACTGCCAGTGAAAAGATTAGAGAGCTTATTGCTACGCGCCAGTCCGCTAGTAAAATTAAAGAGCTAGCGGTAGAAGAAGGTATGCATACCCTGCGCCAGAGCGCCATCGAGAAAGTAATAGCAGGCATCTCTACTCCCGAAGAAATCAAGCGGGTTATTTTTATCCAAGAAGAATAATGGCAAAATATAGTTACATCGCCAAAGACAGCCGGGGCAAAGAATTCCGCGGCATTATTGAGTCCGGCGATAAGGAAGAAGCCAAGCTTAAATTAAACCAGCTGGGTTTATACGATATTTTTTTACAGGATTTTGATAAAGCCCGCCGTTTTAAATTTTCTCTAGCTTTTTTAAATTTTCAAAAGACGGATTTGGCGCTTTTTGCCCATCAATTCTCGGCAATGATCTCTGCGGGCCTGCCCCTGGTAAAATGTCTGTCCGTGCTTTCCCGGGATAACGAAAACCTAAAATTCAAGGCAATATTGGAGCAGGTTATCTTTGACATCCAAAATGGCTTAAGCCTGTCTTCGGCCCTGGCAAAAAATCCGAAAATATTTTCTAATTTTTTTGTCAGCTTAGTGAAATCCGGGGAGACCGCGGGTATCCTGCCGCAGGTTTTAAAAAGAATAGCCCTGCATTTGGAAAAAGAGTCGGATTTAAAACACAAAGTCGCCTCGGCCTTAAGTTATCCGGTGATTGTCGGGGTAGTGGCAATAGCTGTAGTCGGCTTTTTAATGGTTTTTATCATCCCGGTCTTTAAGAAGGTCTATGATGGCCTAAGAGTGACCCTGCCTCTACCCACTTTATTTCTTATCCATATTAGCAATTTTATGATAAAATACTGGTGGGTACTTTTGTTAGCGGCAATAGCCGTGTTCTACGGCTTTAAAAAGCTCAGAGCAAAAAACCCGCGCTTTGGCTTTTTATGGGATTATTTTAAATTATGGATACCGCTCTTTGGCAAGCTTAACCGTAATATTTATACTACACGTTTTATCCGTACTCTCTCAGCTATGCTTTCTAGCGGGGTTACTTTGGGCAGGTCCTTAGAAATAAGCGATGAAGTATTAGATAACCGGGTGAGTTCTTCGGTTATTCGGGCCTTGCAAAAAAATATCAATCAAGGTAAATCCCTGACCGAGGTTTTAGAGAAACAGAAATTATTTTCTCCGCTTGCCGTGCAGATGAT
>MHGH01000018.1:1306-13774 GCA_001805465.1 Omnitrophica WOR_2 bacterium RBG_13_41_10 | reverse complement strand
ACCGCGGATTTTCTGGATGAGGATATTGACCATGCGATAAAAAGAATGATGGTCAGGCTTGAGCCTGCTTTGACCTTTGCCATGGCTATTTTAGTAGGCTATATTGCCTTGGCAATTTATCTACCCATGTTTGACATTTTTAGGAATTTAGGCGGAAAGTAATTTTAAATCTATTTTTAGGGAGGAGGTGAAAGATAATGCATAAAAAAGGTTTTACTTTGGTAGAAGTATTGTTGGTTGTTATTATAGTAGCTATATTGGCTGCGATTGTGCTACCTCGCGTTCTGTATAGTGCATCTAAAGCTAGAAATCAGGCTTGTCAGGCTAATATGGCAGCGATTAATTCCCAGATAGAATTATATCATTTAAATAAGGGAGTTTGGCCAAGCCCACTGTCTGTGCTTTTTACTGATACGGACTATTTCCCGGAGGGCACAGCAGTTACTTGTCCTGTTTTGTCTACGGATTCACCCGCACACACTACTAACTATACGCTAGATGCAAACTATAGGGTAGATAGGACAAATCATGTCGCTTGGACTGCTGATTAGTAATTAGGAACAATAGGTAGAGACATCTTATCTATCTCTACCTATTGTTTGTTTTTATCTAAAAACATTATTCATGCCAAAATTAAAAAACTATTGCTCTTATACCACAATAGAGATTCTTTTAGTCATTATCTTGCTTGCTGTGTTTGTGGCAATAGTCCTACCCCGCTTTGGCGCAGGGGATTTACTAAATAAACAAAGTTTAAAAACCATAGCTTATAATATCGCTTCGGATATCAGAGCTACGCGGGCACTGGCAACTAGCAACGCCTGGACATCGGCATATAGTATACAATTTGATTTTGCGCAAAATATATACCGTATTATCGCGCCAAATAGTGATATTCTAGAAACAAAAACCATACCTGGCGGCATAACAGCTTCTGGTAGCCCTCGATATGATTTTTCATCTTTAGGGGCTACAACTACTGGCACGATAAATTTAACTATCGCCAGCGGAGAAAGTTGGACTGTTGCAGTCAACGGCCCTACCGGCACAGTGCGTATCCAGAAGCCGTAAAAGATGAATAAAAGAGGGGGGTTTAGCCTTTTAGAGATTTTAGTTGCTCTTGTGGTGATGTCCGTAGGCACACTGGCTATTATTAACTGGATGCCATTGGCTTTACGCACAAAAACTAATCTGGAAAAGAGAACCAAGGCCTTATTTCTGGCCCAAGAAAAAACCGAAGAAATCAAAAGTGAGGCTATAGCAAATTTTAACCAAGATTTTAATCAAACTTCTGAGGCAATTTGGCCTAGTCCTTATAATACTTTCCGCTGGACAGCCAGCGATGATGGGGGAAGTAATATTAAAGTTATTAGCGTTACGGTTTGGGAGATAGAGGACGCTGATAATAAAATTACCTTTGATACCAAGGTTGCCCAACGATAGATGCTTAAGGGTGCAATAAAGAAAAAGGGACTAACCTTAGTTGAGACGCTGCTGGTAGTAATGATTTCTGCGCTGGTGATGGCAGCGATTGTTCCTTTTATCCGTTCCGTAGCTTCTAGCTGGCAGGCGGGTTCTGGGAAGCAGGAGATTCTGCAAAATGGCCGCACCGCCTTAGAGATGATGACACGCTATATTAGGCAGGCAAAAAGGATTACCGGTATTCCGGGTCCAAGCGGTAATTATATAAAGATACGCGACCCCGAGGATACTTATACTATTATTTTTTATCATAATGTTGTTGTGGGCTCCCCCTATTATATAGCCCCGACCACTGACATCAAAGATAATGATTTAGTGATGCGTTCTAACCAAAGTGGTTCTGATATTAATACAATGTTAGCCCCTGCAGTCACCAGCCTCAATTTTAATTTCTTAAGAGATGACCGCAGCCCTGCTCAGAAAGCAAACCAAGTAAGGACTATTGATATAGAGATGGAGTTGGCAGACCCTTTAAATAATATTCCAGACCGGATAAGCTTAGAAAATATGGTTGTTTTTCGTCCGGATATCAAAATATCCGCATCATTATGGGTGATAGATGGTAGGGTTACCAACAACGTACTAAGGAATATCACCGAGGATATAGAAGTAACCGGTTTCAATGTAGGCATTAATAGTGGTGATTGCTTAGCCGTTAATCCTAGCGACGGAAGTTGTTGGATAGCAGATACAAATAATAATAGGATAAAAAAGGTTGATTCAAACGGAGCAGTCATATTTACTAGTTCAACCAGCGGCTATAGCCGGCCAAATGCTACTTCTGTCAACTCCTCAACCGGTGAATGCTGGGTAGCCAATACCAGTAGCAATAATATAAGGAAACTCCGTTCCGATGGAGTGGTTATCTTTACTACTTCCACCAGCGGCTATAGCCGGCCAAGATCCGTCTCTGTCAACTCCTCAACCGGTGAATGCTGGGTAGCCAATACCAATAGAAATAACATAAGGAAATTGCAAGCAAACGGAACTATTATATTTACTACATCCAATATTTTTAGTTCTCCGCGCTCGGTTTCTGTAAATACTACCACCGGTGAATGCTGGGTTGCCGACACGGGGAATAATCGCGTCGTAAAACTATCCAGTTCAGGGTCGGTCTTATGGAGTAGTGCAGCTGGTGTGTTTTCCAGCCCTTATTCTGTTTCGGTTAATCCTACTAATAATAGTTGCTGGGTGGCAGATTTTGGTAATGACCGAATAGTCAGATTGAACGCAGACGGAGATGAAGAGTTCAACATAGATGATATTGACGGGCCGGTAGCAATTTCAACCAACGCTGATTAATGGAAAATAAAAAAGGCATAGCCTTGATTTTAGCGATGTTCATCTTGGTTTTTATTTCTATATTAGCGGTGGCTTTTTTGTGGCTGATCACTTCGGACTTAATGATTACCTCCAATCACTTAGGGAAATTAAAAGCCCTTTATATTGCCGAGGCAGGGATAGAGCAGGCAGTCTATCAGTTAAGGCTAAATAAAAACTGGATAGCTAACCAATGGCAAAGCCCATTTCCTGTCGGCTCAAACTCATCTTATACTCTGACCTATCCTGAATCCGGTGAAACACGCGTGATTGTATCTAGTGCACAAGTAGAGAATAATAAATTTCAGGCAACCGTAAAAGCCAAGGTAAGTATTAAAGGCGCAAGCAGCCCGTACACTATAAGAATAGTTAAATATCAAGAGACAGGATAAATATGTTGCAGGTAAATGAATCAATTTTAGGTTTAGAAATAGCGCCCGAAGGGGTTAGGCTCTTAGAGTTGAAAAAGGCTGGGCAGGGCATCAGCTTGGTCAGGGCTGAAATACTGGCTGTTTCTGCGGAATTTTTTAAGAACGGGATCATTTCCGATGCTAAATCTATTGCTAAAGTCATAAAAGATTATCTGGAGGCAAGAAATATTCTGGCTAAAAAGATGGTAGGAGTAATAAACCCCTCTTTGACTTTAGTAAGATTAGTGCGCATCCCTTTTATGTCGGAAATCGAAATGAAATCCATGCTTGAGGCAGAAGCCAACCAGTATGTTGATTTTAAAAATAAGGAAAAGGTAATTGATTTTTGCTTATTGGAAGAGATTAATGAAGAGGGGATTAAGAAAGTAAATGTTATCTTTGCCGCAGTTTTAAAAAATATAATTGACGGTTTTATACAGATTGCGCAAGAGGCAAATCTTGATCTTATAGGCATAGATGCATCGCTTCTAGCAACTATCCGGGCCTTATACGGAGTAAATATAAAACCCGCATCAGCTGAGCCGCTCATGCTGGTGGTGATAAACCCTAAGGATATTCAACTGTGCATACTCAAAGGCAACCGGCCGCGTTTTTTACATACGGTAGAAATAGATATTAAAGAGTTTGTTGCTACAAAAGAAGAGTTTTTGGAGCGCTTGGTGTTTTCCGCGAAGCTGGTATTAAATTATTACGGCCGGGCGATCCACGGCCAGGAGGATATACATAGTATTGTCGTAAGTGTAAATGATATTTCTTTAAAAGATATAGATAAAGAATTAACTGCGCGCTTACCAGGGTTTGTGGTAGAAAAAGCCAATCCTTTAGGCAGGCTGAAAATAGATGAGAGCAATCTTTCCGCTGAAACAAAAGAAGAGATTAATCTGGGATTTGCTGCGCTTATCGGAGCCAGTTTGCGTACAGAAGACCCTGCGGATTATCCTTTAAGCTTAAACTTGGTCCCGCTGGCAAAACAACGCAGGCTATCAATAGACAGGGAACTTGCTTTGTATGCCTCGTCCCTTACTGCGCTCTTAGCTATTTTTGTGGTGGTAGCAAGTATATTTTGGTTAAATAGCAGTTGGATGCAATATAAAATCTCGCGGCTTAGCCGGCAACTACAAGAAAATAACCTTTCCTTAGGAAGAATTATACGCCAGCACTCAAAAAATATTGACCTAGACCAAAGGATAAACCAAGGCACGCAATTGATTACAGAAGCCGAGAAAAACAAGGCAATGTTTTCCTCCAATATGTTAGCTAATGTAATGCTTATGGTGCCAGATGGATTATGGCTGAAAGAGATTTATGCGCAGGCTGAGGATGAAAGTTTTACTCTTACAGGCAGCGCCTTGAATAAAACCCATATCTTGGATTACGCTGAGAGTTTAAATAAAAAAGGGTATTTTAATAAAGTTGAGCCTGTATTTTCTGGAGACCAAGCACAACAAGAAACCTTGGAATTTACTATAAAATGTCAATTAAAGAGATTTTAGACATAATCTTAAGTATTTTTAATATCCGTTCCATGAAGATAATCTCACGGCAAAAGATCATATTAGCCGTTATCTTACTGACAGGATTGAGCCTGCTCCTTTATCAATCTTTATTATCCATGCAGCTAGTAAAAGTCAAAGCCTTAGAGTTCAATTTATTATCCCAAAAGAAACTTGCTAATTACCAGCACCTAATTTTAAAAGAGCCCAAACTACTTACAGACAAAATAGAAATAATGAAGGATAGGTTGCATCATCTAGAGCAGAATTTTATTCTGGCGGAAGAAACAACAAAGTTTTTTGATGACATTAAGGGCCTGGTAAGTATCACCGATAATCGTTTGGTTTCTCTGGATAAAAAACCAGCCTTGCCTTTCGGTATCTATAAAAAAGTTCCCTTTGTTATTTCAGCTAGTGGCTATTATACAGATATTGTTTTATTCATTAATAAATTGGAACATTATCCGCGCTTAATAGATACCAGAGATATAAAAATAGAAGCCATAGAAACACAAAAGAGGACTTGCGAGCTTGTAATGGAATTAAAAGCAGAAGTTTTCTTAAAATAAAGGCTAAATGTTAAAAAGAAATTCTCACTTTTTAATGAATATTATTTTATGTGCAGCACTCTTATTATTTTTAGGCTGCACAAGGGATAAAAGCAAAAAGGCCAAAACCTTAAAACAGATAAGCCCAGAAACCAGCCAGGCCTTTAGGGCTAGCCAGCAAGAAGATGTAGATAGGGATTTTACCCTTACCTTAGATAAGCTTAAGGGGAAAAACCCTTTCAGCAAGAATCACGCAGATATAGCTAAATATAAATTTAGAGCGGGAAATTTAGTTTTATCGGGTATCTTTTACGATGGCAAAAGGCCTTTAGCGCTTATTAACGACCAGATGGTTGGGGAAGACGAGGCTATTGCCGGGAAACGGGTGATAAAAATTACCCAGGATGAGGTTATCTTAAAAGACCAAGAAAGGGAGTATCGCCTTAAGACAGAATAACCGCTAAACAATTATATATTAAATGAATCCGCAAAAGAACCTATTAAATTTTGGTCCCCCGCACGATAGGCGTAAATTCATCCGGCTTAGCCTGGATCCCCCGCTTCGGGTAAAATTTAGACTCGAGCCTTTTAGCAGTCACTTTGAATTAGTTTCCGTAAACACCGCTTTAATTAAAAATATAAGCGTTGGCGGAGGCCTGGTGATTGAATTATTACTCAAAAATGACGAAGCTAAAGATAATCTTCTCACCGAAAATAAGAAAATTCATTTAGATATAGTATTACCAGGGGAAGTGCCTTCCCCGCTTAAAATTCTAGGTAAGATTATATGGGTAAAGAAAACGGATACATCCAAACCCATGCATGAAGCAGGCATATCTTTTGAAAATATAGACGAAAAAACCCAAGAAACAATTTTGCATACCATGATTGACTTAGCCTTTAAGCAAAAAAGCCTTAAAGGCCTAGGCCGGTGAAACCATGGACAAAGATAAAATAAAAACCCTTTTTCATTCTTTATTTAATAAGGTAGGCACAATAGCCGTGGGGGTTGCCTCTACCGAAAATTTATTAAGGAAGGAAGAATTGAATACGATCTCTCCGGAGGAACTAAAAAAAAGGATTTTTCATCTGCTTAAGGTGTTAAATAAGGTAGAAGAAAACTCCATAGCTTTAAACAAGACGTTAGAGGAGTTGTACCGGGAGTTATCGGCGCAAGAGGATTTTGTTCCTCCGGACTTCACATAAAATAAAAGGAGACACTAATGACAAAGGTTATGCTTGTGGATGATGAAGTGGATTTTTGCGGATTTCTGGAATCCATCCTGACTAAGGAGGGTTACGAAGTTGTCGTGGCTAACTCCGGGATGGAGGCCATAGAAAAAGTAAAAACAGAAAACCCGCAGATAATTCTTTTGGATGTACGCATGCCTGGAATGGACGGCTTACAGGTACTGGAGAAAATCAGGCAGATTGATAAAGAAGCGATTATTATAATGGTTACGGTGGTAACCGATATAGATGTCGCTAAGAAAAGCATGAAATTAGGCTCGATTAATTATTTAACCAAGCCCATTGATCTAGGGCTATTAAAAAGGAACCTGCGGGGTTGGGCTACGCAAATAGAAGCCCAAAAACTGAACAAAGTGGATATTGTATTTTTAGGTTATGATCAGGAAAAGTTCAATACAGCCCTAGACCTTTTCGCTAAAAAAGGTTTTAATATAAAATATATAGAAGAAAAGACTGCCGCTAAGGAAGTAGCAAAAGGTTATGATCTTTTGGTTATCAGGGCTGATCTTATGGGTAGCAATGCCATAGAAATATTGGCGCAATATAAGCAGGCGTACCCGAAACTTCCGGCAATGATAGTAATAAATACGGAAATAGAACAGGAACTGATAGATAAGATTAAGCCATACGGTGCTTACCAATATATTCGCGGGCCATATGATACTTATACCCTTATTTTAATAATCTACAGAATGGTGGCCAGGTTCCACGGGGAGTTAAAAGAGGCTCCGGAAGCGGAAAAACCCAGCGATTATATCTTTATTGTAGACGATGAACCCGATGTATGTGAATATCTGGCCAAGTTTTTAACCAAGGAAGGGTATAAAGTTTGCGCCATATCTGATCCTAAGACAGTCCTTGCCCAAGTCGAGGCTTTAAGGCCAGCCATAGTGCTTTTAGATATAGTCATGCCGTATATAGACGGCCTTGAGCTTTTGAAAAAGATAAAAAAATCTTGTCCCCAGACACAAGTAATCATGATTACAGGCGTAAAAGACGAAAATATTTGCAAGGAATGCATAGAATCAGGTGCCTGCGATTACCTGGTAAAACCTTTTTCTCTCGATCAGGTCAAGATGATTATCCTCACCGCCCTCATTAAATCGCGTAAATAAACAATGTACCATCGGCATAAAATAATATTTGATTGGGTATTTGTAGTATCTGTTTATTTGTTCACCTTATCAGTAATACCGCTTTCTGACAAGTTATTGTTTTACCGGAATTCGCCAACATCCGGCAGTATTTTGAACGCAGTAATAACCCTATTATTAGGTTCAGTATTTTTAGGTATATTAATTTATCTCATTAAACAAAACAGAAAAGCAGGCTTATCGGCTTATATTTGGCTTACTATTTTTTTTATAATAAGCGCATATTTTCTGATAAAAGTCAGGAACCCTAGTGACCGGTTGCATTTTTTGGGCTATGGAATACTAAGCTTATTGCTTTATCGCGCCCTGAGGCATAATATCGGGACAAAAATCCTTTATTTATGGACAAGCATTTTCATAATGCTGTTTGCTGTTTTAGATGAAACATTACAAATATTCGGCGCCGGTGACCGCTCCTTTGAAATCAAAGATATTTTTGTAGACTGGTTAAGCAGCCTCATAGGCCAACTGGTGGTTGCTTTAGTCATCAGGCCAAAATTAGAGGCGATACAGATAAAGATACGCCGGTATGCCAAGGATACAGAAAGATCACGGGCCTTTAAAAGCCATAGCCGCACTTAACAATCTTAAAAAATTTGCCTATCCAAACTCCTATATTGAATCGCCTCCGATAGATGTTCTGTTTTTATATCCTCACTCTTTGCCAGATCCGCAATCGTCCTTGCTACTTTCAATATTTTATTATAAGCCCGGGCACTAAGATTTAGCTCGCTCATTGCCATTTTTAGCAGTTCGCTTTGTTCATTACCTAGAACGCAGAATTTCCTTACTTGTCTGTGGCCCATCCGGGCATTACATAAGATTCCTTCATTCTTTGTGCCTGCGGAGGAAAACCTTTCTCTTTGTATAGCGCGCGCCTTGTTTACCCTTTCTTTAATTTGTGCTGAACTCTCGGCAGGTTGAGTGCTGGTTAATTCCTGATATCTTGCCGCCGGTACTTCGATATGGATGTCAATTCTATCTAGTAAGGGCCCGGATATCTTGGAACGATAGTTATAAATTTGAGTTGTGGAGCATCTGCAGCTAATCTGCTTGATTTTAACCCTAAATACCCCAAATACCCTAAAACTTTAGGTGAAAAGATAAGGAAAGCAAGAATGGATAAGGGGCTCTTGATAAAGGAACTCGCTAAGCAGATAAGAGTTACTGAGGATACTGTAATAAATTGGGAAATTAGGGGTAAGATGCCAGAAGGCAACAGGATGGGAAGGATTAAAGAACTTCTTGAGGAAAAGGCCGCATAATGCATTGTATGAAAATTCACGATAATTACTTTAAACGTAATTATCGTAAAAAATAATACAATGCCTAAAATACTTGACATAAGGGGAAACTTTATATATGATATATTCATTAAAAGTGAATAAATATTCAATAGGAGTGAATAACTATGTTTCCACTTAACCTTACCAAAATAGTAGAGTTTCTTTTCAGGAATACACCAAACAGGTTTAATGTTAACCAGATATCAAGGGAATTAAAAATAAGCGTTGGTAGTGCCTACAAAATATTAAAATCGCTTGAGAAAAAAGGTATCCTTGTTTCCCAAAAGATAGGCAATGGCATTTACTATGTATTGAATCTCGACAATAAAGAAGCCGAAAATATTACCGAGCTTGTGCTGATGGAAAGCAGGAATAAGTCTTTGTCAAAAAATTCCCATGCCTCAATTTACGCCAAGGATTTTAAAGATGGAGAGAAATTAAGCAAGGCAATTATTCTGTTCGGTTCGATTCTTGAGAGTAAAGACGCAAAGGATGTTGATGCCCTGTTTATCATTGACAAAGGGAAATCAAAGGCGGTTGAGGATTTTTGCATGAAGTTATCTAATTTAAGGCCCAAGAGGATTAATCCTTTGCTTATGACAATGGCTGATTTCAAGGAAAACATAAAGAAACAGGATAGGGTCATAACTGATATTCTGAAAAAAGGGGTAATATTGTTTGGAGAGGATACTGTAATTAACATATTGAGAGGTGTCTAGTGGATAATACAGAAAGAAAGTTTCATTGGTGCCTTGAAAAAGGTAAGACAGGCGGAAGAAAGCATCGTGGCCTAAGGAAGATTAAACCGGATATGCAGGAAGCAGAAAATCATATTCAAAAGGCATTGCATAACCTTAAAGCTGTTGATTATAACATCAAGGGCGGTTTTGGAGATTGGGCTGTTTCAGCCGCCTTCTATGCGATGTATCATTCTTTATTAGCCATTTTGTTTAAGCTTGGCTATGATTCAAGAAATCAGGAATGCACGATTAACGCGATAGACTATTTTATAAAGACAAGCAAGATTAAGCTCGATCCTAAGTACATTGTAATGATAAGAAGAACTGACGAATTGATGGGGAGCGATGCAAAGGCATTAAGGGAAGAATTTCAGTATGGCACAGAGATTGAAGTTGAAGACGAAATCCTTGAGAGCATGCAAAACAACGCAAATGAGTTTGTTGAGTCCGCAAGAGTCATCCTTGAAGAGATAAAAGCTTAATTCCTTACTGTAACGAAAAACAGGCATTTTGAGGCACAATTTCCTTGTTGTAAGGAAGATGGAAATTCAAGGTTCAATATGAGCAGTTGAAGGTGTGGAAGTGATTTAAAAGGGAAAATAAATCTGATTTCATTTCCCGAAGAAGCTATTTTGCTACCATTTTATAAAAGAAGTGGCATAATTGTAGAAAAAGGAGGAAAGGATGGAGAGGAAAGAAAGTAACTTATTGCCTATTATAAGTATTATTGTTTTAGTTATAGATATTATTTTTTTAGTTGGTCTTACGTTATATAGTACTTTTAGAGGGAATTCATTTTTGCAATTATATAAAGAATTTAAGGTTACTATTCCAGGCATAACAAAAATAGCTTTATATTTTGGTCCATATATTTTTATTGTTGGTATTTTGATTTTGATAGCAAAGGAACGATTATTAAAGCAAAAGATAATAACCCTTATTATAAATGTTGTAGTATCTTTTATTATATTGGTTATTGCGTTATTTTATTTTCTAACTATATCTATGCCGATAACTAACTTAGGAGGCATGGTTACAACTCCTTCTGATGAAGAAGAATTATTTGATAAAGGGGTAAATTATTTAGAAAAAGGTGCGTATGATGAAGCAATTATAGAGTTCAGCAAAGTAATAGAGAGAAATCCTACGTTAGGGGCGGCCTATGCTTACCGAGGATTTGGCTATGCTAAAAAAGGTGAGTTAGAACAAGCCATCTCTGACTATAATAAGGCAATAGAAATTAACCCCAACTATGCTGCAGCCTACAACAACCGAGCAATTGTATATTTTGACAAACAGATATATGATAAAGCCTGGGAAGATGTGCATAAAGCAAAAGCATTAGGATACGAGGTTAACATCGAATTTCTTGAAGAGTTAAAGAAAACCTCGGGACGGAGTGAATAATTTAGACAAAAAAGTCTCTGTCCAAGCTCCTATACTGTATCGCCTCGGAAAGGTGCTCTGTTTTAATATCAACGCACTCCGCTAAATCAGCAATTGTCCTAGATACTTTCAATATCTTGTCATAAGCCCTTGCGCTAAAATTCAGTTCCGTCATAGCCATTTTTAGCAGCTCATTTTCTTCTTTGCCTAAGGTGCAGAATTTTCGTACCTGTTTGTGGCTCATCAGAGCATTGCATAAAATCCCCTCCTCCTTAAACCTTTCCCTTTGAATTGATCGTGCTTTATTCACTCTTTCTTTAATTTGTGCTGAACTCTCGGCAGGTTGAGTGCTGGTTAATTCCTGATATCTTGCCGCCGGTACTTCGATATGAATATCAATCCTGTCTAGCAAAGGCCCTGATATTTTAGAGCGATATTTATAAACCTCATTCGTCGAGCACCTACACGAAGATTTAAGGTCGTGATAACGCCCACACTTGCAGGGGTTCATGGCACAGATTAACATGAAGGATGCCGGAAAGATAAAGCTTTTTCTTGCGCGCGATATACGGACAAACCCGTCTTCCAATGGTTGCCTTAAAGCTTCCAGGCAATCGCGATGAAATTCCGGCAGCTCATCTAAGAAGAGAACCCCTTGATGCGCCAGGCTGATTTCACCCGGTTGAGGTATAGGCCCTCCGCCAGTCAAAGCAGCGTTGGAAATAGTATGATGAGGATTACAAAAAGGATGGGTATTGATTATCCCGTCTTTTAAAGGAAGTGTTCCGGCAACCGAATGTATTTTTGTCACTTCCAGCGCCTCTTCTAAGGTAATATTCGGCATAATGGTGGAGGTTCTTTTTGCTAGCATAGTTTTGCCGCTTCCCGGTGGGCCAATCATCAGGACGTTGTGTCTTGAAGTCAACGGCGTAGAATTCGAGCTGAGCGCGGTTTTGTGTTAGATTCTGTACTTCTTTAAGCAGTATAATAAAAAATACCTGTTAGATTTTGCCACCTTGATCGTCTATTATAGCAGGAGATGGTAAAGATGAGACTAAGCCAAAAACTAATCGAAGAAACTCGTGCCCTGATACGACTGTATCTGTTTTTACGTCGCGACTGCGGCTTAATGTACGCAGATAAGTTAAGTGCGAAAAATTTGAAGCGTTTGCTCCGCACTCTATCTCAGAGAAAACACTTTACTAAGGGTATGATAGAGGTATAATTACTGCAAAGAGTGTTAAAAAGGGGGTGCGGTATGTCTGTATATGTAATGGTTAGTGCCGATTTTCCTAATGTTACTGATACGCAGAGAAAAGAGATTTATGACTGCCTTGAAGCAAAAAAATGAAGAAGATAATCGACATTAAAGGA
>MHGH01000018.1:0-1232 GCA_001805465.1 Omnitrophica WOR_2 bacterium RBG_13_41_10 | reverse complement strand
ACAAATCTTTGACGACTGCTCAAAGCCGATAACGCCGAAATTAGTTATTCATGCCGGGAAAAGCGAGCCAAGCGTATTTTAAAAACACACTTACCAACTAATGTTTGACCCTATTTTAGCGCTAAAAAAAGAGATAAAAGAACTTTCAGAGCAGATCGCAAAGCTCTCAAAGAAAAACAAGGAACTTGAAGAGCACAGCTTATTGCGTGCAAAGACATCTATTAATCTGCAAAAAACGCTCATATATCTTTACCAGCAGAGCGTTACATTGAAAGGCGTGATTACCTACACTTTGCGCGAAAAACTTGATATGAGCAACGAAGAGATTGATGAAATGTTTAAAGACGCAGAAACTAAAGCGAAAAGCTCAGTTGAAGCCATAGAGCTTCAAAGTTTGTTTGATTGGAGCGACAGCGAGGGGGGATAAAACTTTTTTTGGTTTTCGGCTTGATTCTTATAGAATAATATGTTATACTTTGTATTGAAGTTGATACTGTTTCATATTTAGTTTAATATATTTTTTTTGCAGCAAAGAATTCGCGACCTAACATATCAGGAGCGGGTTACGATGAAAATGAAAAAAGCATCGTAGCTCGCTCTTTTTTTGTGTTTATGAAAAATGGAATGAAAAATAAAGACTGTTTTAGTCAGAAGGGTAATCTCTACATCTCTCCTGATGCAGACACCTAAAGCGGTGGGTAAGGGAATGCCTGCCGCTTCCCTTCTGGCGTTGAATTTTTAAATTAAGAGGTAATCAATGACTGAAAACGATATTTTATTATCCGTGGGGCTGGATTTGAGCAGCTTGCAGAAAGCGCAACATACAGTCGCGCAGACTGTCTCTGCTTGGAATTTCCCGCAAGCGGGCATAATAAAGCCCGGTCAGACAACGCTTGTCGATCAGTACGGCAAAGCTCTGTCTTCTGTAACTTCAAATTTAAAAGAATCGGCAGACGCCGCAAAAGGCGCATCTGCTGCGCATCAGCTTTTAGGCACTGACTTAGCGCATCTCTTGCAGCGAATCTCTGTTTGGTCAATCGCTTGGACAGTCGCGTATGGAACTTTGCGTCAGGGCGTTAAAGAAGTGATGAATCTCGGCGAAAGCATGGCTGCTCTGAACGACGCGATACTCTCAGTGCGCGGCTCGACAGAAGAGCTCGGCGAGACTTTCGATACGAAATTCTCTTTAATCAAAGAGAGAATAATCGCAGTTACCGCGGCGGGGATCGTGC
>MHGH01000017.1:4725-5303 GCA_001805465.1 Omnitrophica WOR_2 bacterium RBG_13_41_10 | reverse complement strand
TGAATCCAGCAATACCTTAGGGATGACTTTCGCGCTTCCTATAAAAGATGACGATGGTAGTGTGATTGGCATAGTTAAGGCAGTAACGGATATACGGCTTCTATTTTCTTTTCTGGCGGATTTTAAATTAGGCCATACCGGCCATGCCGCTTTGGTGGATCAGGAAGGTTATGTTATATCACACGAAGGAGTTAAGCCATTAAGCAGAAAGATTGTGTCCGATAATGACTTTAAGAAACTTTTACAAAATAAAACCCGAAGCATGATTATTGATAGATCGGGCATTCATCCGGGGAGAATTTTTATCTCTTCCGCTGTAGTTAAGTACCCTTTGCTTTTAAATAGAGGGATGGTCTGGCGGGTTTTTGTCGAACAAGATACTAAAGAAGCATTTTGGCCTTTATATCGGCTTACTCTTCAGGCCCTGGGGTTAGCAGTTTTCTTAACTGTTTTAATACCTGTTTTGGGATTTATTTTTGGCGGCAGGCTTGCCCGGCCAATAGAGCAGCTTAAAGAAGCCAGCGGTCATATTGCGAGAGGAGAATTAGATTATCCCATTAGAGTGAAAACCGGCGATG
>MHGH01000017.1:1966-4713 GCA_001805465.1 Omnitrophica WOR_2 bacterium RBG_13_41_10 | reverse complement strand
TGGCCAATTCTTTCCGGGTTATGTCATCGAGCATAAAAGAAAGAGAGGGGCAGCTCATAAGTCAAAAAGTATATTCTCAGGGTATCCTTGCTTCCATGGCAGACGCCTTGATTGTGGTTAATCCCGATGCCACGCTTAGGTCAGTAAATAAGGCTACCTTAGATTTATTGGGTTATAAGGAAGAGGAGCTTATCGGCCAACCAATGGGAAATATTTTTCTGCAAGAAGAAAAAGAAAATGAAAATGAAAATATATTTCATAAATACTTCCAAAACATAATTGATGCGGGCGTGGCGTATAATATCGGCTTAACTTTTCTTACCAAGCAGGCAAAGAGCATTCCGGTAAACTTTAATGGTGCGTTGATGCAGCAAGACGGCAAGATTATCGGCATTGTGGGCGTAGCCAGGGATATGCGCCAGATAATGGCAATTATCAGCGATTTGGAGAAGAAAGAAAGAGAACTGGAAGAGCGCAGCAAAAATTTAACCCAGATGCAGAGGGCAATGTTGCACATGATGGGAGATTTGGATATTGCTAAAAATGAGGCACAGAAGGCAGAAAAAGAACTGGAGAAGTTAGACCAGCTGAAGAGGGATTTTATCTCTACTGTTTCCCATGAGCTGCGCACCCCGCTTGCTATTACTAAAGAAGGGATAAGGCTTATTTTGGATAAGATCACCGGCGATATAAATGCAAAACAGGGCAAGATACTGAGTACCGCAGGAAGCAATATTGACCGGTTAGCCAGAATTATCGACGGCCTCCTTGATGTATCCAAGATCGAGGCAGGCAAGGTTGAGTTAAAAAGAGGATTGGTGGATATAGCCGGTCTGATAAGGCAGGTAGCTGCTTCTTTTGAGCTGAATCTAAAGGAAAAAAAATTGGAGTTAACAATCAATGTTCCGAGAAAACAGATAGATGCCTTTGTGGATCCGGATAAACTGATTCAGGTTTTTACTAACCTGATAGGAAATGCCTTAAAATTCACGGATAGGGGTTATATAGGAATTTCACTGCAGGAAAAAGAAAATGAAATTGAGTGCGTTGTGCTGGATTCAGGCGTAGGTATTAGCGAGGAAGACCTGCCTAAGGTATTCAGTAAGTTTGAACAGTTTGGCCGCCTGCCCGGACCGGGAGCAAAAGGCACGGGCCTGGGCCTGGCTATTACAAAGGGAATCATTGAACTGCATGGAGGTAAAATCTGGGTGGAGAGTAAACTTGGCCAGGGGACAAAATTTAGTTTTATTCTGCCTAAATACACTGCTGAAAGATCCTTTAAGGAATACCTTAATAATATGATGAGAGAAGCAATGGGCAAGAATGCCCGCATGGCCTTAATCATTGTCTCTATCTTCGAGTTTAATAAATTAAAACAGGAGTTTTCAGACGAGAAGATGGGCGCTATTTTAAGAAGTATGAAGGGGATTATCAAGGTTACCTTACGCCGCGAAGAAGATGTTGTGTTTAATGATTCCGGAGAGATGATGATTATTTTGGCTGGCTGTGATAAGGAAGGCGCTTTGAGTGTAGAAAACAGGTTAAGAGAAGTTTTGGATAAGTATTTGACTAATGAGAAATTACCTCAAGAGATTAAATTAAGATTTGGCTCTGCGGTTTATCCGGATGAAGCTAAAAATGATACAGAGCTGATCGAGAAAGCCCTGAAGGCATAAAGGTGAAAAAATAATGCCGGCTAAGAAAATCTTGGTAGTTGATGACGAAAAAGAAAGCTGTCAATTTTTTAAGCAGTATCTTACAAAACGCGGTTACTCCGTAGATACAGCTTACGACGGCCTGGAGGCGAAAGGCTTATTGGATGTGAACAGGTATGATTGTATATTTTTTGACTGCAATATGCCGGAATTGACAGGAGTCGAGCTGATCAAAATAATCAAAGAAAATAATCCCCAGGCCAAGAAGATTATGATTTCCGGTTACGATTTAATCAACGCAGAGTTTGCGAAAGATGCGGGAGTGGATATATTTTTACCTAAACCCTTTTCTTTAGATGCCGTTCAGGAGATACTAGAGGATCCCTAAGAAGACAGGAGGTTAAAAATGAGTAAAAAGAAAATATTAATCGTGGATGATGAAAAGGATTGGGTCCAGATGCTGATTACGAGGTTAGAATACGAAGGATACCAGATAAATGTGGCTTTTGATGCGGTACAGGCTACTATGCAGACATTACAGGCAAATCCGGATCTGATGCTTCTGGATATTATGATGCCTGCGGGCGGCGGAATAGGGGCATTGAAGAATATAAGAGCAAACGCTAAAACATTCTCTATGCCCGTAATAATAATGACGGCAAGGGGGGATAAAGAAACAAAAGAAGCTGCGGAAGGGTTGGGTATTTCTGGATATTTTGTCAAGACTGCGGACACAGCCGAACTTCTGGTTAAAATAAAAGAGGTGCTTGGCGAATAAACAGCCGGTTTTTTAGCTAAAAGAGGAAAAGGAGATCACCGATGAAGAAAAAGATATTAATAGTGGATGATGAGCCGGACTTTGTAGAATTTTTAAATATTAGATTAAAAAGTAGTGGCTACAATGTAATTAGCGCTTCGGATGGAGAAGGCGGCCTTGAAAAAGCGCAAGCAGAAAAGCCCGACCTGATTATCCTGGATGTCCTTATGCCGAAAATCAATGGCTTCCAGTTGTGTAAACGTTTAAAAGAAAATGATAAAACTAAAGACATACCGGTGATCATGTTAACGGCTCTTGCCGGAGAAAAAGACTTT
>MHGH01000017.1:1515-1954 GCA_001805465.1 Omnitrophica WOR_2 bacterium RBG_13_41_10 | reverse complement strand
GAAGAAGGGGCGAACTGTTTTATCAGCAAACCATTTAGTGCCGTAGATTTATTGCATGAAATAAAGGCGGCGATGCAGGGTAAAAAATGAAATCCTGCAGATAAGATTTGGGGGTATGCGTAAAAGGTAAACATGGAGCAGGAAGATAAAACTAAGGAAGAATTTATCGAAGAGATAAAATTTCTGCAGAAGCGGATAGCAGAATTTGAGGTATTGGATAGCGAGCGCAAGCAGCAGCATCATCAGGACATGAGGCGCTTGGCGACGGTGGTGCGTGACTCAAACGATGCGATTATGATACAGGACATAGGCGGCCGGATCACCGACTGGAACCGCGGCGCTGAACTGATGTATGGCTATAGCGAGAAAGAGGCGTTTGGGATGAACATTGAACGCCTCACGCCCCCCGGCAAAGTGGCAGAGCAGAAGGAGTTTACCA
>MHGH01000017.1:1130-1447 GCA_001805465.1 Omnitrophica WOR_2 bacterium RBG_13_41_10 | reverse complement strand
CTTGATGTTTGGCTGACGGTGACGAAGGTAATGGACGATACCGGAAGGCCAATCGGTATTGCCTCCACAGAGCGCGACATCACCGAGTTCAAGAAGCACGAAGAGCAAATCAGGCATGCCGCAGAAGAATGGAAAACGACCTTTGACTCTATTACGGATTTAATTTCCATTATTGACCGCGAGTCCAGGCTGGTGAGAGTCAATAAGGCCCTTGCCCATGCTTTCGGGGTGGACCCCAAAGACGTTATCGGCAAAACTTGTTATGAACTGATGTGTGGGTCAAAAGGGCCTTGCCCGGATTGCCCTCACAAAAAGAC
>MHGH01000017.1:861-1054 GCA_001805465.1 Omnitrophica WOR_2 bacterium RBG_13_41_10 | reverse complement strand
CCGATATTTGATGATAAAGGCAAGGTTGTTGCCACCGTTTACGCTGCTAAGGATATTACGCAACGCAAAGAAATGGAAAAATCCCAGCGCCTTTCCCAATTAGGAAAACTTGTCGCTGATATGGCGCACGAAGTCAACAACCCTTTGATGATTGTCTCAGGAAATGCCCAGCTATGCCTGATGGAAGAGATAC
>MHGH01000017.1:435-681 GCA_001805465.1 Omnitrophica WOR_2 bacterium RBG_13_41_10 | reverse complement strand
ATGTAGGGATAAAAAGAAATTATCTGGAAACCTTACCTCTTGTATCGGTAGACGAACAACAGATGCAAGAGGTGTTTATGAATCTTATTAGTAACGCCGTAGAGGCAATGCCCGGAGGAGGAGTTATTACCATAACCACTTCTTTGGAGGGGGATTTTTTGCGCCTTGATTTTAAGGATACCGGCTCCGGCATGTCGGAAGAGGTTAAGAAAAAGGCATTGGAGCCATTTTTTACCACCAAAGACA
>MHGH01000017.1:305-424 GCA_001805465.1 Omnitrophica WOR_2 bacterium RBG_13_41_10 | reverse complement strand
TTAGGGCTGGCGGTTTGTTATGGTATTATCAAGGCGCATAACGGAGAAATAAGATTTGAGAACGAATTGGACAAAGGAACCACTGCTATCGTGCTGTTGCCGTGGGGGGGTAAAGCCTA
>MHGH01000017.1:0-149 GCA_001805465.1 Omnitrophica WOR_2 bacterium RBG_13_41_10 | reverse complement strand
GATATGAAGATGCCTAAGATAGGTGGTTTAGAGGTGCTGAAGGAAAAGAATAATTTAAACGATGTAAGGCCGGCTATTATCTTGACCGGTTCCGTTGACGCGGAGAAGCATTATGCCTTTGGGTTAAAAGAGTTAGGCCTGGGCCCGGG
>MHGH01000016.1:77788-89556 GCA_001805465.1 Omnitrophica WOR_2 bacterium RBG_13_41_10 | reverse complement strand
ACCAAGGGAAGTTTTTACGAAGGTAAACTTCTTATGATAGATGCCTCTGAAAAAAATACCCTATTGGATGATTTCTTAAAAATTTGCGGCTCCCTGAAAAAATTAGGTATCCGCACTAACGCTGATACCCCTGAAGATGCCCGGCGCGCCCGGCTGTTCGGCGCAGAAGGCATCGGCCTATTTCGCACCGAGCATATGTTTTACGGCAAAAGCTCTGAAGAGCCCTTGTTTCGTTTACGCAAAATGATTATGTCTAATACCAAAGAAGAAAGATTAAAAGCCCTCCAGGAGCTAGCTCCTTATGTGAAAAAAGATATCAAGGGGACGCTAGAGGCCATGGATGGTTTACCCGTGGTTATCCGTTTACTGGACCCGCCCTTGCATGAATTTGTCCCGCGTGAGAAAGATAAGCGTGAACAATTAGCCAAAGATTTAAATATCAGTTTAGATGAATTGGCCGAGCGCGCCGAGGCCCTGCATGAGTCAAACCCGATGATGGGCCATCGCGGGGTGCGCTTAGGGGTGACTTACCCTGAAGTAAGCGCAATGCAGATTAGGGCGACATTTGAAGCAGCTGCGGAATTGCTCAAAGAAGGAAAGAATCCTTATCCGGAAATAATGGTTCCCGTGGTCTGTGAGGTAAAAGAACTGGAAGATCAATTAAAGATTACGGAAAATATTTATCAGGAAGTTTTAAAGAAATATAATCTCAAGAAAATTAAAAATATGTTCGGCACCATGATTGAAATTCCCCGTGCCTCTATCGTTGCCGATAAATTAGCCACAGTGGCAAAATTTTTCTCTTTCGGCACCAATGATTTAACTCAGATGGGTTTTGGTTTTTCCCGCGATGATATCGGAGGTTTCTTACCCGAATATATTAAAAAAGGAATACTACCGGAAGATCCTTTTCAGAGTATTGATCAGGAAGGAATCGGAGAGTTAATCAAGATAGGCATTGAACGCGGCCGTAAAACCAATAAGAACTTAGAGGTAGGTATCTGTGGTGAGCATGGTGGTGAGCCGCGCTCTGTAGAATTTTGCCATCGCGTTGGGATGGATTATGTCAGCTGTTCGCCATTTCGCGTGCCGATTGCCAAGTTAGCCGCTGCCCAGGCAGCTTTAAAATGTAAACCAAAAGAAAAAAAATAATACACAATGCACCGTACGCTGTACTCTGTACACCGTACTAAAATATGGAATACGCCCTCAAGACCTATTTTAAAGAAATCCGAACCTTCCCTCTATTGACCTCTAAGGATGAGGTAGAGCTAAATAAGAAAATCAGGAAAGGGGATGAAAAGGCGCGTAAACGGATGATTCAGTCAAACCTGCGCCTGGTGATTAATATCGCCAAAAGGTATATCCATTTCGGTATCCCGCTTTTAGATTTAATTGAAGAGGGAAATTTGGGTTTAATGAAGGCAGTGGATAAATTTGACCATAAAAGAGGATTCCGTTTTTCTACTTACGCTGCCTGGTGGATTAAGCAGGGGATCACCCGCTCTATATCTGATCAGGGTAAGCTCATCCGTATGCCGGTTTATATGAACGAGTTGGTAAGCAAATGGAAAAAAACCAAAGAGATGATGGCCCAGAAATTAAAACACATCCCTTCTGACGAAGATATCGCCAAAAAATTAAAAGTCTCCAAATCTCAAATGGAACAGGTGAATTTTTGGTTGACTTCACAAACCTCTTCACTGGAAGCTCCCATCGGAGAAGATGATGACAGCCAGGTGGCGGATTTGGTGCAGGATGAGACTAGCGCTTCTCCGGACATTGTAATCAAGCACCTTTTAGACAAAGAAAAAGTAGATAACCTTTTGGAATTAATGACAGAAAGGGAAAGGGAAGTCCTGGATATGCGTTTTGGTTTGGCCGACGGTAAAACCCACACCCTCGCTGAAGTGGCTAAAAAGCTCGGAGTTTCCCGCGAGCGCATCCGCCAGATTGAAGAAGAGGCCTTAAAGAAGTTAAGAAAATTTGTCGAACAGCAGGAGAAGGAGCTGTATAGATGAAAGTTGACCTCAAAGAACATATCAGAAGTATCCCTGATTTTCCCAAACCCGGCATCCTCTTTAGAGACATCACCACTTTGTTAAAGGATAAAAAGGCATTTAAATGCGCGGTTACAGCCTTAGTAGATAAATATAAAAATAAAAAGATAGATCTAGTAGTGGCAGTAGAGGCCCGCGGTTTTATTTTAGGGGGCGCCATCGCACACAGATTAGGGGCAGGATTTGTGCCGGTGCGTAAAAAAGGAAAATTGCCCTATAAAACTACCTCTGCCACTTATGACTTAGAATACGGCACAGATACCTTAGAGATTCATCACGATGCGATTAAACCTCAAGATAATGTCTTAATTGTCGACGATCTTTTGGCTACCGGCGGCACGGTAAAGGCAGTAACGGACTTAGTCAGGCAGTTAGAGGGAAAAATAGTAGGAATAGCCTTTTTAATTGAACTGACCGGCCTTAAGGGTAGTGAGAAGTTAAAAGAATATCCGGTTTTCTCGCTGATTAAATATTAAAAAACGGGGTCAGAATTATTTTTGCGCCTGTAGCTCATTTGGATAGAGCGGGGCTCTCCTAAGGCCTAGGTGGGTGGTTCGAATCCACCCAGGCGCATTTTAGCTTATGTATAATCTACATTGCCATTCATTACTTAGCGACGGTGTATTACTTCCTTCCGAAGTAGCAGTGCGTTATGCTGCTGTCGGCTACAAAGTCATTGCTATTACCGACCACGCTGACTACAGCAACATTAGACAATTGACTGCCGCGATTATTGAATTCACCAAGCGCTGGCCCAAAGAAATCAATATCAAGGTCCTTCCCGGTATTGAACTGACCCATGTACCTCCGGAGCAGTTTAAGCCTTTGGTAAAAATCGCGCGCGATGCCGGAATCAAAATTATTGTTGGCCACGGTGAAACTTTGATGGAGCCGGTAATCAAAGGGACCAATCGCGCCTGTTTAGAAGCCGGGGTAGATATTTTAGCCCACCCCGGATTAATCACCAAAGAAGAAGCTAGGCTCGCCAAAGATAAAGGGGTATTTTTGGAAATCACCACCCGCCATGGCCACTGCGAAACCAACCCCCATGTAGTAGAACGGGCCTTAGAAATCGGCGCCAAGCTAATTCTTAATACTGACAGCCATAACCCCGAGGATATTATACCTCCAGAGCAGGTAGCAGAGATTGGGCGTAAGGCCGGCTTAAAGAGCGATGAAATAGCCAAGATTACCCAAGATGTCGCTAAATTTACGCTTAACCTCCTGTAAATAATTAGCTTCTGGTGGCCTCACCTTGCCCTTTAAAAACCTAAAAAAACACTTGACAACACGCCCCTTCTATGATAAAAATGGTTAAATTTGGATATACCATTGGAGATGACTTCACTCGTAGGTGAAAAGGAGGTGAAGCAAAAATAAGCCTGAAGTCAACAAAAATCCGATGATATACATATATAAATAAAATATCTAGGCACCATTTTTCGAAAACCTAGTTCATTAAAGATATAATATTTTTTCAAGTTTTTTAAAGGAGGACAAAACAAAATGATTAAACGCTTAATGATAGTTCTGATCTTTGCGTTTGTGGTCGGTATAGCATTTACCGCATACGCAGAAGTCCAGAACGTGAAGGTAAGCGGCGACATTACCATGACAGGAATAAGACGCGACAGGCTGACTTTGAAAAAAGATGAAACAGTATCTGATTATGGTAATGTGGTGCAAGGTATTCTTTCTCAGGTTCGCGTGAGAGTAGATGCTGATCTTACCGATAACGTTTCTACCGTAGTAAGATTAATAAATGAAAGAATGTGGGGCATGGAATCAACTTCCAACAGCTCCGATGACAATGATACCACCGTTGATGTGGATCTTGCTTATGTTACCTTAAAAGAGTTCCTCTATTCGCCTTTAACCTTAACAGTAGGCCGTCAGGAACTAAGATACGGTAACGCATTAGTCATTGGTGATATTGATACTAATGGCGTATCTGCAAGAAACCTTTCTGCTCCTTTGGAAGATTTAAGCCTGCGCAAATCATTTGATGCTGTGCGCGCAATCTTAAATTATGACCCATTAGTAGTAGACCTGGTTTATTCCAGGGTAATTGAAACAGCGCTTAATACCTCCAGTAATGTTGAGCTTTATGGTGTGAACGCTGCTTATGCTGTAAATAAGAACCTTAATACCGAAGTATATATGTGGGAAAGAAAAAGAGGTAAGGGTTATCTTGCTAAGCTTACCAAGCCAGAAAACCTGATTACTACTGGTGCTAAAGGTATGTATACCGGTATTGAGAATATGGTCTTAGGAGCAGAAGCTGCTTTACAGTTTGGAGATCGCGCTACAAGTTTAGGTGGAGCTGCAGCTGGGCTTGTTTATCCTAATGATCCAGCTATTACTAGCGGCAATTTAGTACACAACCGTTCAGTTACTGCCTATGCTATTCAATTAGTAGCGCAATATATGATGCCGAAAGTAAAACATACACCTATGTTACGCGCAACCTATACTAACCTTTCTGGTGAAAAATTCAATAATGATAAAAAGACCCATAAGGGTTGGGATCCGATGTACGAAGATCAGGCAAGGGGCACCTTATTCAATAAGGTTTTCGGTTTTTCTAATGCCCAGTTATTCAATGTAACTGGTTCCATGAAACCCATGGATGATGTGACTGCTACCTTAGATTACTACTATATCCAGTTGAATAAGAATTTTCCTGCTGGTGCATCAAGCGTTCATTTAGACGGTGTCTATAATGGACCGACGTATACTATGACCGCTTCAAAGAATTTTGGTAATGAAGTTGATTTGGGTCTTACCTATGATTATACTGAAGATGTTCAGCTTGCATTGTCCGCTGGCGTATTTGTTCCTGGCAAAGCCTTTGACAAAGCCAACAGAAATGCCGCTACCCAGGTCATTGGTTCTATGAAGGTTACTTTCTAACAAAAGTTTATGTAAACACAAGGCCCCTGAGGGAGCAATCCCTCAGGGGTTTTTTATTTGTGTACAGTGTACAGAGTACCGAGTACAGAGCACAAAATGTGTGAGATTTGCTCTCCTGATACGTCTATTATTGATAAGGAGGGCAATATGGAATATAAAATTCGAACCTTTAAAGATTTAAAAGTTTGGCGCAAAGGAATAGAGTTAGTCAAAGAGGTTTATAGAATAAGCCAGGATTTTCCCAAAGAGGAACAATACGGCCTTTTATCCCAAATGAAAAGGTCTGCTATTTCTATACCCTCAAACATAGCAGAAGGTTTTAGGAGAAGATTTACTAGAGAACAGAAACAATTCTTTAATATTGCTATCGGCTCTTCAGCAGAATTAGAAACCCAAATTACCATAGCTAAAGAACTGGGTTATATAGACGAGACTAAGGAATATAATTTAATTATTTTAATTAACCACATTTGTGGTATGCTAGTTAACATGTGTAAAAGATTATAAGCCCTGTACTCTGTACACCGTACTCCGTACTAAAATATGTTATATCTTGCGGTCATATACCACATGCACCAGCCCTACTACAAAAACCTCCTCACCCAAGAGGCCGGGATGCCTTGGGTGCGCTTGCATGGGGCCAAGGATTACCTGGATATGGTGCAAATCCTGGAGAATTACCCTGCCATACGCCAGACCTTTAACCTGGTGCCTTCCTTAATAGAGCAGCTGGATGATTATGTCAACCGCACGGTTAAGGATAAATTCCTGGAGCTTTCTTACAAGCCCGCAGACGCCCTCGCTAAAGAAGACAAGGCCTTTCTTTTAGGCAATTTCTTTAAAATTAGCGTAGAAGGGGTAATCTCGTTTTTCCCGCGCTACTACGAGCTCTATTTTAAAAAAGAGGCCAAAAGAGATTTTACCCAGCAGGATTACCTGGACCTTCAGGTTTGGTTTAATCTGGCCTGGATTGACCCGTCTTTTAAACAAAATATTCCGGAACTAAAAAGATTGGTGGACAAGGGGCGATTTTTTAGCGAAGAAGATAAGCAGGTTGTTTTAGAGAAACAAATAGAAATCTTAGAAGACATTATCCCTACCTATAAAAAATTTCAGGAGACTGGCCAGATAGAAGTTATAGCCAGCCCTTATTATCATCCGATATTGCCTTTACTCTATAACACCAAAATCGCCAAAGAAGCTGACCCTAAAGTGACTTTACCGCGGGTAAACTTTAATCATCCCGAAGATGCCTATTCCCAGATTAAAGAGGCGGTAGAATCCTATAAAACGCACTTTGGCGCGGCCCCCTTTGGGATGTGGCCGTCAGAGGAGTCTGTGAGCGAACACATTGTGCCTTTATTAATTGAAGCCGGGATTAAATGGATTGTGGCTGATGAGGCCATACTCTTTAAATCCCTGAAACTAAAAAGACGCAATACCCCGCTTTTATACCAGCCGCACCTCTTAAAAATAAAAGACAGTGATTTACAAATTGTCTTTCGCGACCGCAATCTTTCTGATTTAATCGGCTTTGATTATCACAAGCGTAAGCCTATAGATGCGGTTAGTAATTTCCTGAAGCATTTAGCAGATATTAATAATGCCTTTAAGGATAAGGATATTCTGGTTACGGTAGCCATGGACGGAGAGAACGCCTGGGAATATTTCCGTAATGACGGCCATGATTTTTTAGAATTATTGTATCAGAGAATTTCCGATAGCCCTTTTGTGAAAACCACCACCGTCAAAGAATATTTAGCAAATCATCCGCCGGTAAATCAAATCAAGCGCCTGGCTACCGGTTCCTGGATATTCGCCAACTTTTCCAAATGGATTGGTTCACCCTACAAGAATCTGGCCTGGGAATATCTGGCCAAGGCACGCCTAGAGTTAGATAACCCCAAATTACAGCTGCCCGAAGAAAAATTAGCGCTGGCCTATAAGCAGATATACATTGCCGAGGGCTCTGACTGGTTCTGGTGGTACGGTGATGACTTCGGAGACTTTGATATATTATTCCGCACCCATTTATCCAACTTTTATACTATCATCGGTAAGGAAGTCCCCGATTACTTGCAATCCCCTTTAGTAACATAGGGACACCCTTTCAGCCAAAGCTGAGGGTGTCCCTGTAGGCTTTAACTGCTTGACAAATAATAAGTTTTATGCTATAAAATAAAAATCATAGCAGTTAATTTTAAGAAACCCCAGGTTTGTAGTTTTATGGACAAAAAAGAGATATACGAACACCTCGCCAAGATTTATCTTGACGCCTCTTTAACGAAAAAGAAAACCAAAAAACACCCCCGCTTAAGTTTGCGCAATTTTGCTTTTCTTGGGCTTATTTTTGTTTTTGCTTTTGGCGCTTTTTTTAGCTTTATGCACTTAGGCCCCAAAAAATCCTTAAATTCAGAGATTGCCTTAGTGCTTAGCCCTGATGTCGTCAGGATTAATTTCAATTTTGACCCTGCCCGCAAAGAAACCTACTCCGTAAATTTAAACCGCTTGAACCTGATGAAATATAAGGTGCTGGGATTTTCCGTAAAGAAATCCGATTATATGGATAATATTTCTCTGCGCATAGAATTTACCAATGCCTTTCGCGAAAAATCAGAAGTTTATCTAAAAAAAATACCCAATTCCTGGCAGGAACAGCGTATTAATCTTTCCGATTTTAAAAATATCAGCGACTGGTCGGAGATGACCGATGTTGCTTTTATTGTAGAAGAGTGGAATGCCCAGGATAAGAGGGGATTTGTATATCTGGAGAATGTCCGCTTCATAAAATAAAGGGAGGGAGAGTCAATGCGCATAATCTCAATCACTAACCAGAAAGGCGGTTGCGGCAAAACTACCACGGCGATTAATTTAGCAGCATCCTTGGCTGCTAACGACAGAAGAGTTTTATTAATTGACCTAGACCCCCAGGCCCATGCTACCTTCGGCCTGAATATCCAAACCGAAACCAGTATTTACGATGTCCTTTCTAAAATCTCCCGCAAAAAGGCCTTCTTAGAAGATATTATTCAGCGCGTCGGTAATAACTTTGACATTGCTCCTTCCAGCATCATCCTAAGCACGCTGGAACAGGAACTGGCCGGTGAAATCGGCAGGGAATCACGCCTCTGGGATACTTTGCACGCTTTTAAAGGTGATTACGACTACATTTTAATTGATTGCCCCCCAAACTTAGGTATTCTCACTATCAATGCCCTTCGGGCAGCGCATGAAGTAATCATTCCGGTTGAGGCATCGCGTTTTGCGCTAGAAGGGCTAAAACAGCTTTCGGATATTATTAACCTGGTCAAGGACCGCTTAAATCATAAAGTTGATTATAAGGTGCTGGCGATAAATTTTGATTCGCGCCTGAGGCACTCTTTTAAAATGCTGGATAAAATCAAGTCCACATTTAAGAATGATATGTTCACTACCATTATCCACATTAATGTCAAGCTTAAAGAGGCACAGAATGAAGGCACCCATATTTTAAATTACGATAAGTATTCCCGCGGGGCAAAGGATTATTTCAGCTTATCGCGCGAAATAATTACTCTGGAAAAAACACCTCAACGGCCCACGGTAGAAGTGGCCTTAAAGGCCAAAATGAAGGAAATCTTAAAAGAAAAGCTTCCTAAGATAAAAGAGATAGTTTTTTCCTTTACTGCTCCGGACGCCAAGGAAGTCTATTTAACTGGTGATTTTAATGATTGGAAAGTAGATACCAAAAGCCGCATGGATACTCATAACGGCACCTGGACCAAGCGCATAGTCTTGCTTTCCGGCCGCTACCATTACCGCTTTGTGGTGGACGGAAAGTGGGTTGATGACCCCAATAATCCCGCTAAGGAAGTTAACCCTTACGGCGAAATGAATTCGTTAATAGATATCAAGGAAGGATAATAGCTTATTATGACTGAAACCCAGCATAAAGACCAGGAGATTAAAGAAGGCAAGTTTTTTGCGATTATCTCCTACATAAGTTTCTTGTGCATTGTGGCTCTGTTGCTAAAAAAACACAATAAATTCGCGCTTTATCATGCCAAGCATGGCTTAGTGCTTTTTGTTTTTGAGGTGGCGGGGTTTATTATTTCTATTATTCCTATTTTAGGATGGCTGATATGGACATTCGGCATAGTGGTAATCAGCCTGGTGAGTATCTGGGGGATCCTACAGGCCTTAATGGGCAATTATAGCAGGATTCCTTTAGTTTCCGGCATCGCCGACAAAATAATTCTCTAAAAAAGTAAAAAAGGGGTCAGATTTATTTTATAACAGGAGGGCTAAGATGGCGACCAAGAAAAAGAAAAAACCTCTGAAGAAGAAAGCTTCCAAAAAGAAAGTGATCAGAAAGGCTGCAAAGAAGAAAGTAGTAAAAAAGACGATAACCAAGAAGAAAACAATAAAGAAAGCAGCAAAGAGGTCAGCAAAGAAAAGAGAAGATGTCGTCGGGCTGGTTACGCATTATTTTCCTCATGTGCGCGCCGCAGTAATCAAATTAAAAATGCCTTTAAATACGGGAGATATGATTAAGGTAAAAGGCCACACCACTGATTTTACCCAAAGCATTACCTCGATGCAGATTGACCGTGTTCCTATAGATTCCGCAAAAAAGGGTCAGGAGATAGGCCTGTTAGTAAATTCAAGGGTCAGAAGGCACGACAAGGTCTATAAAGCTTAAAAAAAGGAGGAGGTAAGGAAATGAAAATATCGGAAATTGAAAAAAAAGCAAAGCAGATGGGGATTAAAAATACCTGGAAATATTCCCGCACCGATTTAGTCCGGGAGATTCAAAAAAAAGAAGGCAATTCTGATTGTTTTGGTAAGGCAAATGGGTCTTGCGCCCAGATGGCCTGCTGCTGGAGGATTGACTGCTTAAGATAAGATGAAATATAAATGCCAGATATGCAACCGGGAAATTGACGATTTCGCAAGCCTCGCCCATATCAAAACAGAGGAATATCTTCTGGAGTTAATCCGCCGCGACCATCCCGAGTGGCACGAAAGTAAACAAACCTGCCATAAGTGCGTGGATTACTACCGCCAGCTGATTAAAGACGGAGAGATTTAAGGCCTTTAAAAAGCGCTTTTAGCACATAAGAAGGAGGTATGATGTATTCAGGTATTGTGGAAATCCTACTTTTGATTGCTTTGGGCACAGGTTATATTGTGCTTTATTTTGCCCAAAGAGAAGAAAAATTAATGCAGCTTACCGGCTATATTACCGGTGGAGTGATTATTGTCTTATCAGCAGCCCATTTACTCGCCAGCCTGTTTTTAGGGCTGAATATCAACAGGGCCTCCCAAAAGCAGTACCGCAAAAGCCTCATCCGCCAGCATATGATGCAGCAGGAAAATATGATGAAGCAAAAGCGCTAAAACGGGGTCAGAATTATTTTTAGTTAGATTTTCCCTTCCCCTACCCCGTTTCCTATCAATGAAACTTTTCCTTGACAAATATAGGACATATGGTATATTTTTATTGATGGCAACAATAGGACTAATGTCCTATTATATTTAAGGGCGGCTAAATGCAGAGTTATCCAGTAAGCGATAAAGAAAAATTAAAGAAGATCCTTAAAGAGACCGGTGTTTCTCGTTCCGAGCTGGCCAGGCGCCTGGAAGTAAGTTATAAGACCCTATATCGTTGGTTAGATAAAGGCGTAAAGCCGCATCTTGCGCAATCCCGCGATATCGACCAATTATTTAAGGAATATATTGATATGAGAGAAGTAGTTTTGGGCTTAAAGAGAAGGCTTAGGGACCCCGTTAAAATTTTAAAAACAGATAAAAAAATAAGAGATAGATTTGTCCTGGAAATGACCTATCATTCAAATGCAATAGAGGGCAGCCGTATGACTAAAAAAGAAACTCAAAATGCCTTTCTAGGCAATAAGGTTAAGGGTAAGGAGTTATTTGAGGTGCTAGAAGCAGTAAATCATAAAAATGCCTTAGAAATCCTGTTAGAGAATATACGGCCCAATTTTAAAATCGATGAGAAATATATTTTAAAACTCCATGAAATTATTATGTATAACTTTAACAATAAATTACCCGGAAAATATAGAACCGGTTTTGTGAACTTAACTAACACAGAGATGGTTCTGCCGTCGGCACAGGAAGTGCCGCTTAGGATGGGTAAGTTGCTTAAAGGGCTAAATAGTTATGGAAAAGACCCTATAGGCAAAATCGCGCAAGGCCATTATGAGTTTGAAGCGATTCATCCCTTTTTTGACGGCAATGGCAGGGTAGGCAGGTTGATTATGATTACGCAATTATTAAGCAGGGGTTTTCCGCCAGCAATCATTCAGGTTGAAGACAGGTATAAATATTATATGGCGTTAGGCAGGGCTGATAGCGGAGATTCTCGTAATATTGTGCAGATGATTTGCGACAGCATAATAAAAGGATACGAACTTTTAACTCAGTAAAAAACGGGGTCAGAATTATTTTTAGTTAGATTTTCCCTTCCCCTACGTCTATTAATAGTAGAGAGAAGGGATTTTTTTATGCCTAGAAGGCCCCCAGAAAATACTTGACAATATGTAAATATAGGTTATAATCTATATAGGTATAGCTTATAATCTATAAGCAAATGGAAGGCATTAAATGAATACAAAACTAAGAGAAGCGCAGAAGCTTATTTTACAGGCCTTTTCGCATCAGGCAAGGGATTTTGCGCTTGCAGGCGGCACAGCCCTGGAATTATATTACCTGCATCACCGCTTTTCCGCGGATTTGGATTTTTTTTCGCCTAAATTCGATACTGGAGAAATAAATGCCTTGGTTGCAGTA
>MHGH01000016.1:69558-77695 GCA_001805465.1 Omnitrophica WOR_2 bacterium RBG_13_41_10 | reverse complement strand
GGTTCATCCCGGCCGTTAAAGATTGATTTTGTTGAAGACGTCCTTATTAAGCGCCCTCTGATACGTAAATTTGACGGAGTCCGTGTTTATAGCGCAGAGGATTTGTACCTGCAGAAAATTGCTGCTATTTCCGGTATTCGGCCCGTAATAGATGAGTTGGGTAGAGAAATCAGCGAAGGCCGTAAAGAAGCGCGCGATGTATTTGACCTGTATATGCTTTCAAAAAAGATACGGCCGTTGCATTTATTTTTGCGCAAAAGCCCGGCGCAGTTTCAAAGAGGGATGATTCATTGGTACAGGACGTTTTCCCGGCAGGAGCTTAAACTTGCGCTTCTTGATTTAGATATTTACGATGCCGGAGTTGACGGCCGCGAATTGATTGCTTACCTTGAAAATGAGATCAAGCAATTCGCCAGGGAGGTTATAGAGGAATGAACATTTCAAAATATTTCTGGGGCATAAACGAAAATGCACTCAAGGAAACAATAAGGATACTTAAAGACTCCGGCCACCCGCGGTTTCCGGTTAAAATGGTTATTTTTTTATCGCGCTGTGACAGGCCGGCAGAACTATTTTCCCTGATCTCTAAGGATAAGTTTGTACAGGCCTGGCCTAAAATCAGGGCTTATTGGATAAAACACGCGCGGCAATCGGATTTCAGGGACTGGTGGGAGACAATATACGAACAGCTTGTGGAGGCGGATAAGGTTAAACATAAAAAAACTGCCGGCACCCAGCCTGATCTTTTCCGGAAGCTCGGAGCGTTGATTAAAGAGGCGAGAATTAAGAAAGGCTTGAGCCAAAAACAACTGGCGCTTCGCATAGGAATGAAACAGCCGGATATCTCCCGCGTGGAAGAAGGCAGGAAGAATATTACGCTTTATACCATAATGCGCTTATGCAGGATCCTGGAAATTAAAAGAATAGATGTAGAATAATGGGGTCAGAATTATTTTCTGCCCCAATAAATAATTCTGACCCCGTTTTTCACGTTTCTAATTATCTACATAATACCTCATTTCGTTTACATTTGTAAACACTCGACCTAATTCTAACTACACCTACCAAAAACATTCCCAAAAATCTACATTTGTAACCTTTTGTAAACATTCGGGTTATAAACAATTTAAAAAATAGTTTATTAAGTTTTAGCACTTGGCATAGAACTTGCTGTATTAGAATATATATGACTTTCACGGACATACTAGGACATAATAGGACATACAAAGACACTGGAGGACAAATTGAACGACGGAAGAATGACCATCACGGATATCGCCGAAAGAATCGGCGTAACTCCCAAGACGATTATCCGTTGGGAACAGGCAAAGAAGGTTAACCGTGCCAAACGCGATTGGCGCGGCTGGCGTATTTACGACAAGGGTGACCTTAAAAAATTAAGGAATTTCAAAGAGACCATTATTTATTATGAGGAGGATGGAGATGGAAAGAAAGGCTAGGATTTTAGGTTTGGTTTTATTAGTTTTAGCAATAACGGGGTTAGCTTGGGCAACCGAAGAAAATGCGCCCAAATTGGCCTTGGCCACAGCAGCAAAGCCAACCAATCAATACGAAGATCCTTTGCATTACACCTTAGGCCCTGATGACGTAATAGAAATTACCGTGATGCGCCATCCGGAATTTAGCGGCGTATATCCTGTAAACATGGAAGGCAAGGTCCAGTATAAATTTGTCGGCGACATGGACGTAACCGGCCTGACCAAAAAAGAATTAGAGCAGAAAATAAAAGAGATCATCAGCGCTTATGTCCTTACTCCCGATGTCAATATAACCATACTTGAATATAAGAGCAAGGTAATTTATGTTTTGGGTGAAGTGGGCGCACCGGGAAAATATTATATGCGTTCAGAGTCTGTTCCGGTAAGGGAAGCGGTAGTCCAGGCGGGGCTACCTACCTTAGCCGCAGCAATGCGCAGGTGCCGTTTAATCACTCCTGATAAAAAAAATCATGCTAAGACTACATCCGTAGATTTGTATTCCATCCTTTATGGTGGAAATCTCAAATATAACATAGATATGCATCCCGGAGATGTTTTATATGTCCCGGCAACCGTGATGGCAAAAATCATGAGAGTTATCAGTCCTGTTACCGCGCCTGTATCTGAAGCAGCTGGCGGAAAGACTTCAACCACATCTATCTTAACGAAAGCAGCATATTAAAAGAGGAGAGAGATTAATATGGAAAACCAAGAATTTATCAAGAATCGTAATCCGGTTGAATACCTGAAAATATTTTTCAGGCGTAAGTGGTTGTTTCTTTCTCCTATCTTTATAGGGTTTGTTATAAGCCTCATCGCCTGCTTCTTACTGCCCCCAACCTATGAATCCTCTACCGTAATCTTGGTTGAGGAAGAGAAGATGATTAATCCTCTTATTCAGGGCTTAGCAATTTCTACCACACTGGTAGACAGAATGCGCACCCTCAAAGAGCAGATTTTAAGCTGGAACAGCTTAGTGGCATTAACCAAAAGGCTGGATTTGGCTAAGAATGTAGACAGCCAATCCGGCTTTGAAAGCCTAATCAACTCTTTAAGAAAAGATATTACAGTGCAAATGCGCGGGCCTAACCTTATCAAAATAAGTTATTTCGGCCCTAAACCCGCTCAGACCCAGCTTATTACCAAAACCCTCACCGATATTTTTATTGATGAAAATATGCGCTCCCAGACCAAAGAAACCGGTGTGGCCATAGATTTTATCAAAGAGCAGCTGGAAGTTTATAAACGTAAAATTAAAGATTCAGAGATCGCCGGCCTTGAAGAACAATTGCAAACTCTTTTAGTAGATTCTACCGAGCAGCACCCTTTAGTTAAAGAGTTAAGGCAGAAAATTGTAGCCGCCCAAAAAGAGCTTGATTCCGGAAAATACAAGCTTACCGGAAACGAACAACCTATCTCCACTCCTGCCTACGAAGGCCTGAAAAAAGAATTGGATAAGATTATTGATAAGGAAAAGCAATCTGTATCAACCGATGGCATGGCTTATGCTTTTGGTGGCAGCGATGCTCAGAATAGTGATCCTAACGCTACGCTTTATAAAGTAGTGTTAATGGATAAGTTGGATTCAGTTTTAGCGCGCGATATGCGGGTAAACGAAAATATCTACAACATGCTCCTGCAGAAATTAGAAACCGCCAAAATCACCCAGCGTTTGGAGTCTTCCAAGGAAGGCACCCGCTACAACATTATTGACCCACCGCGGCTTCCTTTAAGTCCCGCAAAGCCTAATAAAATATTAGTAGTATTCTTAGGTTTATTCTTAGGGACATTTTCCGGCGCAGGTTTGGTTTTAGGCCGTGAATTTATGGACCACTCCTTTATAGATATAGAAGATGCCAAGCAGAATTTAGAATTACCTGTCTTAGGAGCAATTTCCCGCTTGACTACGCAGGAAGAAATAGATAAGGAAAAATATAAACAGAAGAAAATACTTACTATCGCCTTAACATCAAGTGGAATACTTATTTTCATTGTAATGTTAATCTCCTTTTTCAGAAAATAGCCCAAGACAGGGACTGTCCCCGCAGGGGACTGTCCCTAAGACACAGGAGCCAAAGATGTACAAGAAATTTTACGAATTCACCGAGAAACCCTTCAACACCACACCCGACTCTAAATTCTTCTTTGCCAGCCCCAAGCACACCGAGGCATTAAACAGCCTGATTTATGCTATCAACGAAAGAAAAGGGTTTGTAGTAATTACCGGTGAAATCGGCGTGGGCAAAACCACAGTCTGCCGCACCCTTTTAAATAAGCTTGAAGCCAATACTAAGGTAGCTATTATCACTAATACCCACTTAAGCTGCAAAGAACTTATCGCCCAGGTTTTAGATGAACTGGAAGTAGAATATAATCCCGGCACAAAGCAAAAATTGTTACTGCAGCTAAATGATTATCTCATCAAACAGCTTTCAGAAGACATCAATATAGTTTTGATTATAGATGAAGCGCAAAATTTGACACCCAAGGCCTTGGAAGAAGTAAGAATGCTTTCTAATTTAGAGACCGAAAAGGAAAAGCTAATCCAGATTATCCTTATCGGCCAACCTCAACTGAAAGCAAAGTTAGAAAATCCCCGCCTGGAGCAATTCAAGCAGAGGATTGCTGTGTTTTATCATATGTCTGGGCTATCCCGCAAAGAAACCCAGGATTACATTTTTCACCGCCTAAAATTAGTCAGCTCTAACGGGGTAGATATCTTTACCCCTAAAGCCATAGATTCCATACACAGCCATGCGCGAGGTATTCCCAGGGTTATCAATTTAGTTTGCGATAGCGCATTACTTTCCGGGTATATTTATGAAAGCAAAAAAATAACCGAAAAAATTATCAATGAAGTGATTAAGGAAAGGGATTTTAATTATTCACCCGATACCGAAGCACTGTACTCTGTACACGGTACACCGTACGAAACAAAGATCTGCTGTTGCCCCGACTGCCAGCATTACGCCAAATGTGAAACCAAATGGCTGCGCGGCACCAAAGGCGAAGACCAGCTCTGCTGTAAAAATTGCCAAGATTATTCACGATGCATGGAGAATATTAAGAAGGTTAAACTAAATTAGAACAAAGCACTGTACTCTGTACACTGTACTTGGTACTTAAACTAAGGAGACCCAATGGGCAAAATAACCGACGCACTAAAGAAAGCCGCACAAGAAAGAATCGCACGCCTTGAGAAATTAGACCAAAAGGCAGAAGTCAAATATGAATTCATTGCCAAAAAGAAGGTAGAGTCTAAAATTGACCCGCGCATTGTCGCTTTTCACGACCCTAAATCTTCAGTATCCGAGCAATACCGTATCTTGCGCACCAATTTTCAGGGTATTAGTAGCCCTAAGCATCCTATTAAGGCCATTACCATTACCAGTTCAGTGCATAGCGAAGGCAAAACCATCACTGCTATTAATCTGGCAGTTTCTATGGCGCATGATTTAAACAAAAAGAGCATTCTTTTAGTAGATGCGGATTTGCGCCGTGCCAAAATCAGTAAATACTTAGGCGTAAATGCCGAAGTAGGATTAGCGGATTTAATCGCTAACGGCACAAATATAGATGACACCCTACTTAATATAGGTATAGATAACCTGACTGTTATGCCTGCAGGCAAGATTCCTCATAACCCTGCCGAACTTTTAGGCTCTGCCAAGTTAAAGAATATCATTACTGCGCTAAAATCCAAATACGACTACATCATTATTGATACTCCGCCCATCATTCATGTTACTGATGCCGGCTTAGTAGGAGCGCAGACTGATGGCACAATTATGGTCATTCAGGCCAACCGCACTCAAAAAGGCGTAGTTGAGCATGCCGAGATGCTGCTTAAACAAGCCCAGGCAAAGGTCTTAGGCTATATCTTGACCAATATTCAGTATCATATCCCAGCCTATCTTTATCGCTACTTATAAGGAGAAAACAATGCGATTTTTAGTCACCGGGGGAGCAGGCTTCATCGGCTCCCACATAGTTGAACGATTACTCAAAACAGGCCACTTCGTGCGCGTGCTGGACAATTTCTCCAGCGGCAAGCACGAAAATCTCAATTTTGACCCTGAATTCAAGAACGCCGAATCTTACGAACTTATGGTAGGGGATATTCGCGACTTTGATTCCTGCCAGATTGCCTGTCAGGACATGGATTATGTCCTGCATCAAGCCGCCCTACGCTCCGTCCCCAAATCTTTAGAGATTCCCTATGATTTCAATGAGGTTAATATCAACGGCACCTTAAATTTATTAAGGGCATGCCTGGAGAATAAAGTCAGGCGTTTTGTCTTTGCTTCCTCAAGTTCTATTTATGGCGAAGCAACAAGCTTTCCCGAAAAAGAAACCGATTTACCTTTATTAATATCACCTTACGCCTTAACTAAATTAGCCAACGAATATTACTGTCGGGTTTTTAGTTATAATTATGGTTTGGAAACTGTGGGACTGCGTTATTTTAACGTCTTTGGCCCCCGTCAGGCATTAGACGATGAATATGCCGTAGTAATTCCTAAATTCATCCACTGTATGCTTAATGACCAAGCGCCACCCATCCACGGCACCGGTAAACAATCCCGCGACTTTACCTATATTGATAACGTGGTAGCGGCAAATATACTTTCTGCTACAATTCCGAATATTAAATGCGAAGTCTTTAATGTAGCTTGTGGTAGCGATAATTCCATTTTAAATTTAGTAGATACACTAAATAAAATTATGAATAAGGCCGTCAACCCCACATTTACTCCACCCCGCGCAGGTGATGTCTTTCGCACCTTAGCTGATATTTCTAAAATCAAAAATATGTTAGGTTATACGTCAAAAATAGATTTTGAAACAGGCCTAAGAAAAACAGTAGACTATTTTAGCACTGTACTCTGTACTCCGTACACGGTACATAAATAAGGAGAGGCACAATGAAACTCATCATCATCTTAACAATTCTGTTTTTACTGGCAGGCTGTTCCGGAGGTAGTTCAGGATTGGGTTTGTTTGGCGGATCGTCAGGTAACGATTCAGGTGGCAGCTCCACAGGCGATACCAATATCTCCTTAGTCCACCAGCCCGAGCCTAGTTCTCTGGCACTCTTAGGGGTTGGCTTAGCCGGTTTAGCAGTAGCAGTGCTCAGAAAGAGAAAGAAGCTATAATTCGTCAAAGCTTAAAAAGGTCACGAAGTCGCAAAAGGGCACAGTTTTAACTTATGGCTGAGCAGCTTTTTTATTACAAAAATGGACGCAATACATAATACACATAACGCAATACAAACCAATGACATCCCTTAAAAAACAAACCGTTTCGGGAATAAATTGGCTTGTAGGTTCAAGCTTTTTGCAGAAAGGTAATCAACAAGTTGCTTCGGAATTAAACGCGCTTACCGTAGCACTTGCTGATGCTAAGAAGTAACGTGCAATACGCGAGCGCCATACGCAATATCAACGCGTCAACGCGATAACACACAACGCTATACGAAAAATGGTGAGAATAAAAGGACTGATTCTTGCAGGAGGCAAAGCAACAAGGTTATATCCCATAACCAAAGGTATCTGTAAACAGCTTTTGCCTGTATATGACAAGCCGATGATATACTACCCGTTATCATTATTAATGTTTGCGGGTATTCGCGATATTCTTTTGATTTCTAATTCTCAGGCACTCCCTCAGTTTGAATACCTTTTAGGTGACGGTAGTGCGTTGGGGCTAAATATTTCTTACGCCGTCCAACAAGAACCTCGCGGCTTAGCTGACGCATTCATTGTAGGCGAAAAATTTATCGGCAATGACTGTTCTTGCCTTGTGCTTGGCGATAATATTTTTTACGGCCATGGGCTCCCAGAAATCTTTCCGGAGATTGTGGCGAACAATAAAGGAGCAACTGTTTTTGGTTATTATGTAAAAGACCCGCAGCGTTACGGCGTAATCGAATTTGACGACAAATTTCAAGTTCTTTCAATAGAAGAAAAACCACAAATACCAAAGTCTAGTTGGGTTGTTACCGGCCTTTATTTTTATGACAATCAAGTAGTACAAATCGCAAAGAATCTTAAGCCATCTCTGCGTGGTGAAATAGAGATAACGGATGTCAACAAAGAGTATTTGCACCGCAATGAGCTTAAAGTTAAACTTCTTAGCCGTGGCCATGCTTGGCTTGATACCGGCACCTATAATTCCTTAATTGATGCTTCCATGTTCATCAAAACTATTGAGGATAGACAGGGACTCAAGATCGGTTGTATCGAAGAAGTCGCTTATAGGATGGGCTATATTGATAAAGAACAACTTCTACGTTTATCTGAAGAGATAAATACTTCCTACGGAGCATATTTGAAGGAGATAGCTTATGAAAAATGATATTTTGGTATTCGGTAAAGGGTTTATTGGACAGCGCCTGCAGGAAGAGTTCGGATGCCTTATTATTGATAAGATGATAACATCGTTTAAGGATGCGGAAGAAGAAGTGCAAATCCACAAGCCCGATATTATCATCAACTGCATTGGCTATACCGGCGCAAGAAATGTCGATGACTGCGAATTGGAAAAAGACATGACCTTAACCGCCAATACCATGGTGCCGCTTATTCTAGCCGAGGTTGCCTTGCGTAACAAAATCAAATTAATTCATATCAGCAGCG
>MHGH01000016.1:53327-69539 GCA_001805465.1 Omnitrophica WOR_2 bacterium RBG_13_41_10 | reverse complement strand
TTTTAATGGCCATCCACCTATTACAGAAAAAGAACCCCCTGATTATATGGATTTGTACTATTCTCGCTCAAAGATTTATTCGGAGGTCCCACTTGAGATTTTATCCAAAACTTTCAATATTCTTATTGTACGCATAAGAATTCCTTTAGACAATAGGCCACACCCCAAAAATATTCTTAACAAACTGATTAGATACGGTAAAGTTATTGATATTCCAAATTCAGTTACCTATATTCCTGATTTTGTTACGGCGCTTAAACACCTAATTAAAATCGACGCTCGAGGCCTTTATAACGTAGTAAACCGAGGAGGTTTACGTTATCCTGACCTCATGAATACATACAAGAAATATAATCCTGGTTTTCACTATGAAACCGTAGATTTAAAATTAGCACTCAAAACCTCCAGAACAAACCTAATTCTTTCTACAACGAAGTTGGAAGAAGCGGGATATGCGGTAAGAGATATTAAGGATGTATTGGAAGAATGCGTGAGAGAGTTTATTGTGCATAGTAACTAAGGATAGCTAAATATGGACAAGAAAAAGTTAATTGTCACAGGCGGCGCAGGTTTTATAGGCAGCGAATTTGTACGTCAAGCAGTAAAAAGAGGATACAAAGTCATAGTTATTGATAATCTTAGTTATGCCGGCGACCTAGCCAGGTTCGATGTAGTTAAATCGCGCATCGCCTTTTGTAAGGCAGATATTTGTAATAAGACAAAGATGATGGGTATCTTCAAAAAAGAAAAGCCTTCTGCTGTAATTCATTTTGCTGCGGAAAGCCATGTTGACAGAAGTATTTTGGGGGCTGATGCCTTTCTTAGAACAAACATTATCGGGACTCAGGTACTTTTAGATGCCGCAAGAAAATATGAGGCAAATAAGTTCGTTTACATCTCAACCGATGAAGTTTACGGCGAAATAGAGCAGGGACAGTTTTATGAATACTCAACCATTAAACCCAATTCGCCTTATTCAGTAAGTAAAGCTGCAGCGGATTTACTAGTTCAGTCCTACATTCGAACATATGGTTTTCCTGCGATAATCGTAAGGCCATCTAATAACTACGGACCCTGGCAATATCCAGAGAAATTCATCCCCTTGATTATATACAAAGCATTAAAAAATGAAAAAATTCCGGTCTATGGAAAAGGTTTAAATGTTCGCGAATGGCTATATGTATTTGATTGTGTGAGTGCCATCTTTGCTGTGCTTGAGAAAGGAAGGATCGGAGAAATTTATAATATAGGTTCAGGAAATGAGAGGAAAAATATTGAGGTAGTAAAGACGATTCTCGCATATTTAAATAAACCTGAAAGTTTAATCGAATTTGTCAAAGATCGACTTGGACACGATACGCGGTATAGCCTAAATTCAGATAAAATTAAAACCGAGCTTTCTTGGATGCAAAAAACTAATTTTGAAGAAGGAATTAAGAACACGCTAGAGTGGCATAAGAGTAATAAAGAGTGGCTGCAGCAAAAAGCTAGGTATTTAACTAAGTATTGGCTGAGGGTATATAAATAACATAATGGGAAATAAAGAATTGTTAAAGAAGGTAATTGTGTATTTTAAGATGTGCGGAGCAAAAGTTTTAAAAAAGAAAGGTTAATCTAAAATATGAAATTAGTATCGAAAATTATAAGATATAAAAGGGAAAAAGGGATAGCTCAATTAATTAAGGTAGGCTTCATTGTATTGGTAGAAGTATTGGTAGAAAAACAACATGAGTTTCGCAAAAAAGTGTTATCTACATTTAAAAAAAATATCTTAATTTTTATATTTAAGCTTATAGGTCCTCCCCAAATACTTACTTTCACTTCAAAGACTAATAAAGCTATTTTAAAAGCCTTTGGGGCACATATTGGTAAAAATAGAATTCTTATATTCCCACCCATTACTTTACTCGGAACAAGGAAATATTCTAATCTAACAATAAATGATGATTGCACTATTCACGGTAATATTTTTTTAGATTTAACCTGCCGTATTACATTAGAAAAAGGCGTAAGTTTGGGTCCCGGCGTCATAATCATGACTCACAATGATTATAATTATAATTCTTTCTTGAAAGCACAGTTAGCTCATACCTGCGGCACTAAAGAGGTTTTAATTAAAGAAGGTTCAGGAATCAAGGCAGGAGCGTTAATAACTATGGGCGTTACCATTGGAAAAGATGTGGTTGTAGGCGGTGGCGCAGTAGTCAATCGTGATGTTCCGGATAATTGTTTCGTGGCCGGCGTACCTGCTCGCCTGATAAAAGAAATAGGAGATGGCAATAGTTTTAATCAAAAAGAAAATGAGGTTAAATGCTATGGACCTAATCGTTAATTTTACGCCCACAGGAATGATTCCCACTAAAGAGATGACACCTTATGTTCCTATTACACCTGAAGAAATTATAGAGGATGTTCGACAAGCTGTAGAGATTGGAATAACTATGGTTCATTTACATGCACGTGACGAATCTACAGGGAGTCCTACTTACAAGGCAAAGATTTATGGCGAGATTATCGTAGGCATACGTTCCTTCTCTAAAGATTTGATTATTTGTGTTTCGTTAAGTGGTAGAACTTTCAATGAATTCGAACAACGCGCTGAGCCCCTGCAACTCGAAGGCGATTTAAAACCAGATATGGGTAGTCTTACGCTTAGTTCTCTTAATTTTAACCACGTTACTAGCATTAATTCTCCAGATATGATTCAGGCCTTAGCCAATGATATGAAGTTACGCGGAATCCTGCCGGAATTAGAGGCCTTTGATGCAGGGATGATTAACTATGCAAAGTACTTAGAAAATAAGGGTTTATTAGAACCCCCACATTATTTTAATCTCTTGCTTGGAAATATCGCCTGTGCCCAAGCAGACTTACTACACGCAGGAATTATGATTCGTGATTTACCTAATAACTCTTATTGGAGTCTTGCAGGTATTGGTAATGCTCAATTAATGATGAATTCATTGGCTATCGCTTCAGGTGGCGGGGTAAGAGTGGGGCTAGAGGATAATATATGGTTTGATAACGAACGAACTAAATTTGCCAAAAATACTGACCTACTTTGCCGTATCCATAACTTGGCAGAAGCTAATGGACGCAAAGTAATGTTACCGACAGATCTCAGAAAATTGTTAAACCTTGGAGTAGGTTACGGAGAATACGGTCGTATATACCATCCTTCGAGAGAGACTGCGTTAATTGAGGATAAATAGATGCTGAGAATCCAGGTTGATTATTTAAAGAAAATTACTAATGAAAGTGGTTTTTTAATTGAATTTTTAAAAAAGAACGAACTGGATATATGTAGCATGCCTTTTGGCCAAATTTATGTCGTTAACTTTAATAAGCAAGGGGTAATTAGAGGCAATCACTTTCATCTTCAAACAGAGGAGTGGTTTTTGATTATAGATGGAGTAGTAGAAGTAAGATTAAAAGATATCGAAACAGGTGAATTTCGTTCATTTACAATCGATGCTAATAAAGAAGAACCGCAAAGATTAAGAATTAAGGCAAAAGTGGCACATGGATTTAGAAGTATTTCATCGACAGCTATTCTTTTGGCGCACGATAACAAAATGTTTAATAACCAGTTCCCCGATAGATATAAATATGACTTATTTGGCCTTGAAAAAACGGAAGGCCCGAAAGTTAGCGTAATAATAACGACTTATAATTTAGCCCATTATATTTGTGAGACTATTGATAGCGTATTGGCCCAGACTTATACAGATTATGAAATTCTTGTTATAGATGATGGCTCTACTGATAATACGCAAGAAGTTTTATCAAAGTATAATGGAAAAATTAGATATTTTTATAAGGAAAATGAAGGTGAATGTGCAACTCTAAATAAAGGAATAGAATTATCTAGGGGTAAATATATCGCTTTTATAGACGCAGATGACCTTTGGTTCCCGGATAAATTGAGATTGCAAGTAAACTTTTTAGAGCAAAATCCGGATTATGGCGCAGTATATAGCGATACGTATTTATTTGATAATAAGGGCAATCTCCCCAAAACCGTTTTGCAGACTCATAAAGCTTATTCTGGTCAGATCTTGGATAAATTATGCCTTAAAAACTTCATACAGCAATTAACAATGGTTGTAAGAAAAGAATGCTTTGAAAAAATTGGATTATTTGATCCGGAAATTTCTTTAACTTATGATTACGACATGTGGTTAAGAATATCCAGAGAATATAAAATTGGTTTGATAAATATCCCTTTAGCTAAATACAGATTACGGGAAGGAAGCATTTCAAGGAATTCACAGGGGATGTGTCAAGGATTTATCCAGTGTGTTGATAGAGCAATTTCTCGCTCACCGCGTTTAAAAGAAATATTAGGCCTAAAGTTAAGGAAAAGGATGGCCAATTTTTATTTTCGCCTTGGTTGTGCTCTTTTTACAAAGAAACAATTTAGGAAAGCCAAAGAAGCTTTTTGGAAATCAATAGTTTACTGGCCATTAGCAAATTTTGAAAAATTTTACTTATTTCTTTATACTATTTTATTTAGAGTTGCTGCAATAGATTAGGAGAAAAGATGTTTAAAGAGATTTTAAAATACCGCGACCTTTTATTTATGCTTACTCTAAGAGATATAAGAGTAAGGTATAAACAGGCAGCAATGGGCTTTATTTGGGCTATCTTTATGCCGATTATGGCTGTTATGGCAGGAGTCATAGTCAAAAAAGCAATTTCCATTGTTTCAGATAAGCCTATGGATTTAGCCGGCGTTGTCTCAATATCCGTTAAAGTTTTACCATGGACATTCTTTATTAACGCCATCAAGTTTTCAGTCCAGAGTCTTGTAGGAAATAAAAGTTTAGTTACTAAAATATACTTTCCTAGAGAAGTCCTGACTTTTTCCTGTATTCTTGCCAGTCTCTTTGATTTTCTTATCGCCTGCATTACTTTATCAGTTTTTCTTGCCTTTATGCATATTGGTGTTAGTGTTTACCTTTTTTTAGTTCCCGTCGTTATTATATTTTTGATTCTTTTTACTACCGGCCTAGGTTTAATTTTATCTTCTGCCAACCTCTTTTTCCGGGATGTAAAGTATGTTGTGGAAATCATACTGATGTTTGGCATATTTTTTACGCCTGTTTTTTTCGATGCCAGTATGTTTGGCAAGTGGGAAACCTTTGTGTTATTGAACCCTATCGGAAGCATATTGGAGTCAGTAAATGCCGTTGTTGTTTTACATAAAATGCCGGATATTTTTTGGTTTTGCTACGCTGGTATTAGTTCCATTCTTTTCTTTATGTTAGGCATAAAAATTTTTCATAAAAGCGAACCGCTCTTTGCGGAAAATATATAATTAATATGAATATAATTGAATTTACCAACGTCTGGAAAAAATTTAGAAAAGGAGAAAAGCTTAATTCCTTACGGGATGCAATCCCTAATTTTTTCCATAATCTAAAAGCAAAGAATGGGTTTAGTGGCACTCTAAAGAATAATATGGATTTTTGGGCTCTGAAGAATGTTAGCTTTGAGGTAAAAAAAGGAGATGTATTGGGGATAATCGGCCCTAATGGAGCAGGAAAGAGTACCATTTTAAAATTACTATCCGGCATTATGTCTCCTACTAAAGGAAACATGGAAATTAATGGCAGACTTTCGGCCTTAATTGAAGTCACTGCTGGTTTTCATGATGAACTAACTGGCAGAGAAAATGTATATCTCAACGGAACAATCCTTGGAATGAGCAAGAAAGAAATAGATAATAAATTTAATGATATAGTTGAGTTCTCTGGCCTTAGTGAATTCATTGATACGCCGGTAAAAAGGTATTCTTCTGGAATGCACGCAAGATTAGGGTTTTCTGTCGCAGCCCATATGAACCCCGATATTTTATTAGTGGATGAAGTTTTGGCAGTTGGAGATATGGCGTTTCAGGCAAAATGTACGAAAAAGATGAGAGAGTTACTTAACTCAGGCGCAACAATTATTCTTGTTTCTCATAATCTTTTCTTGATTCAAAATATGTGTAAAAGAGTAGCTCTACTTAACAAAGGAGAAATCATAAAAGTCGGCGTTCCTGAAGAAGTAATACCGTATTACCAAAATATAGTTTATAAAAAAGAGGAGGAGGAATTAAAAAAGAAACTAGCTTCTTCTGAACCCATATATGAAGTTAAGATTAATGCAGAAAGTTCCGTTAAGATTTTGAAGGTATTAATATATGATGGTAAATATAAACATAAAGAAAATTTTAATGTCGGTGAATCAATATCTCTTACAATAGACTACGAAGCTAAGGAAAAAATAGATAATCCCGTATTTAGTCTGGATATAATTCGCGCAGATGGTCTGCTTTGTTGTTCTTCAAATACTAAGGATGAAAATCTTTCTATGCCGGCTATAGAAGGTAAAGGCTCGATAGGCATAGATTTAAGGCAAATAAATTTAGCACCCGGAATTTATCTTACTAATGTTTCTATCTGGGATAAAGATATGATTCATCAATACGCGGTAAGAAAAAAAGATATTTTAAGGATTGAAAATAATAGAATTAATAATTTACCCAGAGCGGTATTTTTACCATTCATATCGTGGAAAATTAAATTTGAATCCTAAATAAAATGTTAAAAAAAGGCTCTATTAATGATTTTGTATTTAAGCAACACTGTATTCCGTGGAAAATAAAAATAATGCTTAATAGACTATCTAATTACAGGTATCTTATTTTTAATATTAATACAAAAAAATATTGGGACAATGTTTGGAGTAATGAGATTAATAATAATTCATATAAAAAAAGAAGACTGGACAATCTTTATAGTCAAATTCTTGCTTTATTACCAGTAAATTCTAAATTATTAGATGTAGGTTGTGGAATTGGGGTATTTTTACAAAGAGCAAAAACAGAAAAAAAATGTAGTGTATTTGGTATTGATATTTCAAAAAGAGCTATAGACTTTATAAAGTCCAAAGAAATTGATGGTCTTGCTGCCAAAATTCCTCCGATTCCTTTAGAGTCCAATTCTTTCGACGTCGTAGTTGCAACAGAATTATTAGAGCATGTAACTAACCCTTTAAAAACAATGCGCGAATTATTTAGAGTCGCTGAAATAGGTGGCCTTTGTTTTATATCTGTGCCAGATAATTGTTTGCTTCCTTACCAGGAAAGAGAACACAATCATTATTTTACTGAAGGTAGACTAAAAAGAGTTATCTTAAATCTTAACCAAAATATAAAATATAATTTCTTTTCAGTTAAAGAAGATAATTCAAACGTAAAAAGACTTCTTGCTGTTTGTAAAAAAGTTAGTTAATTATTAGTTATTATTGAAGAATATATAAATTCTAGTGGATAAAATACTATGTCTAAGAAAATTTTTCATATTATTAGAGGGTTTAATTACGGTGGTATAAATGAATTTTTATATACTTTCATTAAATATAGCAAATCAAATACATTATTAAAACATTATGTTATTGCTTTTAAAGATGGTTCTTTTAGATCTAGGTTTGAAGAATTGAATTGTCCTATTTTTTTTACAGAAGATAGAGGCGTCACAGATTTAGTTAAAAGAAACGGCGGTGACTGCGTAGTAACTCATATAGTTAATGGATCGCCGTCTTATCTTCATCAACATGTATATGATCTTTTTTTATCCCATATCCCCGTTATCAATTACGCACATTGTTCTTTTCCTTTAAGATCGCCAGCTTGGTTATTTAAACAAATAATAACAACTTCTAAGAGTAATGTTTTAATATTAGGCTTAGATAAAGTTATAAGAATACCGATTCCAATAGATATAGAACGCTATAAGGTAAAAAGCAATATTTTAGAGATAAAAAAGAAATGGAAAGTGCCTTTAGATAGAGTAATCTTAGGGCGTATTTCGAGAATTGAATCTTTAAAAATGATTTCAGAAACAATAATGGCTTATATTGAATTAAGAAGAAAAACAAAAATTCCTATTTTTTTATTGCTTGCCGGTGAAGAAGCTACCTATGGCTTGCCGAAAGGAGTCAGAATTCAAGAAATGAAAAAGTTAGTTTCTTCTTTGGGATTAACTGATAATGATTTTTTATATGTTGGCCCTGTATCCGATGAAGAAAAACAAGAAATTTTAAGTATAATCGACATATATAGCGCACCAACTTCTATGGAAGGTTACGGCATAGTATTTTGTGAAGCTTCATTATTTGGGAAGCCCATTGTTAGCTACGATAATTACGCGAATAAAGAGGTTATTGCTGAAGGCGGCATTGTGGTTAAGGATAAAGATTCTAATGCACTTGTAGAAGCGTTAAAAACTCTAGTCGAGGATTCAGAATTACGCAGAAAAATAGGTAAGCAGGGAGAGTTGTTGGTAAAGCGCAGAAATAATCCAGATTCAATTGTTAAACAAATTGAAGATGCTATCTTTAATGCAATATCTTATAATGATAAAAGTAGTTTTTATCAATATAGATGGGAAGCGAGAAAAATAAAAATAATTATGCTTTCAATAAAGAATTTCCGCTATTATAAAATAAAAATTGAAATTAAATTGTATAATCTACTTTCATTTTTAAAATCAATTATAAAGACGAAAATTTTAGATAAAACTTAGGAGAATTTATATGCCAAAAGTTAGTGTTATCATACCAACATATAATAGAGCGCATTATATATGTGAAACAATCGATAGTATTTTAGCTCAGACATATCGAGATTATGAGATTATAGTTGTGGATGATGGATCGACGGATGATACGAGAAAGGTTTTACAAAAATACGACGGTAAAGTCCGCTACTTCTACCAGAAAAATAGGGGTTCTTCAGCTGCAAGAAATTTTGGAATAAGTCAATCTCAAGGTGAATATATTGCGTTTTTAGATGACGATGATTTATGGTTGCCGAATAAGCTAGATGTGCAACTTGAAATAATAGAAAAAAATCTTAATCTAGCATTCGTTTGTTCAGGGTCATATGTTATTAATGAGGCAGGTGAAAATATTAACGTATGGAAAGAAAATAAAAAGTCAAAACTCGAAACATTTAGGCGTTTATATAAAGGAAACTTTGTTTTGACGCTAACAGTCCTAATGCGACGCAGATGTTTCTATGATGTTGGGGAATTTGATGAAAGATTAATCGTTTCTCAAGATTATGATTTATGGTTACGTTTAGCAAAGAAGTATAAATTTCAATATATAAATACGCCCCTAGCCAAGTATCGAATACACAGAAACAATGTTTCTAAAAATATAGAAACGAGATTTTTAAATAATTTAATGATCTTTCAAGAACAAAAAATTAATAAAGGTGTTAATTTTCTAACCAAAAGGGTCAGATTGGCAAAGATTTATTATGAATTTGCTACAATTCGCTACTCAGAAAAAAAAATTAGTGAGGCATTAATTTTATTAATTCGTTCAATTTTAACATTCCCGTTTATTGGTTTTCACTATTGGCCAAGAGAAACAGAAAATTTAAAATTTACGTTTGTTTACAGAATATTAAAACCTTACTTTATTGTTGTGCTATGTTTATTTCAAAAAATTTTTAGAAATTTTTAAATTTCGAAAATAAACTAAAGCATATTTTAATAACAGAAAAAGTAATTTAAATGAAAATTGCAATAGTAGTTGGAACATTCCCTACAATTTCAGAAACATTTATCTTAAATCAAATTACTAGTTTAATTGATTTAGGCTACGGGGTTGATATTTTTGCATTCAGTAATTCTTTTGGGAAAAAAATGCATTCAGATGTTACGAAATATAATCTTCTTAATAAAATAAATTATTTTGAAAAATCTCAATTAAGAAGTGAAAGGTTAATAAAATTAATAAAAATTATTATGATGAACTTTTTTTTAAATTTTAAAGAAATAATTAAATTTTTACTTTTTCATATTAGTGATAACAAATATGATACCATTACAAATTTTTTTGTATTATTTTGTTTTTTAAGAAAGAAATACGATGTGATTCATTTCCATTTTGGGCATAATGGACAAAGGCTGATTTTTCTTAAAGAATTCTTACCCCAGACTAAATTCATTACTACTTTTCATGGTTGTGATATACGTCTAGGATTGGAGCGGGGAGGGGGAATTTACAAAAAATTATTTCAAAAATCAGATTGTATCATTGCTACCTCCGATTTTATTAAGGATAAACTTACCATTCTAGGCTGCCCCTTTAATAAAATAATCCGTATTTATAATGGAATAAATTTAGAAAAATTTAATTTTAGAAAATTTAAAAAAGATAATTTAGTTATAACAACTGTAGCGAGGCTTGAAGAAGTAAAAAATATTTCACTTGCTTTAAAAGTTATAAAATCTTTAAAAGATGAAGGAAAATACAAATTTAAGTATTATTTAATAGGTGACGGTAGTAAAAGAGAAGAAGTGGAGCAAGAAATTTTGGAACTCAATATAAAAGATGTTGTGGTTCTATTTGGAACACTTACCCAAGAAGAAGTAATCAATAAATTAAAAGAAGCAGATATTTTTTTCTTACCAAGCAAAGCGGAAGGATTGCCTACTGTTTTATTAGAAGCACAAGCAATGAAGATACCAGTTGTTGCTACGAATGTAGGAGGCGTATGCGAGGCAATAAAAGATAGAGTAACGGGATATTTAATTAATGAAAATAATATACAACAAGCAAAATCTAGGATTATTTATCTTATAGAAAACGAATCTCTTCGTAAAAAAATGGGTGAAGCAGGAAAGAGATTCATAGAAAATAATTTTAATATTGGTGAGCTTACCCAAAAGCTAGGGAAGGTTTATAATACAGACATTAGCAATTAAAAGGATTCTAACATGTTAAAAATAAGCATAATAATTCCTACTTATAATTGTGGTAACTACATAGAAGACGCGATAGAAAGTGTTTTGTGCCAAACATATAGAAACTTCGAAATAATAATCGTAGACGATGGTTCTACAGATAACACCCGTGAAATTGTAAAAAGATATAAAGTGTCTTATCCCCAACAGATTAAATATATTTATCAGCAAAATAAAGGAGCATCTGCATCCAGGAATCGTGCTATCCAAGAAGCAACGGGTGAGTTTATAGCGCTTTTAGATGCTGATGATGAGTTAGTGCCGCATACTTTAGAAAAATGTATAAATGCCTTATCTTCTTCAGGGGCAGAATGGTGCATCAGTGATTTATGGCATATAGAAAATGGGATTAAGGAAGTATTTAAATCTGAAGTTCCAAACGAAAGATACCTTTATAATATCTTAATATGCGATTTTATTAGACGGACTCCAATGTTTTTTAAAAAAAGTCTATTGGATATTGGTCTTTATGATGAGCGTCTTAAAGCGAGAGTAGATTGGGATTTAAATATTAGATTGATTAAGGCGGGTAAGAAATTTATCTATATAAATGAGCCGCTGTATATATATAAGATTAGAAAAAAAAGTATCATTAAAAATAACTACGAACAAAGTTTATATTATACTTTGCAACTTCTAATAAAACACCATAAGAAAATGGCGGATTTAAGGAATAAAGAATTTTCCAGAATATACTGTTACAATTTAAAAGAGTTAGCGAAAGAATATTTTGTTAGACTCAAGAATATCTATTATCCTACCGTTTGTTATAGAGAAATAATTAAGTATGGATTAAAATACCTTTTTGCTTAAAGAAAAAAAGATATGAAAATAGCTATTGATGCAAGGGGAATTAACGGAAAATTAAGGCACGGAGTATTCAGTTACACTGAGAACTTAATCAATGGTTTAAGTCAAATTGATGAAGATAATGAGTATTTTCTTTTATTTACCACTTTAAGAAAAAAGGAATCTCAAATGCCTGGGCCGAATAAAAATAATTTCAAAAAGAAAATTCTACGAGTCCCCGATAGAGACTTACCTTTTAAAAACACATTATTAACAAAATTGGTTCTCCCGTATTTTTTTAAAAGAAACAGATGTGATATATATCATGCTCCGTCAGGGTATTATCTTCCTGATAGAAATAAAACAAAAAGGATTTTGACTGTGCATGATTTAAGAACCTTAAAAATTGCCGATAGCTATTTCCCACAAGATATAAAATCATTATTTAAATCCGTAAAGTCGGCAGATATGTGTATTGCTGTTTCAGATACTACAAAAAAGGATATTCTGGGATATCTTAATGTTTCTTCCGAAAAAATCAAAGTAATTCATCTTGGCGTGGATGATAGATTTAAGCCAATAAATAAAAATGAAAACGGGCTACTAACTAATGTCAGAAAGAAATATGGCATTGAAAAAAAATACTTTTTTTCTGCCGGTGGAGTTCCCAGAAAGAATGTTGAACGGCTAATAAAAGCATTTAGTTTATTTAGGTACAAAAAAGAATTTTCTTTAATAATTTGTGGTGCAGGGAGCAACGGCCCATGGTTTAATAGGCATCAGGATTTAATATATAAATTCGGTATTCAAAATGATGTTAAATTGATTGGGTATGTTTCAGATACGGATTTACCTTTACTTTATAGTGCAAGCGAATGTTTTGTTTTTCCATCTTTATATGAAGGCTTTGGGCTGCCTGTATTAGAAGCTATGAGAAGTGGAACTCCGGTGATTACATCAAATGTTGCATCTTTACCAGAGGTTGGGGGCGATGCTGTATTGTATGTGGATCCCTATAATGAAGAAAGTATTGCTAATTCGATGGAGCGAATAGTTGAAGACGGCCAATTAAAACAGATACTGATTGATAAAGGAATTAAAAGAGCCAAAGAATTTAGCTGGGGAAAAATGGCAAAAAAAACATTAGAAATCTATTCCGAATTAGCATAAAGATTATGGATACAACAAAAAAAGAATTAATCAATAAATTTAAGAAATTAACAGTAAAGTATGGACTGTATAAATCAGAAGATAGGTTCCTTTTTAGGGCTCGTCAAGTATTTAGAAATGTTAATTTAATAAACAAATCAATATTAGAAATCGGTTGCGGCACGGGCGTTTATAGTGTTTGGGCGAAATTAAATGGAGCAAAGCTGGCAGTTGGATTGGAACCCGAAGTCGATGGTTGTGAAGACGAGAGTAGTAATATCTTTAAAAAATTTATCTCTGAGCTTAGTATAGACAACACAGAATGCATCCCTCAAATTATAGAAGAATACAAACCAAATGGTTTAAAATTCGACATCGTACTATCAAATAACTCTATAAACCACTTAGATGAAAATGCCTGTATGAGGTTAGATACTAATTTAGATGCGCAAGAGAAGTATTTAGTAATCTTTAAGAAGATAAAATCTCTAATGAATCATAATGGTAAATTAATTATTTTAGATAATTCAGATAAGAATTTTTTTAAGTTCTTAAATAGAAATTCACCTTTTTGCAGAGGTGTTGATTTTAGAAAGCATAAATCTCCTAAGGTTTGGGTCAGGTTATTGAAACAAGCCAATTTTTCTGAGCCTAAGATTTCTTGGCCTTCCAGATATTTTTATTTGAAAAATTTGTATTGCCCTAAGCTATTGTCATTTTTTTTAGACAGCTATTTTAGATTAGAAATGGAGTCATAAGGATATGTCAGAACCTATATTTAGTATTATTACACCAACTTATAATGGCGCTAAAGTATTACCAAGGACCGTCAAGAGTATCCTTAAGCAAACTTTTCCAGATTTTGAGTTAATCATTATTGATGATGGCTCAAGCGAAAATATCGAAGATATCATAAGGGTATTTAACGACAATCGAATTATTTATAAAAAGTTGCCCCAAAATAGAGGGGTTAATACTGCTCGGAATTATGGTTTAGATATGGCAAGAGGCAAGTATATAAATTTTGTGGATCACGATGACGAATATTTACCCAATGCCTTAGAAGCTTTCAAAAATTTATGGCAAGATGTAACTGATAAGAAAATCGGTAACGTTGTCACTATGTGTATTGATAGTAAAACCAGAGAAAAAATGGGTTGTTTAGAAAAAGATAATTTAGTTTTAGGATACAAGGATATTATTTGTAGAGAAAAGGCAAAAGGAGAATTTCGTAGTTCTTGGAAAAAAGAAGCAATAGGTAATATGCGTTTTGATGAAGAACTTTTATTTCAGGAATCTATTTTATGGTGGCGCTTAGCTAAGAAATGGGATTTTTTATATACAGATATTTCCACTACTATTTTTTATAAGAATCCTTCGAGCTTAAGTTCTGTTGGCTATCAGATTAATAGTCCGCATAAAATGGTAAAGGCTACAGAGATTTTATTAAATGAGCACGGAGAAACTTGGATTCAATGTTGCCCACAGCGATATCTGCTTTATTTAAACGCCGCAGTACTTTTTAATTTATTAACAGGTAACAAGAATAAGGCTAAGCATTGGATTACTCTTTCCTTCAGACAAAATATGTTTTCACTTAAAAACTGGGCATTATGTTTTCTCTATTGTATGCCCAGGAATATAATTGTTACTTTGATTAAACTAAGAAGAAAAATCAAAAAGGAAGTCAACTATTAAATGCCGAGGATAATGAAAATTGCCAATTTATTAAAAATTATTTTAGCTGCTTTTCTTTATTATACTGGAATATCGCAACTTATATTAAGTATATTAGTTAGAATTAAGCCAACACATTTAATTTTAATGTATCATCGTATCAACAGTGATAATAATGGCATATTTGAAGGAGTTAACATTGCTATTTTTAAAGAACAAATTAAATTGCTTAAAAAATATTTTATGATGACTACATTATCTGAATTTATCTACTCGAATGTAAATTCCAGAAATTCTTATGCAATAATTACCTTTGATGACGGATACAAAGATGTTTACTCAAGAGTCTTTCCGGTCCTGAAAGAGCATAGTGTTCCTGCTACGGTATTTTTAGCTACCGGTGCAGTCGATAATAATGATGTTATCTGGACAGATAAATTAAACTTAATTAAGAGCATAGATGAATCAATGCGAATAAATATAAAGAATAGACTTAAAAGATTAACTAATACTGCAAAAGATAAAGAGCTCGTCAGTCTGCTATTAAAATATAAAGTTGACTTAAGTTCTATACCTGAATCTGAAAAGATGCTTTCTTGGGAAGAAGTGCTTTCTATGGCAGGAGAAGGTATAGATTTTGGAGCACATACCGTAAATCATTCTATATTAAGTAAAGTCAACAAAGAAGAGGCAAGAAAAGAAATCGTAGATAGTAAACGAAGAATAGAATTTATTATAGATAGACCTATAGCTACATTTTGCTATCCTAATGGCCAGCCAGAAGATTTTGATGAAAGCACCAAGCAGATATTAAAACAGAGTGGCTTTAAATGTGCAGTTACGGCTATTGAAGGAAAAGTAAAAAAAGGCGACGATTATTTTTCTTTAAGAAGAATTTCATTAGCAAATAGGCCGCCGAGTTTAGTAGTGCTTAAATTAATAAAGGAAATGTTGAAAGATGCTTAAACTTGAAGTAGTTGAATCGATAGAAAAATTTCAATCTCTAAAAGAAGAATGGGATAATCTTTTAGATAGGAGTAGTTCAGAGAATATATTTTTAACCTGGGAATGGCAATTTAACTGGTGGAAATTCTTTAATAACAATAAAAAATTATGTATTATTCTTTGTCGCAGTGAAGCTGGAGAGTTATTAGGCATCGCACCATTGTACATTACAAATGTAAAAATAATAAAATTTATTTCTTATAATGAGTTGAGAGTTATAGGATATGGTGACTATGCGACTTCAGAATACTTAGATTTCATATGTGTTAAGGGAAAAGAAGAAGAAATAATCAAATCTATTTTTCAATTTATACTTAAATCTCTGAATTCATGGCATATTTTTATGTTGGCTGATATTAGCGAAGATTCAATAGCTAAAATGGTTATGAATGCCCGGTATCTTAAACAAATTAAAGTTTATAATTTAATAAAGGAAAGGCGTCATCTTTGCCCAGTTATCAAACTATCGTTAGATTGGGATTCGTATATAAATGGTTTATCCAAATTAATGCGTAGAGATTTACGTGCATGTAGGCGAAAGTTAGAACAAAATTTTAAAGTTGAAGTTATTAAAATCGAAAATATTAACAACAACGATGAAGCCTTTAAACATTTACAATCTTTATATGCATTCCGCAGAATAGCAAGAAAAGAAAATAATAAATACGAATTAAAACATTATAGAGATTTTCAAGAGAATATAATGAAAGCTGTGTCTGAAAAAAAATGGCTTCAATTATGTTTCTTATCTTTAAATAAAAATATTGTGGCTGCGCAATACTAC
>MHGH01000016.1:47885-53316 GCA_001805465.1 Omnitrophica WOR_2 bacterium RBG_13_41_10 | reverse complement strand
GAATAAGCTTTTCTTTTATCAGTTAGGGTTTGATGAGACGTATTCTAAATTTGATCTAACTATGAGTTTGATGAGTTATGTTTTAGAAGGCGCTATAAAAAATGGAATAACCGAATGTGATTTATCTCCAGGAGAAGCGCCCCATAAATTACGTTGGACAAAAGAACTAAGAAAAAGATACTTTATCCTTTTTTCAAGTAGTCTACTAGGGAATTTTTTGATTACAAGTTTAAAATTTAAGAATTGTGTTTTTCGCGCCGTAAAAGAAATATTACCACAAAGTATGGAAGATAAAATAGTAAGAAAAATTTATCAATGGAAACAAAAATATTAAACAGGAAAAATATGTTTTTGGCAAAAAAGAAATCAATAAACCTCTTTTTTTATGTAATTCCTTTATTAATTCTAACAGCCCTGGTTCTCATTGCTTTAGATGTAATAACTTTAAATAAAATATTACTTGTAGTTTTTGGTTTATTAGCGGTTGGGGCCATATTCATTTTAGCATTTACAAATTTAAATAAGTTCTTATTAGCTTTCACTTTATATCTTCCTTTTAGCAGAATGTTACCCGGAGACTTTGGAACAGGAACATGGGCCTTTAATTTAACTAATATATTTTTTATATTAGCTATATTTGCAATTTTCAAAGAAAATCTTACTTCTAATTTAAATTTATCTTTGAAATCATCAATAACAATACCAATTATTATATTTTCTATTTTGGGTATCCTGTCTTTCATCAAGAGTGGATTTTATTTTGGCTATGTATACTTTGGACAATTTTTAAGTCCTTTAAAAGAATGGCTGTTACCTCTGTTTTTATTCTTCTTGTTTTTTGTTTCAGTAAAAAATAAAAATGATATTAGGCAATTTGTTATGTTGATAACAATTATTACTATCTGTATTGCAGTTCTGGTTGTTTTTGAGTACCTAAAGGTGAGGGAAGCGGATGATTTTGAAAAAATGCGCGTGGGGGCAATTTTTGAGCAGCCTAATAGTGCCGGGGCTTTTTTTGTTTACTATGCCTTTATTTTAGTAGGTCTTTTTCTTATGAATATACGTAAGTATAGATATTGGTTCTTAAGCTTGCCTATTCTGGTAAGCGCAAGAGCACTTATGTATACTTTTTCCAGAGGAGCAATAATTGCCTTTGTCTGCGCAGGGTTATTTATTACATTTATAAAAAACAAATTAATGTTTTTAATAGTTTGTTTATTACTTGTGTTAGCTTTTCTTAAGCCTACAATATTGCCTTCTGCGTTATATTATAGATTTTCTTCTACTTTTGTTAAAGATAAGGCTACGTATGATGTTGCTATTGAAGAAAAGCTTGAACCCAGCGCACAACAGAGAATAGTTGTTTGGAGAGGCGCGATACAGATGATTAAAGACCATCCTCTTTTTGGTGTTGGTTACGGAGTTTTTCCACACCTTATCTCTTTCTATGCACCCGTAGGCCAAATGGACGCACATAATACTTATTTAATTTTATTTGCAGAGTTAGGTTTAATAGGATTGATTTCTTTCTTATGGATTATTGCTCTTATTTTTAAAAACACCTGGTTTGTTTATAGAAAAGCTAAGGATAAATTCATAAAAGCTTTTGCATTAGGGTTCTTAGCCGGAATCTTTGGCCTTATGGTATGCAACATATTCGGTTCGCGCTTAGACAGTCTGGCATTAACGGGTTTTTTCTGGATATTAGCTGCTTTAATATTTAAGTCCAAACGATTGATAAAAGCAGGTCAGTTATAATATGAGAAAAATGAAAGTACTTTATATTATAGATAAGATGAATATAGGAGGAACCCAGAAACATCTTTTAGAGGTCTTAAGGTTAATCGATAGAAATAAATACGAGCCCCATTTATGCTGCCTGGTTAAAGTTGGGGATTTAAGCCAGGAATTGGAGAAGTTAGGTATAAAACCAAAGGTATATAACATAAAAAGAATATATGGATATAGCGGTATATCTAGCATTATCTCTTTAGCCAAATATATAAAAGAAAATAGATTTGATATTGTGCATACGTATCTATTTTTGGCAAATATAGCTGGTAATTTAGCAGCAAGGATTGCAGGAACTCCGGTAATTATATCGGGGCGGCGTGATACAGGTGTGCCTAATGAAGGTAAATGGTATCATAATATTGCATATAGAATAACGCATAGTTTTGCCAGTAGAGTTATCTGTGTAAGTGACGCTGTAGCTGATACAGTTTATAAGAAGGAGGGAGTTAGGAAAGAAAGAATCTTAATTATACAGAACGGGATAGATTTATTAAGATTATCTAATGGTAGGCTGAAAAGAGAAGATTTAGGCCTAAAAGAAGACGATTTTTTAGTGAATATGACCGGAAGTTTTAGTTGGGTAAAGAATCACCAGTTTTTATTGGATGCTGCGCCAGAGATAATCAGAAGAAATCCAAAGATTAAATTCTTATTAGTCGGAGAGGGAGAATTAAAACAAAGTATTCTAACAAGAGTTAAAAACTTACATTTAGAGAGCAATATTATCTTTTTGGGCAAACGGCCTGATAGTATTGAATTGTTAAAAATAAGCGATATTGCGATAAATCTCTCTTTCTCTGAAGGGAGCTCTAATGTTCTCTTAGAGGCAATGGCCTTACGTAAGCCAGTAGTGGCTACCGATATTCCCGGAAATAGAGAGTTAATAGTGGATAAAGTAACAGGCTATTTTGTGCCATTAGGTGATAAAGAAAGACTGACAGAAATAATTGTGGCGTTGTCTAAAGATAAAACTGAAGTGCAAAAAATTGGTGAAAGAGCGATAATTCATATAGAAGCCAATTTTAGAATTGAGGACAAGATAAAAGACTTAGAGTTTCTGTATAGCCATTTAATTCATAGAGATATTTTTAAAAAAGACCGTAAAATTAAAGCCTTGTTTCTTCTGACCGATGCGCTAAATGTTGCAGGTGCACAGAGAAATATAATATCCATAGCCAAGTATTTATTAACGCAGGGCCACGAGGTTTTTATTGCCTGTAGAAGAGGTGTATTGGTTCAGGATATAGCGCAAGCCGGAATAAAATACATAGAATACGATTTTCATTTTAAGGGAATAAAGGGATTTCAAAACTGTGCGCAGGCCTTGCAAGAAATGATAGTTAGGCATAATTTTGATGTCATTGCTCCCCAATCGGTTAGAACAGCTATAGTTGCATCAAGTGCGGTGAAACATATGTCAGGACCTTCAAAGCCGGTGATAATCGCGAATATCTATAATATTGGCTCTAAATTTTATTCTCTCTTTGCCGCGCCCATACTTAATTCGACCTGTGATTATGTTGTATTTGAGTCTAACTATGAAAGGGATAGATTAATAAAAAGAGGGCTATGCGTTAATAAGACCAGCGTGCTTTATACTGGCATAGATTTAGAAAAGTTTATACCAGCAGAGAAATATTCGGCATATGCTTCTTCTTATGGCTTAGATAACGGCCATATCGTAGTAGGAACAATTGCCAGGCTCTTTCCTGAAAAGGATATCGCAACTCTTATTCGTTCTATGGCGATAATAAAAAGAAAGACGGATAAGGTTAAATTATTGATTGCGGGAGATGGAATCCTTAAGCAAAATCTTAAATATATGGCCCGTCGTTTAGGATTAGAGAATCAGGTGATATTTGCCGGAACGCAACAGGATACTGAAAAATTTATCTCTCTCTTTGATATCTTTGTGCTTCCCTCTGTGAGGGAATCTTTCTCTTTGGCTACCAGAGAAGCTATGGCTATGGGTAAACCAATAATTATGACCGAAATCGGCGGAGCAAAAGAAATGATAGAGGATGGAAAAAGCGGAATATTGGTTCCTGCGCGTAATCCTAAGGAACTTGCAGAGAGAATAAAACAACTTATATTTAATAGCGAGCTAAGGCAAAGCATGGGTAATCAAGCAAGGCTAAGGGCTGAGTTACTTTTTGATAATAAGAAGTGGCTTAAGCAAACTGAAGAGATATATTTAAAATTTGCCAATGAAAATACGTAAAATTTTAAGCACTGTTTTATACCTGCCTAAAATAAGCCAAAAGAAATTTGGCATCAGGATACTTATGTATCATCGGGTGAATGATAATTATCCCGAAGACAGGCTTTGCGTAAAAGTCGCTGAATTTGAGAAACAAGTGCAATTTTTAATAGAGCATAACTATGAAGTGATAAGTTTAAAAAGAGCAGCAATTTTATTAGCTATACAAAAAAGAAAAAAATGCAAATTACCCACTATGAATTATAAGCCAAAAGTAGTAATAACCTTTGATGACGGGTTTGAAGATAATTATACAAACGCTTACCCTATATTAAAGAAATATAATCTCCCTGCAACTATATTTTTAACGGTTAATTCTGTTGGGAAAAATGAATTTTTAAATTGGGAACAGATTATAGAAATGTCAAAAAATCACATTGATTTTGGTGCCCATACCTTAAACCATTTTAAATTACCCGAGATTGCCTTAGAAGAAGCCAGCGTTGAAATTATTAATTCCAGAAAAATAATAGAATCAAAAAAATTAATATGTGATTGTTTCTGCTATCCGGGCGGATATTTCAATGAAAATATAAAAGAATTAGTGGCTAAAGCAGGATTTGAGTCTGCCTGTAGCATAAAGCCGGGAGCGAATTTTTCTGAGCAGGACTTATTTGAATTAAAACGCACGGAAATAAGTGGTTTTGACAGCCTATTTGATTTTAAGAAAAAACTTATAGGTTCATATGATTATTTACATAAATTAGTACAAAAAAGGCAAGTTAGTGCCCAGTTAACAAATAACAGGATAAATGTGTTGTATGTCATTTGGAGCTTAGGTTTAGGAGGAGCAGAGCGCGTAGTAATTGATTTAGTAAGTAGCCTTGATAGGTCTAAATTTAATCCCGTTGTTTGCTGCCTTAATGAAAAGGGTGAATTTGCTGATGAGCTGGAAAAAGAAGATGTTAAAGTTATTGCATTAAATAAAAAAGGTAAATTTGATATCAGCGTAATCTATAAATTAATCAGTGTAATCAGACAGTATAAAATCGATATCGTCCATACGCATCTTTGGGGAGCAAATTTTTGGGGCAGGATTGCGGCAAAATTAGCAGGAGTACAATCCACAATTATTACAATACACAGTATTGATATTACGCATAATAGAATAGAGTTATTTTTAGATAAGATGTTGTCTGGGCTTGCAGATTGCATTGTTGCCGTAGGAGATGAAGTTAAGCATTACTATGCGGATAAAATAGGTATAGCTAACGACAAAATAAGGGTAATTTATAACGGGATAAAAATAGGATATAGCAATGAGCCTAGTATTCAATCTCTCGGGATCAGACAAGAATTAGGGATAAAAGAAGATGATAAAGTAATGAGTATCATAGGTAGGCTGGAGCCAGAGAAAGGGCATAAATATTTATTCGA
>MHGH01000016.1:36479-47877 GCA_001805465.1 Omnitrophica WOR_2 bacterium RBG_13_41_10 | reverse complement strand
ATGCACTTAATGGTATATATAAAGTTAAATTACTAGTTGTGGGCGATGGTTCGCTTTTACAAAATCTCAAGTCTCAAGTTACTATTCACAAGTTAGAAGACAAGGTGATATTTACCGGGTTAAGAAGAGATGTCTCAAGGATACTGGATATTAGCGATACAGTGGTTTTACCATCGCTATATGAAGGTATACCTATTATTATCTTAGAGGCAATGGCAAAGAAGAAACCTGTCATTGCTACGGATGTAGGAGGAAATAGGGAGCTCGTTGTTCCATACGGTAATGCTGATGCAACAGGGATATTAATACCAGTGGCTAATAGCAAGGCACTAACTAAAGCTATAGAGACACTGTTCAAAAATCCGGAATTAGCCGGATGTATGGGGGAAGCCGGTTATGCACGGTTAAAGAGGTATTTCTCCGTAGAGAGTATGCTTAAAGAAACACAAGAGCTCTATTTAAGTTTATATAAAAAGGTCGATAGTAAATAAAAATGATTAATTTTTTAAGAATGTTAACCCAAATGGGGATGATGTTTAATGATACGCCTGAGATTGGTTCTGCAATCTTAGCCGTAAATCTGATATTCATAAGCTTGGGAGTTGTCACATTGCTCCTAATCGTTATTCCCGTACTATCTCTTTTAGTAGTCAAAAATAAAATAATAAGAAAATTGGCAATGGTTCTTATAGTTTTATTTTCAGTAATTTTATTATCTCAGATTGGCTTGTATGCGTATATGGCATATATTGAGCCAAACCAGATAAAAGTAGAAGAAGTAAATTTAAAAATACCCGGACTGGGGAACGTTTTGCAAGGCAAAAGGATAGTTCAATTTTCAGATTTACATGTCCGTCAGTTTGGCACAAAAGAAAAGCGATTAATAAAGATAATTAATTCTTTAAACCCAGATATTATTTTATTTACTGGGGGGTTTACAGGTGAAGAGAAAGAAAGGCTCGGAGAAGCAATGCCGCAAGCCGCTAAAATATTCAGTTCGCTTAAAGCTAAAATAGGAATCTGGGCGGTTACAGACGATACGGATGATCTGATGTTTATAGAGAAACCGTATTTGAAAGAAGAATTAGTTAAGGCGGGAGTAAAGCTGTTATTTAACACAAGTGAAAAGATTTATACTAGTCAAGACGGATATTTTTGGTTAATCGGGACAGAGGATGCTTTTTACGGAAACAATGGATTGCCCGAGGCCACATTTATGATACCGTTAAGAGAGCCAAAAATTATCATTACCCATTCCCCTAACGCAGTTGACTATATGCAGGACTATAAAGTGGATTTGGTTCTTGCCGGAAAGACCCACGGCGGGCAAATTGGCTTAAAGGTGTTCGCAACCCTTAGTAATTATATAGCCAAATTTAAGTATCTAAGAGGGCTTTATAAAATGAGGGACACTTATTTATATGTAAATAGGGGAATCGGAGGAAAAACCATTAATTTGAGGTTGTTTTGCCCTCCGGAAGTAACGGTATTCAATATTACTGATTAAATAAAATGAAGATATTGTTTTTAACTTCCAGGTTGCCGTTTCCACCCAATAGGGGCGATAAATTGAGAGTGTTTAATTTCTTATCACGCCTTAGTAAAAATCATTCTATAACGTTATTATCTTTTGCAGAATCAAAGGAACAGCTGCCTTATATCAACGAGTTAAAGAAGTACTGCACTAATGTAGAAGTGGTATTGCTGAAACCCTGGCAGTCATATTTGAATTGCCTTTTACATATCTTTTCTATGAATCCCTTGCAGGTTGTTTATTACAGGTCAAAAGAGATGCGGAAGAAACTCAATACTTTATTGTTTAATAATAAGTTCGACGCTATTTATGTCCACTTGTTTAGAATGGCGCAATACGCAGAAGATATAAGAGGTGTGAAACGGGTTTTAGATTTATGCGATGCAGTATCTTCGCATATGAAAAGGACAATAAGATTTAATCGTTCCATCCTCTGGCCGGTATATTTTACGGAATGGATAAAGATTGATAATTACGAGAAAAAAATAATAAAAAAGTTTGACGAGGTAATATTAATATCCGAGTCAGATAGGAATGAGATTTTTAACGGAAAATTAAAAGTTAATAATATTAAAATTATCCCTAATGGCGTTGACTATGAATATTTTAGGCCGGTATCAATAAATAACCATAAAATACCCAGAATTGCATTTTTAGGGTATTTAAGTACTTTCTATAATTTAGACGGTATTTTTTATTTTTATAATCAGATTTTTCCGATCATAAAAAGTTATACCCTTTCGGTAAGATTTTCCATTATCGGCGCAAGTTGCCCGAATAAGTTAAGAAAATTAACAGAAGATAAAAGCGTAGAGTTGTTTTCTGATATAGAAGATACCAGGCCATTCCTTAATCAGGCCACAGTGTTTGTTTGTCCTTTGAGGATCGGCTCTGGCTTACAGAATAAAATATTAGAGGCGATGGCTATGGGTTTACCCGTAGTAACTACCAATATAGGATATAAGGGGATTAACGCAGAAAAAAATAAGGAAATTATAGTAGCAGACGAACCTAAGAACTTCGCCTCCAGAGTACTAGAGTTATTAAGAAATGAAGATTTAAGGTATAAGATTTCACGTAATGCACGCTCTTTCATTGAGAAAAATTATAATTGGCAAGATTCAATAGCAAAATTAGAGGACCTATTGGCTAAAAGACGGGGGGATAAATGAATTACAGAAGCATTATTAAACTAGCAATATTGTGTCTTTTAACTATTTTTGCTTATTTTCCTACCTTGATATGGATGGTAAGCAGATGGACCGAGAAAGATACTTACTATAGCCACGGAATTTTGGTGCCTTTTATCAGCGGGTTTATTGTTTGGCTAAAGCGTAAAGAATTAGCGAAGATAGAATTTAAATGCTTGACAGCTAAGGCAATCTTGTGTATGATTGCATTGTGAATGCAAATATGCATAAGGAGGCAAAAATGGCAGAAAAATACGTAACAAGGGATATTGAGGGAGTGCTTAGGCAGGCGGCAAAACAGTTCCCTTCAGTTATAATTACCGGCCCTCGGCAATCAGGCAAAACCACCATTTTAAAGCATCTTTTTTCTAAAAACCACAAGTACGTTTCTATGGATAATCCCGATTTACGCTTGATGGCAATTAGAGAGCCCGCTCTTTTTTTTGAAAATTTCCCTCCGCCGATAATCATTGATGAAATCCAATATGCGCCCCAGCTGCTTTCTTATATCAAAATTATAATTGATAAAAATAGGAGGGCAAAAGGCCAGTTTTTTCTTACAGGTTCACAGATTTTTCCGTTAATGGCTAAGGCAGGAGAATCTCTTGCGGGAAGGATAGCTGTATTTACTTTGCTTCCGCTTTCTTTTAAAGAGCAATTTACGCGCCATGCGCTGCGTTCGCTCAGAAACATTGAAGAGTTAAAAAACAGGATATTAATAGGCGGATTTCCTGAGCCGGCCTTAGCACATAAGTTGAATCTTGAAATATGGTTTGCGAGTTATCTTCAGACCTACTTGGAAAGAGATGTAAGGCAGCTGCGCCAGATAGGCGATTTAGGAGATTTTCAAAGATTTTTACAGCTCTTAGCAGCATTTAATGGACAGGCTGTTAACCTTTCAAGTTTATCAAGAGATTTAGGCGTAGCGGTAAATACGGTGAAGGCGTGGTTTTCTGTTTTGGAGGCCAGCGGCCAGATAATTTCAATAAAACCATTCTATTTAAACAAGGGCAAGAGGATTATTAAAAGCCAAAAAATTTACTTTTTAGATACCGGCCTTTTGTGTTATCTAAGCGGTATTTCTTCCGAGAAACAGCTATTTAAAGGGCCGCTTTCAGGGCAGATGCTGGAAACGGCGGTGGTAGGAGAAGTTGCAAAAAACTTTTATAACCAAGGCAAAATCCCGCGGATTTTCTGGTGGCGGACTTCCCATGGAGATGAGGTAGATTTTATTATAGAAGATAAGGGTAAGATAATCCCTGTTGAGGTTAAATTAAGCGCTAAGATCAACAGCGATATGGCTAAGGGCTTAGTTTCTTTTTGTAAATTATTTCATGATAAGGTTAATAAAGCTTTCTTGGTTAACTTAGCTAAAGAAAAAATAGTAATGAAAAAAAGAATTATTGCGATTCCCTTTGCAGGGTTTATTGAACAACTGCGAAATCCTAAAGGCCTGATTTTTTAAAGATGAAAAAACAAGACACAATTAAGTTTATAACTTTATCAATATTGGCTGTTTTTGCCTATATTCCGACCTTTATCTGGATGGTTGATAGATGGCTGGAAAAGGATACTTATTACAGCCATGGGTTTCTGGTGCCTTTTATCAGCGGGTTTATTGTTTGGCTGAAGCGTAAAGAATTAGCGAAGATAAAATTGAACCCTTCTATTTGGGGATGGCTGTTTTTTCTGGGAGGGATTTTAATTCATGCTGTCAGCGCTATGTGGCGGGTATATTTTACTTCAGGATTTTCCTTGCTTTTGGTGATACCGGGATTGGTGTTATTGTTTATGGGTAAGGAATTCTTGAAAAAGCTAAGCTTCCCTATTTTATTTCTTATTTTTATGATTCCTTTACCGCTGGTAGCTATTGCTAATTTAAGCTTTAGATTAAAGATTTTTGCGACGCAGGTTTCCACTTTCTTTATTAACAGCTTAGGGGTTCGGGCGGTAAGAGACGGTAGTGTAATAATAACTAAACATTCATACTTGATGGTCGAGGATCCTTGTTCCGGCATCAGGTCTTTGATTGCCTTGATTGCCCTCGGCGCATTAATGGCTTATTTTAGCGATCTGTCTAGAGTGAAAAAGACAGTATTATTTTTATCGTCTATGCCAATAGCAATATGCGGGAATATTTTTAGGATTGTTTCCTTGTCTTTGGTGAGTGAAATGTACGGCACCAAATATACCACCGGATTTTTCCATGATATGTTGGGGATATTGGTATTTGTGTTTGCATTTGTGGGGTTGGCACTTGTTGGGAAGGTGTTGGAATAGTCCATAATAATGGGGTCAGAATTATTTTCTGCCCCAATAAATAATTCTGACCCCATTTTCTGAAAATAATCATTTTTGATTATTAAAGGAAATACGGAATCCCGCTATTTTATACTTGACAAGTTATAGCGGGTAATATATACTTATTTCAGATAATCCTATAAAAATAGGAATAAAAGAAATGCTATACCTAAGATTACTTAAGGAACTGCAAAGAAAGAGATATTTTATTTTTTCTTTAGAGGATTTGGCTATTTTCTTTCCCAAGGGTAATAAAAAGACTGTTCAGAATCAGCTAACAGATTGGGTAAAAAGAAAATATGTCTTGCGCCTAAAGAGGAATTTGTATGAGTTAATTGAAAAAGGCGCAACAGATATTATTATTCCCGACCTTTATATTGCTAACAGGCTTTATTTTCCTTCTTACGTATCTATGGAAACGGCGCTTTCTATTTACAATATTATTCCAGAAGTTGCCTTCGGCGTTACCTCTGTGACTACAAGTGTAACCCGTATTTTTAAAAATAGTTACGGTCAATTTAGATATTTTTCCTGCCAGCCCAGGGCATATACGGGATATCGGATTAATGAATATTCGGGGTTTAAAGTGGCTATTGCCGAAAAAGAAAAAGCAATAGTGGATTTTCTCTATTTTAGATTTAGGGCTGGCTTGCAGCCAAATTTTAAAGAGGAGAGGATGGATAAAGAAATTCTGTGCGGACTTAATTGGAAGAGGCTATTTAAGTTTTGTGAACTTTATAACCCCAGAGTCACAGCTATGGCAGGAAAACTTAGGAGGTTCATCGGATGTTAACACCGGAAGGATTAAAAGAACAAGCCGAATTATTAAAGTTACCCCTGAACAAGCAAAGGGCGATTGTCAGAGAATATGCCCAGACTATAATCCTAAGAGCGATTTATCAAACTGATTTTGCTCAGAAGATTTTTTTTATGGGTGGGACGGCTTTAAGATTCGCTTATGGTTTAAAGCGCTTCTCAGAGGATTTGGATTTTAATGCCGAGAAATTATCTCTAGCAGATTTTAAAGAAATCCTGGCGTCTTGCAGTAAGGCATTAGAGAAAGAAGGCTTTACATGCGAAATTTCACAAAAAGAAAGGACATCTCTTTTGATCGGCCAGCTGAAGTTAACGAATATCTTACAAAACTATAAAATTACGCCATTAAAAAGTGAGAAATTAATGGTAAAGGTAGAAATAAACAGGCCTGTTTGGCATATGGAGACCGAATCTGCAGTTGTAGATAGATTTGGCTATCTCTTCTCTATATTGCTGATGAGTAAAGGGGCTCTTCTTTCCGGGAAAGTCGATGCCCTGATTAATCGTTTCCGTGGCAGAGATATCTATGATGTAATTTTTATGCTCCAGAGAAAATTTCCTCTGAAGGTTGAGCTAAAACAGGTTATTCTGGAACGTATCGAAAACATTAACCCTAACGAATTAATGCGCTTGTCTAAGCAGGTTGAGCCATTTTTAGTTGACGAGGAAGAAAAAGATTTTGTAGTAAATGCGAAAACATACATTGGGAAGCTTTTAACACAATATGAATAATAAAACTTTTGTTATCGTGGTTTTGGTTTTGGTGGCTGTTTCAGTTATAGGAATGATTTCATATCTGCCTACGCGATTTGATATTACTTCAAAGATAAAAGTGAGCGATTTTCCTATGGAGATAGGAGAGTGGAAGGCAACGGATATGCCGCTTTCCGAGCGCGATTATGAGATACTGGAAACCAGAAACCTTTTTATCAGAGACTATAAAAATAAGAAGGGCGATTCGGTTTATCTCTATGTTATTTACTCTGAAGATAATCGTAAAGTCAGCCATCCGCCGGAAGTTTGCCTGATGGGTAGCGGGGTTAACATTTTAGATAAATCTTTGATAGATGTTACAGACGATATTAATGCTAATAAATTGATAGTAGAAAAAGGTGATTCTCGTCAGTTAGTAGTTTACTGGTTTAAGGCTGGTAAACTCTATACGGATAAATATATTAAGCAGCAGCTGAAGGTTGTCGTTGACCGCATGTTCGGCAAGCGCACTGCCGGTGCGATGATTAGAGTTTCCACCGATATAAAAGATCACGGCCAGGAATCCGCCCTTAATCTCATTAGAACATTCTGCAGTCAAATCGAGCCGTTGTTGGCGAAATATGTGCCGTAATTCAGGTCCCATGTCACATGTCGCATGTCTCAGGTTACACTATTGATAATCGATTTACGAAAGTTGTAAATTTTACTACCTAATTCTTTATAGTTATCAATATAGTTGTCAAAAATACCCTTATCAATAATATTTGTTTGATACAACACCTCTAAGTGATATTTCGTTTCATCGCAAGAAGCTAATGCATAAGTTAAAAATTGTGTATATTCACCCTTATATTTCTTCCTTCCGAAACCTTCAACAATATTTGCTCCAATTGATTTAGAAGAACGTCTAATTTGGCTGCCTTCTTCATACATTTCAAATTTCGGTAATTTACTTAGAGTGATTTTATGAATTTCAATTGCTAATTTTTTAGCTAATTGATAGATTTCTAAATTCTCATAACTTTGCATTTTATTATTTAAATTGTGACCTGTAACTTGCAACCTGCGACCGTTGACCATCGACTAACTATGGAATCCGATTTGTCTTTTTTTCTTAACAGGCTGAGGCTGTAATAGTTGCCTTATAGCTTCAAAGATATTTTTTATTTTCTCGTCGTGATCCGCATATTTCTTTTCTAAATTATCAAGCTTTATAGCTAAGTCTTTGTGGGTTAGAAGGATTTCTCGTAATTTAGTAAAGGCCCTCATAATCAGTATGTTAACCTGTATCGCTCTTTCACTATTTAGTACGCTGGAGAGCATAGCTACGCCTTGTTCGGTAAAAGCATAAGGAAGATATTTAATATGTTTACCTCTTTTTGAAGCACCATTTTTTCTTCTGTTTAAGGTCACAATTTGTGACCTTAAAGATTGTACCTTACCCCATGTTAATTGAAACATAAAATCTTCGGGGAAGCGCTTCGAGTTTCTTTTTACAGCTTGAATTAAAACTTTGGTTTCCACACCATAAAGCTTTGCCAAATCTCTATCTAACATTACTTTTTTACCCCTGACTACAAAAATTTTTGTAGCGATTACTTCTATTGCTAATCCCTTAGTCATTTTATCCTCCTTTTACAATAATAGACGTAAAAAGTTGCTAAATCTAACAGTAATTCAAGGTCACAAATTGTGACCTTAAATTTGAGGAAGTATTTTGCGACCTTAAATAATGTTGAAAATTGGAGACGGTTTGTTGATTTTGGTGAACACAAAGCGGCCCCGATGCCAAGTCCACCTTCCTGTTTTATTTAGCTAAAATTCCCTCACTGTAACTCCTTAAATATCAATCAGTTAAAATAATTAAAAAAGTTGCTCCGAGAGTGAAAGTTGGCACGAAAAATGCTTATATATAGAGTGATATACTATGAAAAGACTCCTATTTACCCTCGTTACATTAAGTTTGTTACTCTGCTTAGGCCCTGTTTTAGACCAGCATATCTCCTTCGCAGTCACTTATTTTGACCATCCTCAAGTTGGCTCTGGTGATAGTGTTACCCAGCTGCCAAGTTCTCCGGTAATCCAAAATGAACCAGTTTCTCAGCAAAAAGCACAGGCACCTGAACCCAGCACACTAATTTTAGTTTTGGGTGGAATAGGGAGCATAATTGTGCGTTTTGCCAGAAAGAGTTTTGATAAATTCAAGAGAGCCACTGATGTGGCTTTGTCTATTTTTGGGTTAGTTATTGTTTCGCCAATACTTGCCTTTGCAGCAGCAATGATTAAGCTGAATTCCCGGGGCCCGCTGCTTTATAAACAAAAGAGAGTTGGCAAAGAAGATGAAGTTTTTGAGATTTATAAACTCAGGACTATGCGTGTTGATGCCGAAAAAGATACCGGTGCAGTTTGGGCTAAAGAAAATGACCCGCGCATTACTTCGGTAGGCAGGATTTTAAGAAAAGCGCATATTGACGAGATTCCGCAGTTAATTAATGTGTTAAAAGGCGACATGAGCATTGTCGGCCCTCGGCCGGAAAGACCAGAGATGGTTAGGGATTTTAAGACGCTTATTTATGATTATGAAAAACGCCTTCAGATAAAACCCGGTATTACTGGCCTTGCCCAGGTTTATCATAAATACGATGAGACCATTGAAGACGTAAAGAAAAAAATCAAATACGACATCCTTTACATAAAAAAAATGTGTTTATTGGTAGATTTAAGGATTATGGCTAGGACCTTTACCGCAGTTTTGACGGGAAGAGGAGCAAGGTAAGAAAGGAAACGGCAGATGAGAGGATTAGAAATGGATAAGAAATATAAACTAACAGCATCGTTTGTTCTCTTACTGTCTGTAATATTTTGTTTTTTTAGTTATGCTTTCGCCAGTAATATCTCAGATTGGGGAATTATTCCAGTAACACATTGGGATCCTACTGTGCCCGGCATCACTTACGAAGTAGATTACCAAGGCAATGGCGTTGTTCATAACGGTAGTTCTGGCTATCTTGACCCCGGATACGGCGGTCATGCTTTTGACGCAGAAGCAATATATATTTCTTCCGGTAATGGGAATTTATATTATGCCATTGTTACAGGGTTTCCTAACACAGGCAGTACCAATAGTTGGCTCTATAGTGGTTGGCAACCCGGAGATATTGCCTTTGATTTCGGAATTGATGATACATATGAATACGGTATAGCAACCACTAACCGTAACTACATAGCTGGTAATCTTTATTCTGTGACACAATGGGGTACAGATATCTGGGGTTCAGGTGCTAGCTCTCCAACAGATATCCTAGGAACAAGCGGTTCCGGGATAGGTGGAGGGAGTCTGACTTATGCTCAATACCTTAGTAGCGACCATTGGGTTATTGAAGGATACATTCCGCAGAGTGCCTTTGGTCCTGATTGGGGTAAAAACTTCAGAGTTTATTGGACAGAGACCTGCGGCAATAACGTAATTTATGTGGATGTTCCAGCGGTTCCCGAACCGGCAACAATGTCGCTTTTGGGATTGGGTTTGTTAGGCGTATTAGGCTTAAGAAAAAGAAATAGAGCCTAAACACCGCTCTGTACACTGTACTCAGTACACAGTACACAAAAAAAGCCACGGAAAAAATAGATAGTAAAATTTATAAAAAAGGGAGGTGAAAGAAAAAAATGAAGAAATTAATTTTAGTGCTTGCATTGGGTTTAGTTTTAGGATTGTCAACGTTTGCTTGGGCTGGACTTACTCCAATATCATCTACGTATAGTGAGGACGGACCTAGCTGGATTTTGATTAATAGCGGAGGAATATTAGATACCCTTTTTGGATGGGGTAATCTGACACGGATAGATGATGATAATGACCAGCTTTGGAATCTTGCTGGGTATTATGCTATAGAGTTGGCAAAGATTGCTGGTTACTCACAAAGTTTATCCGCAGGCTCACAGCTTCTCTTTACCGATTCAGGTGGTTCTGGATGGCGATACGGTCCTGGTGTAGTTATCACAGAGGCCGGGACATTTAAGTTCTACAACGATCCAAATAATTCAGGATCGCCTTGGAGTTCCGACCCCTTGGAGAATTCAGACCAGGGTGACCACATGGTTGCATGGCAAATTACAGGGAACGCAGGCTATCCTAACAATTACATAGGTGATTATGTAGTTGGGTGGGAAGATAAACCACTCGCTATAGCTGATTGTGACTATAACGACTTGGTGGTTCTATTTCATGTTCCAGAACCAACCAGTATGATGTTATTAGGTATGGGTATTTTAGGGTTATTTGGTTTGAGAAGGAAGCCTGCTTAAGCTGAAAAGCTTCCTTTTTAAACATAATCCTATAAATGCCCCCTAAAAAGTGCATTTTCGAAAGTGCGAAAAAAAGGGGGCAAATCGTGAGTGATTTGCCCCATTTTTCTAAGCGCGTCGCCTTGACAAACCCCTTTAAATGTGTTAAACTTAGTGAAATTTGCCCATGTTTAAAAAAATAAACAAATCCCAATTAACTCCCGTAAAAAAATCCCTTAGTGCTGCTATAAAATACTTCAAAAATAGCCCGGCCCTTTTTATACCTTTTTTAATTTTTGCCGCTGCGGAAAGCGCTTCCCTGATTTTTATATCTTTAATTCCCCGCATGCCTCTAAAATTAGTCTTTGGCCCGCCAATCAAGACCTTCTGGGGTGAGATTTTTCTACATTATCCTGCCAACTTTATTCTTATGCCGAAGCTGGCTTCACTTGCCAGAATGGGCCTGACCGTAGTTTTGGGCTCGCTCTTAACCGGTATGGCGGTAAGTGCTATCTTTAATATGCATCAGAAAAGGCACATTAATTTAAAGGGTTCTTTT
>MHGH01000016.1:25842-36466 GCA_001805465.1 Omnitrophica WOR_2 bacterium RBG_13_41_10 | reverse complement strand
AGAAATACGCTTCACTTTTTATTATTGTGCTTATCTTTACTTTGGTTTTTTATTTCTGGGTAAAAATATCTACCATTACTTTAGGAAAATATTTTATGGCCGGGCACACCCGGCTTTTATTTTTGCCTGCGCGATTTTGGCTGGGGCCGATTTTAACAGTTCTCAATTTTATTTTTGCCATAATAATTCAGTCCGCCTTTGTTTATGCCATCCCCGTTTTAATTATTGAGAAGGAAAAGCTTCTTAAGGCCATACTTAAATCCTTCGGATTATTTAAGAAATTTTTTGTGCCTACGCTTCTTTTAGTAGGCATACCCATGCTGGTTTATATACCGATTATGGTTCTTATCAGCAATACCGGATTTCTTATTGATAAAGTTTTTCCGGAATTTGTTTTATTTATTTTGTTTTTAGGCACGATTATCAGCAGTTTGATTATAGACCCGGCGATTACAGCCTCAATAACTTTATTATACTTAGCAGAAAAGGAACAGATTAAATGAAGTCAAAACAGGTCGCATGTCGCACGTCGCATGTCGCATATCGCATATCAATTGTCATCCTGCTATTTAGCTTACTTTTAGCCGGGTGTATGAACGATGAATATGCGATAGAAAAGAGGTACTGGCAGGCGCAGAAGCAGGCAGAAAAGATTTTTAATAACGCTAAAGCCTCACCACCCAGAGAGCTGGTTAAAGCTGTCAATACGCTGAATAATTTCATCAAGAGATACCCGCAAAACCGCCTCTCCATAGAAGCAGAATTCAATATCGCCCGCCTTTATATTGTCAAAGAAGAATACGATAAAGCTCGCCAACAGTTAAAAGAAATTATCAATAAATATGTCAAAGTCGATAATATCCGCGCAGAGGCAATTTTTTTAATCGGCAACTCCTATGAGATAGAAGACAAGTGGAACCTCGCCCTCCAGCAGTATAAAAAAATAATGGAGGATTTTTCTACTACAGTCAGGGGCCTGGATATTCCTATATATATTGCCCAGCATTATAAAATCAAATACCAGCCGGAAAAAATGATTGCTGCTTATCAAGAGGCTATCAGTTATTATAAGGGCTTAGCCGTAAAACACTCTAATACTCCGTTTGCTTTTAATGCCGAATCTTTGGCAGCGCAGTGTTATCTGGCGCTTAAGGAATGGCAGAATGCCATTAACACCTTTAACGCCATCATAGAAGAATATAAGGCCAAGATGAATATGGACGCGGTATTAATGAATATCGCTTTTATTTATAATAATGAGCTCAAAGATAAAATCAAAACCAAAGAAACCTTGGAGAGGCTGATTAAGGAGTATCCCAAGAGTAAATTAATAAAGACTGCCACGGCTTTATTAAAGGAGTTGGAGAAAAAATGAGTGGCGCAAGGGAATTTTTGAGTACAGCATTAAATGAAATCATGTGCCTGTCGGGTGCGGAATGCGGTTCGCTTTTTCTTTTTGATTCTGACAACAGGGAATTAGTTTTGGATTCTTTTCAGAATTCAAGCCACATTGCCGTCAGAGGCCTAAGGCGTAAGATAGGAGAGGGCGTTTCCGGCAAGGTGTTAGAACTAAAGCAGCCGGTTCTGGTAAGAAACATCGACCAGGACCTGCGTTTTAAACGTAACGGCTTTAATCATTACCACACCACTTCTTTTATTTCCATACCGCTTATATCAGGCGACAAGCCCATAGGCCTGATTAATATCGCTGACAAGGCTTCTGGGGGGGCATTTACCGAGAGGGATTTTGAGTCTGCGGTGACTATTGCTAAATATGCCTGTATGGCAGCAGAGCATTTAATACAACCTTCAGATAAACAGGTTTCTTTATTGGAAAAATACGCCACCGTAGGCAAGCTTGCAGCGGGGGTAGTGCATGAAGTAAATAACCCTCTTGATGGCGTAATCAGGTATGCCAATATCCTTTTGGCGCAGATGGATAATAATTCCGCGGCCAGAGAATATATCTTGGAGATGAAGAAGGGCTTAAACCGTATTGCCAATACCACCAAAACACTGCTCCAATTTTCTCACCAGCTTAATTCCAACCACCCTAAACAATATATTAACCTGCATGAGCTCATAGATGAGTCTTTAGGCCTGCTTAAAGAAAAAATTAACGGCAGTATCAAGATAAACAGAAGATATAAAGAGCCCATGCCTAAAATTTTGGATTTAGGTATTTCCCACATAGCCATCAATCTAATTAAGAACGCCCTTGATGCTATGCCGGAAGTAGGGATACTGGATATTGCTACCGATATTAAGGAAGGGATGCTGGAGATTGTTTTTAAGGATACCGGCTACGGCATACCCAGTGAAATTATGGACCATATTTTTGAGCCATTTTTTACTACTAAGAGTAAAGAAAAGGGAACGGGCTTAGGCCTGTCTATCTGCAAAGAGATAATCAATAGATATGAAGGAAATATAGAAGCGCAGAGCTTTCCCGGGAAAGGAAGCAAATTTACAGTATTAATCCCGGTAAAATATTTAGAAAATGCAGAATAACGGAAGGCATATTTTAATAGTGGATGATGAGCCGCTGGTGAGGCGCTCATTAAGTGAGCTTTTGACTCTGTCCGGCTATGCCGTAAGCACTGCCAGCGACGGGAAGGAAGCTTTGAATTTACTGAAAACCTACCACGCCGACATCATCATCACTGATATCAAGATGCCGCAGATGGACGGCATACAGCTGTTAAAAGAAGTAAAGTCTATGAATCGCGACATACCGGTTATCCTGATTACCGGTTATGCCAGCATTGAGAATGCGGTAGAGGCAATGAAGGAAGGGGCCTATGATTATGTTACCAAGCCCATTGTAGATAGTGAAATAAAAATTGTCTTGGATAGATTAGTAAAACAAAAACAGCTTGTGGAAGAGAATATCAAACTCAAAGAGCAGCTTTCTGCCGGCCAACGGGATAAATTTCACGAGATCGTCGGTAAAAGTGCCAAGATGCAAAAGATTTATACCCTTATTGAGGCCATCACCAGTACCCGCGCCAATGTGCTTATCCACGGGGAAAGTGGGACCGGTAAGCGACTGATTGCCCATGCCATACATAATTGTAATGAGCTGGAGCGCGGCAAGCCTTTTATAGAGGTGAGCTGCGGGGCGTTAACCGAGACATTGCTGGAGAGTGAGCTATTCGGCCATGTCAAAGGGTCTTTCACCAGCGCTATTAAAGACAAGCCCGGCCGTTTTGAATTAGCCAGCGGCGGCACGATATTCTTGGATGAAATAGATGCCTTTTCACCGGCGCTGCAGGTAAAGCTTTTAAGGGTGCTTCAGGAAGGAGAATTTGAAAGGGTAGGGGATAATAAGACTATTAAAGTAGATATCAGGGTAATCGTGGCTACCAACCAGAACCTCGCGGAATTAATCAAATCGGGAAAATTCCGTAAGGATTTATATTATCGTTTGAATATTATTTCTATTGAAGTGCCGCCATTAAGAGAGCGTAGAGACGATATCCCGTTATTAATCATAGACCTGATCAAGAAACACTCCAAGCATATCAGTAAAAAAATTGAAGGGGTAAGCAAAGAGGCCCTTTCTAAATTTATTGATTATGAATGGCCGGGAAACATCAGAGAATTGGAAAATGTGATAGAACGCGCTATAATCTTAAGCAAGGGCCCGATAATTAATGTAGAGGACCTGCCGGATTTTTTCCATAATCTGGAAGAGGTAAAAGAGCCCGGCACAAATGATAAGTTAAGGCTGAAAGAGGCGTTAAAGAGCCCGGAAAAAGGTTTAATAGTAAAAGCGCTTCATTCCACAAACGGAAATCGTAACGAAACCGCCCGTGTCTTGGGAATAAATAGAACGACACTTTATAAAAAAATGCAGAAATTTGGCTTATTAAAGAATCTTAAGAGTAATGAATTGGAGAGCTGACAAGGGGCTTGGGAAGGCGCAGATATCTTTTAAAGATTTAATTAATATAAAAGAGTGGCAGAAAATTCAGGATAAATTTTCTGCGGTTACAGAAGTTAGCCTGCGCACGGTAGATATAGAAGGTAAATATCTTACAGCGCCAAGCAAAGAAAACAGGCTTTGCGCGGAATTACTACAGAATAGGCAGCATAAGAACGCTTTATGCGGGCTTTGTCTGCCGACTTTTTTAGGCGGGCACGGGGTAATAGATAAGAATTTAAGTTATTGTTGCCATGCCGGGCTGTATAATTTTTTAGCCCCTTTAAGATTAGATAAAGATAAAACCCTTGGTTATATAGTGCTGGGGCCGGTAATCCTGGTAATGCGTAAGCCCAAGGAGGAATACCGCAAAGCAGCCGAAGAACTAGGGCTTGATTTAGAAGATTTCTGGAGCGCGCTTTTAGAATTAAAGGTAATATCTTTTCAGGGTGTGCAGTCTTTGGTTGAGCTGGTTAAGGATGTCGCCGAATATACCATAGAATTAGCTTACAGTTATAAAATGAAAGAGAAGGAAATTGTGACCATTGACGCCGCAAAATTAAAACTTAGGAAGCTTCTGGATATTTTATTAGATGTGGCATTTGAGATTAGCGGAGCAGATATCGGCTCAATAATGTTTATGGATAAAAATACCGATACTTTGAGTATTCAGTCTTCCCGCGGGATCTCTGATGAAGTAGTAAAAAATACCAGGGTGAAAGTAGGAGAGGGCATTTCCGGTATGGCAGCAAGAAAGGGAGAGTCCTTATTAATAGACGATGATACCAGCGATAACAGGATCAGGCCTTATTTACACCGGCCCTATATCAGCTCTGCGATGGTGCTTCCTTTGAAAGTAGAGAATAGGGTGGTAGGCGTGATGAACCTAGGGGCTTTAAAAACTTCCGCAGTAAAATTCGATTCCGATAACCTAAGCCTGATGAACAGGCTTGTAGACCTTGCCACCGTCTCAATCCATTCCTAATTAAAAAAACGGGGTCAGAATTATTTTTGAATAAAACGGGGTCTGACCCCGTTTTTCTTACCCCGTTTTTCTTAGTTAGATTTTCCCTCTTTTTACGTCTATTGATGTTAAAGAGAGGGATTTTTATGCCTGAAATTTCTCTTGACAAAGTATACATAATAATGTATATTTTTATTGGAGGTGCAAAATGACTATAACTATCCCTTTAACAGAACTACGGCCAAAATTACCCAAGATAATGGATAGGATATCTAAGTATTTTGACCGTTATGTTATCACACGCCATGGCAAGCCAGAGGCAGTTATGCTCTCTGAAGAGGATTACGAAAGCCTTTTAGAGACCTTAGATATTCTCTCTGATCAGAAATTAATGAAAGATATTAAAAAGGCAGAGGAAGATTTTAGAAAAGGTAAGGGTATTCCTTGGGAGAAGGTAAAGCGAAAGTTGGGCCATGTATAATATTGAGATATCTCCTATTGCTTCAAAATTCTTAGAGCGTTTCGAAAAAAGCAATAAAAATATATCCCAACGGATAGTAAGGGCTATCGATAGCCTCAAAATTAAACCATTTATAGGTAAGAAGTTAATAGGCGAGTTAGCCAACTTTAGGTCGTTAAGGGTGGGTGAGTACCGTATTATTTATATTATAATTGAAAAAAGAGTTTTAATCCAAGTAGTCAAAATAGCCCATAGAAGAGAAGTTTATAGATAAAAACAGATAAAAACGGGGTCAGACCCCGTTTAGTAGAAAAATAATTCTGACCCCGTTTTTCTTAGTTAGATTTTCCCTCTTTTTACGTCTATTGATGTAGAAGGAGGGATTTTTTATGCCTAGGAAACCCCGTTTTTTTGTAGCGGATATACCTTACCATATCGTCCAACGCGGTAACAATCGAAATCCTATTTTTTTCTCCGATGAGGATTACCTATTTTTCTTAGAGGTGCTTAGAGAAGCAAAGACTAAATACCCTTGCCTGATCTACAGCTATTGTCTTATGGCCAATCATTTTCATCTATTAGTTGAACCAAAAGAAAAAGAGAATGTTAGCTTTTTGATGAAGCTATTAGGTGCTAAATATGTACATTATGTGAACAGAACCTATAAACGCACAGGTACGCTTTGGGAAGGGCGTTTTAGATGTTCGCTGATTGATGAGGAGCTATATTTTTTATCCTGTTTGCATTATATCGAGATGAATCCGCTAAGGGCAGGAATCGTTACTTCACCTGAATTATATCGCTGGTCGAGTTATCGTTTCCGAGCTCTTGGTAAAAAAAGCCCTATTTTAGATTTGGATCCATGGTATAACAGCTTAGGGTCTGATGAGGCAGAGCGCCAACTTAAGTATAGGCAATTCTTTCAAAACTTAATGCCCGAAGCAAATCGAAAGCTGATACGGGAAATGACCAATAAGGGTGGCATAGTAGGTAGTGCCGCTTTTAAAGAACACATAGAGAAAATAATAGGCAGAGATATTATCTTTAGGTTGCCTGGTAGGCCAAAAAAGAAGAAAAAATAATTCTGACCCCGTTTTCTTAGCGTTCCCTACGGAAAGTTGAAGAGAGGATTTTGAGTTCTTCGCGGTATTTGGCGACTGTGCGCCGGCAGATATTCAGGTTATTTTCTGTATTGAGGATTTTTGCGATATCTTCATCGCTTAAGGGGCGTTTTTTGTCTTCTTTATCTACGCTTTCCTTGATTAATCTTTTGGCGTAATTAGAAGACTGGGATTGGCCATTTTTATCGTTGAGATGGCTGGAAAAGAAATCCTTTAATGCAACCACCCCAAAAGGAAGCTTGGCGTATTTATTCATGATTGCCCGGCAGACCGTAGACTCGTGCATTCCGATTTTTTGTGCCACTTCCTGAAAAGTGAGCGGCTTTAAATGGGATAAGTCGCTTTTAATGGCATCCTGCTGAATTTCTGTAATAGCTTCCACGATTTTCCTTAAAGTAAATTTTCTTTTAGATACAGCCCGCAGCAAGGCAAGGGCAGTAGCAAGCTTGGCGCTTAAGAATTCTTTAGTCGCAGGATCAAGGTTATTGTTTTTGAGCATGTTTTTGTAGTCTTTATTAATGTTTACTGTAGGCATATCCTCATCGTTAATAGCAATTTCAATTTCGTCATCATGCTCATCTATGATGATATCGGGAATGACATTCTGTATTTCTTCGGCAGAGTAATTGCGGCCGGGCTTGGGGTCGAGCTTTATAATCTTTTTTGCCGCAAGCTCAATCTTATCCTGCGGCTCTTTTAGGGCCTTGGCAATGAGGCCGTAGTTTTTTTTGGCCACGTCTTCCAAGTAATTTTCTACGATTTTTATCAGCAGGGGATCAATTTCACCAGCCAAATTCATCTGTATAAGCAAACATTCAGAAACGTTTCTGGCAGCGACACCCACAGGCTCAAACTGTTGGATTAATTTTAAGGCATGTTCGGCTTTATCCAGAGTTGCTCCTAAAGTAGCGGCTATTTCTTCTAAGGTGGCCTTAAAGTAGCCATTCTCATCAATATTACCTATAATCTCTTGCCCAATGCGGTACTCCTGGTCAGTTTCTGCAAACATACCCAACTGCCTAAGCAGAATGTCCTGCAAAGTTTCTTTTTTGCTGATTAAACTTAGCCTGAAATCTAAGTCCGGTTGAGCTATGCCATTACGAATAGGAGAGAGGCGTGGTTTTTCTTGCTCTTCCAGAAAAGGATTATTCAGAAGCTCGGAATCAATCAGCGCTTTTAAATCCATCAAAGGAAGAGAAAGGATCTTCAGGGATTGATTAAGTTCAGGGACCAGCAGCCTTCTTAGTTCAAATCTTTGCTTAATTTCCATATGAGTAAGTATAACATATAAAAATGAGATTTTGCCACTGCGCCAGGAAATTTCCCTTGACAGAAAGGAATATCGGGTATATACTCATTATAAATGGGGCGTTAAAAGTAAGTAAGTTTAGGTAAACAAGCTTGAGGCGAGGCTAAAATGAGACCCAGAGGACGGCCGAAAAAATATAGAATAGTGCGCCATGACCCTAGAATCAGCCAATTTAGCCCAAGGGGTAAGCCAGGAAGGCCTGATGAGACTAATCTTACCATGGATGAGTATGAGGCCATAAGGCTGATGGATTTTATGGCCTACAGCCAAAAAGAGGCGGCCAAGCTGATGCAGGTATCCCAGCAGACCGTCAGCCGGATCCTTAAAAGGGCGCGCAAAGTAATCGCTGATACAATAGTCAACGGAAAGATAATTAGGATTCAAGGAGGCAGCTACGTAATTACTTCACAGCATAAACCAGCACATAAATCTAATCAAGATATCCCGAATACCTAAAATTTCCCATTATAAACCCAATCTTAAACCCAGATTAGCCCTTTGTGCAACTTCCTATAATGTATCTTATGTTAACTTGGTTATATTGGAGAAATATCTCTATCTGGTTGGCTTGTAATGAGTTAATTAGGGCTGGTATTTTCCTGTGAATAAGCTCGATTTGACTTACTGGGTTTTACTTAATTATTTTAAGCTTTACATATTTACACAGATGTTGATGCGGTCCCCTCCTGCCTGCCTTAAAAATCCATAGTCCCGTCAATTCCTACAATGCTGCCGTCACTTAACAGGTCAAGCATGGTTTCTACGATTTGGGGGTCAAATTGCGTTGAGCAGTTAACCTTTAACTCCTGTATGATTAATTCTTCGGCCAGAGGGTTGCGGTAAGGCCTTTTTGACCTCATAGCATCAAAGGAGTCGGCTACTGCCATAATGCGCGAACCTATGGGTATTGCTGTGCCCCTGATTCTACCGGGATAGCCGTTGCCGTCATAGCGTTCGTGGTGGTGCAGGATGATTTCCTTTTCTTTGGTTAAGAATGTTAAAGGCCCCAGTATATCCACTGCTGCCTGGGGGTGCTTTTTTATTTGTACCCAATCTTCATTAGTTAAGGGCTCTATTTTATGTAAGATGGAGTCTGGGATCAGGGTTTTGCCGATATCGTGCAGGATACAGGCAGTTTCCAGGGTATCCAGGTCTTCTTTGAGAAACCCGATTCTCTTAGCCATGGCTAAGGAGTATATTTTTACCCTTTCAGAGTGGCCGCGGGTATAGGGATCCTTGGCTTCTATAACATTAATTAAAGTTGAGATAGTGTTAAGGTGGGCTTGTTTTAATTGTCCTTGGCTTTCTAATAATTCTTTATTAACTCTTTGGAGTACCTGCCTGTCTTTAAGCTCTTTAATCCATAAATACCCTATAGCGACTATTACGGTCCCTAAAATAATGCTATCCGGGATTACTTCAACGGTAGTAAAGTAATATTCGTCTACCAGGCGAAAACCTGTTATGCAGAACGCATAAGCCAAAACCCAGGTTTTAAAACCGGAAATGCCTTGTTTTGCCATAGTAGCTATATTATATCTTTTTTTTAGTTATGGTCAATACTAATAATGCTATAAGATAAACCGCCAAGCCTAAGCAGAATGCTATTATAAAATAACCGATAATTACCGGCACAGTTATGCCTATTACTGATGGCTGGAATAAGCTAGCCCAATGAAAATTTTTTAATAAATGAAGCCATTGCTCTTGTAGCTTGTGCCAATCTAAGTTCATGATCCGGCCGCCTATTTTCACTGCCAATAAAAATGTTACGATACTGAGCCAGGTATTGGTAATCAGGCTGCCTAATAACGCTGCTGCGCGGTTTACTTTTAAGAGTAATGATAGCACTAATGCAGCAAGCGGCCCGGTGCCGGGCAGAATTCCCATAAATACGCCTAGGCCTAATCCGCCGGCTATTTTTTGCGGAGTATCGTGGATTCTAAAAAGCTTTAGGTAAAGTAACTTTAAAAATCTTGGCATGAGATATTTAACCCGGTTTTATATTAGTTCCTGCAAACCTGTCTAGGCCTCTTGATTCCTGAACCCAGCCGTTATAAAGGCCGTATTTATGCATTATTTCTTGGGCCTCTTGATATTCGGCGGATGTTATCCTGCGGCGGATTTGCGCAAATTTAACCGCTTTAAAACAAGGAAAATACTGGCTCATCAGGCTGATGTAGGTATCTTTAGAAAGCTCTGTTGCAATAAACTCCATTATTTTTTGCGTCCCGGAGATATTTTCCGGAAGGACCAAGTGCCTGATTATTAAGCCATTTTTTATTATACCATTATCGTCCATCTTGGCAATTCCTACCTGGCGGTGCATTTCGCGAACTGCGGGCCTGTTAAATTGCGGGTAATTGGGGGCACAGGAGTATTTTATTGCCATTTCGCTATCGGCATAGCGCATATCCGGAAGGTATATATCCACTATCTTATCCAATAATCCGATTATTTCGCTTAATTCATAGCCTCCGGTATTGTAGACTAAGGGAATTTTCAAGCCCTTTGTTATGGCCAAAGAAAGGCTTTTTAAGATTTGCGGCATGATATGCGTAGGACTGACTAAATTAATATTATGGCAGCCCATATCCTGTAATTGCACCATCATATCCGCTAATTCCTCAAAGCCCACCTCCCTGCCTCCTCCCTTCTGGCTAAATTCATAGTTTTGGCAGTAGACGCAATTCATATTGCAATGAGAGAAGAAAATTGTCCCTGAGCCCTGTGTTCCGGAGATTGGCGGCTCTTCTCCATGGTGGGGCATAAAACTACAAACCTTAGGGTTCAATCCTGTTTTACAAAACCCTAATTCATTTTTTAGGCGGTTAATACCGCATTT
>MHGH01000016.1:13477-25770 GCA_001805465.1 Omnitrophica WOR_2 bacterium RBG_13_41_10 | reverse complement strand
ATGGGAACTAAGGTATGACGGATGCATTTAAATCATTTCTTTGTAATTTGCTGGGCATAGATTTCCCTGATTTGATTAAATATGGCGCTATACTCACTGGTTGCATAATCAGGATAGGTGCACTCCCATGGTTTAAAGGCGTGGTTTTGGAAAAATAAGGTCACCTCGGCAAAAATCCCTTGGCCCAAATAGATGCGATGGCGATGGTCCTTGGTCGAGGCTAATATCAGTTTAGCTAAATCCAGGTACCCCGGGTCTATATTTATCTGGCGCAGGGAGCGAAGCGATAGTTTGATTTCTATTTTATTGGTGATGTTCTTGATTTTAGCTAAATCTTGCGGCAGGATTAATTTTTTAAAACTGATGAATTTGCGTTTTAGGCCGGTTCCGAATTCCTTTTGGTAATAATCGGTATGCCGGAAACTTAAGGTTTGGCTTTCAAAGTCTATTCTGCCAAAGCGCCTCTTTAAAAAAAATAGGGCTTTATCTTCTGCAAGTTGGTCTTTAAAGATAAAACCCACAATTAATTTTACCGGCGGATGTTTTTTTATCTTGCCCACGGGCTTCTATTACCCTTGCAGGCTGGCAGGTTCTCTGTTTGCAAATTGGTTGATATATTCAGAGAGCTTTTCTTTTTGCGTATCTCTTATTCGATTAAAGAAGACAGCAATGTTAAAGCCTCCCTCTTTTTCATCGTCGGTGCGCACGACTACCCCGTCACACTCTACCCTATGTTCCTTATTGCCTGATTCAGTAGGCAGCGATAGTTTTATAGAAATTTTGGTAAAGGGCGGAATGTATTTATTTACGCGGCAATAAGTGCCGACGCAGCTAAGGTTATGGGTGTAGGTGATAAAGTCGTAACCGTTAGCCGCTACCTTAAGCGGCAGGCTTTTATCTATGCGCGGGAACCTTCTTCTTTCTGCATTAGGGTTTTTCATATATTTATTGTTTTTCCTGTTTAGTTTTAACTTTCTTTATCCAGCATTTTTTACTGCAATAAAACTTTCCGTCGCGGTAATAACGTTTTAATTTTCTAATCGGTTTACCGCAAGCCAGGCAATTGGTCTGTATTTCTATTGTTGGCTTAGCCTGGGTTTCTGGGGGTGTTACGAGAGTTTCCTGTTTTGTTTCTTCAGCTGCCATAGTTATTATGTGTACCTATTATATAATCTGCTAAGTAGCTTTTTTCTTGTGCATCAAACTCTACAAACTCTACCCCTATGCGGTACCGCTCGAACTGCGGGATGAGATGAGACCAGACTACTTTTACCGTGGGGCTTAAAATGCGCGAGAGTACGTTGATCTTTAAACTTACTAAAGTCTCTGGCGCAATAAAGCGATTATTAGTTAATAATCCGATACCTCCGAGGCTGATATTTTCGCCGATCGCATTATTAAATATAGAAACGCCTCTGATTTGGTAATGCAGCGGACGTTGCAGTTTGATGCGCGGGAAACGCCTCTTTTCTACTATTGCAATCGCCATTGCTTTCCTTAAAAAAGTTTGTGAAGAAAGCCGTGGCCTACTTTCTCCTCTAGGTTGGTATGAATATAACATATATTTTATTCAATGTCAATACTTTAATGCTTTACTTTAAATTTGCTTTTTGCTATAATTATTGTTTAAGAGGAAGATTATGTATTGTCAGTTTTATGGTTTCAAGGAACGGCCCTTTAATGTCACTTCGGATCCCGCCTTCTTTTTCTTAAGTAAAAAACATAAAGAAGCCCTCTCTCACCTTCTTTACGGTGTCACTCAAAGAAAAGGGATAATCGTAATAACCGGAGAGATCGGTACAGGAAAGACCACCCTTTGCCGCTTTTTTCTTAATCAATTGGTCAAGAATATCAAAACCGCCTTTATACTTAACCCTCATTTTTCCGAAGTCCAGCTTCTGGAGGCAATAATCAAGGATTTTGGCCTGGGTATTAAGAATAAAACCAGATTGTCCATTATTTTAGAACTGAATAAGTTTTTATTAAGCGAATCTGAGCGCGGTAATAATGTGGTCTTAATAATTGATGAGGCCCAGAACCTAAAGCCCCAGACCTTAGAACAGGTCCGCTTGCTTTCTAATCTAGAGACGGAAAAAGATAAACTTATACAGATAGTATTGGTGGGCCAGCCTGAGTTAAACCATCGCTTAAACCTTTATAATTTACGGCAGTTGCAACAAAGGATAATGGTCAGGTACCATATTCCGCCCCTGGAGGAGCCTGAAGTCAAGGAATATATAAATCATCGCCTTCATACCGTAAACCCCTCCCACAGGATAAAATTTAACGATGAAGCCACCCAGATTATTGCCGATTTTTCTAAAGGCACACCGCGCTTGATTAATATTATTTGTGACCGTGCCCTCTTAGCAGGTTTTGTTGGCGAAACCCACGTTATAGATGCCGATATTATCAATAAATGCATGGAAGAGCTCTACAGCTATTCTGAGCAGCATACCCAATGAGCATAATCTACGACGCCTTAAAGAAGGTAGAAACTAAAATAGCCGATTCTGGCATTAAGCCAGAGGTGTTAGATTTTCCTAAAAAACCCCTCTCCAAATTAAAAATCTACTTGTTTTACCTTTTGATTTTAGTGGCAGGATTTCTTATAGCAGGGATTATTTTTATTTTGTCTGGCCCCCAAAAGAAGCCCTTTAAAAAAATTACTACCGCCGTATCCGAGAAACTTAAACTCCCCACTCCCGCCAAAGAACCCCCTACTACACCTATCTTGCCTCTTCTTTCTGAAGCGCCTCCAGGCGGTGCGCCCCCGGTATTAGTCTTAAACGGCGTTTTCTTTTCGCAAAACCAAGGTTATGCTTTAATTAATAACCAGATTGTCAGGGAAGGTGACGTGATTAACGGAGCAACTGTAGAGCGGATTAATTTGCAGGGGGTAGAATTAAAATCCGAGGGTTCTCTAATAAGCCTCTCTACTACTAAATAGAAGAAACGGGGTCAGAATTATTTTTTTCCTAAAAATGCGGTTAGATGAAAAAATAATTCTGACCCCGTTTTTCTCACGTTTTTCTCAAAGCTTCTTTTATTATCTCTAGAGGTATATTTTCTACTATTTTTGTTTTAGCGATGCCTTTTATCAACACAAACCTGTTTTTTATTCCGATAAACTTCTTATCGCGGTAATGCGCGCTGATTATTTTTTGGTATGCGACCCCTTGTATTTTTGTAGGTAGCCCTATTTTTTTGATCAGATTTGCTATTCTCAGGGCGTCTTTATTTTTTAGCAAGCCTAATCTATTGCTTATGCCGGTAGCAGCCAACATCCCTAATGCTATTGCCTCCCCGTGATTATATTTATTATAACCTCCTGCCGCTTCAACGGCGTGGCCGATAGTGTGGCCAAAATTTAAAATCGTCCTTATTCCCTTCTCTTCTTTTTCATCGCGGCCTACAATACCTGCCTTGATTGCGCTACAACGGCTGACAATAAATTCTAAAGAAGCCGTTTTTAAATTAAGCAGATCTTTATATTTTTTTTCTAGGTAAGAAAATAAATAGGGGTCCTGAATAATGCCGTATTTTATTACTTCTGCCAGGCCGGTTTTTAGCTGACGCAGGGGGAGTGTTTTTAAGATTGAAACATCGCTTAAAACCAGGCGAGGTTGATAAAACGTTCCTACCAGGTTCTTGCCTTGGGCTAAGTCTACGGCTGTTTTGCCTCCGATAGCCGAATCTACCTGCGCCAATAAGGTGGTGGGAATCTGTACGCAAGGAATTCCGCGTTTATAAATAGAAGCGATAAAACTGGCCAAATCCCCGATTACCCCGCCCCCAAAAGCAATTATAAAAATCCGCCTGTTTCGGTCGTAGCTAGCTAAGTCCTTTATCACTGCTGCGGCAATCTCTAAGGCCTTGCTTTTTTCGCTATCGGGAACAATCTTAAAGCGGGTAGTAAAACCATATTTTTTTAGGGCTTGGTTTAATTTTACGCCGTATTTATTATTTACGGGGTTGTTGGTAATTATGTAGGCACTGTTACCGATACCGAGCTTTTGTAAATATTTTCCTAATGAGCTTAAGATGCCGGCTCCTACCATGATGTTATAAGAGCGCTTTTTTAAGTTTACTTTGATTACTGGCATTTTAAGCTACCCCTAAAAGTTCTAATATCAATGCTACCAACGGCAGGATAAAAAATCTGAATGCCCCCATAGAAAAAAGTAATATTATGATAATAAAGCCGAAAGGCTCGATCATGGCATACTGAGCGGCTAAATTCTCTGGTAACAGGCCCATTAATACCCGCGAGCCGTCTAAAGGCGGAATGGGGATGAGGTTAAATACGCCCAGAATAACATTTATTACAATAAGGCTGTCTATAATAAACCTAAAATTTTCCGGTATAAAATGCGCTTTTAATAATAGGCTTAAGAGAAAGGCGAGGATAAAATTAGCTAGAGGCCCGCTTAAGCCCACCCAGATTACATCGCGCTTGGGGTTTCTTAATGCCCAGTAGTTGATAGGCACGGGTTTAGCTGCCCCGAAGATAAATTGCCCCCCCGTAGAGATAAATAAAAACAAAGGTATGATAAATGTCCACACCGGGTCAATGTGCGATAAGGGGTTTAAGGTCAGCCTTCCGGAATATTTGGCGGTGTTATCCCCTAATTTATAGGCTACAAAAGCATGAGAAAACTCATGGACGGTCATGGCAATCATCAGGAAGAAGAAGGAAATAAGGAAAGATATAATTAGTTCCAGCATATTAATCTAATATTTCTATCTTTTTAACCTCTAAAATCGGATATTTGCTTTTTGGCGCATCAGTTAATTTTGCGCTAATTTTTACCTTATGGTAATTTACTGCATTTAAGCTGGTTTTATCGCCTTTTAATAAATATATCTTTTGCTCTCTATCCCTAAGTTTATGCGTAGCCTGCCGGTTAAAAACTTTTCCATACGGTAAGACAACCCCCTCTATAACAAAATCTTGGGCGGGTTCTTCTTTTGTGATGGTAACTACGACGTTATTTATTACTACAGGCGCCATGGTTTTTTCTGCGGCCTTATCTATAAATTTCTTATACACCCAGCCAAAGCTATTATTAGTCGGTTCTATTTTATACCATTGCCTTTGGGTATCTAATACCGCTATTATTTCATTCATCTCGGCCTTTCCGATTATAGGAGCCCCTTCGTTTGGCTCTAGGCGTATATTCACGCTGTCTTTAGATATTTTTACGGTTTTAGCGTCTATCGGGGTAGTGAGGTCCTTGCGTATATAAGCAGGCGCGTTTTTGGGCAACCTTATCTTATACCACTCGTATTTTTCCAGAATCACCTCTACGCTCTCTCCTTTACTAACATTGCATATTGCTTTGGACATAACGGTAGAGTCAGAGCGTATATTAATATTATCGGCGTTGCTTACCCCTAAGTAAGGCTGGAAGTCCTGGGCAAAACAAGGGCAACAAAAAGAAATAAGTATGAAAGCATAAAACACCTTCCCATACCACTGCGAAAATCGCTGAAAGTCATCGCCGAAGGTAATTTTCTTGAACATAAGGCATGTATGCTATTTATTTTTTGCCTGGGTCTTAGAGGGACCTTGAGCCTGTTCTTTGTCAGGTGCTGTGGTAGCAGCACTAGCGGCAGGGCCGGTAGCAGCAGCGCCTTCAACAGCAGTAGCTTCTGTTTTTTCCGTTGCCTTTTCCTTCTTGATTTTAATTCTTAAGGTTTTAATCTTAGGAAGGCCGTAAACATCGTCTCCTTCTTTCCAATTTCCTTTATCTAGCATTGACTTTATGCGCTCGGCGCGCTTTAACACAGACCTTTGTTTTTTATTTTTATCCGACGAGCTTAAAGATGGGTGTATGGACATGAACTCATAACCTCCTTATAAAACAATCACGATAGTTTTTCCTTAATTGCGATAACGAAAGTTTTGCCGAATCCTGGTTAGCAAAATTTCCCACGCATACTATAGTATGCTTTCCTTTAGCCAAGACCAAGACCGATAAACCTTTTTTGCGCAGAGTTTGCGCTTCTTTTTGGGCGAAGGCGTTATTTACAAAAGAGGCTACCTGAATGGTATAATTTAGGGTTTCTTTTAGAGGTGCTGCCGGTGTATTTACCGGCAGGCCTTGTGCTTTAATTAATAAAGGGGCTTGTTTGGTGATAGAGGCTATATCTAATACGGCATTAGTTTTAGCTAGTAAGGCCTCTTTGCCTTTTTTCACTCCTAAAGAGAAAGATGCAATGGCTGTAACCAGAAAGCCCATCACCATAAATATGGTTTTTTCATAATTACGTAAATAGCTAAAGAAAGAAAAAGACGGCCTGTTTTCTTTGCGCGCCATAAAATTACTTTCTTTAGAAAATAATTCCAGTTGTGTGGTATCCTGGTTTTCCATATCTAATTATTATATCCTTTTTATTTATTTTATGGCAAGTATTTTTTTATATTCATTTTTTTGACCGCTTTCAGGAACGCCTCCACTACCTTAGGGTCAAATTGGGTGCCGCTTTTCTTTTTTATTTCTTTTATCGCGGAGTTTATGTCTATTCTTTCGCGATAAGGCCTTCCGTAAACCATGGCCTCAAAGGCGTCGGCAACCGCCATAATCCTGGCTCCCTGCGGGATCTGCCCTTTCTTTAGGCGCGAAGGATAACCTGTGCCGTTATATTTTTCATGGTGATGCAAGATTATCGGTATAACCGGTTTTAATATTTGTAGGGGCCGAAGGATCTGAGCGCCTCTTAAGGGGTGGCATTTGATAATCTTATATTCTTTAGGGGTTAATTTAGTGGTTTTTGTGAGTATCTCCAGCGGAATATCCACTTTACCCGCATCGTGTAACAGGCTGGCATATTTTAAGCTTTCGATCTGTTTTCCGTCTAAGTGCATCTGTTGGGCAAGCAGGGTTACCAAACGGCTAAAATGCGACGAATGCGTATACCCCTGAGGTATCCGTTTATCCAGCAAGGTCACCAGCGACTTAATGCTTCCTAATACTATTTTTTGCTGCTCTTCGTATAATTGTAAGTTCCTTATGCCGGTAATCGCCTGTTCTGCAATCGTAGTGAGCATTTCCTGGTCGATTTTATCAAAAGGCGGGTCATTAATATTGCGCCTTATAATGATTGCCCCTATGACATCTTCAGTGATTAAAGGTAGCCCCAACATCCTCTCCTGCCTGATAGAGGCAGCTGTTCTGATAATCTTTTTTTCGAGCCTATTCAGGCGCCTGTTTTTTTTGTCTAGAATACATTTTCTTTTGCCGCTTACAGTACATTTTAAAATAGAATAAGATTTGGTGTGGTCTACGGCAAAAATCACGCACTGGCGGGAATTAAAAATCTGGCAGGCGAGCCTAGTCAGGCCGCTTACCAGGTAGCCTAATTCAAAAGTAGAATTAATCAGGCGATAGATACTGTGAATCGCCGAGATCAGGGTTTTATACTTTTTCGTATGGATTGAATAATTTTTTATACTCATCTAAGGCATACCTGTCTGTCATGCCTGCGATATAATCGCAGACCGCTCTTTTTGCTCCGTCTTTTGGAATACGGCTTTGTATTTTATCAGGAAGCTGCTCTGGGCTTGCGGCATAAACCTGAAATAATTCCTGGATAAACCTTTTGGCTTTATTGCTCATCCTGATTACCCGAAAATGATGGTATAATTTTTCCATGAGAAATTCTCTCAAAGGTTTTCTTAGGTCAGACATCTCTTGGCTAAAAAGAACCACCTTTTCTTTTAATCCTTTAAGCTGTTGGGAAGATTTTGGTTTTATTTTATCTATTCTCGCCTCTGTTTCTTTAATTAAATCAGTAACCTGCAAATCTATCAAAGACCTTATAATCAGGTACTTTTGGGCCTCTGCATCTATTTTAGCATATTTTTGGGAAATGTGCGCATAAATATTATTCCAGATGGCTAATTTTTGCAATTGCGATTCTTTTAATAATCCCGACGTCAGGCCGTCGTCTAAGTCATGGTTATCATAAGCTATTTCATCCGCAATATCTACTATCTGGGATTCCAATGTCGGCATCTCATCGGGAGCTAACTCCTCTGGCGCTACGGCTTTATCAAAGGCTGAAGAGTGCTTGGCTATTCCTTCCCTTACCTCCCAAGTCAGGTTTAGCCCGGGAAAATCTATGTACCTTTCTTCTAAAATATCTACCACTCGTAAACCCTGCAGATTATGGTTAAAACCGCCGCATTCAGACATCAGTTCATTAAGGGCTTCTTCTCCGGCATGCCCGAAGGGAGTATGGCCCAGATCATGCGCTAAGGCTATGGCCTCCACAAGGTCGGCATTTAATCTTAAGGCCGCGGCGATAGTCCGGGCAATCTGGGCTACTTCTAAGGTGTGCGTGAGCCTGGTGCGGTAATAATCACCCTCATGGTTTACGAATACCTGGGTTTTGTATTCCAGCCTCCGGAAGGCAGCGCAGTGGATTATTCTATCGCGGTCCCTTTGATAAACAGAGCGGTAAGGATGTTCTTGTTCTTTATAGGCCCTGCCTTTTGTATTGTAACTTTTCGTGGCGTAAGGAGCCAGGAATTTATCTTCAAATTCTTTAATCTGGGATGGGGTCAGCATTTTATGATTTTTGCTTCTATCTTATCGTTAATTTCGATTATACCGTATGAATTATAAGGAGCAAAGATTTTATCAGTGGCGCTACCGGGATTAAAAAATATAATACCCTCCCTTGTTTCATTGAGGCTTTGATGCGAATGGCCGAAAATAATCATATCTACGTTATCATTCTTGAACTCGCTACTCAAAAGGCTGATAAGTTGATTGGGGTGGCCGTAACCATGCATCAGGCCGATTCTAAATTTACCGACGGGAATTATTTCTTTTTCCGGCAGATTTTTACGTACTTCATAAGGGTCCATGTTTCCCCAGACTGCCTTGACATTTTTACAGATACGGCCTAATTCATCCAAAACGATTAAATGTACCAGGTCACCGGCATGGATAATCATATCGGTATTCTTAAAATCTTCTAATATTACCGCGGGGATTGTGTTGACCCTGTCCGGTATATGAGTATCTGAGATTACCCCTATGCGCAAATTACTCTCCTTACCTCATTAAGCGATAACCGACGGTTTAGAAAAGAGGTCAAAGATTTGATTTAATTTAGCTATATCCCAGGTCCAGATTTTTTCTTCCAGGGCCTTTAAGCGGGCATTGGCCTCTAAATCTTCAAAGGCCACAATAATTTTATTCTGGCGCTTATTACGGTATTTTTTACATTCTTTAGCAAATGCCGCCACATCCTCTTCGGTTACGGTGTCTTTTTTAAAAGCGATTAGCCAGAGTTTATCGTCGGCACGGCCAATAATGCCGTCTTTAAAGCGCCCGCAGCTTAATTCCAACGGCTTTATTTCTTTGAAATGGGTTAACCTTAGTTTTTTTCTTTCAATCTGCACGATTTCGTTTTCAAAAAGGCGCAATAGTTCCATTGTCCTTTCCGTGATAGACTTTTGGCAGTTTTTAAGGAATTCCTGCAGCATTTTTTCAATGTCGTTTCTAAACAATATCTTTTGGCTTTTTGCATCAAAGGTCAAAGATTGGAGCCTGCCCTGTGATACGAATTTAAGCCAAAAACTAAATACCCGGTCATTAATTTGCAGGAAGTCCCCCCTTTTTATTACGGCATCAACCTCCAGCAAGTGGTTTATTCTCAAAGTCAATTCTTTCTGTTGCTTATGTGTGAGGTGTGCAATATCTTTTATTTTATTGTGGCCGCTGGAGATTAAATAAAGTATGGAAATATATTCTTGGCTGTATGTGGTATCTAAAAAGCGCTTCAGGTAATTAGAAAACCTCTGGTTGAGTATCCCGGATGATTCAAATAAAAGTTCCTCCAGTATATTGATAAGATCAGGTTGGCCGGATTTTAAGAGGAAATCGCTGATCAGCCCTAAATAGAAAGGATACCCCCCGGTAAAATAAATGATAAAATTCTTGATTGCGCTCGGTGTATTTAATCCCGCTAACCTTAGGGATAAGTATTCTTCGCTTGCTTTAATGCCAAACGGCTCTACATTGACTATTTCAAAATTACCAAAAAGCAGGGATAAATTTTTGCTTAATATCTCTTTGGTTTTAAATTTTAATGAGCTGGTAATAATATATAAGGTATGCTTTTGCAGGACGAGTAGCTTGGACCAATCGGCATAGAGATTTTTTACCCCTAAGCTTTCCAGGTTATGAAACTCATCCAATATTATTACGCAGGGTTTTTGGGTTTCCTGGTATATAGTTTCGCATAATGAAAATAATTCCATTATGATAGTATTCTTTTTTCTTTTTTCTAAGTCCGAAAGTATGCTTTTAATCTGAAGAACGGTATGCGGTATATATTTGGACGATCTTTGGATGAGGAAATCAAGGTCTTCTTTTAGAGATAGGCCGCTAGGTAAAAGAAAATTATACAATAAGACACCGATAAATCTTTTTGCGAAAATCGATAAGGATTCGGGCCTGGCCTCTAAATACAACAGGATTATCCGGTTGTCATAAAACTTTTTTAGGAAGCGAAAGATCAGGGAGGTTTTTCCTACAAGCTCATCGCCGATAAAAGCCACGTTTTGCCGATACCCGTCTTTTAAGTGCAGTATGCGTTTCTCTAGGATATCCTGATATTCCGGCCGGTCTATGAAAAATTCGTTTTTTGCCATAAAAAAATACCTTTATCCCGACGCCTTAAAACCGCAGCCTTTCTTGCCGCGGATGAAGTCGGGTCGGGATTTCGCTTTCAACCATTTTAGGAAACCGTGGTCTTTAAGCCCACGGAGTTTCGCTTAATGCGATAAATAAAAATTAGGGTTCTGGGCGATATGATTTTTTCTGATCTCAAAATGTAAATAAGTATTTTTATCCCTGCCGGTAGACCCTGCCCGAGCGATAACCGAGCCCTTTGCTACTAAGTCGGCAGGCTTGACATAAACATCGGCGTTTCTGGCGTAAACCGTAAGGAATCCGTCTTGGTGGTCGATAATTATGGTTTTTCCGTAACCCTGGAAATTGGGGCTATAAAAAACTACTTTACCGGCGCGGGCACTGACTACTTCTTTTGTCCTGTAGGGTTTGATATTAATGCCCCGGTTAACCATATTATTGAAGGCCTGTCCAAATACGGATATTACCTCTCCTTTTAGCGGCCAGATGAAATCATCTTGAGGCAGGTTACTGGCGGATTGCCTGTATCCGTAAGGAATAAAAATTAATTGTCCTGTTTCGATATTGGCAACGTCAGAGATGTGGTTTATTCTGATTAATTCCTCAAGGTCCATATTATAAATTTTGGAGATTCTCCAGATAGTTTCTCCTTTTGCTATTCTATGGTAAATCCCGTGAATATTAGTTGGGGCTTGAGGCGATATTGCTAAAGGGCTAGTTGCGCAGCCAATAACCATAAAAATAGAAAAGGCAAATGTAAGGATTATATAATAAAGATAGGGATTTGTGAATTTATTTTTCATATTTTACAAAGAAGACGGTCTCCCCTTTAAACTCCCCTTGCAGTTCGATTACTACAAGCGGGTGAGCGGAATCGAACCGCCATATACAGCTTGGGAAGCTGCCATTCTGCCATTGAACTACACCCGCAGGCTTTTTAAAGGCATTCCTCCATCAGTTTAATAGAGCAATATTCCCCGCACATAGTGCAGACGTCCGATAGATGCGGACGGGAAGAATCTCTATAATGTTGCGCTCTTTCAGGATCAATGGATAGTTTAATCTGGTTTTTCCAATCGCGTTTTTTACGGGCTTCTGACATCGCCCTATCCCATTCCCAGGCAGATTTTACCTTTTTTACCAGGTCAGCTGCATGCGCAGCTATCCGGGAAGCAATTACTCCTTCTTTAACATTCTCTATGGAAGGAAGCCTGAGGTGTTCTGAAGGAGTAACATAACATAAAAAATCCGCCCCGTAACTGGCAGCTAAAGCTCCTCCTATGGAAGCGCTGATATGGTCATAGCCTGCTGCTACATCTGTTACCAAAGGGCCCAGGACATAAAAAGGGGCCTGGCGGCAGATTTTTTTCTCTAAATCAATATTTTTTTTAATTTGATCCAAGGGCACATGCCCCGGCCCTTCAATCATTACCTGGACATTTCTTTTTTTTGCGCGCAAGGCTAGTTCCCCCAAGGTATTCAACTCCGAAAGTTGGGCTTTATCGGTAGCGTCCCATACGCTTCCCGGCCTTAGGCCATCCCCTAGGCTTAAGGTAACGTCGTATTTATAAGCGATATCCAAGACAGAGTCAAAGTGTTCATAGAAAGGATTTTCTTTTT
>MHGH01000016.1:11533-13437 GCA_001805465.1 Omnitrophica WOR_2 bacterium RBG_13_41_10 | reverse complement strand
AGGGGGACAGAAGAATGTTTTATAATTTTCCGGCGGATTTTGCCTAAATTTGCCCCCACGCTTAAATCCATTACCGTATCTGCGCCGCAGTCAATAACTGCCTTTAGTTTTTTCAGTTCGTAACTGATTTTGTATTTTTCCGTAGAGGTGCCTATATTGGCATTGATTTTTGTGCGCAGGCCTTTACCGATTGCGCAGGGTTTCTTAAGAATATGTGTATTATTACGGGGGATTACGATTTTTCCTTCTCTTAGCCCTTTTAAGATAAAGCCGGGTTTAAGTTTTTCCTCTTTGGCCACCTGTTTCATTAAGGAAGTGATTTTATTGTTTTTAGCGCATTCTAATTGAGTCATAATTATGCCGGGATCATTTTAACAAATGACTTAATTGTTTTTCTGATATCCTTGGTTTTACAGATTGCTCCGCACACTGCCACTCTTTTAACTTTGCAGGATAAGACTTGGCGGATATTGCTCTGGGTTATTCCTCCTATTGCAAAAATAGGAATATTTATCTTTCTGTTGACTTTTTTTATTAAATTCAGGCCCACTGGTTTATATTCCGGCTTGGTAGAGGTAGGAAATACCGGGCCTACGCTTATGTAATCCGCTCCGTTATTTTTGGCTTTTAGGGCTTGGGCGAGGCTATGGCAGGATACGCCGATTATTTTATGCTTTCCTAATATTTTTCTTGCGATTGCCACAGGTATATCATCCTGTCCCAGGTGAATTCCGTCGGCATCAGAGATTTTTGCGATATCAAGGCAGTCGTTGGCAATAAAAATAGCCCTCTTATGGGCAATGATTTTTCTGGTGGCAAGAGCGGTTTCTAAAACAGTACCTTTGCCTGATATTTTATCCCTCAGCTGAATAATGCCGGCACCGGCATCTTGGGCCAGGCTAGCTATCTTAGGCAAAGATTTATTGTTCAGGCAGCCTTTATCGATGATGACATAAAGGCGAGATTTTTTCAGTAACTTTTTTTTCCAGTTCATAGATGTCGTATCTGATATTTTTAAATTTAATGGCGGCGTTTATGCTTTTTAATTTACTAAATTCTTCCAATACCCTCATTGATTCCTTGGCCCTTTGTATATTCGCCATAAAAATAGAGCCAATGCCGTTTCTTTTTAATTCCTTAGCATAAAGGTTTTTTCCCACATCAGATAAACTTCGGCGCATCTTAATAAAAGCAGGTTTTTTAGGAAATAATTTTAAAGCCAGGTCCACCCGGTGCCGTATATCTTTAAAATTTTTAGTCAAAGAGCGGTTATCTAAGACAAAACGAACCACCTCTTCGCAGACCCTTAAACCTTCCTTGGCCCGGTTTATATTTGCGTCAATGATCCTGTCGACAACTCCGCTTTTAAAAACTTTTTGCAATTTTCTTTATCAGATTACTAGTGGAGCGGTTTTTTAAGAGTGGTACGGTGCCCACTTCGCCCTTATGGCTTTTGATGAAATCAGCGCCGACAATATCGCATTTCTTCCAATCCGCGCCTTTAATTAATATATCCGGCTTAAGCTGTTTGATAGTTTCTAACGGAGTATTTTCTTTAAATAAGACTACGTAATCTACGCTCTCTAAGCCTGCGATAACCCTTACCCTGTCCTGTTGGCAAACTAGGGGCCTATTTTTGCCTTTTATCCTTCGCACGGAGGAATCCGAATTTAGCGCCACTATTAAGATGTCTCCCTTACCTTTAGCATCTTGTAGATACTTGACATGCCCGTAATGTAACAGGTCAAAACAGCCGTTGGTAAAAACAATTTTCCTGCCGCTTTTCTTTAGGCGGCTGATTATTGCCTTGAGAACCTTTATGCTTTTAATCTTCTTTTCTAACAAAGAGTCTGCTCTACGATTTCGCATAAGATATGCCCGATAGTAATATGCGCTTCCTGAAT
>MHGH01000016.1:7877-11505 GCA_001805465.1 Omnitrophica WOR_2 bacterium RBG_13_41_10 | reverse complement strand
AAGGAAACATCAGCGATTTTTGCTAGTTCCCCGCCATCCGAGCCTGTTAAGGCAATAGTTTTTATCCCCATCTTTTTTGCCTGTTTAATTCCTAAGATTACGTTTTTTGCTTTACCGCTGGTAGAGATGCCGATAGCTATATCGTTCTTTTTTCCCAAGGCCTCGATTTGTTTGGCAAAGACTATATCATAGCCGTAGTCGTTAGCCAATGAAGTGAGGACCGAGGTATTGGTGGTAAGGGCTACTGCGGCTAAGGCCGTGCGGTCTTTTTTAAACCTGCCTACTAATTCCGCGGCAATATGCTGGCTGTCCGCAGCCGAGCCGCCGTTACCGAAAATAATCACCTTGCCGTTTTTCTTTAAGGCCTCAATCATAGCCTGGGATATTTCCACTATTTTGCCCAGGCTTGTATGCAACAGCTCTTCTTTTACCTGGATACTTTCCAAAAATATGTCTTTTATTCTGTCCCTCATGGCTTTAACCTTCTCCTTACCCAAAAAACACTTTGGATATTTCGTAGAGTTCCGGGTCTACTGTTTTTAAGGTAGAAATTGCATCCTGTATCGCTACATCAATAATTTTATTTCCGCTTAAGGCTACCATCCTGCCGAATTTTTTATTTTTCACTAACTCTACGGCCTTTACCCCGAACCTTGTCCCTAATACCCGGTCAAAGGCGCTGGGGGTGCCGCCGCGTTGGATATGCCCTAAGACGCTTACCCTGGTTTCGTAGCCGGTTCTTTTTTCTATTTCTTTGGCCATTGTTTCGCCTATGCCGCCTAACCTGACATGGCCGAATTCATCTAATTTTTCTTCCTGAGTAATCATCCCTTCTTTAAATTTTGCCCCTTCTGCTACCACGATAATGCTAAAGGTTTTGTCCCGCTGGTGCCTTTTTTGGATAAGCCCGCAAACCTCGTCTATATCAATAGGTATCTCCGGAATCAAGATAACGTCTGCCCCTCCGGCAATCCCGGCCTCTGTCGCGATCCACCCGGCGTGCCTGCCCATTACTTCTACCACCATAATGCGATGGTGGCTTTCGGCAGTAGTATGCAGTTTATCAATACATTCCGTAGCTGTGTTTAAGGCGGTATCAAATCCGAAAGTATAATCAGTAGCGGATAAATCATTATCTATGGTTTTAGGCACACCCACAATATTGGTAATACCGTCTTTGATTAATTTAGACGCTACCCCTAAGGTATCTTCCCCACCTACTACGATTAAGGCATCAAGCCCGAGCTTTTTAAAATTCTCTTTTGTTTTTTGCAGGTCCTGGGGTTTTTTGTAGGGATTAGTCCGGCTGGTCCCTAACATAGTGCCTCCTTTAGGGAGTATCCCGGAGACAGACTCTAAGTCTAATTTCAAGGTATCGTTTTCAATTAAACCCTTCCAGCCATTTTTAATTCCTATAACTTCAAATCCTTCAATGTAACTTTTTCTTACCACTGCCCTGATTACCGGATTTAAACCGGGGCAATCGCCGCCGCCTGTGAGTATGCCGATTTTTGCCATAAAACTGTTCCTCCTTATAGGTTATTTATATTCTGCCGTAACCGCCAAAAGGAATACCGGGATGCTCTGGGGGTTCTTTCTTTCTTTTATCTTTTTCTTCGGAAGCGCTTATCTTGGCTACATGTATCCTGATAATAATCTGTTCTTCCAGGCCCAAAACTTCCTGAATCCTCATTCTGGTAATTTCCTGTAATCGGGCAGTTAATTCGGGAATATTCGCTTCGGATTTTAAGACCACGCGTAAATCCACAATAATCCCTTTTTTATTAGCTATTACGTCGGGCCGAAGTTCTTTTATTTCAGGAACAACTACAGCCAATCTCTTGATTAAATCTTCTATTGCCGAGAGCGCAATTGTCACTTCGCCGGAAGCTGTAGTAAAGGCAATAGTTTTCTCGCGCTGGAACTTACCTAAAATTAATTGGGCAAAGGAAAAGCTGATTAATGTTAACAATAGGCCAGTCAGCCCCATTATAATCCGGGAATTAGGGTTATCCTGCATAAAAACAAGTAGATTATTAATATCCTGCGGTTGTAGAATATTCAAGGCAATAATAATCAGGATCAGACCGACTAAAATGATAATGCCGGAGTAAAATAATATACCCAAGATTTTAAATATTCTCATTTCTTTCTTCCTCCTGCGCTTAAATTTTTTATTAAGCTTTTTCTATGCCCTGGACGCTGATATTAATATCTTTAATTAAGACATCAGTCATTTTTTCTAGGGCCCGACGGACATTCTCTTGGACCTTATTTGCCACCTCAGGTATATTATAGCCGTATTTTATCACCAACGGTATATCCACATTCACTTCTTCATTCTTATCTATTTGGACTTTAATAGCAAAATAAGCCTTTTTTCCCACGAACTCCAAGAGCCCGGTTTTAAAATCTCCGCCTATACGCTTGACCCCGTCGATTTCGCATGCTGCCAGCGATGCTACTGAGGCGATAACATTTTTATGAATACTGATTGTCCCTAGGTCGGTGCGCGATTCTTCCTTTTGCATTAGGCTTCTCCTTTTGTACTTTCTTTGAAAAGTTCCTGCACAAAATGCGTAGATACCTCCCCCTTGATAAAAAGCGGATTTTCTAATAACCTTTGATGAAAGGGTATGGTAGTTTTTATCGGCCCGATATGAAATTCACTTAACGCCCGCTGCATAATCTTGATTGCCTCTTGGCGGGAGCGGCCGTGGGTTATTACTTTGGCTAACAGCGAATCATAATACGGCGTAACCCGGTATCCCGGATATATATGGGTATCTATGCGTACGCCCGGCCCTCCGGTAAAAATCAGTGTCTCGATTTTTCCGGGTGAAGGCATAAAATTATTTTCGTAGTCTTCGGCATTAATGCGGCATTCTATAGCAGCGCCGTTTATCCGTACATCATCCTGCTGAATGCGCAGTTTTTCACCGGCAGCAATACGGATCTGCTCCTTGACTAAGTCTATTCCTGTAACCATTTCGGTTACGGGATGCTCTACCTGAATGCGGGTATTCATTTCCATAAAATAAAAATTGTTATGCTGGTCTAAAAGAAATTCAATTGTTCCGGCGCTGATATAATTGGCGGCCCTGGCACCCTTTACCGCTAATTCTCCTAAACGTTTACGTAATTTATTATCTACCACAGGCGAAGGGGATTCTTCCAGCAATTTCTGGTGCCTTCTTTGAATGCTGCAGTCTCTTTCCCCTAAATAAATTATCCGTCCGTGCTTATCGGCTAAAATTTGAATTTCAATGTGCCGGGGTTTATCGATATACTTTTCAATATAGACGTTGGAGTTGCCGAAATTAGACTCTGCCTCCTGTTGGGCCACCATCAGGCTGCTTACTAAAGATATATCGTTATGGCATATTCTCATGCCTTTTCCGCCGCCGCCGGCAGCTGCTTTAATAATCACAGGATACCCTATTCTCTTTGCGGTTTTTAAAGCCTCTTCTTTATTCTTGATTACGGCCGTACTGCCGGAGACTATAGGCAGGCCGTTTTTTTGCATATAGGCGCGCGCTGCCATTTTATCGCCCATCAGCCTGATATTTTCCGGCGTAGGCCCGATAAAGTTGATTTGGCAGGATTGGCAGATTTCTGCAAAGTGGGG
>MHGH01000016.1:6545-7794 GCA_001805465.1 Omnitrophica WOR_2 bacterium RBG_13_41_10 | reverse complement strand
GATAACTGCCCGAGCTTTGTGCCTGGCCTATACAGATGGCTTCATCGGCAAAACGCACGTGTAAAGATTCTCTGTCTACTTCGGAGTAGACAGCGACCGTACGTATCCCTAATTCACGACAGGCACGGATTATTCGTAAGGCTATTTCGCCGCGGTTGGCGATTAATATTTTGGAAAACATTTTTTAGAGAGGTTCAATGATAAGCAGGGCCTGCCCAAATTCGACTGGTTCGGCATTATCGACCAGGACTTCCATGATTTTTCCTTTAATCTCTGATTTGATTTCATTCATTAATTTCATAGCCTCAATAATGCAGATCACCTGTCCCGGTTCGATAATCTGGCCTACTTCCACGTAGGGTGGCGTTTCCGGCGAGGGGGCACGGTAAAAAGTTCCTACCATAGGTGCTTTAATTTCTACGGTTTTGACGCCAGCTCCTGGGATATTTTCCTGTTGTAGTTTAGATTGTTGGGAAACAGTAGCCATATTTTCTTTTTCAATAATGATAGGTCCGCCAAGCGCCTCGCTGCCTGCAACCATCTTTTTTAATTTAATGCGCATGTCGTCTTTTTCTATTTCTAACTCCAATAGGCCATTCTCATTCATCAGGTTAATCATCTCTTTTATTTCTTTTATATTCACCTGTCTCCCCCTCTTCTTAAAAACGTAACCTCTTGTAACCTCTTGTAACCTTCTAATACGCCTTTTCTACGTAACTGCCGGTTCTGGTATCTACTTTTATCTTATCCCCTACTTCTATAAAAAGCGGTACCTGTACCGTTGCCCCGGTTTCTATCTGGGCGGGTTTTGTGCCGCCTTTGGCAGTATCCCCTTTAATACCGGGCTCGGTATGGGTAATTTTTACTTCGATAAAATTAGGCAAATTTATATTTATAGCCTCTCCTTTAAAGAAATACCCCGTTACTTCAATATTGTCTTTCAGGAATTTAATTTTGTCTCCCAGCTGATCTTTCTGAATGGCAATCTCTTCAAAATTATCCTGGTCCCCAAAGTGATACATATCAGATGATTGATAAAGGTACTGCAGTTTTTTCTCATCAATATAAGCCGGGTCTATTTTTTCATCTCCCCGGAAGGTTTTTTCTAAGATATTGCCTGTTTTCATATTCCTTAGTTTTGTGCGGGCAAAGGCTGCCCCCTTGCCGGGTTTTACGTGCTGGACGTCTGTAACCTGGTAGACTTCATTATCAATGATTACGGTTACTCCGGATTTCATTTCATTTATGG
>MHGH01000016.1:5073-6473 GCA_001805465.1 Omnitrophica WOR_2 bacterium RBG_13_41_10 | reverse complement strand
CTTATTCCTTGGATTGCCCTTTTGTTTGCCTCTAAGACAATTTCGTAAACTCTTCTAATTTCAGGAGTTATTTTACCCAAAAAGAAAACCCTTGTCAAGTCGGATTTATAGCCTTTATAGGTTACTCCCAGGTCAATCAAGACCGGCTCATGGTTTTTTAATTTTCTTTGGGAAGTGATATGGTGAGGATAGCTTGAATTTGGCCCGGAGGCAATAATTATCTCAAAGGCGCTACTGGAAGCCCCCTGATAACGGATAAACCTTTCTAATTCTCCGGCTACTTCAGTTTCTCTTTTACCTACAGATAAAAAGCCTTTAATAAAATTTAACGCTTTGACTGTTATTTGGATTGCTTTCTTTATTTTTTCTATTTCACTAGCGGTTTTAATTTCTCTCAATCCTTCTATGATGCTGTGGGTGGGTATAAGACTAATCCCTGTAGGTAGGCCTTGTTTGACTCTTTGATATTCCCCGAAAGCCAGATACCTTTCTTCAAATCCTACCCGCTTTAGTTTAAGGCCCTGGCAGGTTTTGGCTATCAGAGTAAAAACCGAACCGTTGATTTTTTTTAGAGTGAAAGAATCCGGCAAATTCTTCTTCATCTCTTCAATATAACGGGAGTCCGTCAGGTAAATATTTTTTTTCTGCGATATAATCAGGTAGGCTTCGCGGCAGGTATAACCGGTAAGGTACGAAATATTAGCTTCAGAGGATATAATAAGCCCGTCGAGGTTTTTCTTTTTTAATGCCAGGTAAGTATGGCTTAGGGGCAGATTCATTTGACATTAATTAAGTCTATCAAGGCCTCTAGGCCTAAAATATAACTTTTTGGGCCAAAGCCCATGATGGTCCCCTTTACTACCGGGCTAATCAGAGATTTATGCCTGAATTCTTCGCGGGAATGGATATTGGAAAGATGCACCTCTATTGTAGGTATGCCTGCTGCAAGGATGGCATCCCTGATAGCTACGCTAGTATGGGTGTAAGCCGCCGGGTTTATCAGTATGCCGCTGGCCTTATTTTTATTCTTCCCTATCAAATCCACAATCTCGCCTTCATGATTAGACTGTTTTGCTATCAGTTTTATCTTGTATTTCTTGGCAGCCTTTTCTAAGGCCTGATTAATTTGTTTAAGGGTGGTTTTGCCGTATATGCCAGGCTCTCTTTTACCCAAAAGATTAAGGTTTGGACCGTGTATTACCAGTATTTTTTTCATAGAGTCTTAGGGACACCCTTTCAGCTAATCGGAAGAGTGTCCCCTGATTAGTTATTTTAGGGACACCCTTAGCTTTGGCTGAAAGGGTGTCCCTGATGATGGAGTTTCAATTTTCCGCTTCATCTATTAACATTACCGGTATACCGTCACGCACCGGGTATTTCTTGCCGCATTTTTTGCAGAC
>MHGH01000016.1:4541-4911 GCA_001805465.1 Omnitrophica WOR_2 bacterium RBG_13_41_10 | reverse complement strand
TCTGGCCGAGAAAGATAGATGCCTGGAGGGCTAAGGTCGTGACAAAGAAATTAAAATCCGGTTGCGGCACAGCAAATTCTTCATTTTTCTTTTCTTCCATAATATTAATATACGATTATCCCGGCATATCCTACTACGCTAGCCTCTTCGCCGGTTACATCGCCGCTAGTTTGGTATTGGATTAATTCTGCTTGGGAAGCCCCCAAACGTTTAGCTGCCGCAAGCATAAGCACCACCGGTGCCCAACCGCACATGGAGATATTTAACTGGCGGATTTTTTTGATTAACCCGTCTTCGTCTAATTTTAGTATAGCCTCTATGGCTTCCTTGTCTTTTTTTGCTGCTGTTATTTTGGGCTCGTAATGGGTCA
>MHGH01000016.1:629-4529 GCA_001805465.1 Omnitrophica WOR_2 bacterium RBG_13_41_10 | reverse complement strand
CCACTAACATTACGGAATCTTCCAGTTTTAAATTCTGGATAACTTCGGCAATATTTTCCCCCACCTCTTTTAATACATTTACTTCCTGCGACATTATAGTAATAGGCACGATTTTAAAATCTTTTTTAAAATATTGCAGTATCGGTAGTTCTACCTCTAGAGAATGCTCATATAAATGGGCTGCGTAATTATTTTCTAAGGCCTGGGAGTGGTTTAATAATTGCTCAGCTAGTTGGTTGTCTATTTCTACATCTCCTAAAGGGGTCTGCCAGAAGCCTTCTGACATAATGCTAAAGGCGCTTCCATGTCCGGTATGATTCGGCCCTAAAAGAATAATCCTGTCTTTGATGCTCATCCGCGAAGCAGTTTTTACGGCAACGCTCCCGGAGTAAATATAGCCGGCATGCGGAAGCACACAGCCGATAACATCCCTTTTATCTTGCTTTTTATCAACAAAGCTTTCAATCTGCGCAGTTAATTCTTTCTCTAGAGAAGGATAAAATTGCCCGGCTACCGCGGGTTTACGTATTTTAGGCATTTTGATTAAGCACCTTTTGCAAAAATACCCTACTTTCTATTAGTTCAGGCCCAGAAGCAGGGTGGTGCGCTTCCAATACCTTAAGGGTTTGGTTTTTTAAATACGGTTTTAATAAACTAAAATCAAGCTCTCCCAAAGATGGCGCCTGATGGTCGCGGCACCCGATAATATCATGCAGATGGATTCCTACCATATCGTTATGGTATAGCTCTAAATAATCTTTATGCTTGGCAAACCCTAAGTTTTCCATTACTTGGGCATGGCCGGTATCATGCCAGTAAGATATATTTAGGCCTTTCAGGGCCTTTAAAATTATGCCTGTTTCTTCTAAGGTAGGAATTTCGCGATAATAAAAACGGTTTTCAATACCCAAAATTATATTTTTTTCTTTGGCATAACCGCCTAGCTCTCGGAGGCTTTTTATAGCCTGATCCAAGAAGGGGTTGGCTGCATCTTTTCTTTCTTTGATAATATCACGCCTTAATTCTTGGAATTCTTTGCTTTCTTTCAGGCCTTTTTCGTAAAGGTTGATTAAGTCTCTGGTCCTGTCAGGTATCTCTACCCTTCCGGCATGCATGACTGCTGCCTTAGCTTCCAGGCGATGAGCAGTATCTATAGTAATCCGGGAATACTTTAGGGCCTTTTGCCTGATTTTTTCATCCAGAGAAGCTATGGAATAATAATCAGGCAGGGCTTCTTCTCGATTTATGCCTTCAGGAATAGGGCAAAAATTATGGATGCTGACTACTTTGAATTCCTTTTTACTGATACTTGTTTCTATGCCGGATATTATTTTAGGCGTGAGATTAAAGCTTAGTTCTATATCGTCAAAGCCTGCTGCTTTAATTTCAGAGAGAATACTCTTGGCTTCATCATAACGGAAGGCATTCCATGAAGTAGAAAGCGCCAAACTCATTTCTGTCTTTTTCCTTTGGCCTTTCTTCTCTTTTTTTCACTGGGTTTTTCGTAGTGCTTGCGGTCCCTTACTTCTCTTAAAATACCTACCTGCTCTACGTCTCTTTTAAAGCGGCGTAGCATTGCTTCGAAACTTTCGTCTTTCCTCGGTTCTGAATCATGCATAAGATCATCTCCTTTGCTAAAAATAATATCATTATTTAAGAATAGTGTCAATAGTAAATGGGGTCAGAATTATTTTTTTATCTGACCGCATTTTTAGGAAAAAAATAATTCTGACCCCATTTATTCGATTTCAAACGATATGACTATATTGAAGGACAGCTGGGGGTAATCTAGCTCTTTGGGAAAGGCAGGAAAGGGGGAGGCGTCCTGGATACTCTTTAAGGCGATATCGATTAAATATGGGCTGTCTGCTGATTTTTCCTTGATAGGCCGGACTTCTTTGAGGTTGCCTTCCTGCGATACGGTAAAAGATAGGTATATCTCTCCTATTTCGGTATGGGTATAATTTTTATAAGCCGCGCGCCTGATTTTTTCCCGGACAATCTGATAATAACTCATATAGGATGGGCTTTTAATCTTATCCAGCTCTACCGGCGGCAGGCTTATTTTTTTCTTAATTGCCACGATATCGGGCTTCACTAAGGCAGGTTTGATAAAACTGGCTTTAAACGGGGCTGCCTCGCGTATTTTCTGAAAGATGGCCTCCCTATCAATAAACGGCGGAGGGGATAAACGGCGGGCCTGTAAGTTTGCGGCAGAAAGTTTATTTAAATCTTTTTTATCCGGGTTTGGAGAAATATTTTCTTTAGGTTTGGAGAGATTTTTTAGGTAGCTTACCTCTAAGGCCTTTTCTATATGGCTTTTAGAAAATAATGAGAACCCGGGGGCTCGTAACAAAATAATCCCGTGGATAATCAGGGAAACTAACAGAGTTATCTGGAATATCCTGTTGGAAAACATCTTGGTTTTAAGTTAACACAGTAGACAGGTATTTGCAAGCTAAAATGATAATTTTAGGCCTCCCCAAAAATTACGCCCGGGCTGGGCGTAGTTTCTTATTTCCTCGTAGGATTCATCTGTGATGTTTTCAATACGGGCAAATAACTGGGCATAAGAATTTATCCTGTAATTGCTGATGAGGTCAAGCTTTGTATATGCCTTAAGAGAAAAGTCTCCGGAATCGTAGCGCTTGCCGGCGTATAAAAACTTTAAGTCAAAATCTAATTTTTTATTCGGCATATATTTGATATCCGCAAAGCATTTATTTTTTGGCCTTCTTAGTAATTGCTTACCCGTAATCTGGTTTTCGGGGTTTTGCCAGGTATAGCCGAAATTGAATTGAAATTCCTGGCAAGGCTTAATAAAAAGGCTGCTTTCATAGCCGTAAATGCGGGCCCTGCCTACATTATCATATTGATTTGTATACCAGGTATTAGGGTCGTATACTGCATCAATGAGGTTTTTTAGCTGGGTATCAAAATAAGTTAAGGATAATTTAACTTTGTCTTGGATCAGGCTTTGCTCGACACTGAATTCATAAGTTAGGCTGGTCTCTGTTTTTAGGTTGGGGTTTCCGCCGTCAAACCAGGGGTCTGGCAAGGCATTCAGCTGATAAAGGGTCGGCGCCTTAAATGCCGTTCCTATCCCTCCCTTAACTTTGGTCTGGGTAGGAAATAAATAACTGGTATCCAATTTATAAGTCTGGTGCGTTCCGGCATAAGAATGGTCGTCTATGCGTGCCCCCGCATTCAAATGAAATACATCGTTTAAATTAAGTATGTTTTCTAGGTAACAGCCTTTGATGCTAGAGTGCACCTTAGGAAAACGGGTTTCCGCAGAACCTCCCAGATATTCCGTATAATAATAGTAACTGCCGTTTTCTCTTTGCCAGTCAAGCCCAAGAATAAGGGTATCGGCATCTGTTAGCTTAATATTATTCTGCCAGTCAATCTGCCAGTTCTCTCCTAAATACCAATCCCGCAAATAATCATTAGGGGTTATGCTATCTTTATCGTTAGAGTCGCGCCGTAAGTTACGCATAAAAGAAAACTGTATTTTTTGCTGCCACTTTTCGGTTATGGTATTTTTAATATAATTACTGAATAATAATTGCTGTTCTTTACCTAAGAGATTCGGGTCATCAACCAACCCCACTGAATTATCGTATTCGTAGCGGGCATCGCTAAAGCGGCCGATAATGCCAACAGTATTATTTTTATTGATATCGTAGTCTAATCTTAAAGAAACGCTGGTATTGTCATAAGGGTCATTTTCCGAAGTATTTTTTAGTTTGGATATGCCGTCGCTATCAAAGCGCGAGGCGCTTAAAGCAAGGGCCAGATTTTTTATGCGGCCGCTGGCATCTACTGCTTCTTTATGCGAGCTATAAGAACCCCCTTCAAACAACAGGTTAAGCTGCGGTTTTGTGGTACCTTGTTTAG
>MHGH01000016.1:337-546 GCA_001805465.1 Omnitrophica WOR_2 bacterium RBG_13_41_10 | reverse complement strand
CTTTCAAGATTAACCGGCATGTCCATATTATGATGTGCAGTTTGAGAATCGTTAATTTTAATGCCGTCTATCATTACGAGCACCTGCTCAAAAGATGAACCCCTCATTGAAATATCCCCTTGAACACCCTGGTAACCTCTATTCTGAATATCCACACCAATCTGATAATTTAAAATATTCATTATGGAATTTGCTGGAATATTTTGAAT
>MHGH01000016.1:0-222 GCA_001805465.1 Omnitrophica WOR_2 bacterium RBG_13_41_10 | reverse complement strand
GAAACAAATATTAAATTATATATTATTAATTGACATATTATTTTTTTCATAATTCATTTTCCTCATCTCAGTCAATTTCTCATAAAATTTATTTCATCTCGCACATAATAAGTAAAAATAGGAAATTTGAATAATAAATTAATGCAATTTAAATTAAATTACAAATAGAAATTTATTTTTTACAGATTTTTAATTTATTTAACAAAAATCATTTTTTACTTG
>MHGH01000015.1:139582-142326 GCA_001805465.1 Omnitrophica WOR_2 bacterium RBG_13_41_10 | reverse complement strand
GTCAATTCCTTTGAGTTTTAACCTTGCGGTCGTAGTCCCCAGGTGGAGCACTTAACGAGTTATCTTACGGCGCTGGAGTTTAACCCCCAACACCTAGTGCTCATCGTTTACGGCTAGGACTACCAGGGTATCTAATCCTGTTTGCTCCCCTAGCTTTCGCAGCTCAGTGTCAGAGCTAGACCAGAGAGCCGTTTTCACCACAGGCGTTCCTCCCGATATCTACAGATTTCACTCTTACACCGGGAATTCCGCTCTCCTATTCTAGCCTCAAGCTATGCAGTCCTGAAGGCAGTTCTTTGGTTGAGCCAAAGGATTTCACCTCCAACTTACATAGCCACCTACCTGCCCTTTACACCCAATGAATCCGAGTAACGCTCGCCACCTCCGTATTACCGCGGCTGCTGGCACGGAGTTGGCCGTGGCTTCTTCTCTAGGTACCGTCAACCCTCAACTTACGTTAAGGACTTCTTCCCCATTGAAAGAGGTTTACGATCCGAAGACCTTCGTCCCTCACGCGGCGTCGCATAGTCAGACTTTCGTCCATTGCTAAATATTCTCGACTGCAGCCTCCCGTAGGAGTTGGGGCAGTGTCTCAGTCCCCATGTGGCTGACCACCCTCTCAGGCCAGCTACCCGTCAAAAGCCTTGGTAGGCCATTACCCTACCAACTAGCTGATAGGACGCGAGCTCATCTCTAAGCAACGACTTTTAAGGGCCGTTTTTACCCATTAACACTTTTGTGTCAAGGGGCACATCGGGTCTTACCCTCACTTTCGTAAGGCTATCCCCGTCTTAGAGGTAAATTACTCACGTGTTCCTCACCCGTTTGCCGCTATAAGTTCGGCTCCCAAAGGTCACCTTGCGGCTCCCTCAAGTCACCAAACAAATCGCTCGACTTGCATGCCTAATCCACGCCGCCAGCGTTCACTCTGAGCCAGGATCAAACTCTCCGAAAAAAATTCAGATAAGCTTGTATAATGGCTCTTAAAAAAACTCTTTTTGTTGTACCTCACTTTTTCACTTGGCTATTCAATTATCAAAGAGCTAGATTATCCTTAGTCCGCCTGCGGCGGGCTCAGGATTGTTTCTCCTGCTCATTAATGTGCCTGAGAAACAAAAAAGCGTCCCGAAACAAATCGGGACGCTTAAAATAAAGCGCCTTCTCTCTCGGAATTTAATATTTACCCAAAATTGTCAACGTCGCTATTGATTTTATTCACTCTTATATGCGCCGTCCTAACGACACTGCTTCTCAAGATGCTAAAATATAACAAATAAAAGCTACTTTGTCAAGTATTTTTTTATAGTTTAAAAAACAAACTCTATATATTTCATTTACTTAGCGATGAGCTCCGTAATCTTAAATATCGGAAGGAATAATGCAATAACTATACCTCCGACAAAAATACCCAAAAAGGCTATTACCAATGGCTCAATTAAGCTGGTCAGGCCCGTCACCATGGCATCAACCTGCTCATCATAAAAATCGGCAATTTTGGCTAACATTTTCTCCAGTTGACCAGTCTGCTCGCCTATGCTAATCATCCTGCAGACCATAGGGGGAAAAACCCCGCTTTTTGAAAGTGGCCCAAAAAGGGACTCACCGTCGCGCACTGCCGTACGGCAATTAGTTACTGCTTCCTCTACCACTTTATTGCCCGAGGTTTTGCTGACAATATCCAAGGCATTAAGGATAGTTACGCCGCTTTTTACCAACGTAGAAAAGGTACGCGAAAACTTGGCTATAGCTACCTTACGAAAAAGTTGCCCTAAGACCGGAAGCCTTAATTGTTGTTTATCAAAATTATAGCGGCCTTTCTCAGTACTGATATACCTTTGAAAAATAAAGCCCCCTGCAACTAATACAATAATCATCATCCAAAAATATTTAGTTAACACATCGCTTATCCCTATCAGTATCAAGGTGGGTAAAGGCAAGGTCCCGCCTAACATGGCAAATATGCCTTTAAAGGTCGGGACTACTTTCAATAAAAGAAGGGCAGTAATCAATATAGCCATAGTTATAACTACCGCAGGATAAATTAAACTGGAAGTAATTTTTCTGGCTAAGGCTGCTGTTTTTTCTAGGTAGGTTGCTAACCTATCTAGAATCTCATCAAGCATACCAGAGGCTTCCCCTGCCCTGGTCATATTAATAAAAAGGTCGGAAAATACAGCGGGGTGTTTAGCCAAGGCATCGCAGAAGCTGGTACCGGCTTCGATGTCCTGGCGCACATTGATAACCACACTCTTTAAAACAGGATTCTCAATCTGTTCTCCTAATATGCCTAACGATTGAACTAAAGGTATGCCGGCATCAATCATAGTAGCTAACTGGCGGGAAAAGATAACCAGATCGTCAAGTTTGACCTTTCTATCTTTTGTCTTTTTAGTTTTCAGGGCCTTAGCCGTTACCTCTTTAATAGTAACAACTATTAATTCCCTGTTATGCAAGGCATTGACAACCTCGGTTTCTGAATTACCTTCTAATGTCCCTATAACGCTATGACCGTTTTTATCCTTGGCGCTATACTCATAAGTGCTCATAATTTATCCACCACCTTTAAGAAAGTTTCTACTACTTTAGGGTCAAATTGTTTACCGCTATTCTGTTTTATCTCAAAAATTGCTTCCTCTTTAGTAAAGGGGGTTTTTCTGTAGGCGCGGGCTGAGCGCATAGCATCATAGGAATCAGCTAGGTTAATTATCCTTGCACCTAAAAGTATCTCATCTTGGCGCCTACCT
>MHGH01000015.1:134547-139551 GCA_001805465.1 Omnitrophica WOR_2 bacterium RBG_13_41_10 | reverse complement strand
GATGCTGCCGGACCAGCTCGGTCACGCCTCCGAGAAATGTCAGCGGTTGCAAAATCTGGGCTGCGATTGCCGGATGTAGTTTTACCTTATCCCATTCTTCTTTATCTAAAGCAGTGGGTTTGCTTAAAACATTATCCTGAATACCGATCTTTCCTAAATCGTGCAGCTCACAGGCCTCCCTAATTGCTTCCTTATCGTTAAAAGATAGGCCCATCTCACTAGCAATAGCTACAGCATATTTTACCACATTTTCGGAATGGCTGTGAGTATAATGATCGCGGGCATCGATAGCCTGAGCCAAGGCCTTAATGGTACGTAGATAGGTAGAACGTAAATCTTCGTAAAGCCGGGTTAAATTCCTGGTAGATTCTTCTATTCTCCTGGCCAAAAGATTATTTTGTTTTTGTAAGTCGACATTGTGTTCCTGCAAACTTTGGGCCAGCTTTTGATGGGCAACCATTAAGGTCCTTAATTCTATGCCGCTTCTCACTAAGAAAAACAGCCTATCTGAATTAATCGGCAAGTTTATAAAATTATAGACCCCGAGGCCGCCGATTTCTCTGAGCGCCTCAAGAACATTTTCTTTTATCAGAAGAATGATAATGACATTGGGGTCTTTTTTCTTTAACCCTTTTATTAAAGAGCCTGCCTCTAAGTCCACCATACCGAATTGAACTATAACTATATCAAAATTTTGTTTTTCAAAAATATCCAAGCCGTTTTTGCCGTTGTTTTCTATCCATACAGAGTATCCGGCGTCTAAGGTTAATTTATCCTCCAGGCCCTTAGCCAGCACCTGATCATCGCAAATTAATAGCACTTTTTGACCTTCGCTCATAGCTTTTATTCTTCGGTAGTGACCCTCAGCGCCTCTTCTAAAGGAATCAGGCCCTCTTTTACCTTCAGGAAGGCATCATCCCTTAAAGTCACCATTCCGCACTTTTCTACGGCATATTGTTTTATTTTATCTACTGATTCCTTTTTTATAATCATCTCACGTATATTATCATCAATCATAATTGTTTCCAGAGTCGCTATTCTACCATAAAATCCGGTATTATTACAATACTTACAGCCCTTGGCTGCATAAAAGACTACCTTTTCTTTATCCCTAAAGCCGACTTTTTCTAAAAAATCTTTGGGCATATCCACGGCGGTCCGGCATTTAAGGCAAAGTTTACGGCAGAGCCTTTGCGCGCAAAGCATAATAAGGCTAGAGGAAACCAAAAACGGCTCAACACCCATATCAATAAGGCGGGTAATACTGGAGATGGCATCATTGGTGTGCAAAGTAGATAATACCAGCTGCCCGGTTAATGAAGCCTTAATAGCGATATCGGCAGTTTCGGCGTCCCTAATTTCACCGATCATAATCACATCCGGGCTTTGCCTTAATATCGCGCGTAGGCCCGAAGCGAAGTCCAACCCAATATCCGGTTTCACAGGAAGTTGCGTAATCCCCTCAATTTGGTATTCAACGGGGTCTTCAATAGTAACAATATTTCTTACCGGAGTATTCAGCTGGTTTAATATCGAATACAGTGTTGTAGACTTACCTGATCCAGTCGGTCCGGTTACTAGAATCATTCCGAAAGGCTTGGCTATTGCTTCTTTAAAAATATCTATCGGCCTTTCAGAGAACCCTAATTTATCTAAACCTATAGACAAATTGGTCTTGTCAAGCAAACGTAAAACAAACTTTTGGCCGAACGTCGTCGGCAAGCCAGACACGCGAAAATCCACTTCCCGGTTTTCGAATTTTACTTTAAACCGGCCATCCTGAGGAATACGGTTTTCCGTGATGTCGAGGCTAGAGATTATTTTAACTCTGGCGATAACCGCATTCTGATTAATTTTAGGGAGTTTAAATACATCGTGTAATGCCCCGTCTATACGGTATCGAATGCGCAGGCAATCCTGTTCCGGCTCGATATGGATATCCGAAGCACGTTTCTTTAATGCCTGGGTAAGTATTAAATCAACCAATTTGACTATAGGCGGCTTTTCGCTTTCCTTGATTGCGCTAGATAACTCTATTTCTTCCTGCTTAATGAATTCTACGTCTGTCTTGCCTGATTCTGGCGATGGGACAAAGGAAGCCTCCTCTAAAATCTGTCTCATGTCTTTGGACTCTACATGATACTGGGTTTCGATGCTTCGGGATATTTCGCTTTCCGGGCTTAAAACCGTATCAATATTACAACCGGTCAGCGCCTTTAAATCATCCAAGGCAAAGATATTCAAGGGATCGGCCATAGCTACGGTGAGGGTATTACCCATGCGCGAGAGGGGAATGACATTATATTGTTTAGCCATGCGCTCCGGGATTAGCTCGGTAATCTCCTGATCAAATTTATATTTGCTAAGGTGCAAGGTGGGTATGTAAAGCTGTTCTGAAAATAAAGACAATAAATCGTCCTCCGAAATAACCCCCTGCTCAACAAGCACCCTTCTTAAAGGAACCTGTTTTTCTTTCTGTGTCTGAATTGCCCTGTCTAGCTGCTCTTTAGCTATGCGCTTGCTCTTAACTAATATTTCAATTATATTTTCTTTTAAAGTCTGCATTTTTAATCATCAGAGGCAGTGACACGCAAGACTTCCTCTAGGGAAGTCAATCCTTTTAAAACTGCGTCAATACCTTCTTGTCTTAGCGTCTTCATGCCTTCCTTGCACGCCTGCTGTTTAATAAAATGCTCCTGAGGACGATCCAAAATTAATTCCCTTAAAGAAGAACTCAAAATTAAAATCTCGGCTATTCCCAGCCTACCGGAATAACCGCTATTAAAACATTGAGTGCAGCCTTTTCCGCGGAAGAATTCGGGCTTTTTATTTGAATCTGTATGTATTTTTAAACTATCTATCAGCTCTTTTTTCACAATATAAGATTCTTTGCAATATGGGCAAATTTTTCGTACCAATCTCTGGGACACTACGCAGGCCAAGGAAGAATTAATCAGGTATGGCTCAATACCCATATTAATCAGGCGCACAATCGCGCCGCTTGCCGTAGTAGTATGCAAACTAGAAAGCACTAAGTGGCCTGTTAAGGCGCTTTTAATAGCTATATCCACGGTTTCAAAATCGCGAATTTCGCCAATCATAATGATGTTGGGGTCCTGCCTCAATATCGAACGCAAGGCGCCGGCAAAGGTTAAGCCAATCTCTGGCCTTGCTGTTACCTGGTTTATGCCTTCCAATTGGTATTCTACGGGGTCCTCTACGGTAACTAAATTTTTTTCCGGGCTATCGGTAAATTTTAATATTGAATACAAGGTAGTAGTTTTCCCTGAGCCTGTCGGGCCGCAAACCAATAACATACCATGGGGAAGCTTAGCCATTTTTTTCAATTTACTGATGGCCTCTGGGGTAAAACCTAATTTTTCTATATCCAAGGTAGCAGTAGATTTATCTAATATACGGATGGCTGCTTTTTCTCCGGTGGCAGAAGGAAGAATTGAGACACGAAAGTCTATGCTTCTTCCTAATAGCCTTGCCTTAAATCTGCCATCCTGCGGCACCCTGTGTTCTGCAATATTTAGGTTTGATATAACCTTAATCCTGGAAACAATCGGGGCATGCATATTTTTAGGGGGAGCCTGTTGTTCATATAATATTCCATCAATGCGAAAACGTATCCTTAATTTTCTTTCTAACGGCTCAATCAGAATATCCGAGGCCTTTTTCTTTACCCCTTCCTCTAAAAGCATATTGGTAACATTGATTACCGGGGCCTGTCTACTGATACTGTCTAACTCCTGATCTGCGGGTAAAATCTCCCGTTCCTCCTTAACCAGCTCTATGGAAGAAGCAGACATTTCTTTCACGATATTATCAATGACGCCTCCGGTAATATCCGGATAGGAAAGTTCCACGGTCTGCAAAATATCCTGGCTGGTAGAAATTATGGGATTTATTTTATAACCCGTAAGGGACTCGACGTGGTCAATGGCAAATATATTCAAAGGGTCTGCCATGGCAAGGGTAACGGTGTCCCCCATTTTAGAAACAGGGATGATCTGATAATGAAAAGCGATATCGACGGGAATAATCTTGGTGACTTCCGGGTCTATTTTAAAGCGTTTTAAATCAATGAGGGGAAACCCCAGGCCTTCGCTGAGTGCCGTAGCCAGTTCTGATTCTTTAACAAAATTTAACTCAACCAAAATATCGCTCAACCTCCCGCCTTTAGCTTCCTGAAGCTTAAGAGCGGTATTCAGCTGTTCCTGAGTAATAAGTTTTTTATTAATTAGTACTTCGGTGAGATGATCTTTTAGGGAAGCCATTGTTCATCCTAAAGTCTTAATCTTTATCTTTATAATATTTTTCTATTACACGCTTGATATCGGAAGAGGTAGAGACAAATGTTTGAACATTACACCCAGACAATAACTCCACATCTTCAATAGCCTGGACATTTAAAGGATTAGACATAACGATAGTGAGATTGTTTCCGATTTTATCTATAGGCACAAACATATACTGCCGCGCTACTCTTGCAGGAACGATGCTAATAATATCGGGATTAATTTCGTAGTTGCTCAAAGGCAAATAGGGAAACCCGTATTGCGCGGTCAAGGCCTGGGCGATATCTTCTTCTTTGGCATAACCTAGTTCTACCAATATCTCCCCGATTAAGCCGCCTTTTTCTTTCTGAATCTTTAAGGCGTTATCTAACTGCGATTGGTCAACTAAACCCTGCTCAATCAACAATTCACCTAACTGGCTTTTAAGTATTCTTCTGATAGTCATATGTTTTAACTTAAGGCTTTATTGCCACCCTGTTGCTTTACCTGATCTATTAAATCTTTGGCTCTATCTATTAGCTCCTCTGATTCTATTCCATCAAGAGGGTTTTCGCTCACTGCGGCACTTACAGTCAACCTCTTATTGACATCGGCCTCTTCCTTAAAGGCGAACTCTATTTTTTTTCTGATCTCCTCAGTAATCTCCTTGGCCTGGCGTTTAGTCTTCTCCGGCAAAACAATTGCGAATTCCTTATCTCCG
>MHGH01000015.1:123820-134535 GCA_001805465.1 Omnitrophica WOR_2 bacterium RBG_13_41_10 | reverse complement strand
TGGTCTATGTCGGTAACCGAACCCTTGATGAGATGGCTCATCTTTTTTAATACCGCCTCGCTCTGTAACGAGCCAAACTTATTTTGATAAGCCGCAAAATCATCGATATCTATCAAAATAAAAGCACAGGGCCTCTGATAAGCAATAGCCCTTTTAATCTCTGATTGTAGGCTGTTACGGATAAAAGCCTGATTATATAAACCCGTTAAGGCATCCTTAATCTCCAATTTCTCAATTTTGTGTAATAATCTGTCATTTTCTACGGCAATGGTTATTTGTTTAGCGAATATATCCAATAATTCTATATTATCTTTCTTATAAACAAATTCTTCCCGGCTATTGGCAATGCCTAAAATGCCGATGATTTTTTTTCTCTGTAGTACCGCAATGGCCAAGGTATTCTTCATCCCGAACTTCTCGGAGAAATCGCCGACCAAGCCTTCTCCCAGCGGATTTTCTTTATCTAATATCAAAGGTGAGGCGGTATGAATAAGCTTATTAAATATGCTTGAGTCCGGGACAATTTTAAGTTTTAAAAGGTGTTCTGCATTCTGGCCGTCTGCGGCACTAACCGAAAAAATAGTCTGGTCTTCTTCTCTAAAAAGCAGATATGCCACCTCCGAATCGGCTAAGAGGCGAGATTTCTCTATGGTAAGCTTAATAATATTATCCAGGCTTACTCCTTGGGTAATTAAAGAACTGATCTGTAAAAGATTAGAAAGCACAAATACGCGTTTTTGTATTTCCAGGTTTATTTCGTTGGTCTTTTCGCTGTAAGTCGTTAACTCATCCATGTTGCTGCGGATACGCTGGGTAAGCATATTCAGGGAATCTCCCAAATCCCCTACTTCGTCTTCCCGGGTAGTTTCTACGCGCCGGGCAATATCTCCGGCGGCAATTAATTTAGCCTCTGTAGTAACAGAGATCACCCGGTCAAATACTTCTTTTACCACAAATAAACCGATAACGGCAATAAAAATGCTTACCGCTATAGAGACGATTATATCAATTTTAAAGCCTATGCGCGGTATAATATAGCTGGAAACCAGATAAATACAGACCAAAAGCGGCAGGATAGACATCAGGGAAAAAGAAATCTTTAGCTTATATTTAAGGCCTTGCGAAACTAAGGAGATTTTTTTTTCGTTTTTTGACATATTGACCTCCATTTGATTTAAAATTATACCTTCTATCTCATTATAACGCAACAGTTTTATTCAATTGCGCCAATAAGGCGCTCTTATCAACCCCTAGGTCCAGAAAATCCCAGGGCAGAATTTCTTCTGGAGACTTTCTCTTTAGATAAAAGTCAGGATCAATTTTTTCTCTACGGAATGCCTCCAGCCATTTATCTAAAACGAAATGTTCATCCCAGGCATCGAATCTGGCTCGGTTGGTAAAGGCACTGGATATAACAGGGCTTAGCCTTCGGTCACCCCGGGAAATTATGCCTTCTAGCCAACTTAAATAACAATTGTGAAAACTTATTTTAATCTTGGGGTTTTTTATTTTTTCTTTAAGATAATCACGTTTATGTTTTGTGCTTGCTATATCCTCCATCTTAAACCACTGAAAAGGAGTGTGGGGTTTAGGGATTAAAGTATTTATGCTCAAATTTACCCAGGCTGGCCTTTGATTGACTTTTTTCTTAAGGTTAGAAACTTCACTGGCAAATTTTATAATGGCATCTAAATCGCTTTCATCTTCCGAAGGTATACCGACCATGAAGTATAGTTTTATCCGCTGCCATCCTAAGGCGTATGCCTTTTCTACGGCTTTTAAAAATTCTGCGATATTAAAATCTTTATGCAAGATCCCGCGCAGCCTCTCTGTAGCTGCTTCAGGGGCAAAGGTAAGCCCGGTCTTTTTGACTGAGGCTATTAGAGAGGAAATATCCCCTAGGATATTTTTAGGTTTTAGCGATGGCAAAGAGATATTAATGTTTTTGTTCTTAAATGTATCTGATAATTGCCTGACTAATTTTTCAATATCCGGATAATCGCTTATCGATAACCCCCCCAAAGAGATTTCTTCATACCCGGTCTCTTGAGAAATTCCAGATGCCAGTTTAACGATATTTTCTATTTTTCTTTTCCGGAAAGGATAGTATTGCTGCCTGGCTTGGCAAAAAAGGCAATCATTAGGGCAACCCCGCATCAATTCTACGGTTGCGTGGTCATGTATCAACTCTAAATAAGGAACCAGCCAATGAGTAGGAAAATATGCGCTATCTAAGTCTTTTACAAAGCGCTTTTTAATACGGGCGGGTACAGCTATCTGGTTTGGTTTAAATTCCTTTATCTTTCCTTGTCTATCGTATCTTACCTCATATAAGGAAGGCACATATATGCCTTCGATACCGGAAAATAAAACCAGCAACTCTTTCTTGCTTATTTTAGCAGCTTTAAATTTTTCTTTGTGTTTACGGTAAAGATCGATTATTTCTAAAATGGCTTCTTCTGCTTCTCCGATCACAAAAAAATCAAAAAATTCATGCATCGGCTCAGGATTAAGGGCGCAGGGCCCTCCGGCGATAACCAAAGGATAATCCTGATTACGCAAAGATGAAACCAGGGGGATCTTTCCTAAGTCTAATATATTTAAAACATTGGTATAGTCTAGTTCATACCCTAGAGAAAAACCGATGATATCAAACTCTCTAAGCGCCTCTTGAGATTCTAGAGAGAGAATCTCTAGATTTTTTTGCCGCAGGATATTCTCCATTTCTATGGCAGGAGCAAAAAACCTTTCGCAGGCAACATCCTGAATTCCATTTAATATGCCGTAAAGGATGCGTATCCCTAAATTTGACATTCCCAGTTCATACAACTCAGGAAAACACAGGGCAAATTTTATATTGGCCTGGTCGAAATCTTTTTTGGAAATATTCCATTCCTGGCCGATGTATCGTGCGGGTTTTTGGACTTGTAATAAAATATCTTCGCTTAGCATGCTAAAATACCGTCCTAGTCTTATCTATGTTCACCAGTATCCCCAATGCTATAAAAGTAACAACTACGGATGATCCGCCGTAGCTCATTAAAGGCAGAGGCAACCCCACTACCGGCGCCAGTCCTAAATTCATGGCAATATTAATAAAGATTTGTATGCCTAGCATCAAAGATATACCGAATGCTAACAACCTTCCGAAATGATCCTGCGTGCGTATGGCTATACGCATGCCTTCTTTTACCAGGAGATAATATAAGGCCAACAAAATAATGCTGCCGATTAAACCCCATTCTTCGGCAAAGGTTGCGAAAATAAAATCCGTATGGGCTTCCGGCAAAAAACGTAGCTGGCTTTGCGTACCTGCCAGCCACCCCTTACCGAAAATTCCTCCGGATCCGACGGCTATCTTAGATTGAATTACCGTATAACCGGCACCTAAAGGATCGATATTGGGGTCTAAAAATACCAACAACCTTTCTTTCTGATAGTCCCTTAAGAAATGCCAAGAAATAGGCAATAACAAGCAGCCGATTAAAGAGAAGAATACTATATGCCTTAATTTTATCCCGGAAAGATATAACATAGAAATAAAAATCAGAAAAATTATCAGGCCGCTGCCTAAGTCTGGCTGTTCAATAATAAGAATTACCGGTATCCCTACAAATATAAGCGGTAAAATCAAGGCCCCTAATATTCCCAGCCTCGATGTCCTTAATGCCACGTCATCAACTGATTTAGTGCTAAAATATCTAGCCAGAAAAATAACCATAATTATTTTTACCAACTCCGCAGGCTGAAAATTAAACCAGATAATTTTTAACCAACGTTGGGCACCTAAACGGACTACCCCTAATACAAAAACTAAAAGCAGCAAAAATATCGCTAAGGCATATAAAAAATAAGTGGAATCCCAGAGCTTGCGATAGTTAAAATTCGCAAAGCAAAAAAACAGGGCTAATCCTAAAATAACCCAAAGCAACTGGCGTTGATAAACAGCCTCCCAGATTTTGTTCTCTTTCTGGTAAGCGCTGCTGTATATCGAAATGATACCGATAGAGGCTAACAAAATGGCGATTACCAGAATTGTAAAAAATGAGTTTTTCAAATTAAACCCTCGCGAGCCATCTCTTCTAATATTTGCTTAGTGACAACGCAGGACATGTAACCTGAGCCGCCGTGTTCAAGAAAGGTACAAATCACAAATTTGGGGTTTTTGTAAGGGAAGAAACCCGCAAACCACCCATGAGGTTGGCCGCGTCCGGCTTGTGCTGTCCCGGTTTTACCGGCCACACTAACGGCAAGATTTGATAGCACATTTCCCGTACCACTGGCATCGGCGATCGCATTTCTTAAACCTTGCCTGATAGAATCTAGGGTAGTTTGTTTAAATGCCAGCCGTATGCTCTTTCTTTTATAAAGAGAAATGTCCTGTCCGTCTATGGCTCCGACTATATATGGGGTCACTAGTGAGCCTCTATTAGCAAAGACTGCCATCATACGTGCAATCTGTAAAGGAGTAACTTGCACATCACCCTGTCCGATAGCAAGATTTGCGGTATCTCCGTTAAACCAATTTTTAAATTTATTAATCCTTTTCCATAAAGGGTTAGGTATAAAGCCGCCGGCCTCATAAGGAAGGTCAATTGCAGTAGGCCTGGCCAGGCCAAGCTTAAGGGCATAATCGTATATCAATTGCGGCCCTACTAATAAACCGGTCTTATAGAAAAATACATTACAGGAATGCGGTATTGCTTTCATTACGTTCTGCGGCCCGTGGGTATCCCAACAGGCAAAATCTTCCCTTCCCACCCGGGTGCTGCCTGTGCAAACAAAGGTAGTGGCAAGATTAATCTTATTCGTCTCAAGGGCTGCTGTTGCTACTACCAGTTTAAACATAGAGCCTGCCGGATATAAACCGCTGATAGCACGATTGACTAGCGGGGCATCAGGATTATTAAGAATGCGGCCTGCCGCAGGATCCTGCTTCATAAAAAGCTCGGGATTAAAGTTGGGGCTGCTAGCCAAAGCAATAATCTCTCCGGAATAAGGATTCATGATTATTACACAACCTTTTCTGTCATTCAAAGATCTCTCTACTATCTTTTGCACCTTCAGGTCTAAAGTCAGCTGTATATCCTTGCCGCTTTTGGGAGGGCGAAAACCTAAGAGCCGCACAAATCTGCCGCGATGGTCAACCTCAAATGATAAGCCGCCTTCTTCTTGACGTAAATAATAATCGAATTTTTCTTCTATGCCTGTGAACCCGACTATATCTTTGGCTTCGTAACCGTAATCCGCTAATTTGCTCAGGCGCCAATGGTCTATTTCATTAAGATGACCGATGGAATGACAGGCAAGCCCTAGAAAAGGATACTCTCGTTGTGGATGCGGCTGGATAATCACATTATCCAGATTAAAGTCTAATTTTAATTCTTCTAAGGCGATAGCTTTTTTCATACTGATATTATTTGCCACAATAACCGGGGCAAAGGGTGCAATAAAGTTTCTCTTAAAGTTATTTCGTAAATTACTGACAGGGGTAGCTAAAATTTGCGATATTTTTGCTAATGCCTCAACCGTTACCCCTTCATCTTGCGGCATCAACATGACATCATAAGAAAGAAAATTACCGATAATAACATCGCCCCGGCGGTCTAATATTTTCCCGCGGGAGCCCATCTGCGGCAGAAGCCTGATGCAATTTTTTTTACTGAGGTCTCTAAACTTTTTACCCTGTATAAGTTCTAAGTTTGCGACCCCTAATAATAAAAACAAGAAAAGCAGGGCAATAATAATCTTTGCGGCTTTTATCCTCATCGTAAGTACTTAAATAATAAAGGTGAAACCAAGGCAGTATATATCGCTTCAACTAAGCTAGTGCGCAAAAAAATACCCAAGGAAACTACAGGGTGCCCTAAAAACACCGATGCCAAACGCATAATAATACTATTTACAATAACAATAATGGCGATCAGTGCCACATATAGGTAATCGGCATCAAGAGTAATTTTCTTGGATAATTTTACGATAAAAATACCCCAGAGGGAAAAGATCAGCGTGTAAAAGCCGAAAATATTGGCGCTAAAGGAGTCTTTGAGTACACCGCATAATAAACTAAAAATAACCGCCCATTTCAAGTCAAAGGATAGGCTTGCTAAAACTAGGATTATCAGAAGTATATCGGGTTTAACCCCGAATATCTTAAAATAATCCAGTAAGGTTGCCTGAAATAGGCAAAAAATAAAGATTATAGTTAAGAAGATTTCCCGGCGCATAAAATAGCCCACGGAGCAAAGCTTCATTGAACAATTATTAATACTTCTTCGATACTGGATAGATTAACAGCGGGTTTTATTACAGCGTAACGCATCAGGCCGGATAATTCGCTTCTTATGTCTATAACCCGGCCAATAAGCAATCCCTTAGGATAAGCCTCGGTCAACCCAGATGTTATAATAGCATCATCATTTTTTATATCGGCTTCCTTAGGCAGGTATTTCATAATCAAAGCAGCCCCTAAGGCTCCACTGATAAGCCCTTCCTGGCGGCTACGTTCTACCAGAGCAGAAACGCTTAGGTTGGGATCATTAATCAGCATTATCTTACTGGTAGTTGAGGTAGTATCTATAACCCTGCCGACTAACCCTAGGTAACTAATAACCGGCATATAGCGCTTGACACCGCTATCGCTTCCTTTATCTATAATCACCACTGACGACCAGCTATCCAGGGAACGGGCAATGACTCTGGCGGCAATGACTTTAAAACTGGATTTTTGCTTGAAATTTAAGGAATTTTTCAAGCGTACATTCTCTAGATGATTCTCATTGGCGGCGTTTAATTTCTGCTTGAGAAAATCTATCTCTTTCTTTAAATTCTCGTTTTGCACCAGATTACGGTGATAAAAAATTATGCCGCCTATTTCGCGTTTTACTAATGTTAAAAAAATAAGCGGGTATTTAAGGGTATTTATTAAAGGTATTCTTAATACAGGATTGATACTGGAAAGAATTAAAGAAAAGGAAAAAACTACGGCAAAATAAACTAGATTTTTCTTTTTAAACTTGAACACATTTTATATTTAAGAATGCATTTCGGATTTTATGGAAACGGTAACTTTCCTTAAGTAGCGTATTTCATCTAGGACTTTTCCTGTCCCGCAGGCAACGGCAGTTAAAGGGTCGTCAGCCACATGGACCGGCAGGCCCGTTTCTTCGCAGACTAATTTATCCAGGCCCCGCAACAAAGAACCTCCGCCGGCCATCACAATCCCGTGTTCGATTAAATCTGAGGCTAATTCCGGAGGGGTGCGCTCTAAGGATATCTTTACGGTCTCTAATATAGCGCGCAACGGCTCTTGCAACGCCTCTCTGACTTCTTCTGAAGTTATGGTTACGGCCTTAGGCAACCCCGCTACTAAATCTCTACCCTTTACTTCTAAAGCCATCTCTTCTTCCTGAGGATAGGCAGAGCCTATTTTTATTTTTATATCTTCTGCAGTGCGCTCTCCGATCATTAAATTATAGGTCTTCTTTAAATATTCTATAATCGCCTCATCCATCTCATCTCCACCGATGCGTATGGATTTAGAAAAAACTATGCCTGCCAAAGAGATAACGGCAATTTCCGTAGTGCCGCCTCCTATATCTATAATCATATTGCCTCTTGGCTCCTGTATCGGTAAACCCACGCCTATAGCTGCAGCCACCGGCTCTTCTACTAAAAATACTTCCCTGGCTCCTGCGCGTTCAGCAGAATCCTTCACCGCCCTCTTTTCAACTTCGGTAATCCCAGAGGGTATGGCGATGATAATCCTGGGCCTGACCAAAACATGCCGATGGTGCACTTTCTTAATAAAATACCTCAACATTGCCTCGGTTATTTCAAAGTCAGCAATAACTCCGTCTTTCATCGGCCTAATAGCCACAATATTACCGGGAGTGCGTCCGAGCATACGTTTGGCCTCTTCGCCTACGGCTAAAACATGCGAAGTTCCCCGTTCAATAGCGACTACCGATGGCTCGCAAAGAACTATGCCTTCTCCTTTAACATAGACTAAGGTAGTAGCTGTCCCTAAATCAATTCCCATGTCATTAGAAAATAAACCGATAATATAATTTATTATTTTTTTGCTTAAATTTTTGATATTTTTCATAGTTCCCTCATTTTAAGGGATTTTAACAGAGATTTAACCTTATGTCAAATAAAAATTTACTAAAAAATTGCTAATCTTAACGCACCAATTTTTTTAATAAGGCTAAAAAATCGGGGAATGATTTGTTTATGCAGTTTAGGTCATCTATAAAAGTAGGGGATTGCGCTAAAAGGCCGGCTATTACCATGCTCATGGCTGTACGATGATCGCCAAAACTCTTTACTTTTGCCCCGGAAAGGCTAGGCACCCCTTTAATCTCCATGCTCTCTCTTGTTGAGCGCCTCAAAATACTTATCCGAGCCCCCATTGCCTTGAGGTTCTGCGACATAGATCTAATTCTGTCGGTTTCTTTGGCTCTTAACTCTTCTATTCCCTTAAATAAACTCCTTCCGCAAGCAAGAGAAGCAGCGACCATCAAAATCGGCAGCTCGTCTATCAATGCAGGTATTTCTTGCTTTTTTACCGTAATACCCTTTAATTTACTACTCTTAATAATAATGTCTCCTATGGGTTCCGATCCTGCGATGTGCGACGTGCGACTTGCGACTTGAATCTGCGCCCCCATCCTCTTTAATGCTTTTATTAACCCCAAGCGCGAGGGATTAAGGCTTACGTCTTTTATAAGAAGCCGAGAATCAGGCAGCAGTGTAGCTAAAACTACAAAAAAACTAGCCGAAGATATGTCTGCGGGAATATAAATCATCTTAGGAGAAACTAATTCCCGGTTGCCTTTTATAACTATTTTATTTTGATGGAGTTTTAAGCCTGCTTTAAATAATTTTAGCATACGCTCGCTATGGTCGCGCGTCTTTACCGGCTCTATAATCTGCGTAGAACCCTGGGCATATAGGCCTGCTAATAATATTGCAGACTTTACCTGCGCAGAGGCAACAGGCATTCGATAAGTAATGCCTTTAAGGGCTGCACCCTCTATTTTCACTGGCGGATATTCTTCTACTTTTGCCTTTTGCCTTTTGCCTTTTGCCTTTATTTTAGCCCCCATCATCCTTAAAGGGCGAATCACCCTTAGCATCGGCCGACGGGATAAAGACTCATCTGCAGTAAGACAAGATGAAAAACCCTGGGCTGCTAATAATCCCACTAGGAGCCTAAAGGTAGTGCCAGATTCCCCTAAAAAAATAGGGCTGCGGGATTTTTTCAATCCCCAAAGCCCTTTGCCAAATACGGCGATAGCGGAGCCGGATTTATTTAGAGGAATTATTTTTATGCCTAATTTTTTAAAAGCTTCTATAGTGAAAAAACAATCCTGGTTATTAGGAAAATTTTTAATTACGGTTTTATCTGGAGTGATTGCGCTAAGGATTACCGCGCGGTGGGCAATTGATTTATCGCCTAAAAGCCGAACTTCTCCTTTAAGGCATGAAGCCGGCTGGACTAACAATGGCCTCATTTGGTTTTCTGGGAAACCTTATCACCTTCACGGGCCTTATTCTTTATCTCCTGAGAATCAAAATCCGCAGAAGCCATAGCGTCATGAAGTTTACCTACAGTCACATCTCCTAAGTATTTATTATCGTGGTAAACGGAAAAAATATCCCCGATATTTATACCGTCTTTACTGCCTAGATTTATCACTATAAAATTATACTCTTTATTCACTACCAGTATTTTGCCTTCTAATTTTACCGAGACCGCCTCTGTTTGTTTCTTGGAGGCTGTTGGGGTAGCGCTTACAGTTCCTGCGCTAGTGCTACCGGAATCCACAACTATGGTGCCCAATTCCACTTTTTTCACTTGTGCTTCTAATTCTTTAAGTTTCGACTCTAATTCAGCTCTCTTGGTCATTAACTCGCTTAATTGTGCCTGTGCCTTTTTGACTTCTTCTTGGGCCTGACTCAATTTATTTTGTAGATCAGAACTGAATGACTTCTGTTTTTCTAAATCCCCTTTTAGCTGTTCTAACTGCGCTAATGATTCCTGACGGGCATTTTTTTCCTGGGTTAAATCATTATTTAAGGTTTCTAGGCGGCCTTGCGTTTCCTGCAATTGGGCTTCTAATACAGAAATCTTATTTTTAGATTCCTCCAACTTTGCTTCGGTTACCTTCTGCCTAGTACCTACATCATCTAATTGTTCTCTTAAGCCTGCGCTGGTGGATTTTTCTTTCTGTAGAAGACTGTATGATGCCACCGCTAAAGACAAAGAAACCAGTATCAATACTCCTAATATTAATACTGGTACTTTTGCTTTACCTGCCATGTTACCTCCTTTTAAATTATATCCTTCTTTTCTTGACCCATCGACTATAATTTCTTTTTTAGTATAACATTGCCCTTAAAAAAATCAAGCCATATTTTTGCTTAAAAATTCCTTAAACTCTATCGGATAATCAGAAGAAAAATCTATAAATTTATTGGTACGGGGATGAAAAAACCCAAGGTATTTTGCATGCAAGGCCATGCGGCTAAAGGCATTATTCTTGCCGTATTTAGTATCCCCTAAAATCGGATGCCCTAAAAATTCCAAATGTACCCGAAGCTGATGGGTCCTTCCGGTAAAAGGCTCTAATTCCAAAAGGCTAAACTCCTTGTTGCGTTTTAAAGTACGGTAATGTGTTTTGGCGTATTTAGATTTTTCGCCAAATGCT
>MHGH01000015.1:97767-123804 GCA_001805465.1 Omnitrophica WOR_2 bacterium RBG_13_41_10 | reverse complement strand
TTCTATGGGCATGCCTTGCTATGGGCAGTTCAATGACATCCTCATCAAAAGACACCTCTCCTTTTACTAAGGCGATATATTTACGTTGAATGGTATGTTTGGTAAACTGCTTAGCAAGGTTTAAATGGCTAAAATTATTCTTAGCTATGACTAATAGCCCTGATGTATCTTTATCTAATCTGTGCACAATTCCCGGACGAGAAGGATTTATATCTGAAAGGCTAGAAAAACGAAAGAGTAGCGCATTTACTAAGGTGTGCTGGTAGTTACCGGGCGCAGGATGCACTACTAAACCGGCGGGTTTATTGATTATCGCCAAATCCTTATCTTCATAAATAATATCCAAGGGCATATCTTCAGGATCGAGCGCATTATTCTTTTTATCTTCGATAACTATATTTATGGCATCCCCTGTTTTAACTTTATGGTGCGGCCTTAAAGACACTACGCCATTAATGCTTATTTTTCCTGTATTAACTAACTTTTGGATATAGGTGCGGGAAATCCCTAGTTTTTTACGGGAAGTAAACTCATAAAGGAATAAATCCAGGCGCCTACCGGTATCTGCTAGAGGTACTCGTAAAGAAAAATCTTGCATATTAATTTTTGGCTTTTTTTATCAAAATTAATTTAATAAACGAAAGGCTAAATATTATTACGCTGAATATTTGAAAGAGGCTAAGATCAAAAAATAACTTTGCGGTATCAGCCCGCAAAAATTCCATAAAAAATCTTTTGGTACAGTAAAGCACTATATACGTAAAAAAAACTTCGCCGGCTTTATGGGGCCTTTTTTGAATAATGCGTAGGACCACAAATATCACTATTAATGCCAGCGAGGAGTATATTTGGGTGGGAATAAGTATGGCTTTGTGTACTGGAAAATAAACTCCGAACTCGGAAGCCCTGCCATAACAACAGCCATTTAAGAAACAACCTATCCTGCCAATAGCCTGAGCCAAGGCCAAGAAAGGAACTACTAAATCCAATACTTTATATGCGGGTAATTTTTTCTTTTTTAAATATATTGCAGCGAATGCTACCCCAAAAATCAAGCCGCCAAACCAAGACAGCCCTCCGTGCTGTAACATAATTATCTCGATAGGGTTATCCGCATAATATCTTAGGTTTGAAAGGACATATAAAAACCTTGCGCCGGCAATTGCTACAAGAAAAGTGAGGAATGATAAATTAAAAATAAAATCGGGGTTAATGTTCTCTTTTTTAGCTTGACGCCTGACTAAGCCGGCTGCCACTAAAAAAGCCAGCATTAAAAATAAACCAAATGAATAAATGGTAAAAGGACCTATTTTACAGAGTTCAGGATGCATGTTTTAATATCGACCAACCCAACAATACCGCACCTATGGTAATAGCGCTATCCGCTACATTAAATACCGGCCAGATGCGAAAATCTATAAAATCAACTACGTAACCTAAAAATATCCGGTCAATAAGATTTCCTATTGCTCCGGCCAATATCAAACCTAATGAAATATTAAGGATTAAAGGCCTTTGCCTTTTTTTGCTTATTACTAGGAATATTAAAACCACGGCGAATAACGCAGTAAATATAAATAAAGGGAGTTGATTCTTTAGTATACCGAATGCAGCCCCGCGATTACGGACGAATGTTACATACAACAGGCCCTTAATAATCGGTATCGATTGATTGGGGCTGAGGTTTTTGATAACGATGGACTTGGTCAGTTGGTCTAGGAAAAGAATAATTAATACCGGGATAATAAGCATCAAAAAAGATACCTATTTTTTTTCTTTTTTCTCTTGACACTTTACGCAAAGGCGCGCGTAAGGAATGGCTTTTAATCTTGATTTGGAGATTGTATTTTTACATACTTCACAAATACCGTATGTCCCTTCTTCTATTTTTCTTAAGGCCTCATCAAATTCATAAAGCATTTTTCTTTCATCGGAAGCTAACCCTAAAGAAAATTCTATATCATAGGCATCGGTGGCGACATCGGCCATATGATAAGTATATCCGGATATATCTCCAGAGGCATCCTTCTGGGACTTTTTTAGAGTATCGTCAGAAATGTGTTTTATTTCGTCGACGACCTCTTCTTTTTTCTTGAGAACTATCTTCTTGAAATCTTTTAGTTCTTTCTTGGTAAATTTATTTTTCACTTTTATTTTCTCCCTACGACGGCTTCTAAGCAGTTTTCGCAGAGTAACGGATGGGCTTTATCTTTTCCGACAGCTACCGAATAATTCCAACAGCGCACGCATTTAGAACCCTCAGCCCTGGCTACCTCAATAACTATCTCGGTATCTAAATTGCTATTTTTATCTATTTCTATTTGTGAAACCTTAAAAATTTCACAAAGCTCGATTTTAAAGCTTGCTAAGAATGTATACCGTTTGGGGTTATTTGTCAACAATTTTATTTTAGCATCAAAGGAGCTGCCAATTGCCCCTGTAGAGCGTTTCTCTTCTAAGGCCCTGGCTATTATGGGAATCAATTCTATAATAAATTTTAATTCGCTTTCTATATTTTTATCTTCTGGCACATCCCGCTGGGCATAAACCGGGTTTACTTGCGGCCACTCCAGAAGATGGACGCAAGATGCTGCGTTATCTTTAGGTTCCCCGGGCATATACCCTAAGATCTCATCGGCAGTAAATACTAAAATCGGCGCTATTATCCTGACTAAACAATTTAATACCTCATAGATTACGCTTTGCGCCGAACGCCTCTCTAGAGAGCCGGCTAGAGAAGTGTAAAGCCTCCCCTTTACCATATCCAAATAATACATAGAAAGGTCCTCATTACAAAAATCATAAATTCTTTTGTATGCTTTGTAAAATTCAAAATTATTATACGCCGTCTCGGCTTCTTCTGATAATACTTGCAATCGATATAATATCCACTTATCTATTTTTCGTAAACTCTGGTAATCTGCTTTGTTAATCTTTGGGTCAAAATCATATAAATTACTTAAGATAAACCTTGCGGTATTTCTGATCTTTCGATAGGCCTCAGCCAAACGCGCTAGAATTTCCGGTGAAATACGGATATCTTCATTGTAATCGCTGGAGGCTACCCATAACCTTAAGATATCGGCACCCGAATCCTTAATAATATCTAGAGGCGAGATGACATTTCCCATAGACTTAGACATCTTTCTGCCTAAACCGTCTACTACAAAGCCGTGGGTGAGTACGCTTTTATAGGGGGGGATGCCATCAATGCAAAGTGCGGGTATTAAAGAAGACTGGAACCATCCGCGGTGCTGATCAGACCCCTCTAAATATAAAGCACAGGGGAATTCTAATTCTTTTCTCTTTTTTAATACCGCTTGAGAACTGACGCCGGAATCAAACCAAACATCTAATATATCAGAACCTTTGGAAAAATCGCTTCCTTTACAAGAGGGGCATTCTAGGCCTTTGGGCAGAAAATCTTGTATCTCTCTACTAAACCAGCAATTAGAGCCCTCCTGGGAGACTATTTTAGCGAAATTTTCCAAAACTTCTACATCCAAGAATTCTTCCTTACATTTATTACAGATTAAAGCCGGAATGGGAACCCCCCAATATCTTTGTCGCGATAGGCACCAGTCAGGCCTGAGGTTAATCATAGCCGCTATGCGCTCTTTTCCGCTAGCAGGAATCCACTGAATATCGTTATTTATGGTTTGGATTAATTTTTTTCTTAAATTGCCATGGTCTACGCTTAAGAACCATTGTTTAGTTGCCCTGGAGATCACCGGATGCTTGCAACGCCAACAATGAGGATAGGAGTGTTGTGTTTGAGAATTAAAAAGCAGGGCCTCTTTCTCCTTGAGTTTTTTTAGGATAATTTCATTGGCATCAAAAATGTTCTTTCCCGCCAAATCCCCGGTTGAAGAATCAAAGTTGCCCTTGTTATCGACAGGCATAACCATATCTAATTTATATTTTATACCGGTCAGATAATCTTCATTGCCGTGGCCGGGTGCAGTATGGACTAAACCTGTCCCCTCGTCTTTCGATACATAATCAGCACAGACTACCCGGCCTTTCTTTAAGAATAAAGGATGGTCATAAACTAATCCTTCCAAATCTTTCCCCCTAATTTCTTTTATTACTTCATATTTATCTATGCCTATTTGCGAAACCACATTTACCAAAAGGTCTTTGGCTAAAATTAAATTGCCTTTATCTGTCTTTAGATACAAATAAATAAAATCAGGGTGCACTGCTACCGCTACATTAGCGATTAAAGTCCAGGGTGTGGTGGTCCAGATTACCAAATACGCTGGATGCTGGATGCTGGATTTTGGATGCTGGATTTTGGATTCTGGATCTATGGGAAATTTGACATATATCGAGGGAGAAACATGGTCTTCATACTCAACTTCTGCTTCTGCTAAGGCCGTCTCGCACTTAAAGCACCAATTTACCGGTTTTAGACCGCGGTAAATATAACCTTTCTTTACTAATGTTGCCAGCGAAATCAAAATATTTTCTTCATAGTCGGGGGTAAGCGTTAAGTAAGGATGCTCCCAATCGCCGAATACCCCCAGGCGCTTAAACTCCTCTTTCTGCACAGCGACATAACGCAGCGCATAGTCGTGGGCTTTCTTCCTGAATTCTATCTGGCTGATTTGATATTTATCCATCTTGAGTTCTTTAAAAAGTTGGTGCTCTACAGGCAGGCCATGACAATCCCACCCTGGAACATATGCTGAATAAAAACCCTGCATAGTCTTATATTTTACGATGATATCCTTTAATGTTTTATTCAAAGCGTGGCCAATATGAATATCGCCGTTAGCATAAGGAGGCCCGTCATGCAGAATAAACTTAGCCCTATCTTTGGATTTTTGCAGAATCAACTGATAGATATCAGCCTCAACCCACTGCTTTAAAATCTCGGGCTCCCGTTTAGGTAAATCCGCTTTCATGGGAAATTGAGTCTTGGGAAGATTTAAGGTAGATTTGTAATCCGTATTATTTGACATATTTTCCGATAATAATCTTTAAGTCTTTCTTAACTTTTGCAGGAATCATTTTTCTATCTGTAACAATTGCGTATTTCAGGGCTTCCTGGCAAAAGCAGATTCGTTCTTGCGGCATATCTTTAATCGTCTTTACTAAAATCTTTTTGGCATTTTCGATATTTCTGCGTAAATTTTGGATTACCATATCAATAGTAACGCTCTCATGGCTAGGATGCCAGCAATCATAATCAGTAACTGCCGCTAGAGTGGAATAACAAATCTCTGCTTCCCGGGCCAGTTTTGCTTCGGCAAAATTAGTCATCCCAATAACATCCATTCCCCAGCTACGGTATAAATTTGATTCTGCAAGAGTAGAAAATGCCGGCCCCTCCATATTGATATAAGTCCCACAGCCGTGTACAGTCACTCCAGAAATAGCCTTAGCCGCATTATAAAGTGTTTTGCTTAATTCCCGGCAAACCGGATGGGCAAATCCGATATGCGCTACTATGCCTTTATCAAAAAATGACATATCACGGGCATAATTAGTGCGGTCAACAAATTGATCCACCACCACAAAGTCTAACGGTTTAAATTCTTCTTTCAGGCTTCCGCAGGCACTTAGAGAAATAATCCTTTCTACGCCTAATTTTTTCATACCGTAAATATTCGCCCGGTAATTGATGTGGCTGGGAGAAATACGATGGCCGACATCATGGCGCGGCACAAATACTACTTCTTTGCCTTCTAAGGTTCCGGTGATAAATTTCCCGGAAGGCCTGCCAAATGGCGTAGTCACAGAAACCATCTTTACGTTTTTAATACCCTCTATTTTATATAACCCGCTTCCACCGATAATTCCTATGCGTCCCATTGTTGACTCCTTGTTTAGTACTGAGTACGGAGTACAGAGTACTGTGCTTTATGATTTGGATAATTCTTGGGCGCGCCTAAGGGCTGCCTTTACTGCTTCGCTTAAAGAACCGCCTTTATGCAAAACTTCTAAGCCTGCTTCAGTAGTACCGCCTTTTGAAGCTACTTGTTTTTTTGCTTCCTCGGGCGATAGATGCATTTGCTCAAGATAGGCAATGCTTCCACTTGCAGTAGTTTGTGCAAGAACTTCGGCTACTGGCTTACTAAAACCTATATTGATAGCAGAATTCGTCAGGCTTGTAGTAAAAGAGACGATATAATCTTTTATCTCTTCTTTTGTTTTGCCTTGTATCTGATCATAAAGAAAACCCGGGCCGCTTCCAGAAACTGCAGTTGCGGCATTCATTTGATTTTCTTCAATGAGTAATGTTTTTCCCAGATAATCAAACAAAGCTTTTGCCAAATTCAGCTCGTCTTCATGCGCAAAGGAACCTCTAGATAAACAAATCATGCCTTTTCTCACTTTTGCCGGCAAATTAGGCATTACTCTTATAACTCTGGCTTTATCTAATCTTGTTTCGATATACGACGTAGTGATTCCTGCGGCAATAGAAACAATTAATTTATCTTCTACGACACCTTTAATTTCCTCTAAAAGCTTTTCGAAATCCTGCGGCTTCACTGCTAATATGACTATATCGGATGATTTTACTATATCTATATTATTTTGAGCAAGTTTTATACCTGATATCTTAGCGGTTTTGCTTTTATCTTTATCAAAGACTATGACTGGATAATCCTTTTTAATCCCTTCGGCTATTGCCGAACCCATATTGCCGAATCCGATAATTCCGATTTTTTGCATTTTTTAACCCTCTCCCGCTTCTCAAGTAAAGTTAAAAAGCGGGATCCCGCCCGCTATTAAAATTACTGGCGGGAAAATATCGCCCGGCCGATTCTTACCATATTCGAGCCTTCTTCTATCGCTACTTCAAAATCATCGCTCATGCCCATGGATAAAACTTGCAACTTGCGACTTGCAACTTGCGACTCATTAATTTTATCTTTTAGTTCCCGTAATAATCTGAAATAAGGCCTGGTTTTTTGCGGATCATCCACTAAAGGCGCAATAGTCATTAGGCCGTTTATCTTTATATTCTTAAATTCCGCTATTTCTTTTATAACTTCAATAGCTTCTTCTGGTTTTAACCCAAATTTAGTGGCTTCGGGAGAAGTTTTGACTTCTAGCAAGATTTCCTGGATTTTATTTATTTTAGCTGCCTCTTTATCTATTTCCTTGGTAAGGCCTACGCTATCGACGGATTGGATTAAATCAAAAATCCTTACCGCATCTTTGACTTTATTGGTCTGTAAGTGGCCGACCATGTGCCATTTAGGTACGGAGTACGGAGTACTGAGTACTGAGCTATATTTGCTAACCGCTTCCTGGATGCGGTTTTCGCCTATATCAGCTATACCGCAAGCGATTGCTTCTTCTATTTGGCTGGCAGCCCTATTTTTGGTAACGGCTACGATAATAATTCCGGCGGGGTCCTTATTAATCCTAAAAGAGGCTTCTTTAATACGGTTTCTTATTTTTAAGATATTTTCTTTAATCATTTCTTTTTTAGATTAAGGTGTATTATACACTTAGAAAAATGCAAGGTCAACATCAATTAAAAACTTATTGCTAAGGGTACATCAATCTGATAGAATATTTATTAACATGGGGGAATGTTAAAATGAAACAAATATTACACTTAAAGTCTATTGAGGATGATTCCATCATCAGAAAATTTTCCGTCCTCTTTAGTTTCATGTCGCTCTTGCCCTTTATAGCCTTGACAATTGTTTTTCTCTTCTATATCTCCTCTAAAGAAAACGCCTTAAATGCGGATTTAATCTTCTGGTCTGCTACCTTGACCGGTGTATTTTCTCTGATCGGCTTTATTGGGATGCGTAAAAGCCTAACCAATCTGATTAGAATATCCCGCGAAGCCAAAAATATATTGGCCGGGGATCTATCCAAACGCATCGTACTTAAAACTAAAGGCAATAACGAAGTTAATCAAATAGCCGACTCCTTTAACCAGGTAGTTCAACAGTTAGAAAGCAATATCCTGGAGTTAAAAAAATCTAAAGAGGCGCTTCAGAAAATTCTAGTTAAAGTCTCTAGCGGCGTATCCTTTACGGAAAATATCGATTCTTTTTTAGACCTGATCTTAGAGACAACCGTACATGCGCTGGGCGGTTATACCGGATTATTGCTGATTAAGGATGAGGGTAATCATGACCTAATCATAAAAAGCGCCTTTGGCATAGATACCTCGGATTCTCTTAATAAAAAAATTTCACTGCAAGAAGAGCCGATAAAATCGGTAATGGAACAGAAAAAACCGTTGCTTATCCCCCGCTTAGAAAGTGTCCAAACAAATAAATATTTTAAGCTTCCCTTAATCTGCGCGCCTTTAATTTTCCAAAATAAAACTTTAGGAGTAATTTCTATCAGCGGTAAAAGACAAAAAACCAACTTCGAAGAAAATGAATCGGTTGTCCTTTCTAGCCTCGCCTCGCAGATTGCTATGGCTATTGAAAACGCAAGGTTAAACCTAGATAACCAAAAGGCTTATTTAGATACCATCACCGCTCTGGCTTTAGCGGTAGAGGCGCGCGATATTTACAGCCGAGGCCATTCTGACCGCGTTAGTGAATATGCAGTCAAAATTGCTAAAAAATTAAACTTAGACGAACATACCATAAAGACTGTCAAAGAGGCTGCACAACTGCATGATGTCGGCAAAATTGGTATAAGCGATGAAATATTGCGTAAACCCGATATATTAAATGATTTTGAAAAAAGCATAATGGAAGACCACCCGGTAATCGGAGAGGGAATAATTATACCGCTACACGGATTCACGCACTTAAGAGACCCCATCCGCCACCATCACGAATGGCTAAATGCCCAAGGTTACCCCGACCACTTGAAAGGAAACGAAATATCTCTGGAAGCCCAAATTTTAGCAGCGGCAGATGCCTTTGATGCTATGACTACCGATAGACCCTACCGTAAGGGGATGACCATTGAGGAAGCTAAAGAAGAATTAAAAAAATATAGAAATATCCGTTACCGCCCGGAAGTAATTGATGCTTTTATATCCTGCCTATAACAGATACCAACCTTCCTAAAAATACTCCTGATAAACTTCCTTAACTTTATTGATTACGCCGAATATAGCATTACGTTGGGCCCCTTGCGAAAATATGGCCTGAGACTGTAAATTCCAAAGGGCATTGCAGGCTATGCCTAGGGAAGAAATATACTTTATATATTTTTGCCCGGCCAAAGATGTATCTTTATTAATCAAAGTAGCTATATCTTTTGCGTAACGCGCTCCCGATGGCAAAGAAATACGCCCTACTTTTATGGGTATACCCAAAGTATTCTCTAGTGTTTCCAGGAATCCTTCTAATAATATGCTGCGGCCTACAACTACAAAACTATCTATTTGGCTATAAGTAATGGCTCTGCCTATTCTTTCTTTTATGGCCTCGCAGATCGACTTGGCTTTAGCATTGACTATATCATAGACATCTGCCTGTTTAATGGTTTTATAGACATCATTCTTTTTTACCAATATTTCGTTTTCCTTCTTTAGGTGGCTATCATCCCCAATCATTCCATACGACCTTTTCACGTCTTCGGCTAAATCAAAAGGTATCTTTAGCATCTGGGCCAACTCTTCGGTTAAATCATTTCCTCCCACAGATACCGCCTCTATGTTTTTTAGGGCGGCGTTATTGAATATTAGGATCTCTGTTATATCGCTGCCTATATCACAAAGTATGCTTATCCCCTCTTTATTATCCTCGTTGTATATGACCTTGCTCGTAGCTACGCCAGAGAGAAACAAGTCTTTTATCTCATAGCCGGATTGATTTACTGCGCGGGTCAAGCTCTGAATAGAAGACAATTTAGCACAGATCAAAAATAAATCTACCTCTAATCTATGGCTATATAAGCCTAAGGGATTCGCTAGGCCGCTTGCAGCATCTATAGTGTAGCTAAAAGGCACCTGATGGATTATCTCTTCTTCTAAACTTGAGCCGAGTATTCGCGCCTGTTCATTTACCTTATTTATATCAGCGGCGGTGATGACTTTATTGCCTCTTTCGGCAAGCGGAATAACCGCATGGCTGTATTTTGTGGTTATTTCCTGCCCGCAGATGTTAGCATAGACAGATTTGATATTTATTCCTGATTTGTCTTTTAAATTTTTTAATATTCGGCTCAAAGTATTGACCAGGTCTATAGAATCGACTATAACTCCTTTTTTTATACCTTTAGAGACCAGGCTTTCGAAAAATATGTTCGCGACACGCCTGGCCTGAATTTGCATAACACATGCTGCAATTTTGCTGCAACCGATATCCAATGCACAGATATAACTATTAAACATGAGAAGCTTACCTCCCCCTATTTAGCGTCTTTTAATTTGATTACCGGGTCTTTAAACCTCAGGTCAATATATTTTATATTATTCAAAGCGCCTTTTGATTGTATAAACAAGGTAGCCAAAAGATTAACCCTGCTTTCGGTATTGGATTGCGACATTCTTATTTCCGGTCCATTCTCCAAAATTAATAATACAATATCGGGTTTTCTCACATCTATAATCTTAAAATTATAATTTTTTAGCGCCTTATTGTTATTTATTTGTCTTATTAAAGCCACCGCTAACGCCAATTCTTTTATAACATACTTCCTTCCTGACTTTGGGCCGTGAATTTTTGTCTCCAGGCCCACAATAATCGGTAAGTTTTCCCTGCCTATGTTATCGACGGGATCAAAAAGCATTAAGTCTTTATCTACGCAAAAGTCCCGGTATAGCCTTACATAGGCTAATGCCTGGCGTTTAGCAAAATTAATATATATCCGATCCGGTAACAGGCGAATCAATTGGATTTTTTTATAAACCGGGTATAAATTTGATATATATTGCGATTCTTTGTTTAAATCAATACTAAAAATATTACGGCCTTTAAGATACGAGAAATTATCTTTTATGCCTTCGGCGACTAGAACGTCTCTTATCCGGAAATAATCAGACCTCATTAAATATCCCAATCCCCACACTACGACAAGCCCTAGCGCGGTTAATGCCAGTAATATAATTATCAACTTACCCTGAAGAACCCGCGTTCTGGACAGAAGCGGCCTTAAATCTATCTTGCGCTTTTTCATATGCTAATTCGACTAGCCTTAGACAGAGTTGCTCAAATTCGATACCCGCTGCCCGGGCTGCTTTAGGCAACAGGCTCGTCGGCGTTAATCCCGGAATAGAATTAAGTTCTAAAATGAAGGGAGTGTTTTTGGTATCCAGAATTATATCCGCCCGGGAAAAACCTTTACAGCCTAAAAGCCTGTGGGCTGATAAAGCTAAAGATTGTAATTTTAATACCACTGCTTCTTCTAATTTAGCGGGCACTATATAATCTGTCATGCCGTATTGGTATTTAGCCTGATAATCAAAGAATTTCTTTTTAGGAATTATTTCTATCACAGGTAATGGCTGCTCATCCAAAATGCCTACAGTCATTTCTCTGCCCGGTATATACTCTTCAATAATTACAGTTTTATCAAAATTAAAAGCTAAGTTCAACGCCTCGCTTAAGTCCTTTTTCTTTTCGATAATAGATAAACCGACGCTAGAGCCATGGGTAGAGGGTTTTATCACCCAAGGCAAAGCTAGATTATCTATCTCTTTTTTATATTTGGCGTAATCAATATTATTGAGCACGATATACCTAGGGACTCCAAGATGATGCCTTTGGAATATGTTACGCGAGGCTACCTTATCCATGGCTAATCTGCTGGCTAAACTACCGGAACCGGAATAAATAATCTTTAAACTATCCAATAGTGCCTGTAATTGGCCGTCTTCCCCGAAACGGCCGTGCATAGCAATAAAAGCACAATCTATTTTACTTTCTTTGAGCAAACGGATATTTTCTGCAATATTTTCGGTTTTAATATCGATGGATATTGCCTGGACTCCCGATTTTTTCAGAGCCTCTAAAACAGCGTTGCCAGACCCTAGAGAAATCTCCCTTTCACTAGAGGCACCTCCCATTAATACGCCAATCCTACCAAGGCTTTTTATTTTCTCTACTGCCATCTTATTATTTCCGGCTCTAAAGTTATGCCAAACTTATCTCTTACTTTTTTTCTGGCTAAATTCATTAATTTACCGACGTCCCGTGCACGGGCATTTTTAATATTCACTACAAAGTTGGCGTGCTTAGAAGAAATGCGCGCTTGGCCCATGGTTTTACCTTTTAGGCCACAACAGTCAATTAATCTTCCAGCTGAATCTCCTTTAGGATTCTTAAAGACGCAGCCAAGAGAAGGCCATGCTAAATCCTGGGTGAGTTTCCTTTTTTTAAGATATTCATTTATGCATTGCTGAATCGCTTTTTTATTTTTCCTGACTAGCCTGATACGCGTATTTAAAATTATATATTTGGATAGATTAGAAACACGATAGCCGAACCTTAAATCCTTTTTAGACAGCCTTTTTATATTACCATTATAACCCATAACGGTAATTTCTTCCACTAAATCTGAAATATTTTTTCCCGGGATACCGGCATTCATTACTAAAGCGCCTCCTATTGTGCCGGGGATACCCGCCAAAAACTCCACACCGCAAAGCCCAAATTTTCCCGCTGTAGCCACTAGTTGCCTCAACATAACTGCGCCACCCGCCTCAATAAGATTGCCTTTATAACTTAATCTTTTAAAACAAGGCGAATTCAAATGTATAACTACACCCTTTAAGCCTTTATCGCTAACTAAAACATTGCTTCCGGCCCCTAATATATAAAAGGGCATCTTGTATTGCTTGATTTTCTTAAGCAGCAATTTTAAATCTTCTGTATCATAGGGTTCGGCAAAAAACTCGGCCCTGCCTCCGATTTTGAAGGTAGTATGATTTTTTAGGGGTTCCTTAAAAAAAATCTTACCTTTTAAACCTTGAAACCATTTCATCGCTTATCTTAGTGATATCTCCTGCGCCCAAAGTAATCACTAAATCTCCAGGCTGAATACTCCTTAAAATATAATCCGTAATTTCTTGCTTGGGTAAAAAAGTTACGGGTTTCCTTGGGTTATTCTCTCTTATCCGATTAGAAAGCCGGTCTGCGGTTATGCCTTGCACAGGAGTCTCACCAGCCGAATATATATCCGTAACAATAACTTCGTCTGCCAGATTAAAACTTCTAGCGAACTCTTCCCACAAGAGCCCGGTACGGGAATAACGGTGAGGTTGGAATACGGCAATTATCTTTTTTTTCTCAAGACTCTTTACTGCCTCTAAAGTAGCCTGAATTTCTGTGGGATGATGCGCATAGTCATCGATTATAAGATAATCCTGATTATCGAATTTAATCTCTAGTCTTCTTCCGGCTCCTTTATAGTTTAATAGCGCTTTCTTAATGACCTCTAGGTCTATCTTTAACTCAAGGCCCAAGGCAATAACAGAAAGAGCATTGCTTATGTTGTGCTTTCCGCCTAACATTAAAGTGAACCTATCCACAAGCTTATTCCTATAAAAGCAATCAAATTCAGAGCTTAATCCGTTTATCTTAATATTTTTTGCTGAAATATCCGCGTCTGGGCCTAACCCGAAAAGAATATACCGATTGCGATAATCTTTAAAGAGGCTTTTTAAATTTTTATCGTCGCAACAAGCAAATACGCACCCGTTTTTTATGGTTTTATTTATAAACTCTCTGAATGCAGAAACAGCGTTTTTAAATTCTTTATAATAGTCAAGATGCTCATAATCTATATTAGTGATTACGGAGTGGTTAGGTTGATAATATAAAAAAGAGCCGTCTGACTCATCGGCTTCTGCTACGAAAAAATCCCCTTCTCCTAAAGAAGCATTGCTGTCGATATTCTTTAAGATGCCCCCTATGGCAACCGTGGGCAATAATCCGGCCTCAAACAACATATAAGATATCAAAGAGGTAGTGGTGGTTTTACCGTGGCTGCCGGCAACCGTGATTACTTTCTTATTCTGCATCAACCTAGATAATGCTTCAGCCCGTTTTAATAGTGGAACTTTAAGTTTTTGGGCCTCTTGGAATTCCGGGTTATCTTCTTTAATAGCCGAAGAATAAACAACTAAATCCGCATTATTAACATTAATAGCGGCATGGCCTATAAAAACATCAGCCCCCAGATTCTTAAGCTCTTCGGTAATCTTGCTCTCTTTAAGATCAGACCCGCTTATTTTTATACCTCGGCGTAAATATAGCTTGGCAATTGCGCTCATACCGATTCCGCCGATACCGATAAAGTGATAATGTCCTTTCATTTTTCTAAATATTCTACCCAGGCTTCGTTTAATTCTCTAATATTCCTAAAAGGATACACGTACTTTATTGCCCTTTCCAAATCCCCTCTATCTCTTAAGGTCTGGCAAAAAAGAATAAAATCATCCTGGCCGAATTTCTTAACTAGGAAATCTATTATTCCTACTGCCTCCGCATAAAAGAGATTTACCTGCTTTTCTTCTTTTAAGGCAGCAGGCATCATTTTAGATAAATCTTCCAAATCAATAAAATCACCTTTTTTAATTGCCTCTTTTATAAAGCTGTTTGCCATAGAATAAATTCTCTTTTCTTGATAAGAGGCGATCCCTTCATCTAACCATACCGGGATACCCGCTGTATCTAAACCTATAAATTCCCTAAAAATAATATGGCCCATCTCGTGCGGTAATATAGTATCAAAAAAAACTTTTGAATTAATAAAAGTAGAAATTACCTTATCCTGGACATTGGCGCACCCGTAAGACCAGGCGGGTTGTTTGGTAGCGGCCTGATAAGTTTCGGCATCATCATAAATATAGATCTTGGCGCGATTATCCCATAACCAAAAATTATATCTTCTAAAACCCAGGTTGTCTGCAATGTCGTTATAATAACCCTCTGCCTTATCTATCAGCTGATCGATAAAACGTTGGGGAGCTTCCTTATAATAGATAATAAAATGCGTGCTCTTGGATATATTCCAGTTGTTGATTTGCGCTTCTAGGGGCAGGGCATATAATGCGATTATCATACAGGCTAGAAATATTTTTTTCATTTAATTTAAAGAAACTGCAAGCTCAACCAATAAAACGCTGGCATCTTTACTGTGTGATTTATTATACTGAAGGCGCATATTTTCGAGCTTATCTGGATTATGCATAAATTCTTTTATTGCGTCTTTTAAGGCCTCAGCATCTAGTTTATCATCTGGGATTATTAACGCCGATTTCATCCGATTTAGCATATCTGCATTAATAGCTTGATGTTTATGGGCATAGGGGTAAGGTATAAGTATTGCCGGCAATTTAAAAAGGATTATCTCTGCGATAGTTAAGGCACCAGCCCTGGCTATTACCAGGTCGCTTGCCGAATAGGCATATTGCATAGAATCTAAAAAATCAAATATTCTGACATTTATCCCTAAGTTCTTATAACCGTCTTTTAAATAACCGTAATCTTTGGTTCCGCCTAGATGAATAACCTGAAAATTATTTTTATTCCCCATACTTAAGACCGCCCCCTGAAAACTCTGATTTATCTTGCTGCTGCCGAGGCTGCCTCCCATCACCAGAATAGTAAACTTACTTTTAGAAAATTGAAAAAACTCCAGGGCCTTGGTTTTCTCGATTATCTTAAGAGAACTACGCAAGGGGTTACCGGTAACGACTATCTTCCTTCTATATTGCTTTAAGAATCTTTGTGTTTCTCCAAATGATATAGCTATTCTGTCAACAAAAGGAGCCAGGAAGGTATTGGCCCTTCCTGGAAAAACATTCTGCTCGTGTATCATAGTTTTTATTCTAAAAATCCAGGCAAATAAAATTACGGGAATACAACTAAGGCTTCCGAAACCCACGACAGTATCAGGACAAAATTCTACGAGTATAAAAATACTCTTCAAGCTTGCTTTTAAAAAATTAAATACGCCTTTAATATTCTTAAAAGAAAAGCTAAGTTTTATGGGCGATATTGAAATATAACGGATTTTATAACCACAGGCTATCTCTTTACCCAGTATATTCCTTTTGGGCAAAATAAGCAGGGTTTCTATATTCTGATCTTGTTGCCTTAGGCTATCCAAAAAAGCTAAGGCGGGAAATATATGCCCGCCGGTTGCGCCAGAGACAACCAAAATTTTCACGGATATTCTCCAGTACGTGCTATATTTAAAAGTATGCCCACGCTAACCATATCAAATATAAAAGAAGAACCGCCGTAGCTAATGAAAGATAAAGGTAGACCTTTTGTAGGCAACACCCCACAAGAAACCCCTATGTTTACTGCGGCCTTAAAGGAAATTATTAAAATTAAACCCAATCCTAAAAAATATCCGAATTTATCAGCAGAATTTTTTAAGATTTTAAATCCTTGGTGAATAAAAATCATAAATAATATAATTATTCCTATGGTGCCGATTAAACCCAACTCTTCTCCGATAATGGAAAAAATAAAATCTGTATGCGCTGCCGGTAGATAAAACAGTTTTTGCCGCGATTGACCTAATCCCACGCCGAATATACCTCCGGAACCCAATGCTAGCTGCGACTGGATAATCTGAAAGCCGCTGCCTTTGGGATCCAACCAGGGGTTTAAAAATGCCATAATACGCATTCTCCTGTAAGGCACGCTAAAGATTAAAAAATAAAGCACAGGTAAACCCGCCAGGATAAGGCTTCCCAGATACGATAATCTTGCCCCCGCTATAAATAACATGCTAAATACCACTACCGCTAAAGCTATCGCGGTCCCTAAATCCGGCTGCAGTAAAATTAATAATACAGACGCCCCTAAAATAAATATGGGCGGCAAAAATCCGCGTAATAATGTTTTAATATTACTGCCTTTACGGGCGATAAAATCTGCTATATAAATTATTACCGCCATATTGGCAAACTCTGAAGGCTGGAAACTTATAAACTTAAACCTAAACCATCGGCGCGCTCCGGAAACCTCCCTTCCTAATCCCGGGATTAAAACTAAGACCAATAAAAGAAACGCAATTATTAATAAGGGCTTAGAAAATCTCCTTAATTTTCTGTAGTCAATGCTCATAATAAAAAGAGTGAGTGCTAGGCCGATTACCAGAAAACTAAGGTGTCTTTTTAAGAAAAAAAATCCGTCCTGATATTTTTCACAGGCATAGATACTGGAAGCGCTGTAAATCATTACTACCCCGACGCATATCAGAATAACGGTAACGGTAAATAAACTTAATCTTATACTACGGACCATTTTTAATTAAATCGAGCGCGGTCTTTTTAAAAACCGCCCCTCTTTCCTCGTAATTGGCAAACATGTCAAAACTGGAACACATAGGAGAAAGCAATACACAATCCCCGGATTCAGCCTCAGTGAAAGAGACCCTCACTGCCTCCTCTAATGTAGGTGCCTCACCAATAGGAAGCTGACCTTTAAGCGCTTTTTTTATTTTTTCTTTGGCCTGGCCGATCAATATTACTTTTTTTACCTTTCTTGAGATTAAATCCGCAATAGCGCTATAATCGCAACCCTTATCTTTGCCTCCGGCTATTAAAACTATGGGGCAAGAAATATTATTTAATGCCCAAACCGTAGAATCCACGGTAGTGCTTTTGGAATCATTGATAAACTCGATACCGCCTATACTACCGACAAGCTCTAAACGATGTTCCACCCCTTTAAAATTCCTGAATACTTGCTGGCATAATTCTTTCTCTATGTTTAAAATTGAACCAACTGCCACCACCGCGGCCTGGTTGGGGTTTAAATCTTCGCTACTCCGAAAATATATGATAGTTGCCCTTGCTTCTTTGGCCATTCCTTTTACTGCAGGATCATCTTGGTTTAAAACTAGGTAGTCGTCCTTATCCTGATTGATAAAGATACGCTTCTTAGCCTGAAAATAATCCTGGAGATCGCTGTATCTATCCAGGTGGTTTTGGCAAAGGTTTAGCATAAGCGAAATCTTGGGTTTAAATGTCTTTATGGTTTCCAGTTGAAAAGAGCTTACTTCCAAGGATACAAAATCACCCTCATTCATTTTAGCTACTTCAGCGCAAAAGGGATTGCCTATATTTCCACAGACAAAAACTCTTTTACCCTGAGCTTCCAATATCTTGCCAATTAAAGTAGTGACTGTGGTCTTGCCGTTGGAACCAGTTACTGCAATAATCTTGGCCGGACACAGAATCGAGGCTACTTCTATTTCACTTACTAGCGGGATATTCAGCTCTTTAGCCCAAGCTATCGGTAGGGCGCAAGGTAAGATACCCGGTGAAACTACAACCAGCTGGGAACCTTTTATAAATGCTTGAGAGTGTTTACCTAATTCTATACCGATGTTCTTATTTTTTAACTTTGAAGCGTTTAAACGCGTAGCATCATTATCCTGATTATCGGATATGCTTACTTTGGCCCCTAATCCAGAAAGTAAATCCGCGCAGGCTAGGCCGCTACGCCCAAGACCTACAACCAAAATCTTTTTATCTTGAAAATATTGCCTGTTTTTCATTCTCTTTAAGATTTATCTTACCTTCAAGGTAACCAAGGTCAAGAGGGCAAAAATTATAGCGATAATCCAAAACCGCACGATTACCTTGCTCTCTGACCAACCGATGAACTGAAAATGATGGTGTAGCGGAGCTATTTTAAATATTCTTTTTTTTCTCAGGCGAAAAGAGGCTACCTGTAATATCACAGACAATGCCTCCAAAACAAATACGCCCCCGACAATTACTAAAAGTAATTCTTTTTTTATTAATACGGCGATGGTCCCTAAAGCTCCCCCTAATGCCAAAGACCCTACATCCCCCATAAATATAGAAGCGGGATAACAATTAAACCATAAAAACCCCAGGCCTGCCCCCAGAATACTGGCGCAAAATATGGTTAATTCTCCGCTACCGGCTAAGTAGGGTATAAATAAGTAGCGGCTGAAATTAATATTGCCGGATAGATAACTTAAGATACTAAAAGCAAAAGCTACCATAATCACGCTGCCTATAGCAAGGCCGTCTAAACCGTCGGTCAGATTTACAGCATTAGAAGTACCGGCTATTACCAAAATGACAAATAGTATATAAAAGGTGCCTAAATCTATGAATATATCTTTTAAAAACGGCACGTCTATCTTCGCGCTGTGCTCAGGACCCAAAAAAAGAATTGAGCCTAACAACAAACCGAAAATTATCTGGCTGGTTAATTTCGTAGTAACTTCAAGGCCCTTGGATTTTTTTCTGATATGTTTTAAGTAATCATCAATAAATCCGGTTATCCCCATCCAGACAATACTTAATAAAGCCAAAATTATATATTTATTAAGTATATCTGCCCATAGCAAAGTGGATAACACTACCGCTAATATTATCAGGATACCTCCCATAGTGGGAGTGGACTCTTTTTTACTATGCAGTTCATAGAGTTTCTGGCTTTCTTCTTTTCTTATATTCTGGGTCATTTTTAAACGGGTGAGCATTCTAATTAAGGGTGGGCCTAAAATCAGGCTGATCAGAAAACTAGTCACTATAGCCATGGCAGCTCTAAAGGTAATATACCTAAAGACATTAAAGAAAGAGATTGCGTGATGCAGTGGATAAAGCAGGTAATATAGCATATTAAACTTGGAATATTTTTTCCATTTTCATCAAACGGGAACCTTTGACCAATACCACGTCATCCTTTTTTAAAGATATCTTAGTGAATAGAATATTCTTTGCATCGCTGGAAGATTCGCAAGTATAGATATTGCTCTTTTTAAATCCGAGCTTTTTTGCTGCTTGGGCTGCAAGTAAAGATGATTCGCCAACAGTGATCAAGGTATTGCAGATGCCGGCTGCAAGCCTACCGGCCTGACAATGAAACAGCGCTTGATTCTTTCCTAATTCATACATGTCTCCCATGACAAATATTTTTCTGCCTTCTGTTTTGATATTCTTTAGCACCTCTAAGGTACACCTTAAGGAAACAGGATTAGAATTATAGCTATCATCAATAAATTTTATTTTATTAAATTCTCTAAATTTTAAGCGCATCTTAAGGAATTCAAAAGAGGCTAAACCGCGGGCGATTTCTCCATATCCCATACCAAAAATCCGCGCCGTTGTTATTGCTGCCAAGGCATTATATATATTATGTAATCCTAAGGTCTTTAGATAGAATATCTTTTTGTCGTTTAGCGAAAAATTTGCCCTTGGCATACTCCATTTTTTAGCTTGCCAGTTAAATTGAACTTTGGATGCAGTAAAATCGCATCTTTCCTTGATGCCAAAACCCATAAAAAACTGTTTTGTCTTTTTTTGGTTCAATATTTTCATTAAGAGATTGTCATCAGCATTGAGTATTGCAATATGCGGCTGGATTAAATTTTCAATTAAAGCATATTTTTCCCTAAAGACACCTTTTAAGTTACGCAAAAATTCCAAATGCGAAGAGCCAATATTGGTAATAATCCCTATATTAGGAGAGCATATTTTACTCAAAATACCTACTTCGCCGAAATGATTGGTACCTATTTCTAAAACTGCGATTTGGTGATGGGATTTAAGATTTAACAAAGCCATCGGTAGGCCTATTTGATTATTCTTAGTGCCTTCATTTTTTAGCACCTTATATCTCTTTGCCAAGACCCAACTAATCATCTCTTTGGTTGTGGTCTTGCCGTTACTGCCTGTAACCGCAATCACGGGGATATTGAATTTTCGGCGTTGATAACCAGCGATATCACCTAAAGCCTTTATTGTATCCTTTACTTCTATTATAGACAATCTATTTAATTTATTTTTTAAATATTTAATCCGGCTGCGTTCGCTAACTACTAGACAAGAAGCTTTTCTATTTACTGCCTCAGCTATAAAATCATGCCCGTCAAAATTTTCTCCCTTTATGGCTAAAAAAGCCTCACCCGCTTTAATAGTACGGGAATCTATAGATATACCTGCGACGGATGTCTGTTTTTCCCCCCCGCATAATCTTCCCTTAGCCGCCTCTACTAATTCATTGACTTTAAACATTGTCTTATTGCCTGCCTGTCATCAAAAGGAATAGTCTTATCTTTTAGTATTTGATAACTCTCATGGCCCTTACCTGCAACCAATATAATATCGCCTTTTCTGGCTAAAGACAGAGCCCTGCCTATTGCCTCTCGTCTATCCGGAATAACACAGTAATTATCCCGGGTTATTCCTTTTTTAATATCCTCTATTATTTGCTCAGGATCTTCTGAACGCGGATTATCATTGGTAATAATAGCAAAATCCGCTAATTCTGTTACGGCTCTACCCATCTTCGGCCTTTTTGTTTTATCGCGCTCGCCTCCGCAACCAAAAACAACGATAACTCTTTTTTTAGTGCACTCCCTTAAGCTTCTAATCACGTTGTTCAGGGCATCTTCGGTATGGGCGTAATCTACGAATATCAGAATACCGTTATTATTATCCACGCCCTCCAGCCTACCCGGTACGCAGGGAAATTTTTCCATGGCAGACTTTACAATAACGGGATCTATCCCTTCGCCTTTTGCCCAAGCTAACGCCGCTAAGATATTATACACATTATGCCGGCCTATAAGCGGCGCCTCTAGGCGCATCTTGAGGTTAAGGCCGCTGACGGAAAACTCTGTATGACTGATATCAAGCCGGATATCGCGTGCAAGGATATCAGCCCCATCCTTGATTCCGTAGGTTATTTTTCTGGCAACAGTAATTTTTTTCAGCCTATCTCCAGAGGGGTCATCATTGTTAATAATCACAAAAGACCCTCTAGTCATATTTTTAAATAATTTGGCCTTGGCCTGAAAATAATTTTCTTTAGTCTTGTGATAATCTAGGTGATCCTGAGTAAGATTAGTAAATATCGCGGAATGAAAATTAATCGCCTCAGTCCTATTTTGATCTAAGGCATGCGAAGAAACCTCCATTATCGCATAATCAGCACCTTCTTTGAGCATCCAAGATAACATTGATTGGATTTCTAGGGGGCCGGGAGTAGTATTGAGGGAAGGTATTCTTTTATCTTTAAAACGATACTCAACAGTACCGATAACCGCGGGAAGATAATTTGCTTCTTTTAATATTGCTTCAATTAGATAGGATACCGTAGTTTTTCCGTTGGTACCGGTTATACCCACGACTTTTATTTTTCCGGAAGGATTTCCGTAAAACTCTGCGCTAATTTTTGCTAGGGCGCTTCGGCAATCTCCTACCGTAATCGCGGTTATTTCTTGGGGAATCATGGTCTTATTTTGTACGATAACTGCTTTTGCGCCGCACTGTATTGCCTCATTAATAAATCTATGCCCATCTTCCTTTGTGCCGGCGATAGCTACAAAAAGATAACCATCCGCAACTTTCCTAGAATCACAACTTATCCCTTTTACCTGGAAATCCTCTAAGGGGCAGGTTAAAGAATCAACATCCAAAAACTTAATTATCTCTGTCAGTTTCATGAGAAGCTAAGGCCTCAAGCACCGAAGGATGGGTCTTTAAATACTTCAAGGTATCGCTTACGACATTCTTAAATACCGGTGCGGCTACTACGCCGCCAAAATAATACGGCCGGGGCTCGTCAACCGTAACCACCACACTAATAGCCGGATCCTCTGCCGGAGCAAAACCTATAAATGAAGCAATAAATTTATCGTGGGAATAAGCGCCGTTGGGTTCCAATTTTTGCGCTGTTCCAGTTTTGCCGGCCACCGTAAAGCCGGGGACTTTTGCTAATTTTCCCGTACCATCCTCCACCACGCCGGTAAGTATCTTTTTCATTCTGGAGGCGGTATCTATTGAAATAACTTTACGGATTAATTGCGGGGATATGGCTTTAATAGTCTCGCCATATTTATCCCTGATTTCTCTTACTAGATAAGGCTTCATCAGTTGCCCGCCGTTAGCAATTACCGATACTGCCGAGACTAACTGCAAGGCCGTAACTCCTACTTCCTGGCCTATGGGTATCGCGCCGATAGATACCTTGGACCAAAGGCGGGGCTCTTTAATGGAACCGGAGATTTCACCCGGAAGGTCAATTCCTAATTTCTCGCCAAACCCAAATAACCTTACATAGCGATAGAGAGTTTGGGGACCTAAAATCTGCGCAACCTTGGTAGTACCGATATTGCTGGATTCTGTAATGACCTCCCTAAAGGTAAGCCAGCCGTGGGGGGTATGGTCGTGGAGTATATGCGTGGCTACCTTATAAGAGCCATTTTCACAGAAAAATTTATCTTCTTCAACTACTTTTTTCTCTTCTAAGGCTGCTGAGGCTGTGACTATCTTAAATACAGAACCCGGTTCGAATAAATCGCATATTGCACTATCATGTATCTGGGCCCTAGAGACTTTGGCATATTCATTCAAATCAAAAGTAGGCCGTTTTGCCAAGGCAAGGATTGCTCCTGTATGCGGATCCATCACGATGATGCTAGCGCTATTAGCACGATAAGCCCGGTATACCTTATCTATTTCGCGTTCTGCAATATACTGTATAACTTCATCTATAGTTAAAATTAAGTCATAACCGTCTTTAGGAACAACCATGTTTTCATAGAGGTCTAATCTTTTTTGACGGGCATCCCTCAAGAAAAAGGCAAAACCGTTTTCGCCCTTTAGGCTTCTATCATATAACAATTCCAACCCTTCTAATCCCACATTATCTAATCCGGCAAAACCGACTAGGTGGCTGGCTAAATACCCGTTAGGATAACAACGTTTAGTTTCTTTAAGAAAGCCCAGCCCTTTTATGTTTAATTTTTTTATAGCCTCAGTCTGCCCAGGAGTTATTTTTCTAGCTAACCAAATAAAAGCTTTCTGGCGATATAATTTATCTTTTAAAGAAGAATAATCCATATCTAAAATAGGGGAAAGCTTCTTGGTGATCCGCTCTTTATCTAGTTCGGGGATTTCATTGGGCACTGCATAGAGGGAATCTATAGATATATTTACTGCCTGAGGCTTAAGATTGGCATCGTATATAGTGCCCCTGCGGGGTTCTAATTCTACGAATAAATTGTATTGTTTCTTAGCAATACCCTTAAGGTAGGTTGCACGAAAGAATTGGATAAATAAAAGGCGGGCTATGCAAAAAGCAAGGAAGATAAAAAATAATAAGAAGACCGCATTGATTCTGCGGTGGTGATTGACTATATACACGAATTTAAATAAAATTTAAGGTTGGTTATTAGTAACTACCAACCACAAGCGGATTTGGGGATTTAATTGTCTTGGCCTCAGCCTGCCTCTTAATACCAAAGAGACGGGACAATATACCTTCTTTATTAGGCTGGGATTCACTTAAAACCATATTTCCTTTGGAATATTCCAATCGTACTAAATGATACGTCTCAGGCATCTGAAAATCAGATTGCTGAAAAAATTTATTGCCAAGACGCGTCAAAGAAGAATCTCTTTTTATATTGTATCTTAAGACGGTGTTTTTATCAAGTAAATTCTGGAAGGATGTCTGTTGTTTTTGGGCGGCATAAGCCAGGCGAAAAATCTCTGTCTGCTGCCAGACATAAAGCAGGCTTAATAAAGTAATAAAGAAAATAGCTGCTAAAAATTTGGGTATTTTCATTTTATTATAATTTTTCGGCAACGCGCAGCTTCGCACTGCGGCTGCGGGGGTTGTGGTTTAGCTCTTCGTTTTTGGCGACCTCGGGCTTAGGGGTGATAATGTTTATTTCAACCATACTAGCTGCCTTACGAAAAGTTAATTTAACTATACGGTCCTCTAAAGAATGAAAAGATATAACACATATCCTGGCATTTTTATTTAACAGCTTAACCGCTTTATTTATCGCTATCTCCAGGGCCTCCAGCTCTCTATTTACGGCAATACGCACTGCTTGAAAAGTTCTAGTGGCAGCATGTAGGCGGGAATGCCTGTACCTTACAGGTATGGCCCTTACCACGAGATTACTTAACTGGGCAGTAGTGGCAATAGGATGTGCTTCTCTTTCTGTCACTAGAACCCTGGCAATACGGTTATGCCATTTTTCCTGCCCGAAATTCCACAATAAGGTGGATATTTCCTCCTCTGTAAGATTATTTATGAGATCGTATGCGGAGATAAAACTGTTTCTATCCATGCGCATATCTAAAGGTCCTTCATCCTGAAAACTAAACCCCCGCTCAGGGGCCTCTAACTGAAAAGAAGAAACACCTAAATCAAAGAGTATGCCGTCTATTTTTTTAATATTTATATTTTTTAGGATATTATCGAGATCCATAAAATTTCCATGCACAAAGATACAGCCGCTACCTAGATCGCGCAGGTTCTGGCGCGCTAAAGCTAGCGACTCTGCATCGCGATCAATGCCGATAAGCTTGCCACCAGGCGCAAGCTGCGATAATATTGCCCGGCTATGCCCGCCTAGGCCTATTGTTGCATCTACTATAATCTTGCCGCTAGATAAATTTAAATATTCTATAACCTCCGTAAGCATTACCGGAGTGTGCAATTGGGATTTCACATTACAACCTTATGACTAAATGTTATCTATTAATTTCTCAGCGATCTCTTCAAAAGACGGCCGCGAGCTTCCATAAAAAGCCTGCCACTTATCTTTGGACCAGATTTCTATCCTGTTAGCGACCCCTACGATTACAACATCTTTTTTAATTTCGGCAAAATCTTTAAGATATTGTGGCAGCAAAATCCTTCCTTGCCTATCGGCGATAATATCCGTAGCCCCGGAAAAATACAGGCGATTAAAAGTGCGCGCCTCCTGCTTAGTAAAAGAAATGGATTTAAATTTTGTTTCCTGTATACGCCATTCTTCTTCGGAAAACATAAAAAGGCATTTATCTAATCCGCGGGTAATAAAAAACTTCTCTATGAAATTAGACTTTGCTACTTCGCGAAATTTAGCAGGCAATATCAGGCGACCTTTACGGTCTATGGAATGCAAAAATTCACCATAAAACATGGCTTAACCTCTTTCCACTTTACTCCACTTTTAACCACTTTGTATCCCAAAGTATAGATAAAATTATCTTTCTTGTCAAGATAAAAATTTCCCTAACTTAATGAAATACAAGGACTAGTGGTTAAGAAAGGTAATAATAGGCATATATTGTGGTATTAATTAGTGGCGGGAAAATATCTTTTTGCTGGAAGCTACATCTTTATGGATCTGTAGGCA
>MHGH01000015.1:89347-97697 GCA_001805465.1 Omnitrophica WOR_2 bacterium RBG_13_41_10 | reverse complement strand
CCATAAATATTCTTTTTAAAATTAAGTATATATACTTCGATGTGTTCTTTAGAACATTTATGAAAAGTGGGTTTTTCCCCGATATAGCAAAGGCCGTTTAATCTTTTATTAGCTAATAAAACCGTTACGGCATATATGCCGTAAGGCGGAACAACTTCATGATGCGGATTAATATTTGCCGTAGGAAACCCCAATCTCTTGCCTAAAGAGCTCCCTTTTATTACCGTACCCAAAATACTTACCGGGCGTAAGAGCAATCTTTTAGCGCGCGCAAGATTTCCCTGCATGATTAGGCTGCGGATATAGGTGCTACTTACAGCACGGCTGCCCAATTTTAGCATCTTAAATACTTTTATCTTAAAGTTATATATGCCGGATAATCTTTGCAGGGTATAAAAATTGCCTCTTACGCCTTGGCCGAATCTGAAATTTCTACCAATACATATGTAAGCAGCCCTGATTTTTTTAACTAAAATATCTTTAATAAAATCTTCTGCGGATATTTTAGCGAAATTACGGCTAAAATTTATAATAATGCAGGCGTCTATGCCGATCTCCTGGATTAATCTTAGGCGATGTTCTAAAGAATAGAGGCTTTTTCTTTTTTGCGGGTGGGGCCAGAAGGTTAAGGCTATGCTGGTGCCGTGTATCCTGTGGGAAATCCTTACTGTTTCTTCTAAAATACGCCTGTGTCCGCGATGTACGCCGTCGAATACACCCAGCGCAACTACAGGCTTCTTAAACTTCTCGATTCCTTTCAGGCCGTATATAATTTTCATATTTAAGTTTTATGCTTTTAGCGGGTGGCTTGGTTTAGTTTTGAGCGGGGCCTCCGAGGATGTCGAGCGGGCATGGTTCACCTGCTAAGAATTTGTTAGTGAGAGCGAGGCACCGCAGGGGAGCGAATCCCCGCCTCGCAGGGGCGGGGAGAGCGTCCCCGCGAGAAACAAACCAAGCCAGGCCCTGCTAAAATAATAGAGAAAAACGCCAGGTTCATTAAAGACTTTCTTTTATTTTAGCCAAAACCTTCTTGCTTACTTGGCCTAAGCTGCCTTTAACAGTGGCGCCGCTGGCTGTCTTATGCCCTCCGCCGCCAAAAAAACCGGCTATCTTATTTACGTCAATTTTTCCCTGAGACCTAAAGTTTACCCGGATTTCATTCTTTGTTTTTAAATTTTCCTTGAATAGCACCACTACTTCTACATCTTTTATATTACGGGCGAAGCTTAAAATTTGCTCGGTCAAATCAATAGATATCTTGGTATTTTTTAATGAACTTTTTTCTAGCCCAAGCCAAGCGACCTTACCGTCAAACTGAACCTTCAAATTGGGCAGTATTCTAGTTAATAGTTGTATATCTCTAAAAGGTATGCTTTGGTATATCTTCTTGTAAATCTTTGCGCTATCCAAGCCAAATTTTAAAAGATGGGACGCTATTTTATGCGTGAGGCTGGTAGTATTAGAGTAATGAAAAGAACCACTGTCAGTAAGGATGCCTACATATAAACAGGTAGCTATATCTTTATTCAAAGGAATACGCAATTGTTTATAGAGCCTATAGACTATTTCCGCAGCCGAAGACGCCTTCGCATCCACGCAGTTGACATCGGCAAATCTTGCATTGCTTATATGGTGGTCAATGTTAACGACCGGTTTATTAATACTAAAAATAGAAGCTTTACCACAGCGTTTTAAATCAGAACAATCCAAAGTCACAAAACAATCAAATTTAAATTTGGCTAGGCTCTTTCTCACTCTTTGTATCTTATTTGCTCCGGGCAGGAAATTATATTCATCAGGGACTATATCCTCATTTACCATTAAAGCGAATTTACCCATTTTCTTAAGCAGCATATAGAAAGCAAGTTGTGAACCCAAGGCATCACCTTCGGGGCTAGTATGGGTAGTAATGAGGAACCTCTTATTTCTTCTTATGTATTCGCTTACTTTTTTTAGTGGCATCTTTCTTTTTTATCTCCTCAAGTATTTCCTCAATCCTAAAACTATATTCTGACGATTTATCCTCTTTAAAAGAAATCTCCGGGGCAAACCTTAATCTAATGCGTTGGGCGATTAGCCGGCGGATAAACCCTAATGCCGAATCCAGCGCTTCTTTGGTCTTCTTGTAATCCTGTTCCTGGCCCAAAACGCTAAAAAATACTTTGGCATATCTATAATTCGGCGTTAATTCTACTTTGGTAATAGTAACAAACCCTAAGCGCGGATCTTTTATTTCATCGTGCAGGATGCAACTGACCTCCTTCTTGATTGCCTCGGTAAGCTTATCGTGTCTGGACATATTAGATCAACTCCATTTCATAATCAATTAATTGTATGCCGCTATAACCTTCGATAAAACTAACTATATTTGACAAGGTGCTATTAATATTGCAAAATTCCTACCGTCATTTAATACCTGTATATTTTTTTAATAAAAGCCAGCTCTTGTTCTTTGGTACTAATTTTTCCGTTGAGCTTGGCCTGGAGGATTTTAGCAAAGATCCCCTGGTAATATGGGCCTGGAAGAATTCCTAACTTACGTAGATCATCTCCTGAAACAGAAATACACATGCCGTTATAAATCTTGAAAAAGTCGGCAATATATTTATTTATCTTTTTATCTTTAGATTTTGCTTTAATCAAAAGAATAGCTTCGTAACTTAAGGGTTCTAATAAAGAAAAAATCTTTGCCGGCTTAACCTGGGAACGATGAAGCTCTCCCATAATAACGCGGTTGCTTTGTTTATAATTCAATATTCTTTTGGCCTCTCCTTTACGAAAAGCAAAGCGCCTACATACTGATTTTATATCTCTGGTGGCTAAAGAGTCCAAGAGCGCCATAAAATAAATAAGCCAACTATCGAGGCCTCTACGCTTGGGGTAGGTTTTTTTAAACCAGTTAATCTGGCTTTCGGCAGCCTTGAATAATACGCGGTTTTTTGGCGATAACAAAAGGCGCTTATTTATAAAAGCAAATCCTACTAATTCTCTTAAGCGTTTAATCTGTTTTAATACCGTTTTCTCTTTTAATACGGGAATTAATTCATCGCGCAATCTTTGCGGCTCTGTTTTTTCCAACATCTTAAGCCTGGCGGCTTTTTTTAAATTTTTTAAGGTATCGGGCTCTATCTTAAAATTGTATCTTTGTTCAAAACGGATAGCCCGCAATATACGCGTGGGATCATCGATAAAACTAAGGCTGTGTAGTATGCGTATTTTTTTGCTTCTTAAGTCCTCTTGACCATGAAAATAATCTATAAGCCTTCCTGCATCTTTTCCGGACAAGCCTATAGCCATGGCATTTATAGAAAAATCCCGACGGTATGAATCGTCTCTTAAGTTTCCGGGTATAACTTGCGGTAAAGCCGCGGGTTTTGGGTAAAACTCTTTTCTGGCTGAGGCGATATCTAATTTTATTCCGGATCTTAAAATGAGGGTTGCCGTAGCGAATCTTTTATGCCGAATAAGCTTGGCACCAAGCCTACAGGAAAATTCTTCTGCAAATTTTATGCCGTTTCCTTCTACAACGATATCTAAATCTAAATTTTTTGCCTTTAAAATAAGGTCGCGCACAAAGCCTCCTACTAAATAAGCAGAAATACCCTGTTCTAGGGCTATGCTTTGGGCTAATAATATTAATTGTTTTAACTCTCTATTTAGACCGTTTAGATAATTTTTCATTTTTTAAGGTCTCGGATGAAACATCTTATGTATGGTTTTCAGCCTATCTTTATTTATATGCGTATAAATTTGCGTAGTAGAGATATTAGCGTGGCCCAGCATTTCTTGGACCGAACGCAAGTCCGCACCCCTCTCTAATAAATGGGTGGCAAAAGAATGCCTTAAGATATGCGGCCGGATGGGTTTTTTAATGCGCGCGGACCGGGCATATTTTTTTATCAATTTCCACAATGATTGCCTAGAAATTCTTTTACCGGAACGATTCAAAAATAAAAATTCCGAATCTTTTCCTTTTAATAGCTTAGGCCGGCTTTGTTGTATGTATCTAGTAATACTGCTTACGGCTTTTTTACCTAAGGGGATAACTCGTTCTTTATTACCCTTGCCGATACAACGCAAAAAACCGATATCTAAGTTAACATTGGCTATTCTTAGATTCGCCTCCTCTGATACCCGCATTCCGGTAGCATAAATAGTCTCTAAGATCGCCTTATCTCTTATGCCTTGCCTATCCCGGATATTAGGTTGGGCCAATAAGGCATCTACTTCATTTAAAGAAAGAACCTGAGGGACCTTTTTCCATAATTTCGGGGAATCTATCAGGCTGGTAGGATCGCTGCTTAAAATCCTTTCCCTCACCAAAAATCTATAGAATACTTTTATCGCGGCTAAATGCCGGGCAATAGAATTTGCCGCCAGGCCCTTATCTTTTTGATAAAGCATAAAATTTATCACTTCATTTTTAGTCGTTTTAGAGAGTGTATCGATATGGTGCCTATTTAGAAAATCTACAAATACATCCAAATCTTTATGATAGGAAATAATGGTATTGCGTGCCAAGCCACGTTCTACCGAAAGGTAATTCAAAAAGGTATCTATAAATTCTTTCATCTCTAATTTAGATACGGATTGTGTAGTCTTTCTTCTTTGATAGTTGAAGATGGTCCGTGGCCGGGATAAATTACAGTGTCATCTGAAAGCTTAAGAAGCTTCTTATTGATAGAATCAATGAGTGCGTTTTCATCGGCTCCTTGCATATCGGTCCTGCCGATACTATGATAAAATAGGGTATCTCCGCTAAAAAGAATTTTATCCTCAGGGCTAACCATATAGAGGCAAATTCCGCCTGGTGTATGCCCGGGAGTATGCATTACTTCTAAACGTATTTTTCCAAGATTAAGATTCTCTTTGTCTTTTAAGGTATTTACCTGGGAACTAACCCGGTAAGGCAAAGCAAACATAGCGGAAAGATTAAGATGAGGGTCTTTCAATAACACCAAGTCATCCTCATGGATATATACCCCAACATTGAATTTATCATCACAGCCTATATGGTCAATATGACCGTGTGTATTAATAATAAAAGCTGGCTCTAGCTTGTGTTTCTCTAAAATTTTCCTAATCTTCTTTTCTTCTTCTCCCGGGTCAATAATTATGGCAGGTGATTTTTTTTCCTCTGCTAGAATATAGCAATTTACCTGCATAGGGCCCACACAAATAGCCTCAAATATCATGCCAGATAATCTTTCATCTTGCGATAAGAAAGATCCCTTAATATATTCCTTTTAATATTTTCCGCAGCGCTACGGTTTGTATCCACATCATTGCCATAAACATCCCTAGCTATTGCCGCTCTTAAATCCTGCATCTGGCTGATGCTGGTATCCAGTATTTTTATTTTTTCTTCTTTCAATAATGGCCTAAGCTGCTCTAAGTTTTTTATAGCCTCATCTACACATTCGATTTGTTTCTTGTAGCTGGCGCCTTTATGTAGCGAATTTATCAGTTCATCATGCCAGGATTTCCAGTATAACAAGTACTGACGATATAATTCCTCCTTGGTTATCTGCGGCGCTATGTACTCTTCGGGGGCAACTACCATCTCTTCTACCGGAAGATTTTCTTTTTTAGGCCTGCGGGTAAATTTACGCACAAAGGCATCGCAACCCAAAAGATTTATCAGCAATGCAAAACATAAGCTAAAAAATACAATATTTTGGAATTTGGAATTTGGAATTTGGAATTTCATTTAATTGTCTCCTTTCCCGCTAAGCTATTTAATAGAAGGCAAGATCCCGCCCTTATTTAGAACCTATCAGGCGGGAAAATTCTTTCTCATCAATAATTTTTATCCCTAACTTTTTGGCCTTATCATATTTAGAACCGGGATTTTCTCCTACCACCAAGAAATCTGTATTCTCACTTACACTAGATGAAACATTGCCTGCGTATTGACGCACCAATTTTTTAGCTTCTAGGCGGCTGAAATCTTGAAGTTCTCCGGTAAAAACAACGGATTTTCCGTTTAAAATTGATTTTTTTATTGAGGCGGTTTCTTCTTGTAAATTTAACCCTGCTTCTTTAAGTTTTTTGACCAAGCGTATGGTACTGGGATGTCTAAAAAAATCTGTGGTAGACTCCGCCATCACCGACCCCACTTCGTAAATAGCGTCAAAATCTGCAAGGTGAGCTTTCATTATATTATCAAGGTTTCTGAAATGTTGCGCCAACACATAAGCTGCCTTTTCTCCTACGTGCCTTATGCCTAAGCCATAAACAAGGCGGGATAAAGATTGATGCCTGCTTTTTTCTATCGCATCCAGAAGATTCTGGGCCTTTTTTTCTTTAAATAATTCCAAAGTCAATAAATTCCCCTTTTTTAAAAAATAAATATCGGCAAAATCTTTTATCAGGCCCTTATTTACAAGTTGCTCAACTACTACATCTCCCATCCCTTCGATATCCATGGCTTCTCTGGATGCAAAATGGGCCAAGCCCCGCTCCAGCTGTGCCGGGCAAGAGGGGTTTATACAACGATAGGCTACGTCTTCTTCTTTTTCTTTTATCACTTTACCTGAACAAGCCGGGCATTTTTTGGGGATTTCTATTCTAATACCATGCTGTGCCGCTTTAACTACCTTAATAACCTTGGGTATCACTTCTCCTGCCCGCTCAATTAATACCCTATCACCCTGCTTTAGATTTAGGCGTTTGATTTCATCAAAATTATGCAGGGTAGCGTGTTTAATAATCACTCCGCCGCATTCAACTGGCTTAAGTTTAGCTACCGGCGTAATCACTCCGGTGCGGCCTACTTGCATATTGACTTTCAAAACTTCGGTAGTGGCCTGACGTGCAGGGAATTTATAAGCCACAGCCCAACGAGGGCTCTTTAAAGTAAACCCTAACCTTTGCTGCTGTAATAAAGAATTTACCTTTATTACTATTCCGTCAATCTGATAGGGAAGTGTTTCTCTTTTTTCCTGCCAGTTCTTACAATAAGCAATCGCTTCTTTTAGGCTTTGGTATTTTTTGGAAACAGGATTTACCGGTACCCCCCAGCCTTTAAGTAATTCTAAGAATTGCCATTGTGTGGTAATATCCAAATTTTTCAGTTCCCCTAGGGAATGGGCAAAAAATTTCAGCCTTCTTTTTGCTACTAGGGCTGTGTCTAAAAGTTTTAAGGAACCGGCCGCAGCATTACGGGGATTAGCAAATAATACTTCATTATTATTTTCCCTTTCTTTATTTAGGGCCTTAAAATCTTTGGTCTCCATATAAACTTCCCCGCGTATCTCAATAAAACTGGGAATAGGCTTTTCCCTTAGGACCAATGGTATAGCGCGGATAGTTTTTATATTCCGGGTCACATCTTCGCCGGCCTCTCCGTCGCCGCGCGTGGCGCCTTGAGATAATCTGCCTTTTTCATAAGCAAGATTAGCACTTAGCCCGTCGATTTTAAGTTCCACTACGTATTCAACTACCTGTTTGTCTGTTAAACCTCTATGTATGCGCTCATCCCACTCCTTTAATTCCTCAAAAGAGTAGGTATTATCCAAAGAAAACATTCTCTGCTTGTGTTTAATGGTCTGGAAGCCCTCTAAGATTGTGCCTTCTAGGCGTACCGTGGGTGAATCATCGGTTTTAAACTGGGGATACTTATTCTCTAAATCGCTAAGTTCCCTGATTAAACCATCGTATTCTCTATCAGATATCTCGGGCTGGGATAAGACATAATACAGGGAATCGTGATGGCGGATCTTTTCTTTCAGGCTTTCTATTTTTTTCTTTATATCTGTAGACAAAGTTGGTTCTCCTTTTAAAACTTTATTTTGAATTCCTGGAATTCACCTGATCCATCAAGCCATTTTATCTCTTGATCCTGTATATACTCTTGGAAATATTGATTAATCCTGGTGAGAAATTGTTCCAGCAAACCTTCTTCTGCTTCTGCGATAATCTCTGTTCTGCCGTCGCCTAAGTTTTTAACCCAACCAAGGATGCCTAGATTATTAGCTATATCCTGCGCAGTAAAACGAAAACCCACCCCCTGGACCCTGCCTGAATAAAAAACATGGACCTGTTTTTTCATAATTCAATCGGGAAGGGCGGATTTGAACCGCCGACCTCTTGCTCCCGAAGCAAGCGCTCTAGCCAAACTGAGCCACTTCCCGTTTTTCAAGCTATCAAATGCAGGAAAAACGGTACCACCTCTAATTTAAGTTCCCAGTGGTACCTTTTATAGTAAATTATTATATCAAAAATTAAGCTGATAGGCAATAATTAGAAGTCAACATAACTATTAAATGCTGCAGGTTCTTTTGGCGAGGATATCAAATTCAATATTGACTTTATCTGAAGGCCCTTTAAAACCTAAGGTGGTATTCTT
>MHGH01000015.1:86184-89338 GCA_001805465.1 Omnitrophica WOR_2 bacterium RBG_13_41_10 | reverse complement strand
TGGGATTATATATACTAGGAGCGTCCCGGATTTTTTAGTGACGATAGTCAAGCTTACCCCGTCAATAGCCACGGATCCTTTAGGCAAAACATAGTCGCTAAATTTTGCAGGAAAAGCAATTTCAAAACATAGATTATTGGCTATATAATGTTTATTGCGGATTATACCCAGGCAATCAATATGGCCGCTGACAAAGTGCCCTGATATTCTATCGCCGAGCCTTAAGGAGCGCTCTAAATTAACCTTCTCTTTTATCTTTAATATCCTTAGGTTAGTAATTTTTAGAGTTTCCGGCATAACCTCAAAACCTAAAATATTACCTTCTTTTTTGATTATCGTAAGACAGGCCCCGTTAACCGAAATACTATCTCCGATACGGCTGTCCTGAATAATATTCTTTGACTTTAATTGTAGTAAACTAATATCTCCCTTCCTAGATATACTCAATATTTCGCCTAATTCTTCAATAACGCCACTAAACATAAGCTTCTATAAATAAATCTTCCCCTATATGTTTAAATTTAGTTTCCTTTAACTTAATGGCTTTATCTATGTGCGTTATTCCTTTGCCCATTACCGAGCCGATCGCATCTCTTCCGCCGATAATCTTGGGGCTGATAAAAAATAACACCTTATCTACTAGGCCTTCATCAAACAATGACCCGATTAAGGTTCCGCCCCCCTCTACAAGAATATTGGCTATTTCCAGGCGCGCCAGCTTTTTCATCATATCCCTTAAATTTACCTGTCCTTCTTTTTCTTTTATCTCTAAGATTGTGGCTTTTTGGGCCAATATCTTTCGGTTTTCGGTTTCCTGGCCAGGCCTTACCGCTATAGTAGCAATAAAGACTTTGCTGTTATTTAAAAATATATTGGCAACGGGCGAGGTACTTAATTGGCTATCGACAATTATTTTTGGTATTTTACCTCCGCTGGATACAGCATAAAGCTTAGGGTTATCCCTTAATACCGTATTCACCCCTACCATAATAGCATCATAGTTTTTGCGTATCTTATGCGCGTAGTTACGGCTGGCATCAGAAGTAATCCACTTAGAATCTCCTGTCTTAGTAGCAATCTTTCCGTCTAAAGACTCACCCACTTTTACGGTAATATAAGGCATCTTTTTGGTGATATATTTTATGAATACTTCGTTAATCTTTCTTATCCGGTTCTCTAAAATCCCTACCCGCACTTTTATCTTATGTTCCTTAAGTATCTGGATACCTTTACCGTTAGTTAAAGGATTAGGGTCAATCATCCCCACCACTACTTCTTTTATGCCGCTTTGAATTATCCTATTAATACAAGGAGGGGTTTTTCCGAAGTGAACGCAAGGCTCCAATGTTACATAAAGAATAGCGCCCTTTGCAGCTTGTCCTGCCTCATCCAAGGCAATGACTTCTGCATGAGGCAATCCTGCTTTTTTATGATACCCCTTAGCTATAATCCGGCCATTCTTCACTACCACAGCCCCCACCATAGGATTAGGAAGGGTTTTTCCTTTTGCTTTTAAAGATAATCTTATTGCCAGATCCATATGATAGGAATGGTCTTTTTTCATTAGAGGTTTTGTTGGGCTATTTTTAATTTCTCTACTAATTCATAAGGCAGCTTTATAGAGCCGATCTTAACCTGCGGCTTAGCATCCCCATGGCAATCCGAACCTCCGGTAATCAGTAGGTTATATTTTTCGGCCAGATTAAGATAAAAATTAATCATAGATTGGGTATGCTCCGGATAATATACCTCAAGGCCCATTAAACCGTAATCAATAAACTGGGGAATTAATTCATCGCAAGATACAGTATAAGGGTGGGCTAAGACCGGTATGCCTCTTGTTTCTTTAATCAAATTTATTGCTTCTTGGGGAGAAAGTCTGAATCCGCAGACATAAGCCGGACACTTATCTCCTATATATTTTGCAAAGGCTTCATAGATAGATTTTACTAAACCTTGTTTGACCATGGCCCTGGCAATATGTAGCCTGCCTACCGTGCCGCGGCTACCTAATTTAAATACCGCCTGGACGTCTAATTTAACGCCGATGGCATTGAGTTTATCCGCTATTTTATATATGCGCTCGATACGATTCTTTTTTAAAATATCCAATCTCTCTATCAGGCCTTTATTCCTATAATCAAGAAAGTAACCGAGGATGTGTATTTCTAGGCCCCCGTATTCGGCGGTCAACTCGATAGCCGGTATAACCTCTACAGCTTCTCTCTTACCGGCCTCAATAGTGGATTCTAGGCCAGCCACAGTATCATGATCGGCTACGGCGATTGCCGATAAATCATTGCGCTTAGCTTCCAGAATCAAATCTTGCGGTAAATAAGTACCGTCTGAGAAAACGGTATGTAGATGCAGGTCTGCAAATTTCATTTATTTCTTATTTTTTTCTAATTTTATTTTATCCAGTATGCCGTTAACGAACTTTCCCGCTTCTAGGTTGGAATATTTTTTGGCAAGCTCTATGGCTTCGTTTATGGAAACTTTAGGCGGGATATCTTGGCAAAAGAGAAGTTCATAGCAACCAAGGCGCAAAATATTCCTATCCACCACTGCCATACGTTTCAGTTCCCAATTATCGGCATATTCACTAATTTTTTTATTAATTACTTCGTAGTTTTCCCAAACCCCTCTGACAAGTTGAACAGCAAAATTTTTAACCTCTTCTTCTATTTCTTCTTCAGCGTGTGAGCCCCATAAAGTATCCAGGCAATCCGTATAACTATCATGCGTAATATCCATTTGATAAAGAACCTGTAATGCAAATTCTCTTGCCTTAGTGCGCTTTCTCAAGTTTAATGAGCGCACAATTTACGAACACGATAGTGTGAGTAAATTGTATGCGCGAATTAATCCCCCCTTCTTGCTTTCACAAGGAAACAGGGGGGATAAGCTTAAGTCATATAACTTATGTTCACTTTGTTCCATAAGTTATGTCTTCGTTTATTGCAACTTCTCTATTAAATCAGCCATTTCAATGGCATTTAATGCTGCATCGCGGCCTTTGTTGCCTTCTTTTGTCCCGGCACGTTCAATTGCCTGTTCGATGGTGTCGGCAGTAATAACTCCGAATATCACCGGCAGGCCGGTATTTAGAGAAACAGCTGCTATCCCTTTTGCTACTTCGGAAGCGATGTAGTCA
>MHGH01000015.1:85923-86154 GCA_001805465.1 Omnitrophica WOR_2 bacterium RBG_13_41_10 | reverse complement strand
CCTAAACAAATCAAGGCATCGTAGGATTTTGTTTTTGCAAGCCTGTTAGCTATCACCGGAATTTCAAATGCCCCCGGTACCCAGGTTACCACTAAATCTTTTTCCTCGGCGCCGTGCCTGATTAAAGTATCCAGGCAACCTGACAATAACTCTTTGCTGATAAAATCATTGAAGCGCGAAACAATAATCCCGAATTTCTTTCCTTTGGCAAGAAGATTGCCCTCTGTTGTT
>MHGH01000015.1:80581-85852 GCA_001805465.1 Omnitrophica WOR_2 bacterium RBG_13_41_10 | reverse complement strand
AACGGTAATTAGCAGGGTTGGGCTTTATCTCTAAAGGAACCCTTTCGCTTACCTTTAAGCCGTATCCTTCTAAACCTACAATCTTGCAGGGATTGTTGGTAAGAAGGCGTATGTTTCTAACTTCTAGGTCTACTAAAATCTGCGCACCTATTCCGTAATCGCGTAAGTCCGGCTTATGTCCTAAGGCCTGATTAGCTTCAATAGTATCTAAGCCTTGATCCTGTAAATTATAAGCGCGTATTTTATCTGCCAGGCCGATGCCACGGCCCTCCTGGCTCATATAAAGGATAACCCCTTTTTTTTCTTTACCGATAATCTCCATAGCTTTTTTTAATTGCCTGCCGCAATCACAGCGTAATGACCCGAAGACGTCTCCAGTTAAACATTCTGAATGAACCCTCACTAAAATCGCTTCCTTATCCCATTTACCCATGGTCAAAGCGATATGGAACCGATGCTGGATTAAATCCTTATACAAAATTAAGTGATATACCCCCCAGTCGGTAGGTAAAACTGTTTCGCTAACCCTCTCTACTAATTTTTCAAAACGCCTGCGGTACTCAATGAGAGAAGCAATACTGCAAACTTTTAGATTATGTTTTTTAGAAAACTCCAATAATTGCGGCAGGCGCGCCATAGTTCCATCATCGTTCATGATTTCGCATATTACGCCGGAAGGATATAGCTTTGCTAATTTCATTAAATCTATCGCGGCTTCCGTATGTCCGGCCCTCACTAAAACTCCCCCCCCTTTTGCCTTTAAAGGAAAAATATGCCCTGGTTTAATTAAATCTTCTGGCCGGGTTTGAGGATTTATCAGGATTTCAATGGTGCGGGCGCGGTCATACGCAGAAATACCGGTAGTGATGCCGCAAGCAGCATCAACAGAGATCATCCAAGAAGTAGAAAAGGGGTCTTTACGGTAAGAAGTAATGTTATTACCCATGGGCTCTAATCCTATTATCTCTAGCCTTTGGGCTTCCATAGGAATACAGATAAGCCCGCGGCCGTACTTGGCCATAAAATTTATATCCTGCGGCTTAACAAAAGAGGCGGCCATCACCAAGTCTCCTTCATTCTCGCGGTCTTCATCATCTACCACGATGACCATTTTGCCGTTTTTTAAATCTTCAACTATCTCTGTAATAGCGTTGAACATAGGTATTAACCTCATTATCCTTCGCTGCCGATTATTAATTAATACGGCTACGAAGGATTATTTCGTCCTTCGCTTCGCTCTAGGACTCGATTGGACGATCCTGAAACGAAGTGAAGGATCTCGCGCATATAACTTATGTCAAAAGCTCATCAATATTATATTCCATAAGTTATGCGCTCAATAAAAAAACCCGAAGGCAATCTTCGGGCAAATAAACAACATCAATCTTCTTTCATCTGGACTATCGCCATCGGCTCCGGAATCTCACCAGATCTGTCCTTAAAAACTCCCTTTAGGACTCGCGGGCTATACCGCCGGTCAGGAATTACACCTTGCCCCGAAGATCAAGTAAAGGACAGTATAACTAAAAATCTTTGGCTTGTCAATATATTTAAAGAAGACTATAATATCTTTATCATGGAACCTATTATAAAGCAGGTACATAAAACTCTCTTAAAAAAGAAAATTAAAGTTTCTCTAGCTGAGTCCTGTACCGGCGGCTTGATTTCCAGCCTCCTTACTCACCTTACGGGAAGTTCCCGCTATTTTATTTTAGGGGTAGTCGCTTATAGTAATTTAGCAAAAATAAAAATATTAAAAATTCCTGCCGCATTAATTGCTAGAAAGGGCGCTGTCTCCAAAGAAGTAGCTAGGGAAATGGCTAAATCCGTAAGGCTAGTTTCCAAAAGCAATTTAGGCATAGCTGTTACGGGTATTGCCGGCCCTGGCGGCGGCACAAAAGAAAAACCTAAAGGCACGGTTTTTATTGCTCTGGATACCCCTAAGGAAAAAATATGCCTGAGATTCAAGTTTAGCGGTAACCGCCAATCCGTAAGAAAACAGGCAGCGTTAAAAAGCCTTAAGTTAATCGAAAGAATAATTGATAAATAAAAATGCGGGCCTTTATTGCAATCGAATTACCTAAAGAAATTAAAAATAGCCTTTCCTGCTTGCAGGAAGAATTAAAAAAGCAAAATGCCGATGTCAAGTGGGTGGACCCTTCTAATATACATCTGACCTTGAAATTTTTAGGGGAAATCGAAGATAAAAAACTCGATAAGCTGGTTGATATTATGCAGGAGGTAGCGAAAAACAATCCGCCTTTTACCATAGGCATCTGTTCTCTGGGTGCTTTTCCTAAAATAGAATTTCCCAGGATAATCTGGGTAGGGATTGATCGGGGGGATAAAGAAACTAAAAAATTAGCTAAAGATTTAGAAGAAAGACTCTTCCGGCTTGACATACCCAAAGAAGAGAGAAACTTCTCTTCGCATATTACTATCGCAAGGGTAAAATCAAATTTAAACCGGATAAAACTAACCGAAGCGCTAAAAAAATTGGAAGATACTTGGAGTAGAAAAACCCTGGAATTTCTTGTGGCGAAGATTACTCTTTTTAAAAGTACCTTGACGCCAAAAGGAGCCCTCTACGAAGCCTTAAAAGAAACCACCCTAAAGGCTATCTGAAGGATAATATTTGTATATAGCCCGGCAATAATATCGTCTGCCATAACGCCTAGGCTACCTTTTAGCTGTTCCAGCTTATTTGCCGGAAAGGGCTTGAGGGTATCTAATAGGCGAAATAAAAAGAAGCCTATTATTACCGTCTTTAAGTTATAGGGTAAAAAAGACAGCGCAACAAGCATACCCGATACTTCATCTATTACAATAAATTTAGCATCCTTTTTGTGGAATATCTCTTCCGCCTCACCCGTAACTAAAAACCCTAATATGACAAGACCCAGGGTCAGGCCCGAATATAAAATAACCTCATTTTTAGTTAACCAAAATAAAAATAATCCTGCCAGGCTTCCGAATGTCCCCGGTATCAACGGCAAATAACCTATGTAGAAAAAAGTGCTGAATATTTTTACTATTGTTTTGCGGATATTCACAGGGGTAAATTAAAGCTTGGTGATAATCTTACGGTTTCCCCAAAGATACGCTAGGCCAGAATAAAGGGTAAGCCCCACAGTAATCAGCATCAACAGGTATATGCCTTGGCGAAACAGGCCTTCCCAGGCAGGATTCCAGGTAAAGAAGGTTAACATCGTCTCTTTCATTACAATGAAGCTCAATATCGTAAATATCACCGCCATCTGGGACAAGGTTTTGTGTTTACCCACTCTGCTTGCCGATAGCACCTTTCCTTTGTTAAGGGCAAATAGCCGTAAAGATGTAATTAAGATCTCCCGGGCGATAACAATTACGAACATCCAGGCATCGATTAACTGCATCTGCACAAATGCCGCAAATGCTGCCAATACCAGGATTTTGTCGGCGATGGGGTCCATGAGTTTGCCGAAATCAGTAACTATGTTTTTCTTGTGCGCAATCCGTCCGTCAAAAAAATCTGATAAAGCAGCGAATATAAAAATAAGAAAACTCAAAGCCTTTGCCCACAGGCCATGACAGAATAAAAAGAACATAAAAACAAAGGTAAGAATAATCCTCAATACGGTTAACCGATTAGCTATATTCATAAATGTTTTCTCCTAGCAAGTCATATTCCATGGTACCGGTAATCCTTGCCTTGATGAACGCGCCCGGCTTTAATTTTTTTTGTGAATTAACATATACCAAGCCGTCTACTTCCGGAGCATCATGCTGGCTTCTTCCTAAGTAAAATGAGTCTTTTTCTTTTTCATCTATTAACACATCTATAACTTTGCCTTGTAGGCTTCTATTGACCTGGCAGGATACTGCCTGCTGCTGTGACATCAAGGCATTAAAACGCGCTAATTTTATATTCCGGCTAATCTGTTTTTTAAAGTTACAGGCAGGGGTCCCTTCTTCGCGCGAATAAATAAATGCACCCAACCTTTCAAAACGGGCATTCTTAAGGAAGGTAAGCAGTTCCTGGAATTCTCTATCGGTCTCTGAAGGAAAACCCACTATAATCGAGGTTCTTATTGCCGCATCCGGAATCTTTTTTCTAATTTTATCCAATAATCCTAAGATAGCCTTTCTAGAGGTATGCCTATTCATCAATTTTAGGATGCGGTTATTTATATGCTGAATAGGTAAATCAATATATTTACAAATTTTTGGCTCCCCGGCAATTAAATCCAAGAGCTCATTGGTGATGCCGTTAGGGTATAAATACAATAACCTCAGCCACCCGATATTTTTAGCCTTATGAACTATTTTTTTTAAAAGCTTAGGCAATGCCTTTTTTGCGTAAAGGTCTATGCCATAACCAGAGATATCCTGGCCGATGATATTTAATTCCGAGAGTTTATTCTTACTAAATACTTCTACCTTTTTAAGCACGGTCTCTATATCAAGGCTCATAAAGTGCGGCTTTATATTCGGGATAGCGCAGTAACTGCATTTATGAATGCAGCCTTCGCATATTTTTAAATATGCATAATGCCGCGGCACCAGAGAAAAGGTGCGATTTTCGTATTTTAAAGAAATAGTGCCGACGAAAGCATCTATTTGCGGCAATTCTTTTATTAAGGCCTCTTTATAACGGCCTACCAGGCATCCGTAGACTATTATTCTTTTTAGCCTGCCCTGCTTTTTTAAATCAATTAAATCTAAAATTGCATCGATAGATTCTTTTTTTGCTTCATCTATAAAAGCGCAGGTATTTACAATCGCGATATCGGCTTTGGCTATATCTACAATAGGATATTTTTTAAAAGAAAGCCTGCTTAAAATACTTTCGGAATCGACCAAATTTCTCGGACAGCCTAAACTTAGTATCCCTATTTTGGGGAGGTTCATTTGGCAATGTTTAGGCCTTCTTTGGTAATGGATATATTTTTCAATGCCTGGCCTTTTCTAGTGCCTAAACTAGGGATAACTTTACCGTTTATTTCCAAGTCTACTGCCGCGGCATTGCCCAAAGAAAACTCTATTCTTTCCTTTGCCTCCCAATTCTCAGTCCTTCCCTTTCTTAATATCCCCTGAAACAACATTCTTCCGTCGGCCTTTAGCTGAACCCAGCAGTTATCCCTGGCACGGATAGCCAGCCTTATTATCCCTATTTCGCTTCTTAAGGGCTTGGTTGGTAAAGGAGATTTCTTGTTTACAGCGGTAACCGCATTTGTTTTTTGCGTAAGTAAGGCGGCGCGCTTAGAAGAAATAAACTTGCCTAATTTAAAT
>MHGH01000015.1:78711-80568 GCA_001805465.1 Omnitrophica WOR_2 bacterium RBG_13_41_10 | reverse complement strand
ATATAATTATTAATACAATTTTAAAAATAGTTTTAAAATTTAAGCTGCTAATAAAGGATAATTTATCATATAATCTGCCTAGAAGCGGCTTCTGTAGCCTTGCGCTAGATAATGCCGGTGTGACAATATTGCCGCAAGCCTTATAGCCCGGCATGTATTCGGCAGGGTCTATCTTTAAAAAATTACAATATATTTTTAAAAAACCTTTTGTATATACGGGGCTTAAATTAATCAGGCTGTCTTCTTCTATTGCCTTGAGTAGATCAAGATGGATCCTGGTCTTTTTATGTACTTCTTCCAGAGAAATCCCTTTTTCTAAGCGGATTTTTTTAAGTCTTGCTCCTGGAGATTCCATTACGCTTGGTTCTCCTCTAATATTTCTTTTTGCATCCAAGATTCTCTATCCACTAAAATCTTGCGGGGTTTACTTCCTTCAAAAGACCCGATCAGCCCTTCCTGCTCCATGTTATCGATAATCCTGGCAGCCCGGGTATAACCTAAACGCAGGCGCCTCTGGAGTATCGATACCGAGGCCTGATTACTTTCCATTATAATTCTTACTGCCTCATCATATAACTCATCCTTCTCACCGGATGCAAGATAGGTTTTTTGCTGTTCTTTTACAATCTCTTCGTCGTAAATCGGCTCTGCCTGTGATTTAATAAAATCGGTTGCACGGATAATCTCCTTATCGCTCACTAAAGAGCCTTGGGCGCGGGTTAATTTAGATTCCCCCGGTCTTAAAAATAACATATCGCCTTTACCCAGAAGCTTATCTGCACCGTTCATATCCAAAACCGTGCGGCTATCTACTTTGGAAGCAACTTTAAATGATATACGCGCTGGAAAATTTGCTTTAATCACGCCGGTGACTACATCTACTGATGGCCGCTGCGTAGCTAAAATCAGATGTATGCCCACGGCACGGGAAAGCTGGGCTAAGCGGGTAATGGCATTTTCTATCTGGTCACGGGCAACCACCATCAAATCCGCCAACTCATCTATGATTACCACTATATAAGGAATCTTTTCTTGTTTCTGATTATATATCTCAATATTCCTCGTGCCTACTTTGGAGAATATCCTGTAGCGTTCTTCCATTTCATTTACTACCCAATTCAAAGCTGCTGAGGCCTTCTTAGCGTCAGTAACTACAGGGCATAAAAGATGCGGCAAGCCATTGAAAGGCATTAATTCTACCATTTTCGGGTCGATCATTAAAAACTTCAATTCGGCAGGGGTGCATTTATAAAGCATGGATAATATAAGGCCGTTGACACAAACGGTTTTACCTGAACCGGTGGTACCGGCAATGAGAAGATGCGGCATATCAGATAAGTCCGCGACTACGGATTGCCCTGTAATATCCTTGCCTAATGCCAAAGCCAGTTTCGATTTTGATTCTTCAAATTCTTTGGATGCGATTATTTCTTTTAAGTAAACAAAGCTGCTCTGGGTATTAGGAACCTCTACCCCCACCCGGCCTTTGCCGGGTATGGGTGCTACTATCCTCACTGACTGGGCTTTCATCGTTAAGGCAATATCGTCATTTAAAGCTACAATGCGATTTAGTTTTACGCCAGGTGCAGGTTCCAGCTCATAGCGGGTAATCACCGGCCCCCGCTCAATATTAGTAACTTTAACCGAGATGCCAAAGTCAGCCAAAGTCTCCTCTAGAATGAGGGCATTATTAGTCAGGTCTTCTTTTATTTGCCTGGCTTCCGCAGATGGAGGAGAATCCAAGAGATCCAAGGAGGGCAGATGATATTCTTTGGTAGCAAGCTCCCCCACTTTAATTTCCACTACTTTTGGCTTAGTTTCTTTGGGTGCAAAGGGCCTGGTATTTATTTGAATGCG
>MHGH01000015.1:73858-78683 GCA_001805465.1 Omnitrophica WOR_2 bacterium RBG_13_41_10 | reverse complement strand
GCTTCTTCTTTTAAGGATAGATTAGGGACATTTATTTTAGGTATGGCTTTACCAGTTAAGCTTTCTTCTTTGTTAAAGAAACCCTTCTTAATATCGAGGGATTTCTTTTTTCGCTTAAAATTCAAAATGGGATTGAAAAAGTAACTAATTTTATTAGTGATGTTTAAAAATAAAGAAGAGATTAATACTTCGCTAAATAATGCCAAAGATAAAATAATCAAGGTAGTAAAAATAATATAGCCACCTAACCTGCCAAAATAAGTAACCACAAAATGAGAGATTAAAGCACCGAAGAAACCGCTATAATAAAACTGCACTGTTTCATTTTTTAGATTAAAGGTTCCAATCAGGGAGCTGACTGACAATAAAAGCACCAAGATACCGATAATCTTGGCTAAGCGCAAATCATTAGATTTCTGCTTAAATAATCTTACTCCCAGCCAGAGAATTATCAGAGGAATAATAAAGCTGGTGGGCCTGCCGAACAAGAAAATAAGGATTCCGCCTAAATATGCGCCGAAGGTACGCAGGAGATTCCGGGGTGGGATATTAGGATGTGAAGTATAAAAGGCTAGGTCAAAAGGATTGAATGAAATCAGGCTGGTCAGAACCATAAAACCTAGCGCTATCAGGATGGTTCCCTTGATTTCGTTTAGTCTTCTTTCTTTCACTTGAGTTCTTTATCTATCGCCTGTTTTTTGCTTAAACGGATTTTGCCTAACTCATCTATGCCTACAACTACAACCTTAAATTCATCGCCGACCTTGACCTCTTTCTCTATTTCTTTTACAAAATGATCCGCTAGTTCCGAAACATGCACCAGGCCTTCTTTGCCGGGAAGAATTTCGCAGAAAGCGCCAAAATTAACAACGCGTTTTACTTTGGCCATATAAACTTGGCCCACCTCAGCGCCCTTGGCAATTGCTTTCACCATTCCTATCGCCTCTTGGGATTTAGCAGCATCAGTAGAGGCAATCAAAACACTCCCATCTTCCTGAACATCTATAGAGACGCCGGTAGCGCTAATAATCTTTTTTATATTCTTGCCGCTTGGCCCGATAAGCTCCCCTATTTTTTCAGGGTCAATTTTGACTCTCTCTATACGGGGGGCGTATTTGGATAATTCCTGGCGCGGATGAGGCAGCGCCTGGTTCATTTTATCTAAAATAAACATCCTTGCTTCTTTGGCCTGCAGCAAAGATTCCTTAAGCAAATCCATATCAATGCCGTCAATTTTTAAATCTAATTGCACCGCTGTCATCCCGTTTTTAGTACCGGCAACCTTAAAATCCATATCCCCAAAATGATCTTCTAGGCCGGTTATATCGGTTAAGATAACTGCCCTGCCTTTTTCCTTAATTAAACCTAAGGCTACCCCACTTACCGCTTCTTTTATCGGTACGCCTGCATCCATTAAAGAAAGAGCGGAAGCGCAGACTGTAGCCATACTTGATGAACCGTTAGATTCTAATATTTCCGAAACTACTCTTACTGTATAAGGAAACTGTTCCTTTGAGGGCATTACAGGCGCAAGCGACTTTTCGGCTAGAGAACCATGGCCGATTTCCCGGCGGCCCGGGCCGCGCACGGGTGCGGTCTCCCCCACGCTAAAAGGCGGAAAACTGTAATGCAGCATAAAAGTTTTGTATCTTTCTCCTTCTAAGGCCTCAACAAGTTGTTCGTCGTCACCGGTTCCCAACGTGGTAATGGACAGGCTTTGAGTTTGGCCCCGGGTAAAGAGGCTTGAGCCGTGGGTACGCGGCAAAACCGAAACCTCGCAGGTAATAGGGCGGATATCTTTAAAGCCGCGGCCGTCTATGCGCACATTCTCATTTAATATTTTTTGGCGCACCTGGTTCTTTTCTACTTCTACCAGCGCCATTTTAATATCGCAAGGCAAGAATCCTTCTGGGGTTAATTTTACTTCTAGCTCTTTAAATAGAAGGCTAACCTGCTCTTCGCGTTCTTCTTTTTTGCTTAATTTATAAACTCTTTGAAGTTTTTCTGTGGCTAATTTTTCTACTTGCGCCTGCAAAGAAGAATCTATCTTCTTATACTCTACATCTGCTTTTGTTTTTGCGTATTGCCGGATAAAATCCTCTTGTGTACCGAGTATGCATTGTAAATTATCAAAGCCGAATTTGACTGCATCTAAATACACCTCTTCTGTTACCTCTTTACACTTAGATTCAAGTATAACAATCCCCTTTTTATTAATAACTAAAACTAAATCCACATCGGAATTTTCTAATTCCGCGTATGTGGGATTAAGAATAAATTCATTATTAAGACGCGCTACACGACAACTTACCAGCGGGCCATTAAAGGGTATATCGGATATCGATAATGCCGCCGATGCGCCTATTACCGAAAGTATATCGGGATCATTTTCTCCATCGCTAGAAAGAACGATGGCCATAATTTGCACTTCGTTAAACAACCCTTTGGGAAAAAGCGGACGAATGGGCCGGTCAATAAGCCGGGCAGTCAAAATTTCACTTTCTGAAGGACGGCCTTCCCGTTTAAAGAAACCGCCGGGTATCTTTCCGGCTGCATAAGTCTTTTCTTGATACTCTACGGTCAAAGGAAAAAAATCTTGCCCCTCTTTGGGTTCCTTAGACATACAGGCAGTAACCAATACCACGGTTCCTCCGTACTGGACGGTAACTGAACCGTTTGCCTGTTTGGCAATTTTACCCGTTTCTATGATTAAGTCGTGCTTGCCGAATTTCATTTTTACTGATTGCTCTTGCATAATATTTTATCCTTCTGTTTGTATTATGGATAATAACGACAGACTCTTTACTTACGCAACTCCAGCTTCTTAAGAATCTCTTCGTATTTCTTGAGGTCCTTTTTTTTCATATAGTTCAGGAGCCTGCGGCGTTGGCCAACAAGCATTAAGAGTCCGCGGCGAGAATTAAAGTCTTTCTTGTTTTGCTTAAAGTGCCCACCTACTAGAGAGTTAATTCTCTCAGTAAGCAGCGCAATTTGGACTTCCGTAGAACCTGTATCGCGGCTATGAACTTTAAAATCATCAATTATAGTTTTCTTTTTTTCCTTAACTAAAACCAAAACACTCACCTCCTTATTTTTGTTTCTAGAAAACTTATTATAATCCAGCTTGCTAGATAAGTCAATATATTCATTTTAAGATATTTCCTCTTCCAGTTTTTTTATCAGGTTTACCGCGTCCTTAATAAAACTAGCAGGCAGCATTTTTGCAGTTTCAATCTCATTTTTCAAGGATTTCAGGGTGCTTAAAAACCGCTTCACGGTGGCAATCTTTTTCTTCTCCCATGCCTGCTCTGGCTCCAATTCTTCCCTTTCTCTCATCAGGGCTGTTAAATCCTTCCTCACCTCTTGGTAATCTTTGCCTTCTTGGAAAATCTCTTTTTTTAAATTAAGGTAATCTTCTTTTCCCAGCGTTTTCTTATTTTTAGCTAGGCGCAAAACATTAATGGCTTCATAAGTAGGGACCCCTGCGGTATTTTTAGCTTCGGTATAATCTTCTTGCAAGTATTGGGGTTCTTCTTTCTCTAAAAAATAATATGACCGCAATAACTTAAGCGCCGTCTGTTTTCTTATGCCGATCTCGCTGGAGGTGTATATTTCAAATTTATTATAACCCCAATCTTTATATAATTTATCTTTCCAGGCGGAATATAAACACCTGCCCAAGTCTAACCAAGAGGTTTTAAACGCCTTGGCACTATTAAGAATGCGGTATCTGAGCGAATTTACGTCTAAATCTTGCATCTTTTCTTCAATATATTTGAGAGACTTAGGTTTTAAGGTATCCATGTAGCGCTCTCCTTTATTTTTTAAATTTATATTAATCTCTAGTTTGAAATTACCCTGACGATATTTTGATCACCTATTTTATTAATGATCTCTATTTTAAATTTGTTGTTGGAACATATGCGCTCAAGATCAAGAAGGGAGGATTTATTGAGAATGCAGTAGGTTTGAGGTTGATTTTCAAGAAATCCGGCAACTTTTGCATCCGAATCTAGGTATGGTATGGGGTGAGGGCTAAAAAATGGGGGGCCGCCTATTTTAACTACCGCAACATCCTTATCGGTATAATAGCGTACGCCCCGCACCAGAAATTTAGAACAAAGAATAGTATTATCTACGGTATAATTTTTTAAGAGGTATTCGCAGGCATGTTTACCAGAAACATAGGCCTCAAAACCTCCAGAGATAAAAAGGGCAAAGAAAAAAAATAAAGGTACCTGAATCACTAAAAGCGCGCTACCTAAGAATAACTTCTTTTTAAAAATAACCCATAAAACTACGGGAATAAATACAAGATAATACAACAGGCTAAAGGCATATATAACGCTTCTGGAAGAAAAATACATGGAATATTTCGCCGACCCGATAATTAAGGCTAAAGGCAAAAGCAGCAAAATACACCAGGAAGTAATAGTAATAAGATAAATTAATCTTGGTTTTCTTTGTAAAGCGGTTATGATAAAATCTCCCGCGATAACTGCTAGAGCAAAAAAAACAGGGAATGTATAACTGACCAATTTAGAATGCGCAAATTGAAATGTAATAAGGGTTACCAAAATCCAACAGCATAAGAAAAGATATACCGCTAAACCATTCTTTTCTTTGAGGCGTTTAAATAAATAAAATAAGGATGCTATTATATATAAACACCAGGGAAACATTCCCAAGATCATCGAGGCCGGATAAAAATACCAACTATCATTACGCTGATGTTCTGCTTCAAAGATCCTTCTAATATGGTCATTATAAAAAAATTCCTGCACAAAACTATTGCCGAATTTCTTCACCATAAAAATATACCAAG
>MHGH01000015.1:68447-73846 GCA_001805465.1 Omnitrophica WOR_2 bacterium RBG_13_41_10 | reverse complement strand
CTAAAAAAAACAAAACACCTAAAGCGCAATATCTGGAAAATAGAAATTTTAAGTCTTTACGGATAATCAAAAATAATAGTATCGCTGATACGGGAATTAAAAACCCTAGCGGCCCCTTAGTTAAAACTGCCAGGCCCGAAAAAATAAAAGATAATAGTAGAGCCGTAGATTTCTTATGGCTATCTACATAAGACCAGTAAAATGCCACTAATGACAATGAAACTAAAACCGAAAATATCATATCTGTAAAAACAGTCCTGGCAAGGCCGATATAAAGACCCGAAGAGGCCAAGACTAATGCCCCCCAGAACGCCTTTCTTTCATTTTTCAGGCCAACTATGCTTAACAAATAAACCGCTAATACCCCTATCCCGGCAAAAAATGCCGGAAAAAAACGCGCGCTGAAGGCAGATACGCCGAAGATGATGAAAGCTATACGTAATAGCCAGTAAGTAAGAATGGGTTTTTCAAATTGCGGCTGGTCAAATAGATACGGGACCATCCAGGTTTTATGCTTAACCATCTCTTTAGTAGTCTGGGCATAGAATACTTCGTCGGGATTGGTTAAACTCAATAATCCATTGCCAAGCATAAAAAATACCCAGGAAATAAAAATGAGAATTAAGATGTGTTTGAGAATAATCCTGTTATTCACCTTTAGGCTCCATTTTCAAAAGCTCTCCTACTGTGACAAACCGATAACCTTGTTCCCTTAGTTTTTCAATTGCTCTTTTTACTGCCAAGACTGTCTCATGGCGGTCTCCCCCTTCGATACTAAAAACGCCTCCGCTGTCATGAAAAAGAATAATATCACCGGGCCGTACATTCTTTACAATATATCTAATGATATATTTATCATCAAAAGTAACCCAGTCTTTAGAATTAAGCGTCCAAAGTACAACTTTATATCCCAGCTCTTTAATCTTTTTTTTCTCTCTTTTTGTCAACCACGCCTTTGGCGGCCTGAACAGAGTGGTTTTCTGTCCTGTAACATTTCTTATTATAGCTTCGGTAGCAAGTATCTCTTCTTTTAATTCTTCCTTAGTGTAATAAAGAAGCACATGATGGCTAAAGGAGTGATTACCGATTTCATGGCCCTCTTTGGCAACGCGCCTGGCAACATCAGGATATTCTTTCACATGCATACCAGTCATAAAAAAAGTGGCTTTTACATTTGCTTTCTTTAAGACATCTAAAATCTGTGGAGTCCAAATAGGCGAAGGCCCATCATCAAATGTTAAGGCTACAATTTTTTTTGCTATCCGCACACGATAAACAGTGCCTTTGCGCATTAAGACTGCCTGATCAAAAAATATAGTAAAGATAGCGATAGCTAATACTATTAAGATTAGTATAATCAAGGCAATGGTCAAAATTTTAGGAATTTTTTTCATAATTAAAGCTGCGTAAGAAAGGTTAATTTTAACATAACGGCATTATTCTGGCAAGGGTTCTTCATTCCGTCTCTGTTACTTTAGCGCGCAGAAATTTCTTCTCAGATTGCCGGCGCTTGGCTTCTAAAATTTTTAATTTTGCGCGCCTAGACCTGCGGCGTTTCTGCCTTCTTATTTTCTCAATGCGTTTTCTTTCTTGGGAAAACCTGCCTAAAATTAAAGTTTCTATCTTGTGCACTAAAAGTTTACGCGCCAGATATCGGTTCAAAGCCTGAAAGCGCTCCTTTTGGCATTTTACTTCTATCCCTGTAGGCATATGCTTTAAATAAACACAAGTAGAAGTTTTGTTGACATTCTGCCCGCCCGGGCCGCTAGACCTCGTAAAACGTTCAAGAATATCGGCCTCTTTGATGCCTAGCTGCTGCATCTTTTCACGCAACATCCTTTCTTTTTGCAAACTGACTCCCAAATCAGGCATTTATTCTTTCCTGTACCGTAAAAAATTAGTAATTGCGGTTTTATCTTTTTCCTCTATCTGGGTAAATTTAATCCCCAAGCGATGCTCTTTTCTCGCTACAAAAACATTGGATTTTACTTCTCCGCTTATGCGCATAGATTCTACTCTCTCATCGCCCTGGGCATCCAGATTTATCAGGGTAAATCTCATAGAGATAATCGTGCCTATAGGAATATCATAATCCGTGGCAAAGGCCATGCCATCTTCGCTTAAATCTACCATTACTGCGGATACGCCTACATCCCATCCTACGCTCATACGTAAAGATAAAGGATGATTGATCCGGTAAGTCAGAGTAAAGGCAGCGTTTAACCGTTGAAATTTTCTTCTTTCTCTTTCTTCTGATTCTTTGTTCATAGTATTATCAACGGGTAACTACAGCTAGACTTATTACCTTTAAAGGGCCGGGGCTAGTATTATAATAATCCGCTTTCACCTGGTCGCCTATATTAATATTAGCAAAAGAAACAGTGTTATTACCTTTGGCAATTTTTATTTTGTCCGGAACAAATAAAGTGAGCTCATCAAAAGCTCCCTCAATAAAAAACCTTAATGTTATAGTCTGGGCTACCCAATTCACAGCAGTTACTCTTCCTTTTGCGGTACGCAGCTTACCATCTTGAGATTCTTCTACGCCATAGACAAAAGATGCTTGGTTTGTTAAGATTATTATCGCAAAAATAATTACTAAAAACTTAAGCATCCTTCCTCCTTTTTATAATATTACTTCATCGCTGCCTCTGGGCATATCTGATTATAAGCACAATAAGCGCAGGCCATATATGCAGGGCGGGCTGGAAAATTTTCCTGTCGAATACCCCTAGCCACTTGCCTAATCTTATCTTTAATATTCTCTAAGGCTTCTTCTTGTATTTGAGTTCTACCGATAATACCGGATTCCAGAAAATAAAGCTCAACGCGCTTCGGTAAAACTTTAGCTATATTTTGATACGCCAAAGAATAAAGAACAAGTTGTGTGCTTTCTTTAACTCTTTTATCCGCCTCTTTTTGAGTAGCTATCTGGGAGGTCTTAAAATCCATAATTACTACCCCGTCCCCTTCTTTATCTATCCTGTCAAAACGGCCTACTACCTTGTTATCTTCTAAGATAAATGAGAACTCTTTCTCGATAAATTGGGGAAGAGAATTTCGCTTTTCTTCTTCCTCATAGAATCTGATTAAGGCATCTTGGCCGATGCGAAAACGTTCTTCTTGATGTTTTACGTCTAAAAATCCTTGGGGGTCAAAACTTGCCATAAAGGCATTTATTAAATCTGCACATTCAAAAGTTTTACCAGTCATCTTAGACTGAAAATATTTACTTACTGCATCATGCATTGCCCGGCCGTAAATCACCGTGTGGTGTTCCATAATCGGTACGCGCAGGATATTCACATATTTATATTTTAAAGGGCAGGTTAAATAATCATCTATATGGTAGTAACTTAAACGTAAAAGCTTGTCTTCGGGTATTTTATTCTTTTTTAAGATAAGGGGTGGTTTATTCACGGGTGCAAAACGCTGTATAGCCTCTAAAGCGCTGGTTTTATTTTTTTCTTTTTCTTTTGCTTTTAAACCCAGTGCCTCAACGACAAAGGGACTGATTTTACGCAGGCGGCTTCCTCCGTAATCTTCGGCACTGGTAAAATATAATTCTTCTTTGGCCCGGGTCATGCCCACATAAAAAAGCCGGCGCTCCTCTTGTATATGAAAGTCTCCGCTTGGCAATATTTCTTTAATCAAAACATCGGGTAATTCAATGGGTTGCCTGCGATGCGGCCAGGGGAAGCGCCCATTGACTAGACTGACTAAAAATACCACCCTAAACTCCAAACCCTTTGCCTTATGGATAGTCAACACATTAACCGCATCTACATCCAGGTCTGCCTCAACAGTTGAGGGATCATCTCCGGCCTCAATTAAAAGATTAATATGATCCACAAAACTGATTACCCGGTCCTCTTTGGCTACTAATTCAAAATTACGCACTATATTAAAAAACTTAGCGAGATTCTGTATTTTGGTTTCATTTTCTAAACTAGGATTATAGGTAAGGTTTTTTAAGTATCCGGTTTCAGTCAAAAAGCTATAAAGCAGCCTTCCGGTTGTTTCTTTCCTAGATACTTTCAGGAATTTTTCTAAATCTATTAAGATATTTTGTATCTTTTTTTTGCTTTCTTTGGCTACGGCATCCAACTCTGCTATTGCATCCAGTTCTTGAAAAACCAGGTATAGTGCTTTGTTTCTGCGCTTGGCATAATGCGCCAAGATGCTTAGATCCTTTAGGTCCAGCGAATAAATTTCAGAACTCACCAGATAATAAAGACTCAAGGAATTTAAGATGCTTGCCATAACCCGCAGGAAATTTATACATAGCTTTATTTCTTCCCGGGCATACAACCCTTGATTTCCGCTAAACTGCCAGGGGATACCCAGCATATTGAGCGCCTGCAGGAAACTTTCGGCGTCTGAATTAGAACGTACCAGAATTGCAAAATCCCGATATTTAAATTTTTCTTTTTCTACTTTTTCTTTTATTATGGTAGCGACATTATCTGCCTCGGTAGAATGGGTATCAAAGTGTAAGTGGGTAACGGACATGCCTTCTTTGCTTAAACCTATAAGGCGTTTATTAATATTCGCTTTGACCTCAAAACGCTCAGGGTTATTATGCTGTATCAACCGGTATGCGCTATCCAGGATTACCTGCGTTGAACGATAGTTTTGGATCAAGCTGATTTTTTTTGTTTGCGCAAATTCCTCGATAAAGTTCAAAACATTGCTATACGCTGCTCCCCTCCATCTATAAATGCACTGGTCGTCATCGGCAACAACGGCGATGTTTTGATTGTGTCCAGCCAATAATCTGAGTATCTGAAACTGGGCAAAATTAGTATCCTGAAATTCATCCACTAAAATATACTTAAACTGCTTTTGATAATTTTTTAAAATCAAAGGGTGTTGGCGTAACAGCGAAAGCGCCAGATAAAACTGATTAGCAAAATCCACCAAGCCTCCCTTAGCAAGCAATTCCTGATATTTGGCGTAGGCCAAAGCCACTTCCATCTGCTGCAGCGCTTCTTCTTTCAAAGCAAGGTCACCAGGCTCATTTCCTGACTTCAAAATAAGCTCATTGGCATAATCGTAATATTCCTTCACAGATACATCTTCGTCTTTGGCCCGGCTAAATAAAGAAATCAGCGCCTCAATAAAACGCGTAGGATCAGATAAAGGCCGGTAATAGCAAAGATTAAACTCAAAGAGGTGCTCCCTTAAAAATACCGCTGATTCCGACCGGGTGAGGATTTTAAAATCCGGATTTAATCCTAGGGTAAGGGCATTTTCCCGCAAGATGCGGTCACCGAAAGCATGAAAAGTAGAAATCCAGATATCGGTATAACCATAGGGAACCAAGATATCCACGCGTTCCTGCATTTCCTTGGCTGCCTTATCAGTAAAGGTAAGTGCCAATATTTCATTGGTACTAG
>MHGH01000015.1:64352-68441 GCA_001805465.1 Omnitrophica WOR_2 bacterium RBG_13_41_10 | reverse complement strand
CGCTGGATAAAAGCCAAGATATCCTGCGAGTGATAACCGTAGTCTTACCAGTCCCCGCTCCGGCAATAATTAAAAGAGGGCCTTCTTGGTGGGTAACCGCATCCTCTTGTTCCTTATTTAGGCCTCTTAAGATATCATTTGGCATATTAAATAAGCACTTAATTTACGGAGTTCAAATGACGACGTAAATTAATCTTCCCTGAAACGCTTCTCTGTCTTCATTTATTTTACCTTGACAATGTCTTATTTTCAAGTATACTTTATTTTCTGCAAAAGGAGTTAAAAACTATGTTAAAGATATGCGCTATTTGCGGAAAAGGCCCATTAAGAGGCAGAAGTGTAGTGCGTAAAGGCCTGGCAAAAGCCAAAGGCGGTACGGGCCAGAAAATAGTACGTACTACTAAACGTAAATTTTTGCCTAACCTTCAAAAGATTCGCATTATGCTAGATAACCACCTTAGGAAAGCCTATGTTTGCACCAAGTGCCTGAAAAAAGGCAGAATCCAAAAGGCTTAACTCTCTTCAAGAAAATCGCTTCGCGATAACTTACTGTGATTTTCGCAGTGGGTGATTTTTATACTGTCCTATACCCTAAAAAATATATCCCTTATTTCTAAGATCATACTGCTATTACCCTGCCAATTATCCATCCTGGGCGTATACACTAAATCAAAAGAATCTGCTGCAATTAAACTCTCTTTAAAACTTGCCATGCCAAATCCTATTGCCTGATAAGTGGTATTACCGTCGCTAACCCAGAATTTTAAGGTATCCCTGCTTAAGGCCTGCGGCTGGCCTTTTAATTTTAGGCCTTTAGTATAAAATAAAGGCTCAGGATTACCTTCTCCGAAAGGCTCCATTTTTTCCAGCTCCATTACTAGCGATGCGCTTAAATCCGATAGGGCTAGCTCCATATCAATATCCAAGGTAGGCACTAAATCTTCAAAGAGCATTTTTCCCCTAGCTAAATCATTAATCTTATTTTTAAAACTTTCAATATTGCTCCTACGTATAATTAACCCTACGGCATGGCTGTGGCCGCCGAAAGTATCCAATAATTCCTGACATTCCAATAGGCTATTAAATAAATGAAAACTTTTTATGGAGCGGCCGGATCCTTTGCAAAGATCCCCCTTTTTAGAAATGACAATGGTGGGCCGATAAAATCTATCTGCTAATTTTGAAGCCACTACACCCAAAACCCCCTGATGCCAATCTTCCCCCGCTACCACTATAACCTTATGTTCTTTAAAATTAACCTGCTTATTGATCAGGTCCTGTGCTTGCTCTAAAATCTTGTTCTCTATTTTTTGGCGGGTACGGTTATGCGTTTCCATAAGGCGCGCCAATTCCTGGGCTTCTTGTTCTTCTTCGCTAATCAAAAGTTTAAAGGCAATTTCTGCCGTATCCATGCGTCCGCTGGCATTTATTCGCGGCCCTAAAATAAAACTAACGGAGCTGGGTTTAATCTCTTTATTTTTTATTCCACTAGTCTCTATTAATGCCTTAAGGCCTATGCGCTTAGTAGAAGCGATTCGCGATAAGCCTTCTTTGACCATGATGCGATTTTCGCCTGTCAAAGGCACGACATCGCTAACCGTACCTAAAGCAACCAAATCTAAATCATCGAATAAATTCTCATTCTTTATTGCCTGACAAAACTTATAGGCTACACCTACTCCGGCTAAATCCCTATATTTATAACCGCTGGTTTTTAATTTGGGGTTTATTATTGCCGAGGCGCACAAAGCAACCTCATTATCAAGAGGCTCGTGGTGATCGGTGACAATAACTTCGATATTATGCTGCCTTAATTCTTGTATCTGGGAGAGGCTGTTTGTCCCGCAGTCTACGGTTATTAAAAGATCTGCTTTTTTATGCCTGACTAACTGGAGGATGTCTTTGTTTAAGCCATAGCCTTCTTTAATGCGGTGCGGCAGGTAGGTTATAACACTAGCACCGATCTCATCCAAGGTATTCTTCATTAAGGCCAGGCTGGTAATCCCGTCGACGTCGTAATCGCCAAAGACCATAATCTTCTTCTTGTTTCTTGCTGCTTTTTTCACAAGCCCTGTTGCTTTATCTATATCAGAAAATAAGTGGGGGTCCAAAAGATCCTGAAGTTTTGTCTCTAAAAATTTCCCGGCATCCCCTATATTATCAATACCCCGGTTTATCAATATTTGGGCAAAAATACAGGATACCTTAAGTTTTTCGCTAAAAGTATTTTGTAGTTTTAAATTAGGCGGGGCAATTTTTAATATTTTACTGGTTGGCATTTAAGAGCACGCTACATACTCGCAGGCTGTGATATGCCTGATAATTCTAAGCCTTGGGCAATGACGTTTTGCGTAGCTTCAATAAGGCTTAATCTCGCCTGCGTCAATCCCTGGGCTTGGCCTAAAACGCGATGCCTATCATAAAACTGATGAAAAGCTTCCGCTAGTTCCCCTAAATATACGGTAAGCATATAAGGGTCTAAGGTATGCAGGCAGATCTTTAATGCTTCGGGAAAGTGGCATAATTTTTTAATAAGCTCTATTTCCTCTTTTTCGCGAAGATAAGTAAAGTCCGTCTCGTTCGTTTTAATTATCTTATCACTACTATGCAATATGCTACATATACGGGCATGGGCATACTGTATATAATATACCGGGTTTTCCGGGGTTTGTTTCTTGGCAAGCGCCAAATCAAAATCCAAGTGGCTTGGAGTGCGGCGCATGATAAAAAAGAACCTTGCGGCATCTGGCCCTACCTCATTTAAAACTTCTCTTAAGGTAATGTATTGGCCCTTACGCGTAGACATCTGAAGAAGCTGGCCCTCTCTAAAAATAGAGGCCAATTGCACAATAATAATATCCAGGCAATGCGAATCTTGGCCTAAGGCCTGGACTGCAGCTTTTAATCTATTAATATAACCGTGATGGTCAGGTCCCCAGATATTTATTAATCTCTTAAAACCCCGCTTGAATTTGTCCTGATGATAAGCGATATCCGGGGCTAGATACGTATAAGAGCCGTCGTTCTTAATTACCACCCTATCTTTATCGTCTTGGAATTGGGTAGATTTAAGCCAAAGCGCGCCATCTTGTTGATATAAAAACCCTTTCTCTTTTAAAAATTCCAGCGCATTCTCGATTTTTCCGCTTTCCCTTAATTTTTTTTGGCTGTACCAACAGTCAAACTCTACCTTAAAATCAGCCAGTTCTTTTTTTATGATATCTAATATATAGCTCGCGGCGTAATCCGATAAATTTTCTACTTTTATCTTTTCGCTTTTAACTTTTTTTGCTATATCATAAATATATTCCCCTTGATAATGGTCTTCGGGAAATTCTATATTTTGGCCTGATAATTCCTTAAGCCTTAACTCTACAGACTCTCCCAGAATATTAATTTGATTGCCTTCGTCATTAAGATAATATTCTCTTTTTACCGCAAAGCCTAAATGTTGCATGATGTTGGCCAAAACGTCCCCTACCACTGCCTGCCTGGCATGGGCAACGGATAAGGGTCCGGTGGGATTGGCGCTGACAAATTCAATCAATACTTTTTCTTCCCTACCTAAATTTAACTTAGCAAAATCCTTGCCCTCCCTGATTATATTTTTAAGTTGTTCGTAGAAATAATCGTTATTTAAATAAAAATTAATGAATCCGGCGCCTTCAATTTTAATCTCTTGGATATATTTTTCTAAAATAGTATTTGCTAAATGTTTAAGGATACCGGAAACTAAAAATGAGGCGATTTCTTTTGAGGGTTTTTTCATCTGGCGGGCTAATCTTAAAGCAATATTAGAGGAAAGGTCTCCGAAAGAACCATTTTTAGAGGTTTCTATGACTGGGCCTTCATCAATAGAAACACTAAGCTTAAGGTCTTTTAAGGAAGCCTTAATTAAGCCTGCCAGTAAATCTTGAATATTTTCTTTCATTTTAAATGAATGGAAAAAGGAAAGTTTATTTTTTAAAGAGGGAAATAGCCGAATTATTTTATGCGCTTTGCCTTGGGGAGCCTCAACTTTTTGGCGTCAGACCAGAGGCGCTCTAAAGAATAAAACTCTCTCGTCGGTTTATAAAAAATGTGTGTTAC
>MHGH01000015.1:58288-64339 GCA_001805465.1 Omnitrophica WOR_2 bacterium RBG_13_41_10 | reverse complement strand
TCCAAAACTACCCAGCCAGATTCATCCTGGGAAGCTACCCTAGAGAGAGGCTTTATTCTTTCTTTATCTAAATCTTCAATTATTGCTTCTTTAACTGCGTTTACCTGTTTCAAGGAAGTGCAGCTTAAGATTACAAAATAATCGCAGAAGCTAGTGACATCGCGCATATCCAAGACAACTACATCTTGGGCCTTTTTAGATTTAGCAACTGCCGTAATACGTAGCGATAATTTTTTTGCTTCTATGGAAATGACCTCCCTTATTTTTTACCTAAAATCTTATACATACCGGTATCGCAATTAGGGCATTTGCCTTTCATGGCCAGGCGGCCGTTTTTCATGGTGACCTTTTGCTCATTCTTCATTTCTCTCATAGTTTTACACTTTACGCAATAACCTTTCTCTGCCATTTTGTTTCCTCCTTTTTGTAAAGATTAAATTGGACTTTATGTTTTAAGTATTTGGTAATGAAAATATTATACAATATAAAAATAAAAGGTCAATTAATTCTTGCGTAAGGGATGGTCTAACTGTTCTTCTTCTATTTCTCCTACGATTTCCTCGATTAAGTCCTCTAAGGTTACTAAGCCAAGAGTCTTTTTACGGTCATCCACTACAACAGCAATTTGTATTTTATCTATCTGGAACCTTTTTAAAAGTTCATTCACGCTTAAATTACTAGAGACAAAATAAGCCGGATGTACCAGGTCCTCTAAAATAAACAACCCCTTATCTCTTAAAATATAAAGCAGGTCCCTAGCATAGATTATACCGACGATATTATCAATAGAATCTTTATAAACGGGCAGTCTACTATGGCCTTCTTCCACAAAAATATTCATTAAATCTTCTGGGGTAGATTTTGCATCTAAAGCAACGATCTTTTCTTTAGCTAACATTACCGTGCTAACTTTTGTATCCCCGAACTCAAAGATACGGTGTAGCATTTTTCTTTCTTCGTCGCTTAAGACCCCTTCCTCTTTGCCTACTTCAATCATCAGGCGCAATTCTTCTTCAGTGATTAAAGGAGACCTTTTGGTGGTATCTTGGCCGAATATCTTTAAAATAAAATAACTAATGCCCATAAACAGGCGAATGATAGGATTAAATACCTTTATAAATGCTTCCATAAAAGGAGAGGCATAAAGAGCAATCTTTTCGGTATGCTTTATAGCCATGATCTTTGGAGTAATTTCGCAAAAAATAAGTATAAAAAAGGTAGAAACAAATGTTGCTATGATCACTCCCCAGTTGTAACCGAATATCTGCACAGATATTGCCGTTACAATACTGGAGAAGGCGATATTCACAAAATTATTACCTACTAAAATAGCAGCAATAAATTTGTCTAGTTTTATCACTAGGCGTTGAACATTCTGGGCATATTTTATACCTTTTTTAACCATATGCTGCAGGCGTATCTTGCTTAAGGCTATTATGGATGTTTCGCAAGCCGCGAAGAAAAACGACAGAAACATTAAAATAAATAAAAATAAAATAAGTATGGGAGTAGAAAATAGAGAATTCATCGCTTTTTAATTAATCCGAAGCTGTTGGTATATTATTTTTTCAGTATATTTCTGCGGCCCGATAAGCGCTAGATTTAAATTTGTTTCTTTAAAAATGCTGCGGGCGACTTCTTGCACATCTAGGCGCTTGGCCTGATTTACTTCTTTAATTATCTCTTTAAGGGTGTATGTTTTGTCTAAAGAGGTTACCGATTCTCCGATCCAAAGCATATGTTCCAAGGTGTCCTCTAAAGCAAGCGTAAGTTGGCCTAAATAAAATTCCTTTGCGCGTTTAAATTCATCAGGGCTGATTAATTGCTTCTTTATAGATTCTAATTCTTTTAAAATTAGTCTTAGCGTATCAACTACTTTCTTATTATCAATACCGGCATGAACCAAAAATGCGCCGGTATCCTGAAAACGTTTGACTTGTGTACCGATTTCATAGGCCAGGCCTCTTTTTTCCCTGATTTCATTAAAAAGCCGGCTGGACATATTCGCTCCCAGTATGATATGCAAGAGCGCCAACGCATGTTTAAACGGATGGTCTCTTTTAAAACCATGGAATCCTAAGGCCAGGTGGGTCTGCTCGGTATCTTTGGCGTATAATTTTAACTTTGGGTTATTTTGTTTTTCCGCTACCGCTAAAAATTTATTTTTATTTTTCCCTTTAAGATGGGAAAAAACTTTTTCTACCTGTTTGCTAAATTTATTGTGCTCTAACCTGCCTGCAGCACTGACTACAATATTAGATGCAGAATAATAACGCTTATTAAAGTCGTATAAATCCTGTTGTTTTATCCGGCTGACAGAATCATAATCGCCGGAAATAGCCATCCCGAGGGGCTGATTCGGCCATAAAAGTTCATCCAGCAGTTCATAGACATAGCTTTGCGGAAGATCCTTATACATCTTTATCTCTTCCAAAATCACTGTTTTCTCTTTTATGACTTCTTTTTCTTCTAACTTTGGATTTAAAACCATATCCGAGAGGATATCCAATGCTAAATCCAAATACCTGGCCGGCATTTTTACTAGATAACAAGTCAGCTCTTCAGAAGTAAAGCCGTTTAATGACCCGCCTACTCCTTCAATGGATTCTTTAATCTGGCGGCAGGAATATTTTTTACTGCCTTTAAAAAGCATGTGTTCCAGATAATGGCTGATACCTTTGTTTTGGGAGGATTCGTATCTACCGCCTACTTTCAACCATATCCCTAATGCAACAGATTGCATATCGGGCATGGGATGGGTAACAATGCTCAGGCCGTTGGTAAGTCTGGTTTTGTTATACATTCTTTAAACGCAAGATGAATCTGCCCACGCGCTTTGCTAAATCATGTTTTTTTAGATTGTTTTTAATTTCTTTGATGATGGCACTTCCGACGATAACTCCGCCACTAACCCGGTAGATTTGTTTTACTTGGGCAGGTTTAGAGACCCCAAAACCTACGCAGACAGGTTTAGTAGTGTATTTTTTAATCAGCCTTAAATTATTAATAAGATCACTTGGTAAATCGCTACGCGCGCCGGTAACCCCGGTTAAAGAAACATAATAGATGAACCCTTTTGAAACGCGCGAGACCAACTTAATACGCTCTAAAGGGCTAGTGGGAGAAAGAAAAAATACCGTATCTAAATTATAATGCCTGGCTGACTTAATAAAAGAACCTGCCTCTTCTATGGGTAAATCCGGCACAATTACTCCATCAACACCGGCCTTTTTGGCTGCTCTGACAAATTTTTCTTCTCCAAAACAAAATATGGGATTGTAATAACCCATTAGACAAATAGGAATAGCGGTATTTTTCCTTAATCTCTTGACCAATTGCAATATCTTGTTAATATTGGTATTTTTTGCTAAGGCTTTTTCTGAAGCTTCTTGAATCACCGGGCCGTCTGCTAAGGGATCGGAAAAAGGAACCCCCAATTCAACTATATCCACGCCAATTTTAGCGAATTCTAAAACCAGCCTTTCAGTAGTTTTTAGGTCAGGGTAACCTGCGGTAATAAAGGCAATGAAGGCTTTTTTCTTTAGCTTTTTTAACTCTTTAAATTTATGCTCTATGCGGTTCATAATTTTAACTCTCTTGCCACGATATCGGTATCTTTATCGCCCCTGCCGGAAAGACAAACAATAACAATGGCATCCTTTTTTATTTTTTTGGCTAATTTAGTTAAATAGAATAGTGCGTGCGCAGGCTCAAGAGCCGGAATTATACCTTCTTTTATAGAGAGTAATTTAAAACCCTCTAAAGCTTCTTTGTCATTCACGGCTACATAAGAAGCCCTGCCTATTTTTTTATAATAAGCGTGTTCCGGCCCCACACCTGGATAATCTAAACCTGCAGCAATGGAATGGGCGATTTTTACCTGGCCGAACTTATCTTCTAATAGCTGTGATTTTGAACCATGCAGGACACCGGTTTTTCCGGCAACTAAGGTGGCCGCATGTTTACCGGAAGATAACCCTAAACCTGCTGCCTCCACCCCGATAAATTTTACTGTCTTATCTTTAAAGAAAGGATAAAACAATCCCATGGCATTGCTTCCTCCGCCGACACAAGCCACCAAATAGTCAGGAAGCCTTTTTTCTTTTTGCAAAATTTGCCTTCTTGTTTCTTTGCCGATAATAGATTGAAAATCCCTGACCATCACCGGATACGGATGGGGCCCTGCTACCGAGCCGATAATATAATGAGTGGTGCGCACATTAGTCACCCAATCCCGAAGCGCCTCAGTCATGGCATCTTTTAAGGTTTTGGAGCCGCTTCCTACCGGCACTACCTGCGCTCCTAATAATTTCATGCGAAAGACATTTAACCTTTGCCGCTCGATATCTTCTTCTCCCATATAAATATCGCACTCTAAGTGAAACATCGCCGCTACTGTAGCCGTAGCTACACCGTGTTGTCCTGCACCGGTCTCGGCAATAATGCGTTTTTTCTTCATCCTCAGGGCCAGAAGTATTTGCCCTAAGGTATTATTTATCTTATGCGCTCCGGTATGCAAGAGGTCTTCTCTTTTCAGGTATATTTTATTTATGCCTAAATATTTACTGAGATTTTTTGCTAGATATAATGGGGTGGGCCGGCCAGCGTATTCTTTGAGATAATAATCAAGCTGACCCTTAAATTTTTTATCTCCCTTTGCCCGCTGATACTCTTTTTCTAACTGATCTAAGGCATAAATCAGGGTTTCCGGGACAAACCTGCCTCCAAATTCCTCAAAATGGCCTTTTTTATCCGGTAACATTTTCATCTCCTGATACTGTTTTTGTTATTATAAATAAATTTACAACTGATGTCAATTTTATATATTCTCAAGGGCATCATCCTGTATCTCTTCTGCACAATACGGGCATTTTTTCATAATCTTATTTTCCCCCTTAGCGTCTGCCGAGTCTTGTTCTCGCAGCACCGCTCGATTTTCCACACCGTGGAAAATCTCGCTTGAAGTTTCTGCTCGCTCGTCACGACAGATGTGTACGCAGGACACCATGGCCGCTCGCATAAACTACATGCTGCTTGAAATCAAGCCTCGTCATCCGCTAAATCTAAGAAACCATAAATAAGCTTATTTTTAGCATTTTAGCGGGTGGCTTGGTTTAGTTTTGAGCGGGGCCTCCGAGGATGACGAGCGGGCACGGTTCACCCGCTAGAAATTTATCGGTGAGAGCGAGGCACCGCAGGGGAGCGAATCCCCGCCTCGCAGGGGCGGGGAGAGCGTCCCCGCGAGAAACAAACCAAGACAGGGCCCGCTAAAAGCCTAAGAAAGAACGGATTTCTTTACTGCATTGATGAATCGCTGAATTTTTTTGGGATCTTTTTTGCCGGGCCACGATTCCAAAGAACTAGAAACATCCACCCAGCTCGGCCGTAGATATTTTATCGCCTCAGCGACATTTTTTTCATTCAGACCACCGGATAAAAATACTGGGCGCTTAGTATTCTTAAGCTGTTTTAGTAACTTCCAGTCAAACTTTTTTCCCGTGCCGCCTATTTTTGATTTTATAAAAGTATCAAAAAGATAGGCAGAAACCCTATATTTTTTAATATTTTCTAAATCTAGCTTATCCTTAACCCTAAAGGCCTTGATGATTTTATAATTTTTGAATTTACGGCAAAACTGTGCGGATTCATCGCCGTGAAACTGCAAAGCATTTAATTTACATTTTCTAGCAATATCTTTTATGGTTTTCTCTTGGGCATTGACAAAAACCCCCGCCTTCAAAATATTTTCTGGCAATAGCCTGATTATTTTTTGGGCATTTTTTGGACTGATATAGCGCGGGCTTTTTTTATAAAATACAAAACCCAAGGCGTCACAGCCGCAAGCCACACTAGCTACGGCATCCTCCCAATTGGTTATCCCGCATATCTTCACCTTTACCAACCCATTACCTCTTCTATCTTTTTACGAATGTCCACAGCCTCCATAAAGGCCTCGCCGATTAAAACCGCATTCACCCCCAATATCTTTAAAAATAAAACATCCTGATGCGTTTTTATCCCGCTTTCTACTACTACGACTTTATCTTTGGG
>MHGH01000015.1:20708-58232 GCA_001805465.1 Omnitrophica WOR_2 bacterium RBG_13_41_10 | reverse complement strand
CCCGGTTATTTATCCCGATTATAGGGGCCTTTAAACTTAAGGCTTTCTTTAAGTCCTTCTCGTTATGCACCTCTAAGATATAATCCAATCCTAACTCTTCACACAAAGGTATCAATTCGGATAATTTTTCCTTTGATAATAAATCAACAATGAGAAGTATGGCATCTGCACCGTAAAAACGCGACTCATAGACTTGGTAAGGCTCCAAGATAAAATCCTTTCTTAAAATAGGCACGCTGGTTAATCCTTTTATTTCATTGAGATAATTTAAGTTCCCTTGAAAATAATTGGATTCTGTCAATACTGATATAGCCTGCACTTCGCACTCTTGATAAATTTGAGCGATCTGTTGGTGGTTAAAATTTTCGCGGATAACACCTCGCGAAGGGGAAGCTTTTTTTATTTCGGCAATCAACGAAATATTGCGGGGTTTATGGATTGCTTCTAAGAAAGGACGCCTAGGCGCCAATTGTGGAATCTTCGCTTTTAATTGCTCTTCGGGAAGCGATTGTTTAGATAAAAGAATTTCTTCTTTTTTCTTTTGGATGATTTCTTTTAAAGTATCGTTTTTCTTCATTTATTCCTTTAATAATTCTAGCTTTTTTAAGGCGCTGCCGGAATCTATTGCTTCATAAGCCAAAGGTATAGCCTCTTTAATAGACTTGGACCTATCTGCTGCATATATCGCTGCTGCTGCGTTTAAAATAACTATATCCCGTCTAGGCCCAACCTGGCCTTTTAATATATCCATCATAATTACGGCATTATCGGCTATAGTGCCACCTTTTAAATCTTCTAGACGAGCTCTTTTCAATCCAAAATCTTCCGGAATTACTTCGTAACTCTTTAGTTTACCCTGAACGAATTCTGCTATAAAAGTTTTTCCGGTAGTAGTAATTTCATCTAATCCGTCTTCACCGTGGACTACCAAGGCATGTTTACTACCGAGATTCCCCAATACTGCTGCCAACAACTTTGTCAAACCCAGATCATATACGCCGACTAATTGATGGCTGGCGCCCGCAGGATTAGTCAGGGGCCCTAAGATATTAAAAATTGTCCTTTGGGCTATTTGTTTCCTTGCCGGCATGGCATATTTCATCGCCGGATGCAGATTCTGGGCAAAGAGAAATGCTATACCTATATCATTCAGGCATGTTTCTATTTTTTCTTTAGTTAAATTAATATTGACCCCTAAGGCCTCTAATATATCTGCACTACCACAACAGCTTGATACTGAACGGTTACCGTGTTTGGCCACCGTAATGCCAGCGCCACTAGCCACAAATGCCGTAACCGTAGAAACATTAAAAGTATTTTTATTATCGCCTCCTGTTCCGCAGGTATCTAAAACAGTTGAGGCGACTGTATTGATTTTAGTGGCGTATTTACGCATTACTGCAACGGCTGCGGTCAATTCTTGCAGGGTTTGGCCTTTTTTATTCAGGCTGGTTAAAAAGGAAACGATATCTGCGGTATCGGCACGTCCGCTCATAATTTCTTCCATGGCTATTTCCATCTGATTTGCGCTAAGATTGGTCTTATCAGTGAGTATCTGGGTTATCTCGTGAATCATACTTTTAGAAAATTAGCTAAGATATCTTTGCCTTTTTTAGTAAGAATGGATTCGGGGTGAAACTGCACTCCCCATAAAGGAAATTTCTTATGCTTTAAGCCCATAATCTCTCCCTCTCTTGTCCAGGCGATTATATCTAAACATTCAGGTAAGCTCTTTTTTTCTACAATTAACGAATGATAACGCGTGGCCTCAAAAGGGTTGGGTATACCTTTAAAGATTGTTTGTTTATTATGGTAAATCCGGGAGGTCTTACCGTGCATCAGTTTTTTGGCTCCGATAATCTTACCTCGGTAAACATAACCGATTGCCTGATGGCCTAAACACACTCCCAATATAGGAATCTTGCCAGCGAATTCTTTGATTACGGCGCAGGAGATCCCGGCATTTTCCGGCCTACCCGGACCAGGCGAAATCACAATCTTATCCGGATTTAATCTTTTAATCTGCTGGAGGGTAATTTTATCATTCCTAAATACCCGGATATTTTGCCCCAACTCGCCAAAATACTGCACCAGATTATAGGTAAAAGAATCGTAATTATCAATCATCAGGATCATTCTTTTTCTCTCCAGATCTTAGCCCCCAATTGGCGTAATTTCTCATCGAGGTTATCATACCCGCGCTCCAAATGATAAATCCTTGAGACTAAAGTTTGCCCTCTGGCTACTAGGCCAGCTAACACCAGGCTTGCTGAGGCGCGTAAATCTGAGGCCATTACCGGAGCGCCGGATAACTGTTTTATTCCCTCGACAATGGCGTGCGGGCCTTCCCTTTGGATATGCGCACCCATGCGGTTTAATTCTGCCACATGCATAAACCTATCCGGATAAATCTTTTCGGTAATTACGCTTATTCCCCGGGTTATAGTCATCAAGCTCATAATCTGGGCTTGCATATCCGTCGGAAAACCCGGATATGGCAGCGTAGTAACGTTGATAGGCTGCAGCTTCTTCTTACAACGGACATGCACCGCAGAATCTGGTTTAATGATATAAGCTCCTGCCTCCTGCAATTTATCAATTACTGCCCCTAAATGCTGAAAGAGCACATTCTTAATCAAAACATCTCCTTTAGTAATAAGGCTGGCTATCATCAGTGTTCCTGCTTCAATGCGGTCCGGAATAATAGCATGCTCTGCCCCATGCAAATGCTTTACCCCTTCTATTTCTACTATAGGAGTGCCGTGCCCTTTAATCTTTGCCCCCATCTTAATGAGAAACTCTGCTAAATCTACTACTTCTGGCTCACAGGCTGCAGCCTCAATTACGGTTTTACCTTGGGCTAAGGTTGCTGCCATGATAATATTATCAGTAGCCAACACCGAAGAGCCATAACCTCCTCCTAAATAAAGATGGTGGCCTTTCAGCTTATTGGCCTTGGCTATCACATATCCGGAATCGATACTGATATCCGCACCTAATGCCACAAGGCCCTTCAAGTGTAAATCTACCGGCCTTAGACCAATAACGCATCCTCCAGGCAAAGAAACTTTGGCTTTTTTGAGCTTGGCTAAAATCGGCCCTAAAACGCAAAATGAAGCACGCATAGTCGAAACTAATTTATAATCCGCGATAAAATTTGCATGCTTGGTAGAGATAATGGAAACTGTTCCTTTGTCAAATTCAGCAACCTTGCCTAAGGAACGCAGAATCTTTAACATGGTATTGGTATCGCGTAAATTAGGCACCCCTTTAATAATACAAGGCTGGTCAGTAAGTAAAGTAGCAGCCATTATGGGAAGCACTGAATTCTTTGAGCCTGAAACAACCACTTCCCCTTTTAGCCTAGCCCCACCCTCAATAATTAGTTTATCCATATTTCTTTGCCACTATTACTCTTTCAATATTATTATAATCAGGTATTAGCTCTATAATTTTAAATACTCCTGAATCTTGCAATATCTTTTCTATAAAAAAACGCTGCCTGAATCCTATTTCTAAAATCAGCAGGCCTTCTGGTTTTAAATATTTGGGCGATTCGTTAATTATGCGTTTATAAAAATCTAGGCCGTCTTTACCAGCGTCTAAGGCACAAGAAGGCTCATAACTTATTTCTACCTGCAACTGTTTTAAATCTTGCGATGCCACATAAGGAGGATTGCTCACTATTATATCATAAGCAGACGGCCCTAAGTGAGTGTTATGAAATAGGTCTGACTGAATAAAATTAACTTTTACTTGATTTAACTTGGCATTTTCTCTAGCCACAGCTAATGCGCCATCCGATATATCAAGCGCATCAATTTGGCATTGAGGAAGATGCTTGGCTAAAGAAACAGCAATACACCCCGACCCTGTTCCTAAATCTAATATCTTTGCACTGTACCCTGTACTCTGTACACCGTACATTATTTTTAACACTGTTTCTACCAGAACCTCCGTCTCCTGCCGCGGGATTAACACATCTTTTGTCACCTTAAACTCTAATCCCATAAATTCCGTTTTACCTAAAATATACGGTAGCGGTTCACCTAAAACCCTTCTTTTAAAAACAGAAGATATCAAAGAAACCTTGTCTTTATTTAAAGGTAAATCTTTCTTTAAATATAAGTGGGCTCTGTCGCAATCTAGTATTTCCGTAAACAAAAGCTCTGCTTCATTCATTCTTTTTCTCCTGTGCTGCTTTCAGAACAGCATCGGATAATTCATCCATATCGCCTTCTAATATGGCCTCCAGCTGATGCGAGGTAAAATTAATCCGATGGTCGGTGACGCGCCGATCGGGAAAATTATAAGTGCGGATTTTTTCGCTTCTATCACCTGAGCCAATCTGGGATTTCCTTGCGGCAGACATCCTTTTTGCCTCTTCCATTTGTCTGGCATCTAAAAGCCGGGCGCGCAGGATCCTCATTGCCTTGCTTTTATTTTTTATCTGCGAGCGCTCATCCTGGCAGGCGACAACTGTGCCGCTAGGTAAATGCGTGATTCTTACCGCTGAATCGGTCTTCTGCATATGTTGTCCGCCTGGGCCGGAAGAACGGTAAGTATCTATCCTTAAGTCTTTGGGTTCAATCACAAATTCTACTTCTTCAGGCTCAACCAATATTGCCACCGTTGCTGTGGAGGTATGAATGCGGCCCTGGGCCTCAGTAGTAGGAACACGCTGCACACGGTGTACGCCGCTTTCAAACTTTAGCCTTTTATAAGCATCTTTTCCTTTGATGCTAAAAACTACTTCCTTAAAACCTCCTAGTTCATTGGAATTAAGAGACATTATTTCTGTAGCCCAACCTTTATTTAAGGCGTATTTAGTGTACATCCGGTAGAGATCAGCGGCAAATAAACCTGCTTCATCGCCTCCGGTGCCCTGCCTTATTTCTATCATCATATCCTTACCGCTATCTTTATCTTCTTCAACTAACGATTGCTTGATCTCCTCCTCTAAATTCAGGAGTTTATTTTTTAAATCATTGAGTTCTCCTTTTGCCAAATCCATAAACTGTTGATCGTGTTTTTCCTGTAGCATATTTTTCAGGTCTTTTATTTCAGAATTTATCTTTTTATATTCCCTGAATAAAAAAACCGGTTCTTTCAAGTCCGATAATTCCTTGGCGTATTTATTATACTGTTCTTTTTTGGAAATAACCTCGAGCGAAGCCAAGATTTCTTCTAATTCCTGATAACGTTTTTCTAACTTTTCTAACTTTTCAAACATAATTATTCCGCGGCCTTTTTACCGTACTTTTTGATAAATTTATCTACCCTACCTGCGGAATCCAGGAATTTTTGCTTACCGGTAAAAAAAGGATGGCACTTAGAGCAAACCTCAACCCTGATATTGGGTTTGGTAGAACGGGTGTGGATGGTATTGCCGCAGGCACAGACGATTACGCAGTCCTGGTACTTAGGATGAATCTTGTCTTTCATTATTTTTCTCCTTAAAAATTTTATTGGTTCATACTGTTTAAAAAATCTTCGTTATTTTTGGTTTTGGCTAATTTTTCAATCAAAAGCTCCATGGCTTCGACATTGTTTAATTCATTTAAAACCTTTCTTAATATCCAGACCTTCTGCAATACCTCCTGCTTTAATAATAATTCTTCGTGGCGAGTGTTGGAGCGTTTTATTTCAATAGCCGGATAAATCCTGCGCTGGAAGAGGTTGCGGTCAAGCTGTAATTCCATATTTCCGGTACCTTTAAATTCTTCAAAGATGACCTCATCCATTCTGCTACCGGTATCTACCAAGGCAGTGGCGATTATAGTAAGGCTGCCTCCTTCCTCTATTGCGCGCGCTGCCCCAAAAAAGCGCTTAGGTTTCTGAAGGGCATTGGAGTCTATACCGCCGGATAAAACCTTCCCGCTATGCGGTACTACCGCATTATAGGCGCGGGCCAAACGGGTAATGCTGTCCAAAAGAACTACCACATCCCTTTTATGCTCCACTAACCTTTTGGCTTTTTCCAAGACTATCTCTGCCACCTGCACGTGCCTTTCCGGAGGCTCATCAAATGTTGAAGAGATAACCTCTCCCTTAACATGGCGCTGCATATCCGTAACCTCCTCCGGACGCTCATCAATTAAAAGTACGATTAAAATAACATCCGGATGGTTTGTAGTAATAGAATTGGCGATCTTCTGTAAAAGCACGGTCTTACCGCTATATGGCTGGGCTACGATAAGGCCGCGCTGGCCCTTACCGATAGGAGTGAGTAGATCCATAATCCTGGTAGAAGGGTCGTCGGGCCTTGACTCTAAAGCAAACCGTTCATGAGGATATATGGGGGTAAGGTTATCAAAAAGCACTTTTTCTTTAGCTTCCTCTGGGTTTTCAAAATTTACTGCCTTGACTTTCAGAAGCGCAAAATATTTTTCTCCCTCTTTAGGCGGACGGATTTCACCGCTCACGGTATCACCCGTACGTAGGTCAAATTTTCTGATCTGCGAAGGAGACACATATATATCGTCGGGACAAGGCAGATAATTGTAATTGGGCGATCTTAAAAAGCCGAATCCTTCGGGCAAGATTTCCAAAACCCCTTCTCCGAACATTAGGCCTTCTTTCTCTGCCTGTGCCTGCAGTATCTTAAAGATCAGATCCTGCTTTCTAAGGCCGCTTATGCCGTTTACGTTTAAGTCTTTGGCTAACTTATTTAACTCGGTAATCTTTGAGTCTTTTAGGCTTCCTATATCAGATTTTTCCACAACTTCCTCCTTATTATTCCTACCTGTTTTGTAGTATCTGCCTTTGAACCGTTATTATCTATTACAAAATCCGCCATGCGGACCTTTTTCGCTAAAGAAATTTGTGCATTTATTCTTCTTTTGATATCGGCTCTATTCAAGTGGCGCCTCGCAAGAAGCCGGTTTATCTGATTCTCTTTTGTGGCAGCCACTACAATAATCTTATCCACCATTTTTTCTAAGCCCGCCTCAATCAATAGCGGCGCATCTATAATAATAATTTGCTTTGATGCAGTTTTAATTTTGGTTTTAATAATCCTGATGATCTCCGGATGTATTATCCTGTTTAACCTAAATAATAGCTTCTTATCGCTAAATATAATCCGGGCTAACCACGAACGATTAATAGTCTTATCCTTATTTAAAATCTGTCTGCCAAAGCTTTTTACTACCCGCTTATAAGTTTTTTTTCCGGGCCGGATAATCTTATGGGCAATACTATCGGCATCTATAACTTGGGCAGTATATGATTTGAATATTTTTGCCACGTAGGTTTTACCGCTACCTAACCCGCCGGTTAATCCTAAAATTATTTTCTTTTTATGGCTTGGCCTTTGCCTTTTCATAAAGCTTGACGTATTTTTTTGCCGCTGTTTCCCAAGAAAAATTATACTGCATGGCCTGCTTCACCAACTTAGTCCATTTTTCTTTATTTTTAAAAGCGGCCAAACCTTCTTGAACAGCTTTAATCAAATCCTCTTTACTGTAACTCTCCAACACAAAACCGTTATCTTTATTTACCGTATCGGCTAACCCACCAGTCTTAAAAACTATAGGAATAGTTCCGTATTTAAAACTGATCAATTGCCCTAATCCGCAGGGTTCATATTTTGAGGGCATGAGGAACATATCGGAGCCCGCATAAATCTTATGGGCTAATTGATCATCAAATTTTAAATATAAAACGATAATCTTGGGGTATTTTTTTACCGCGTTTTCTAAAAGGGCGTGGTATTTTAAATCTCCTGTGCCTAATATGACTAATTGTAAATCCATCTTACAAATTTGCTCTAGGGCCTCTGCAAAGATATCAAATCCCTTTTGCTCGGCTAATCTGGATACAATACCGATCAATGGTATTTCTTTTTTAACAGGCAACTTGCAAATTCTTTGTAGATCCTCTTTGTCTTTGAGCTTACCCTGAGGTTCTTTAAGTGAATAATTCTTGGCGATAAGTTTATCGGCTGCCGGGTCCCAAATAGAATAATCTAGGCCATTTAATATCCCAAATACATCATTTTTTCGCCTATTTAAAATGCCTTCCATGCCGAAACCAAACTCTTCAGTTTGAATTTCCCTGCTATAAGCTTCACTTACTGTACTGATAAGGTCAGAAAAAACAATGCCACCCTTTAGTATATTAATTTTTCCGTAAAACTCCAGCATCTCCATATTAAACAGGCCCCAATCTAATCCCAGTTTAGGGTATTCATCCTTAGGAAACAGCCCTTGGTATCCTATATTATGTATAGTAAAAAGAGTCTTAATTTTTTTATAGAAAGAATCTTTTTTATATAAATTTTTTAAATAGACCGGAATTAAAGCTGACTGCCAATCGTGGCAATGAATCGCATCCGGTATAAACTTTAATTCTTTTAATAACTGTAATGCCCTTTTACAAAAGTAAGAAAAACGCTCCAGGTTATCCGGATAGTCACCTGATTTATCACCGTATAAGGCTGGGCGATCAAAATATTTATTATTCTCAATAAAATAAACTTTTATATTTTTACCTATAATGGAGTAAGAAATATCATTATTTAATTTAATAATTTTAAATTTAGCTGGGTCAACTGCTTTATAACGCGGCAAGGCAACAATGATATCTTCTCCCCATTCTTCAAGCGCCAAAGGCAATGCCCCTGCCACATCTGCCAGGCCGCCGGTTTTCGCAAAAGGCACCATTTCAGAAGCCACCTGCAATATTTTCATTATACCTCCTCACTCTCTAGCCAATTCTTTCCTTTTTTTATTATGACCCTTATTGGTACATCCAACTTTAAAACGCCTTCCATGCACTCTTTTACTAATAGAGAAAATTTATTGATTTCTTCCTTGGGCACATCAAAAACTAATTCATCGTGGATCTGCATGATCATTTTGGCCTGCCAATTTTCTTCTTTAATCTTTTTAAATATCTTAATCATCGCCAGCTTTATCAGGTCACTGGCTGAGCCCTGAATAGGCGTATTTATGGCTTTACGCTCGGCAAACTGACGGATGGCTTGATTTTTATTATGGATCTCCGGCAGGTACCTGCGCCTTCCCAATAGAGTAGTTACAAAACCGTCTTTTCTTGCATTCTCTATCTGATGCTCCATATACTCTTTTACCTTAGGGTATCTTAAAAAATAGCTGTCAATAAACTGTTGGGCATCGTCTAAAGAAATCCCTAAATCCTTGGCTAAGCCGTAAGAGGACAATCCATAAATAATTCCGAAATTAATCCTTTTGGCGGTTTCGCGCATGGCATCTGTAACATCCTTTGGGTCTGCCCCAAAGATTAAGGAAGCTGTAATTTTATGGATATCCTCATCCTTTTTAAATGCGCTGATTAAATCATGGTCTTGAGAAATATGCGCTAAGATTCTTAATTCTATCTGCGAATAGTCTCCTGCCAAAAGATAACTGTCCTGGCTAGAAGCAATAATTGCCCGCCTGATTTGCCTGCCGATATCGGTCTTTATTGGAATATTTTGCAGATTTGGGTTACTGGAACTAAGCCTTCCGGTTTCTGTGCCGGCCTGATTAAAAGAGGTATGCAGCCGCTGGGTTTTGGCATCTATTAATTCTGGCAAGGCATCAATGTAAGTAGATTTTAGTTTAGTCAACTGGCGATACCCTAATAATAAAGCCGGTAATTTATGGGAATCTGCCAATGCCCTTAAGACTTCTTCGTCGGTAGATGGGCCGGTTTTGCTTTTCTTGATTACCCGCAGTTTTAATCTTTCAAAGAGTATCTCTCTTAGTTGTTTGGGAGAATTTATATTAAACTCGGTTCCTGAAATATCGTAAATATCCTTGATTAATGCTATCAGGCGTTTTTCTAAATCCTGCGAAAGCTCTTTTAAGACGGGCGTATCTAATTTGATGCCGTTTAATTCCATATCCGCTAATACATCTACTAGCGGCATCTCAAGATCAAAAAAAAGATTTGCCAGCGACTTATCCTTAAGCTCTTTTTCTAAAATCGGCTTTAAGCGGGCAATCAGGCTTATGGTTTTTTCTTGAGGCAATAATCCCGAGGAGGGAAGCTCATTCAAATAATCCCAGGCTACATCAGGTAAACCATAGCCACTTTTAGAAGGATTAAGCAGATAAGCTGCAATCATGGTATCAAAATACAGCCCTTCTAGAAAAAGATTGTTTCTTGCTAAATTTACTTTTATTTTTTTAAGGTCGTGGCCAATCTTTTTTACCTTTGTGTCCAAAAGAAGGGCTTTTATCTTAAGGATATCCTGGCCCAAAGAAAAGTTTTCGCCTTTGTGATGAACTATAATTTCATCGTAACTGCTACCAGATATAATTAATTCGTTATCCGGGATACTAAAAGGCTTGATTTCTTCCAGTAGAACGTTATCATGCGGTAGTTCTTTTAAAAATTTCTTAAACTCTAACTGCTTAAAAAGCCGGTATAGCTCCTTTAGGTTAGGATTACCCAACTTCATTTTGTCTAAATCAAACTCTAGGTCAACATTATCGCAAAGCAGCGATAATTCTTTGTTTAGTTTTATCTTCTCTAGATTCCCCCTGATTGATTCTCTTAATTTCTCCTGCTTGATTTTATCGGTATTTCCCAATAGATTTTTCAAAGAACCAAAGTTATTAATTAATTCTACTGCTGTTTTTTCTCCCACCCCGGGTACGCCGGGTATATTATCTGCATTATCCCCCATCAGCGCGATAATTTCCGGTATCTGTTGGGGCCTTACCTTGAAACGCTCCTGAACTTTTTTAATATCGTAAATTATAGTTTCATCTTTAGACGGACTAAATACCATTACTTCATCATCGACCAGCTGCAGCATATCCTTATCTGAACTGACAATGGCTACCCCTAAGCCCTCGGCTTTAGCTTTTTGGGTAAGGGTAGCAATAATATCATCTGCCTCAAACCCCTCTTTTTCAAATATAGCAATACCGTAAGCAGCGATTATTTCTTTTATCAAGGGTATTTGGCTAGAGAGGCTATCCGGCATGGGCGGCCGTTGTATTTTATAATCTGCAAATTTTCTTTGTCTAAAGGTATCACGGGAAACATCAAAACAAATACCCAGGTATTCGGGTTTTTGTTCTTTAATCAGCTTATTTAATATAACTGTAAAGCCATAGACGGCATTTGTGGCTTGGCCCAAAGAAGTGGCAAGGCCTCTAAGTGCATAAAATGCTCGATAACAAAAAGCAGTGGCATCAATTAAATAGAGCTTCTTTCTCGACATTAATTAAACATGGAAATTGTTTCGGCGTGAAAAACCTTGTAAGGAAAACTGACATTTTTAATGATATAAGAAAAACACCCAAAGGTCAAGTGAAAAAATTACATTAAAGGCGGCATTTCTAAGGCCGGATGCTTAACCCTCTGCAGGAAACTTAATAAATCCTCTGCGCTAGTGGCAACTGTCTCATCGGCAATCTTGTTGACTAGATCATTTGCCCCTATTTCTTTGGCACATTTTTCTAATTTTTCCTTTAGAAGCTCTTTTAATTCACTGGGCATCCAAACCACCCTTTTTAGGCCCCCTTCGGCTAAAATAAATTTTTTACTTACGATATACAACTTGCCTATCCCTAAGAATCCGGGAGTCTGTATGCCGCCGCCCACAGAGCCGGCTAAGGTAGTAAAGTTCATTCCAGAAGGGGTCATCCCTGAATAATCGCGGTGGACGATCATCACCCCGTTAGCTTCGGGTATAATAGCGGTGATACATTCAAAACAACCACAGGATGACTGCGGAGAATCCATTAACGAATACATACTTACCTTCTCAATGATCTTGTTGGATTTTTGATAGACAAAATCATTGACCGCCTTCCATTGCCCTAATTTTTCATCAACTATTTTTCCCTTTAAGATTGGCTGATTTGGGCCGCTAGGCATTATTTCATAGGATGTTTTGGCATCCAGCCAAGAATATGCCCCGCATAATCCTAAACGCTCGGGCGTAACAATGCAAACGTGGTTAGGGGCAAAACTCTGGCATAGGGTGCAGGAAAAAAAAGTATCTACGCTCTCATCCAGCATGCCGCTGATGCGCGCATCGCGTTCATCGTAGGCCTTTTTTGCCTGCGGCATGAGCTTTTCTACGTCGGGAAGCTTGGTATATAATTTTACCTGGACTTTATCAACAATAGCATTATATTCCTGATGTAACATTGCATGTATTATTACACCGATGTGTTTTAGGCGAAATCCTTTATTAAAGGCATCATTGGAGATTCTTATCCAATTCATATCGCGTTGGCCGATATGCATTATGCCCATGGCGTAATTGGTAAAACGGTGTATCTGCCGCTCCAGGATAGACTCAAAATCTTTCTGCATCTTGCGGCCGGCTACTTCTACAATAATTGCCAAGGCAAAAGATTTTTTACCGCTCTCTAATTTATCTATATCCGGTCCTATTAATTCTACATTTCCATCTACGACTTCATCTAATTTCTTAGTAGTCAAAAATTCGAAAGCTCTACTAGCCTTGCCTCCGAATTCAACATACAATTGCTCTTTTCTTACGCGCTCACCCTCAAAGGCTGCGGCATAAGGAATAGGAATCGGAATATTGGTAACTTTAACCTTTAAGCCCCTAGCCTCAATGCATTTAGCTGCAATCTTTGTATAATCTTTTTCAATAACCAAGGCCTCATATAAAGTAGTATCAATTTTACCCAGCTCGGGTACCTCTAAATCGGTAATAATAGGAAACCCCATCGCCAGAACTCCCAGGCCGGTTGCTACCAAAACTTCATCGACATGGCTTAAAAGCACAACAAAAGCCGGAACCTTTTGTTGGGTATATTTTAATATATCCTGCCATTGCCCGCTCTTTAGGCCTCCATACATAAGGGGAGCTCTCACTGCCCAATTCACAGCATAAATTGCCGATAAATAATCTTCACCCAAAGGTACTACATAATCCTCTAACCCCAAGGCTACATTTTTACTTTCCAGCTGCTTCTTCATGCTATTGCCGTCTTTGTTGCCTACTAAAATACTGACTATGCTTTTTGCCTGTAAATCCCGGATCAATGTAACCGCGCAATCCGCATCTTTAGCCGGCCCCAATATTACAGCGATACCAGCGATTCTTCCGTCGACAAGCTGAATACCTAAAGACCTTAATAAGGTATCCGATAAAAACCCGGCATAATATTTTTGGGGATGCTCTTTATTCAAATATTTAAGCGCCGCCAAAACTTCTTCGCAAAGTAAAGTAGCGATGCCTTTATTTAAAATGCCACCCAAGGCGTCAATTCTTAGGCCGCTTTCCGCAGGTTGATTATTGTTCAATTTTTCTGCTTGTTTGACCACATCCAAACAATCCCCTAAAGTCTTGACTTCTTTTTTCAGCATGGCATTGGCAAGCGGCAAATAATAATTGGTTTCAGGAAATTTAACCTCTTGTTTGGGGCCCTTACTTTTTATTTCTTTATCCAAAACCTGTTGAGTAAGTTTAATAACTAATCCTGCGCCTTTTGTGCCAAGCTGTACTAAGAGTTCTGCTGACATGACATTCTTTCCTTTCCTAATAATGTGATTATTTTTTCGGCAGCTAAGGCTCCTTCCCTAGTTGCCTCGCTCCATGTTTTTTCTTTATCTATTTGTGCCAAATTTGTATTTTTCACTACGCTTCCGCAGGCAAAAATATTCCCGAAGTTGGTCTGCATTAATTCATTCACTTTAATATAGCCATTTTCAATTTGCACACCCGAATCTTTTAAAAACTGCGTAGCAGGAGAATAATTTCCGGCAAATAATACTAAAGAAGCACCGATGATTTTTCCGTTATTTAATTTTATGGCTTTTAATTCACTACCCTCACCGATAAATTCTATGATACTAAGGCCTTCTAGCCACTCTGACTTCTGGGAAGCAATAAAAGAATCCGGTTTAGCGCTACTGATAATTTTTATTTCTTTGGCCTCTTTTAAACTTAAGGCTTCCCACAGGCGTAAACACAAGGTAGCATCCCCGATAATACAAATAGTGCCAGTAGTAATCAGGCGCTCTTTTATGGTTTTTATATCTTCCATATTGGAAGTGGTAAATATGCCGTCTTTTGTATGCCCGGGAATATCGGGAATAGACTGTTCTCGGCCAGAAGCAATAATCAGATAATCAAAGTTTATTTTGCTATTATCCTTTAGGATAACCCGCTTTTTTTTAGGATCAACGCTTGTAACCTTAGCATTCAGTATGAGCGCTATATTTTTAGAAGAATCTTGGTGTCCTAAAAATAATTCGTGTTCTCCAACACTGCCTTTTAAATAATCGATTAAAAGATCCCTTTTATAGGCAGGATAAGCGTCTTGTGAGATAACCGTTATTTCATGATTTAAAAGATTCTTCGCCAGATTTTGAGCGCAGGAAAAACCCGCTGCGGAATTTCCGATAATCAATATTTTTGCCATAGTTAGAAACCGCAGGAATCTAAAACCTTGGGGACTACCGTATCCCAGCCGATAGGCATGATATGAATACCCTGGCACATCACTCGTAAATCCTTGATTAATCTGGTAGCAATATCAACTGACTGGGCTACTTTATCTTTTGTTTCCTCCATCTCTTTTATTAAATTGTCCGGGACAAATACACCGGAGACATTTTTATTCATGTACCTGGCCATACCGGCTGATTTTAAAAGCACAATACCGGCTAGGACAGTAGTCTTAAGATGCCTGGTCTTGTTTAAAAAGTTTTCAAAAACTTTCAGATCGTAAACTGCCTGGGTCTGGAAAAACTCAGCTCCGGCTTCTATTTTTTTCTCCATTTTCAAGATCTGCGGCTCTAAAGGGTCGGCACCCGGATTAACCACTGCACCCACACAAAACCTGGGCGGAGTACCGACCAATTTATTCTGTTTCATATCAAAACCTTTTTGCAGGTTGTGGACGACCTGTAATAATTGCACAGAATCTAAATCAAATACCGGCTTAGCCTCGGGATGGTCCCCTAATGTAGGGTGGTCTCCGGTAAGCACTAAGATATTTTCTATTCCCAAGGCAGCGGCGGAAAGTACATCCGATTGTAAGGCCAAGCGGTTTCTATCCCGGCAGGTGATCTGAAATATAGGCTCAAAACCCTCTCTCCTTAATAATGCGCATACTGCCAATGACCCCAGCCGCATCACTGAGCTCTGCAGGTCCGTAACATTAATAGCATCTACGCGGCCACGGATGAGCTCAGCATCATCTAATAGCTGCTTGGTCTCAATCCCTTTAGGTGGACCGATCTCAGAAGTCAGTAAAAATTTCCCAGATTTTAATTTTTCTTTAAAGGTCATTCGATTTCCTAAAAAACGGGGTCAGAATTATTTATTAGGGCAGAAAATAAATCTGACCCCATTATTGCCATTATTGCAATTTCGCTGCTTCGACGAGGTTACGCATCAGCATGGTTACTGTCAAAGGGCCGACGCCGCCGGGGACCGGGGTAATCCAAGCAGCGCGTTTTTCTGCAGCTTCAAATTCTACGTCACCCACAATTTTATCGCCTAGGCGATTTATCCCCACATCAATGACAATTGCGCCTTCCTTAATCCAGTCGCCTTTAATCAGGCTGGCCTTGCCCACTGCCACAATTAAAATCTCTGCTTTCCTAACATGCTCCTCTAATTTACCGGCCTTACTTGTGCCGATATGGCAGACTGTAACTGTGGCGAATTTTTCCAGCAATAAAAGGCTTAAGGGCTTACCGACGATTTCGCTATGGCCCACAACTACTACTTCCTTACCATATAAATCTACGCCGGTCTCTTTAATTAATTCCATGACTGCCGCAGGAGTACAAGGCAATATATTGGCCTTGCCAAAAACAATTTTTCCGATATTCGCCGGATGCATTCCTTCGGCATCTTTTTCTGGAGCAATAAATTGGCTTATTTTTTTATAATCTATTTGACTGGGTAGGGGCATTTGAATAATGATACCGTTTATGGTGTTATCGGAATTTAACTTTTGAATAAATTTAATCAGTTCAGCCTCATTTATACCCTGGTTCAAATTATGTAACTGATACTCTATACCTAGATTTTGCGCGGTTTTTTGCTGTGATTTTACGTAGGCGGCACTACCGGCATTATCCCCTGCCTGAATACTAGCAAGAACAGGCTTTTTCTTTAAAGACCCTATCTGCCGTTTTAATTCTTCCTTTATTTTATCCGCAACCGGTTTACCCTCTAATAATCTTGCCAACTTTTTCCTCCGTTTCCGACCTTATTTTCTGAATCATTCGCGCCTTACCAGTTAATTCTTTTCTTATCTTTTGGGTTAATTTTGTATCGGCAATGGACTTTAAGTTTATTTCTACGTTAAAATAAGCCGAAGTAAAAGCAGACTCCAAAAGAACCGCGGCTACTGCCACATCGCTGATAAGATTGATGTTGCCTTTTTTTATCAAAGGCGGGCATAGCTTCATACCTTCAAAACATAAACGGGCCAGCATAAAAGGCACATCTAAGGCATTGCGCAAGTTTCTGCTTTTATAAGCTGTGACATCCAGGTCCACTAAATTTAAGAATTCCCCTCTTAGCTTTTCTGTTTTTAATAATGCCGCCTTAAGATCATTTTCGTATTGAGCATATTTTGCTTTTCCCAAGGTAAAATTTACTACCATGCTCAATAAAGACGCCCCTAATGCGGCAGTTAATGCCGCAGCAGAACCGCCTCCCGGAGCAGGAAGCCTTGCAGCTAAATCTTCCAAATATTTTTTTAGTGATTCGTCTTTATACATAACACTCACCTTGAACTTATTATATCATATAACATAGCGTTCATCTAATTCAAAGGCGTCCTTAATCAAATCTAAACAAGGCTTGTCTTTTTCTGAATAATTGATGGCAACAACGTCGAATCTGGCTTTTGCATCTAGGAGATTATTTTCTTTAAGATAACTTAACGCAGTTTTAGCAATATGCAACTGTTTGGATTTTAAAACTGCCTCCTGCGGCAGGCCGAACTTATCGGAATTCCTCAGCTTTACTTCCACAAAACAAAGGGTGTCTTTATCTTTGGCGATGATATCTATTTCGCCTAACTTGGTTTTATAATTTCTGGCTATAATTTTATAGCCGTTTTCTCTTAATAGCACAGCCGCTAATTCTTCTCCGCTTTTGCCTGACTCAAGATGCTTCTTAAACACCGTAAAAACTCATCCTGTGTATTATTGAGGGGCCGAATTTCTTTAAAGCCAGCCTATGCCTTCTAGTAGGATAACCTTTATGTTTCTGGAATTCATACTGCGGATATATCTTATGGTATAAAGACATAATTCGGTCGCGGGTTACCTTGGCTAAAATCGAAGCACAGGCAATACTGATACATCGGCAATCGCCCTTAATGATATTAGTAACAGCTAAATCCGTATCCAGCTTGACATTGCCGTCTATCAGGATATGGATATTCTTTTTTCTATAAGTCTTTATCTTATCAAGGAGCTGTATTACTGCGTTCTCCATAGCAATGCGCGTAGCTTCCAAAATATTTAGTTGATCGATAACCTTCTCATTTACTATTCCTATGCCGAAGACGGATTTCTCAATGATCTCCAGGTATGCCTTTTCTCGCAGGCGAGAATTTAATTTCTTAGAATCATCTATATAATTGTTAAAATTCGGATTTTTTAAGGCCACAGCTGCAGCTACCACCGGACCGGCAAGAGGGCCGCGGCCGGCTTCATCTACTCCGATAACTAGCCTAAAGCCTCTTTTTTTACATTTCTTTTCGTAATAAAGCGTGGGCCTATGCTTTTTCTTCTTCGCTTTCAATTTTAGTGGCGCGTTTACCGATCTTTTCTCTTAAATAATAAAGTTTGGCCCTTTTTACTTTACCCGAACGCAATACTTCGATACGTTCGATACCGGGAGAATATAAAGGAAAAACGCGTTCTATGCCTTCACCATAGGAGATTTTTCTCACGGTAAAACTAGTATTTGTACCGCTACCGCGCTTGGCGATAACTATTCCTTCAAAGGGATGCAGGCGTACCTTATCTTGTCCTTCCGCTATCTTTACCAATACCCGCACAGTATCACCTACATTAAAAGCCGGGACCTTTTTCTTGGTATAGGCTTCTTCAATTAATTTAATTTTATCCATATCTTCACTCCTTTTATTTAATGGAATTTTTTAATAAATCAGGCCTTTTTAGTTTAGTGATTCTAACTGCCTGTTTTTTTCTCCACTCTTCAATTTTTTTATGATTACCGGATAAAAGTATCGCGGGAACTGTTTTTCCCTTGAAGGTTGCCGGCCGGGTATACTGAGGATATTCTAATAGATTACCTTCAAATGACTCAAATTTCAAGGAATTTTTATCTCCTAAGACACCGGGTAAAAGACGCACTAAACAATCCACTAAAACCATAGCAGGTAGTTCTCCTCCGGTTAAAACATAATCACCGATGGATATTTCTTTATTAACCAGGTGTTTCCTTACCCGCTCATCTATTCCTTCATAGTGTCCGCAGATTAATATTAAATGTTTGTATTTAGCCAGCTCTTGGCCGAGCCTTTGGTTTAATCTTTCACCCTGAGGACACAGTAAAATAACTTGCGACTTAGGACTTGCGACTTGCGACTTTATTTTTTCTACTGCCCTAAAGATGGGCTCTGGCCGCATAACCATGCCAGCACCGCCTCCAAAAGGATGGTCGTCTATCTTTTTGTGTTTATCTTGCGAATAATCCCTGAGGTCATGAATATAAATTTTTACCTTGCTTTTATTTTGTGCCCGTTTGATTATGGATTCATCTAAAACAGGTGCAAACATTTTGGGAAATATGGTGATTATGTCTATACGCATGTATTATATTTACTTAAGAATTCTTTTTTAAATTCCGCGAATTGATTTTTAGCAATAGCCTGCCGCGCCTTCTCCATTAGTTTTAAATAAAAATAAATATTATGCAGGGAAACTAATCTTAGGCCTAGTATTTCTTCGGTATTAAAAAGGTGCCTTAAATATGCGCGGCTAAAATTCTTACAAGCATAGCAATCACACGCAAGGTCCAGAGGATTAAAATCTTGGGCGTAAGGAGCGTTTCGGATAGTCAACTTTCCTTCGCTAGTAAAAGCAGTACCGTTTCTGCCGTAACGGGTAGGGACAACACAATCAAACATATCTACCCCCATTCCTACTGCTTCAATTATATCTTCCGGGGTCCCCACCCCCATTAGGTAACGCGGCCTATCTTGCGGCAAAAGCTCCAAAACTAATGCGCTAATATTATATCTTAAATTTTTTGGTTCGCCAACGGAAACTCCGCCGATAGCATAACCGTCAAAATCCATCTCTACAATTTTTTGGCTACATTCCTTACGCAGGTCCTCATAGGTTGCGCCTTGTATAATACCGAATAATAATGGGCCCCCAGGCCGCATGCTGGCACGTGAACGCCTCGCCCAGTCAATGGTCCTTTCCATCGCCACTTGCGCATAGTCTTTAGCGCAAGGATAATGCACGCATTCATCTAAAGGCATGATAATATCGCTAGCTAAATCCTTTTGGATATTTACCACATCTATAGGTGTAAAAAAATGCTTCAGGCCATCGATATGCGACTGAAACTCTACACCATCATCATTCACCTTGCGTAAAAGCGCTAAACTAAAAATCTGATAACCGCCGCTATCGGTCAGTATAGGTTTAGGCCAAGACATAAAGCCATGTAATCCCCCTGCCTTTTTGATAACCTCTATACCAGGGCGTAAAAAAAGATGATAGGCGTTGGATAAGATAATCTGGGCAGCGCAATTTTTTAATTCTTCAGGAGACAGGGCCTTGACCGTGCCTTGGGTGCCTACCGGCATAAAACAGGGGGTATCTATATCGCCGTGCCCTGTAGATATTTTTCCCAAACGCGCCTTATTATCTTGATGAATTAAAGCAAAAGACATTTTTATGGTTAAATTATCAGCATGGCATCGCCATAACTATAAAACCTATATTTTTTCTCAATAGCTTCCTGATAGGCTTTTTTAATAAGCCTGTCTGTGGCAAATGCAGCGGCTAACATAAAAAGGGTAGTACGCGGAAGATGAAAATTAGTTAAAAGACAATCTGCTATTTTGAAATTATATCCCGGATATATAAACAAATCGGTTGTACCCTGAGTCTCGCCTGTTTGGCTAAAAGTTTCAATAGCCCGCAGGCTAGTGGTGCCTACTGCAATTATGCGGCCTTTTTTTAGTTGAGCCACTTCTAATAATTCTTGGGTTTGGCTACTTATAGAAAAAACCTCTTTCTGCATCTTGTGTTGCGTAATATCTTCGGATTTTACCGGCGCGAATGTAGAATAACCGATATGTAAAGTAACATATCCCAGATTAATCCCTTTGGCCTTTATTTCTTTCAGCAGTTCTTCGCTAAAATGTAACCCCGCGGTAGGAGAAGCAATAGAGCCTTGTGCCTTAGCATAAACGGTCTGATAATAAATTGCATCTAGATCTATGGGTTCTCTTTTGATGTACGGCGGAAGAGGGGTTTTACCTAAGGCATAAATTTCTGCTATATCTTTTACCAAAAAAGTCACTTGATTTGAAGCACTTACTTCACAGGAAATCCCGTTACCATTAAAGATGATTTTCTCATTAATTTTTACTCTGGAAGGCCTGATTAAGGCATTAAAGGAAAAACCTTTATTTCTATTAAGGAGTAAAATCTCGACTTTGCCGCCGGTCTTTCTTGAACCAATCAGGCGGCTAGGCAAGACCTTGGTATTATTCAGAACCAGAAGATCATTCTTATTGAAATAATCTATGATATCCTTAAAGACGCAATGCTCTATGGTAGATTTAGCGCGGTTTAAAACTAAAAGGCGGGCGGAATCCCTTTGCTCTAAAGGATACTGGGCAATTAATTCTTTGGGTAAAAGGTAATCGAAATCAGTTAGTTTTAACATAACTTAGCGGATAGTAATACTCTAGAATCTGTCTGTAATTATATCCTTTTTTTGCCATAAAATAAGCCCCCCATTGACACATGCCTACGCCGTGGCCCCAGCCTAGGCCTTGGAAAACCGCATCCTCTCCTACAATAGTTAAAGTGAAATTGGTACTTTTGATAATATTGGGTTTAAGTATTTCCCTGAAATCCTTAGCGGATATTTTGATATCTTTTTTATCGGTAATGATTTTTAAATAAGTAATGCGGCTGGAGTTATCTTTAGCTAATATTACTATATCTTTTATTTTTTCAAATCCGCTATACCCTGATTTTAACAGTGAATCTTTTATCTTTTTTAGCGATAATACACTATGCCATTTAAAATGGGGTGATTCTTTGCAAAATCCGCAAGATACTCCTTTTAAAGGCGCGATATCTATATTCCAAAGCAAAGAGGCATCTTGGGTATGCCCTGCACAAGTAGCATGAAAGTAGGCGGGAAAAACTTTGTCTTTATAGGCGAGCACTTGCCTTTTAGTCTCATCAACTGCCTTGTTGGTGCGGTAACGCTCTGAAGTCTTTCCGCCATAAACCTGAGAGTAGATATCTGCTGTTAGATCATAATCTTTTGCCTTATTCTCATTGATCTGATAAATAGCGTAAGTGCGGCACACCACTGCCTGGGCCTTTAGCGCCTCTATCGGCCAATAATGCGATACCTCATGATACAAGATACCCTTAACATAATCTTCTAACTCCACATAATTTATAACCAATAGATGCCCATTTTCTTTATTAATCAGCTGTATATCCCCGTTAAATCGTCGATTATTTACCAGGGTAGCTTCGGGGTCATTGGCTTTAAGTGAAATCTTGGCAGCATTTAAAGTGAGGCCTGCTATAAGTATGCCATTTTTATAGCTGGTAACAGTACTTTTTAAATTTTTACTGCGGTATAGGATTTTTCCGCTAGCGGAATCCGTTATTTCATAGGAACCTTTTATCTTAATAATCAGAGACTCGATATCCTGTATGATGGCCACGCGGATATATTTATCGTTTTGCGCGGATAAACTAACCACCATAAACATAATGCTAACAAATAAAATTATTATCGATTTAAAAATTATTTTCATCGGCGAGAAAATATCCAAAAAATTAAAGAAAGGATAATGCTTACTAATAGAGAGGTCATTATGGGAAAATAAAAGCTAAAATTTTTCTTTTGAATTAAGATATCCCCGGGCAGCTTTCCCAAAAAAGGAATCCTCTGGAAAAAAGTCAAGAATAATCCAACCCCTAATAAGATTATGCCAAAAATTATTAATGTTTTGCCGATTTCTTGCATCGCTCTAGCTCTGAATAAATACAACCGCAATATCTCTGACAGTATATTCCTTTAGCTTTTGCCTCATCGTGTGCCTTTTTAAAACCCACTCGGAAATCTTCATAATAAAAACTGACCTGCGTTTCTTGAGAAATATCCGTACCTATTTTTTTTAATAATTCCTGGTCTTGGTAGGGGCTAACTAATAAAGTCGTTGAGAAAAAATCAAACCCCTTCTCTTTCGCTAAGCTAGCTGTCTTTTCCAGGCGTTGCGACCAGCAAATATTACATCTATCAAGGCTGGCCTCTTTTGAATTTACCGCTTGGAAGAATTCTTCAGGCTTATATTCCGGATAAATTATTTCAATATTACCGGCCTTGCTAAAATCTTCTACTGCTTCCTTTCGGTTTTTATATTCACTAAAGGGATGAATATTCGGATTATAAAATAGCCCTGTTACTCTAAAACCTTTTTCCTTTAGTTGCTCTAAGGGATAAATTAGACAAGGCGCACAGCAGGTATGAAGTAATACCTTACTTACCTTATTCACAAAGGGAATTATATACGTAATACCTTGCTATGGCAAGAATATTTTGGATTTAGAGAGAAAAAGAAAGTTATTATTTATAGGTTATACTTTTCCAGAATGTTTTTAGAGAGGTGGCATGCGTGACTAATGGGGTATTTGCCTGTGAAGCAAGCAGTACAGAAATTTTCTTGAGGAAGAGGCATAGAGCTTAACATCCCTTCCAGGCTTAAGTATTCTAAGCTATCCGCGCCGATAAAATCGCGGATCCAGGCAATATCGTGTTTTGAGGCCACGAGTTCTTTCTTGGTAGGAAAATCTATCCCATAAAAACAAGGGAATTTAAGCGGCGGACAGCTGACGCGCATGTGTATCTTATCTACTCCTACCTGACGCAGGGTCTTAACGCGTGCCCTACTGGTAGTACCGCGCACAATAGAATCCTCAACCAAAATCACATCTTTCTTTTTTAATACATCTCTTAAGGGATTAAGTTTTATTTTTACCCGAAAGTCACGTAGGTCTTGACTCGGCTGAATAAAAGTTCTACCAATATAGTGATTACGGATCATCCCGAACTCAAAAGGAATCTTTAGGCTTTGAGAAAAGCCCAAGGCCGCATATGTACCCGAATCGGGAATGGGCATGACTAAATCTGCCTCGGCGGGAAACTCCGCTGCCAATTGCGCCCCCAGTTTCTTGCGTGTCATATAAACATTATGGCCAAAAATATTACTGTCCGGCCTGGCAAAATAGATGTATTCAAAAATACAAAAGGCATGCGGTGTTTTTCCAAAAGGCTTCAATGACTCAAGGCCGTCTTTTTTTATAAATATAATTTCTCCGGGCTCAACATCTCTTAAATATTGAGCACCGATTAAATCTAAGGCGCAAGTTTCGCTAGCCAATACATATGCCCCATCTAATTTGCCTAAACATAGCGGCCGAAAGCCATGAGTATCTCTTGCCCCAATCAGAACATCATTAAGCATCAAAACTAAAGAATAAGCCCCTTCTAATTTAGAGAGCGACCAGATTACCGCATCTTTAAAATCCTTATTTTGACTGTGTGCCAAGAGATGAGCAATAATTTCTGAATCCATAGTAGTCTGGAATAAAGCACCTTTATTCTCTAATTCCCGATGAAGACTTAAGGTATTAGTAAGATTTCCGTTGTGCGCAATAGCGATATCGCCAATTTTTGATTTTACGTAAAAGGGCTGGGTATTTTTGATATTGCTGCTTCCGGTAGTAGAATAACGCAGGTGTCCTACTGCCAGTTCACCACGAAGGCTGCGAATAATTTTTTCATCGAAAACGTCGCTTACCAAACCCAAGGCTTTATGTAAATATACCTTCTTACCATTGCGCGTGATTATTCCGCTTGATTCTTCTCCTCTATGCTGAAGCGCATAAAGGCCTAAACAGGCAAGCTGCGCTGCATCTTTATGTGGATATACCCCAAATATTCCGCACATTGAGCACCTCTATAAGCCCTGCCGAAGGCAGGGCATTTAGCGAAATCCCGCCGAATGAGGCGGGAGATATTACCCCTCAATCTTTTTCTGTAACGATCCGCCCCACTTTTCATATAAATCTTCTAAAGACAAATAAATCAACTCTTCTGTGTCATTTAAAATTCTTAAAACTCTACCGCCGGTTTTACCAATAACATAAAATGGAGCTTTAAATTCCAAAGCAATTTTTCTTAACTTTCCTGCGGAATCTTGATTGCAGGAAAGAATTATCCTGGATTGGGATTCGCCAAAAAGTAAGGCATCTAGCCTCATGTCATAATTTAGCTTATTGATGTTGGCGCCGATCATTTTATCTTTATTGGAAATACAACATTCAGCCAGGGCCACGGCTAAACCTCCTTCAGAACAATCATGGGCTGAATTGACTAAACCTTTCTCTATTGCTTCTAAGGCCGTTTTTTGAACCGCCTGTTCTAATTTTAAGTCTAATTGCGGAACATCACCTTTTGTTAAATGATGGATTTCTTTCAAATACTCGGTTGCGCCCAAATCTTGCCGACAATAACCTAAGAGAATAATAGCGTCGTCTTCGTGCTTAAAATTTTGCGAACAGGCTTTATTTATATCATTCAAGATACCTATCATGCCTATCGCCGGAGTGGGGTTAATAGCGGACTTTGGGCTTTCGTTGTAGAAAGAGACATTTCCGCTTACTACGGCTATATTAAATGACCTGCAGGCATCCCGGATACCTTCCAGGCAATTTTTAAACTGCCAAAAGCTTTCCGGTTTCTTGGGGTTTCCAAAATTAAGACAATCTGTAATTGCTGCTGGGTGGGCTCCGGAACAAACCAGATTTCTGGCTGCTTCTGCTACGGCAATCTGCGCGCCTCTGTAAGGATTAAGAAAGCAATATCGGCTATTACAATCAGTGGTAGCAGCTATTCCCTTATCTGTTCCTTTCAATCTTAATACTGCCGCATCTGAACCAGGCAAAACTACAGTATTGGTTTGCACCATATGGTCATACTGCCGGTATACCCAGGCCTTATTAGCAATAGATGGCGTAGCTAAAAGTTTGAGCAAAACCTTATTATGATCTTTTGCATCAGGAATTTTGCTAGCTTCAAGTTTATTTAATTTTCTTAAATATCTTGGCTTGCTATAGGGCATATCATATATCGGTGCCTTAGTTAAAGCATGCGCATTAATCTTAGCCACTATCTTACCATTATCTCTAATAGTAACTAATCCATCATCGGTGACCCTACCGACAACAGAAGCATTAAGATCCCATTTCAAAAATATCTTCTTTATTTGCTCCTCTTTCCCTTTTTTAACACAAACCAACATCCTTTCTTGAGACTCAGACATCATAATCTCCCAAGGCTCCATATTCTCTTCTCGCCTGGGAACAGCCCCTAACTCTACATCCATTCCAGAATTACCTGCAGATGCCATCTCGCTAGTACAACAAGTAAGGCCTGCGGCTCCCATATCCTTAATCCCCACAAGATAGCCTGTGTTGATTGCTTCCAAGGTCGCCTCGATTAAGCACTTCTCTGTAAAAGGATCTCCGATCTGCACCGTTGGCCTCTTATCTTGCCCCTCTTTAAACTCATTGGAGGCAAGAATACTGCATCCGCCAATTCCGTCCCGTCCCGTGCTTGAGCCAACATACATTATCGCATTACCTCTACCATATGCGCGCGCTCTGATTAATTTTTCTTTTTTGGTGATACCAATGCACATCGCGTTAACCAAACAATTTCCGCTATAACTTTCATCAAAGTAAATTTCACCGCCCACTGTCGGTACGCCAACACAGTTTCCATAAAACTGAATTCCGTTAACAACACCGTTGAGTAGATATTTATTATATGCCTGACTAAGCGGGCCGAAACGCAGCGAATTAAGTGAGGCAATCGGCCGGGCACCTGCGGTAAATATATCCCTGATAATCCCGCCTACTCCGGTAGCCGCTCCTTGCTTCGGTTCAATCTGCGAAGGATGATTGTGACTTTCCATCTTAAAGATTATAGCTAGGTCATCAATAATAATCCCTCCAGAATCTTCTCCGATCAGCGTCTTATACTTGCCGGTCTTGGGCAAAAGTTTTAGCCATTTGCGGGAACATAAGTATCCACAATGCTCAGACCACTCCACTGAAAACATCGCCAGCTCTGTATTTGTAGGCTTACGCTTTAGAATCCTTAAGATATCCTGGTATTCTTTATCGCTTAAACCAAGCGAATGATATACGTCTGGTTTCACCATGTTCTTTTCCTATTGAGCCATTTGATGATCGATTGAAATATAAAATAACCGTCTTCTGAACCAAGTTCTTTTTCGGCACTGCGTTCAGGATGCGGCATCAAGCCTAAAACATTCCCTTTTCTGTTAATGATACCCGCGATATTATCTAATGCACCATTGGGATTGTATTGGTCGATAACTTCTCCCGTAGCAGAACAATAACGGAATACTATCTGGTTATTATCTCTTAGTTCTTTTAACCCTGCTGGATCAATATAATAATTTCCTTCGTTATGCGCGATAGGTATTTTTAAAATCTGGCCTGCATTATAAAGATTAGTAAATCTTGTTCGATTATTTTCTGTCTTGATATAAACATACCTACAGATAAAATTAAGATCTCTATTTCTTAACATCACACCGGGCAGAAGCCCTGCCTCAAGAAGGATTTGAAAACCATTACAAATTCCGATTACCGTACCACCATTCTTAGCAAACTCGGTAATAGGCTTCATCACCGGAGAGAACCTCGCTATTGAGCCTGTACGCAGGTAATCTCCATAGCTGAATCCTCCTGGCAATATAATGCAGTCAAGGCCATCAAGGTTGGTATCCTTGTGCCAGATATACTTAACGGGTTTCCTAAGAACATCCTTGATTACATAAAAACAGTCCTGATCGCAATTAGAACCGGGAAAGACTACGACTCCAAATTTCATTTATTCCTTTTCTATCTTAAAACGGTAATCTTCTATGATTGGATTTGCCAATAATTTCTTGCACATCTGGTCAATTTCCTGTTCCGCCCTTTTTTTATCTTTCAAATTTAGTTTAATAACTAATAATTTTCCAATGCGCACGTCCCCTAAATCTTTATAACCCAATGATTCTAAGGCGTGCTTAATAGTCAAACCTTGAGGGTCAGCAACAGTTCTTTTTAAGGTAATATTAATTTCTGCTTTTAACATAAATCCCTCCTAAATCTACTGTTCGTATGTAGAATAATAATAAGGCGTAAATGCTTCAAACTCTGCCGCACAAGTATCTACCAGTTTATAATCTGGTCTTATCCCTAATTCTATACGCCACTTTCTTATTACGTCTTCGCTTTGATTTAATAAACGGGCGAGCTGTAAATCTGAAAAGCCGAATTCTTTTGCTCTTTTAAGTAAATCCACCGAACTTTTCTCATCGCTCAATTTTAATTTTGTTTTTATCTGTCCTTCCAATTCGATAATCTGTCGAATGTTTTCTAAAAACCAAGGGTCAATCCGGGTCATCTGATAAATCTCTTTGATGCTCCATCCTTCTTTGAGGGCATACTTAATATAAATAACCCTTGAGGCATTGGGGATTCTTAAATGATTTTTTAATTCATCACTAGAGGGTTTATGTTTTAAATCTTCTAAACCGCTCAATCCAATTTCTAAAGAGCGCAAAGCCTTCTGTAACGCTTCTTTAAAGGTCCGACCAATAGCCATTACCTCGCCTACCGATTTCATGGAAACGGTTAATGTCGGATCTGTTGAAGGAAATTTTTCAAAAGTAAAACGGGGGATTTTTACTACACAGTAATCAATAGTAGGCTCAAAACAGGCTGGAGTTTTTTTGGTGATATCATTAGGAATTTCATCTAAAGTATAACCTACGGCTAATTTTGCTGCAATCTTGGCAATAGGAAATCCCGTTGCCTTAGAGGCCAATGCAGAACTCCGAGAAACTCTGGGATTCATTTCAATGATAACCATTCTCCCGGTATCAGGATGAACAGCAAATTGGATATTAGAACCACCTGTTTCTACGCCGATTTCTCTGATACAAGCTATCGCGGCATCCCGCATCTTCTGATATTCTTTATCGGTCAATGTCTGAACAGGTGCCACAGTGATGCTATCTCCGGTATGGATTCCCATGGGGTCAAAATTTTCAATAGAGCAGATAATTACTACGTTATCCTTGGCATCCCGCATCACCTCTAATTCAAATTCCTTCCAGCCAATCACCGATTCTTCAATAAGGATCTCGCTAATCATGCTAGACTCCAGACCTCGCTTGGCCAGTCCTTTAAATTCCTCTATATTATAGGCTACACTTGCGCCTGTTCCTCCTAAAGTAAAACTGGGACGAATAATTACGGGAAAGCCAATATCTTTTACTACTTCCATTGCTGCTTTTAAATTATAGGCGAGCACGCTGCGAGGTAAATCCAGGCCTATCTTTCTCATAGAATCTCTGAATAGCTGCCTATTTTCTCCTTTTTTTATGGCCTTAATATTTGCTCCAATGGTCTCTACTTTATATTTTTTTAGTATGTTTCTTCCAGCTAAGCCTACGGTAAGATTTAAAGCAGTCTGTCCGCCTAAGGTAGGAAGCAATGCATCGGGCCTTTCCTTAGCAATAATTTTTTCTAAAGTTTCTACAGTTAAAGGCTCAACATAGGTCTTATCTGCCATATCCGGATCAGTCATAATGGTGGCGGGATTGGAATTCGCTAAGATTACCTTGTATCCTTCCTCTTTTAAAACCTTGCAGGCCTGAGTTCCGGAATAGTCAAATTCGCAGGCCTGGCTGATGACAATAGGTCCTGAACCAATGATTAAAATCTTTTTTATATCGGTTCTCTTAGGCATATTTTTTCATCATTTTGATAAACTCTTCAAACAGATACGAGGCATCATGCGGGCCTGCTGAGGCTTCAGGATGAAACTGCACGGAAAATATAGGTAATTTCTTATGCCGTATTCCCTCTAAGGTCTGGTCATTAAGATTGATATGAGTGATTTCTATATCTTTCTTATTTAGGGAATCCATATCTACGCAAAAGCCGTGGTTCTGAACCGTAATAGAAACCTTTCCTGTCTTTAAATCTTTCACCGGATGGTTTGCGCCGTGATGGCCGAATTTAAGTTTATAGGTCGCACCACCCAGTGCCAAACCCAGCATCTGATGGCCTAAGCAAATTCCAAAAATGGGAATTTTCCCCATTAGGTCTCTGGTAGTATCAATTACGTATTTAACTGCTGCGGGGTCACCCGGCCCGTTGGAAAGCAATACCCCATCGGCTTTTAGTTCTAATATTTCTTTTACGGATGTATTTGCAGGCATCACAATCACCTGACATCCATGATTTAATAATTCCCTTAAAATATTGTATTTTACACCGCAATCTAAGACGGCTACTTTATAACCTTTATCTTTTATTTCCGACCAGATATATTTTTTATTGCACGTTACTTCCTTGACTAAATCTATACCAACCAAGCCTTGAGAATCTCTGGCTTTCTGAACCAGGCTCTCTTCATCCAAATCCTCGGTAGATAAAACCGCCTTCATTGTTCCAACTCGCCTTATGTGTAAGGTAAGTGAACGTGTATCCATACCTTCAATACCTACGATATTATTTTCCTTAAAATAATCCGCTAATGATTTTTCACTACGCCAATTGCTGGAAATTTTGCTACATTCCTTAACCACAAAACCTTCCACAAAAGGCCGCCTTGATTCCATATCCTCTTTATTGATCCCGTAGTTGCCAATCAAAGGATAAGTCATAGTTACAATCTGGCCTTTATAAGAAGGGTCAGTAAGGACTTCTTGGTATCCGGTCATGCTGGTGTTAAATACGACTTCGCCGTATCTTTCTCCGTCTGCACCGAAAGATTCACCTCTAAATATCGTTCCGTCTTCTAAAGCTAAGATTGCATCCATCTTTTAGTATTGAGTACGGCGTACCGCGTACGGCGCATAGTAATTACTGATTTGTATAACATTGTATGCTCGGTACACTGTACTCCGTACACCGTACGAACTCAAAAGTTAATCTTACTTCTTTCTATTGCCGCCTTTATAAATTCTCTAAATAACGGGTGGGCCTTATCGGGTTTAGATTTAAATTCCGGATGAAACTGTACGGCAATAAAATAAGGATGATTCTTTAATTCAATTATCTCCGCCAGGTTTCTCTTAAGATAGATACCGCAAAATTTCATACCTTTTTTCTCTAATAATTTCTTATATTTATTGTTAAATTCATACCTATGGCGATGCCGCTCCTGAATCAATGTCTTACCATATACCCTAAACGCCAAAGTATTTTTCTTAATCTTGCAAGGGTATGCACCCAAACGCATCGTGCCTCCTAAATCTTTAATCTTCCTCTGCTGGGCTAGTAAACTGATTACCGGATTTTTTGTTTTAGGACTAAACTCAGTAGAGTTGGCATCTTTTAGGCCGCAGATATTCCGTGAAAATTCAATTACTGCACACTGCATCCCTAAACACAAACCCAAAAAAGGAATTTTATTAACCCTGGAAAATTTAATGGCTTTAATCTTGCCCTCAATTCCTCGATAGCCAAAACCACCCGGGACAAGGATCCCAGAGACATCTTTTAGAAATTCTTGCGGGCCTTTTTTTTGGATGTCTTCTGAATCTACCTTTTTAATCTCTACTTTTGTATCATTATAAATACCGGCATGAATTAATGCTTCATAAATGGACTTATAGGCATCCTGTAAAGCAATGTATTTACCCACCAACGCTATAGTCACTTTATTTTTAGGCTTAATTACCCTTTCTGCTACATTCTTCTCCCAATCCTTTAAATCTGAAAATTTACAGATTAACTTAAAATGACTTAAGATAATTTCATCTAGAATCTGATTCTTAAAAACCAGAGGAATCTGGTAGATCGACTCTACATCCTTAGCTTCAATAACTGCTTCCTTGCGCACATTACAAAACAGAGATATCTTTTCCTTTAGTTCGCAGGATAATGTCTTTTCAGTACGACAGATTAATATATCCGGCTGGATCCCGATTTCACGTAATGTACCTACGCTATGCTGTGTCGGTTTTGTCTTTATCTCATCTGCGCATTTTATATAAGGAACGAGAGTAAGATGAATATAAATCACGTTATCCTTACCTATATCTAAGCTGAATTGCCTGGCTGCTTCCAGAAACGGCAAACTCTCAATATCACCTACTGTGCCGCCAACTTCAATAATAACGATATCGGCTGCGGACACCTGGGCGACTTTTTTTATTCTCTCTTTGATCTCATCAGTGATATGCGGAATTACCTGAATTGTCTTGCCTAAGTAATCACCGTGCCTCTCTTTAGAAATTACCGTGTTATATACCTGTCCAGTAGTAACATTATTGAATTTGGTCATCTGGGCGCGGATAAATCTTTCGTAATGCCCAAGGTCTAAATCTGTCTCTGCTCCATCTTCGGTAACATAAACCTCGCCATGCTGATAAGGGTTCATGGTGCCGGGGTCAACATTAATATAAGGATCTAACTTCATAAGAGTAATTTTTAATCCCCGTGATTCCAAAATCTTTCCGATTGAAGCGGAAGTAATGCCCTTACCCAGGCTTGATATTACGCCACCGGTTACAAATATGTATTTTGCCATAGTTTTACCTCTTATCCCGCCTTTTCATCAAAGCAATTTAGGCACCATATAGTAAGAAAAGGCGGGATTATTTCGGCCATACAACTTATGTCGCCAAAATTAAAACTGCTACTCCATAAGTTGTGGCCTCAATAAAAAAAGCGCTCAGTGCCAACAATCCGGCCCTAAACGCCTTTGTTCTCTAAAGTAGTACTACTTTGGACTACTATTGAGTATAACATGTTTCCTCTGGTTGTCAATGCCTCTAAAGCATTGACAAATTACTTTTGCCCATTAAATATTTATCTATTGCATAGGCAGTTTTTCTTCCTTCTGAGATAGCCCAGACTACTAAGGATTGCCCCCTATGCATATCTCCAGCAGAAAAGATCCCCTTGCTTGAAGTCATATAATTCTCATCAGTTTTTACATTGCCCCTTGAGTCAAGTTCTAAGCATAGATCTTTAAGTAAACCATTACGTTCAGGATGCAGAAACCCTAAGGCTAAAATCACCAAATCTGCCTCAATTTCAAATTCTCTGCCAGCTGTTTCTTGGTTCACTCTCTGACAAAGGAGCTTTTTTACCCAACCGTTCTCTCCGATAAGCTTTTTAGTGGAGACTGACCACTCCCTTATCCCACCTTCTTCATGGCTAGTAGTAGTTTTGCAAAGCAAAGGATACTTTGGCCAAGGATAATCTGGGGTTCGACATTCTGGCGGCTTAGCTAAAAGTTCAATCTGCACCACGCATTTTGCGCCTTGGCGATGCGCTACACCCAAGCAATCCGCACCCGTATCGCCGCCACCAATCACCACGACTCTTTTGCCCTTTGCATCAATTAATTTATCAGAAGGAATTTTTTCTTCGCTAACCTTCTTATTCGTCTGAATTAAGTAATCCATAGCGAAGTGAATCCCTGATAAAGACCTACCTTCTATATTTAAATCTCGTGGTACGCCGCAACCCATAGCCAAACAGATAGCGTCAAACTCCTTTTTTAAATATTCGTCCTTTAATCCTTTACCTACATAAACACCGGTATTAAATATAATCCCTTCTCTTTTAAGAATCTCAATCCTACGGTCCAGTATCCATTTTTCCAGTTTAAAATCAGGGATACCATAACGCAGCATTCCCCCGATTTTATCTGCTTTTTCAAAAACTACTACTAAATGACCGGCTTTATTCAGCTGGTCCGCCAAAGACAAACCTGCTGGCCCTGAACCTACTATGGCTATCTGTTTTCCAGTGCGTTTCTTAAGTAGGCTTGGCTTAACTAGCCCCATCTGGAAGGCATATTCAATTATCGCTAATTCATTCTCTTTTATGGTTACAGGGTCATCATTTATTCCCAGAACACAGGAATATTCGCACAGGCCCGAGCAAATCCTTCCGGTGATTTCCGGAAAATTATTAGTCGCAGCCAAAAGTTGGAATGCCTTCTGCCAATGCCCGCGAAAAACTAAATCATTCCATTCGGGTATGTAATTTCCAATTGGACATCCCCAATGGCAAAAAGGTGTACCACAATCCATACAGCGCGAAGCCTGCTCTTGAGAACACTCTACCTCGGGTAGTAGGCAAACCTCGCAATGATCCTTTAGCCGTTCGCACACTGGTCTATACTGCGAAGCTCCTCTTTTTACTTTTAAGAATCCTCTCAGATCACCCATCAGAAACCTCTATCAATTCTAGCTCTTCTTTTATTCCTCTTTTTTCCAAAATGCGCTTATACTCAAAAGGCATAACCTTTATGAACTTTCGCATTTTATTACTAAAATCATCGAGCACCTCTTTGGCCACTGAACTTTTTGTATAGCGATAATGGTTTAGCAACAACTCTCTAACCGTATCGGCGTCGGCCTCTAATAGTGTTTCTAATTGCACCATATCCGTATTGCATTTATCCTTAAAATCACCCTCTAGATCATAGATATAAGCGATACCGCCGGACATTCCAGCAGCAAAGTTTCTGCCGGTTTTACCTAAAACCACAACCCTTCCGCCGGTCATATACTCACAACCATGCTCTCCTACTCCTTCCACTACCGCATTTAGACCGGAATTTCTAATACAAAATCTCTCTCCGGCAACCCCTCTGATATACGCCTCGCCACTTATCGCTCCATAGAAAGTAGTATTACCAATAATAATATTTTCTTGCGGTCTATAATCCGCCTGTTTATCCGGATAGATGATGATTTTACCTCCGGAAATGCCTTTTCCTACATAGTCATTGCTCATCCCCTCCAGCTCAAAGGTAACCCCTTTTGCCAACCATGCCCCGAAACTTTGACCCGCTATACCTTTAAATTTAAAATGAATCGTATCATCTAAAAGCCCTTCTTCTCCAAAAACTTTGCATACCCGACCACTTAAGGTAGCGCCTGTGGCCCTATTTGTATTATTTATCTCTAATGCCGCTCTTACTGGCTCGCCCTTTTCAAATGCGGGTTTTGCTAACTCGATAAGTTTTGAATCTAAAACTTTGTTTATCCCGTGACTCTGCTTTACAGCACAATGAGTTCCTACGGTATTCGCTGTTTCAGGTTTATAGAGGATTTTTGAAAAATCGATTTGTTTTGCCTTCCACGGTAAGATATCGCTATTTAATTCCAGTAAGTTTGGCCTTCCCACCATCTCATCAATAGTACGTAGACCTAAACTGGCCATAATCTGACGCAACTCTTCTGCGACAAAATGAAAATAATTTATGATGTATTCTGGTTTACCCGGGAATCTTGCCTCTAAGATTTTATCCTGAGTGGCGATACCTACTGAACAATTATTTAAATGACAGTGCCTAAGCATGACGCAACCTAAAACAATCAGAACGGAAGTAGAGAAACCAAATTCCTCTGCTCCTAAGAGGCAGGCAATAGCTACATCGCGACCGGTGCGCATCTGTCCATCGGTCTGCAGGCGCACCCTACTCCTTAAATCATTTAAAACTAATGTTTGGTGCGTCTCAGCTAAACCTAATTCCCAGGGAAGCCCGGCATGTCTTATTGAACTTAAAGGTGAAGCGCCGGTTCCTCCGTCTCCGCCTGAAATAAGAATCGTGTCTGCGTGGCCTTTAGCCACTCCGGCAGCAATAGTTCCTACCCCGACTTCAGAAACTAATTTTACGCTGATACGCGCATCCGGGTTTACATTTTTTAGGTCAAAGATTAACTGTGCTAAGTCTTCAATAGAATAAATATCGTGGTGCGGTGGAGGCGAAATTAAGGTCACTCCCGGTGTCGTATAACGTGTCTTAGCGATAATCTGGCTTACTTTATGTCCCGGTAGTTGTCCTCCTTCACCGGGTTTTGCCCCTTGGGCTATCTTTATCTGTAACTCATCGGCATTGACTAAATAATTCGTGGTGACGCCAAAACGACCTGAAGCCACTTGTTTTATTGCACTCCTCGTAGAATCTCCATTTACTAAAGTAACAAAACGCGCTGGATCTTCTCCTCCTTCTCCGGTGTTTGATTTAGCACTTAACTTATTCATGGCAATAGCAATCGTCTCATGGCAATTCTTGCTAATTGACCCAAAGCTCATTGCACCCGTAGCAAAACGCTTAAAAATCTCATCTTGGGACTCTACCTCTGCAATAGGAATTGGTTTTCTCTTCTTAAACCTAAGCAAGCTGCGCAATGTCGTAGGATTATCTGCTTGGTTATTAATAGCTTTAGCAAATTCCTGGTATCTTTTTAAGTCACAGTTTCTGGTCGCATCCTGTAACAAAGCAATATTTTCAGGATTCCAAAGATGAAATTCACCATCCCTCTTGTACTGATAAAATCCGCCTGTCTTTAAAAACGGTGTTTCTAGTTCATAAAATGCCTCTTTATGCCGTAATAATGATTCCTTAGCGATTGTATCTAAACTAGCGCCGCCTATTCTGGAAACAGTTCCGCTAAAATAATTATCGATAACATCGCTGCTTAATCCCACTGCCTCAAATATCTGCGCCCCGCGGTAACTTTGTAAGGTAGAGATGCCCATCTTAGAGAGAATTTTTAGGATTCCTTTCTCGGCTGCCTTAATATAACGCTGAATTACTTTCTCTGGATTCAAATTCGTTAGCTCATCTCCAACAACATATTTTACTGCCTCAAAAGCAAGATATGGGTTGATGCAATCAGCTCCATAGCCGAATAGCAGGGCAAAATGATGTACCTCTCTTGGCTCTGCGCTCTCCACAATAATACCAATCTGATTACGTAGAACACTTGATACTAGATGATGGTGTACTGCTGCGGTAGCCAGTAAAGCCGGTAATGCGGCTTGATTTTCATCCACTCCCCGGTCGCTTAAAATAATAAAGGTGTAACCTTTTTTTATCGCCCATGTTGCATCTTGACAAATATTTTCTAATTTTTTCCTGAAAGCATCCTCTCCCGAAATATTTCCGCCTTTGGCGGACCCGCCACGCTTTGTGGCGGGAAATAATAAAGAAATAGTCTTAGCTTTAAAGTTATTCGTTTTAATATGCCTGATTTTCTCTAATTCTTCATTGGTAATGATCGGCCTTTTAATGAGCAATTTGTGGCAATGTTTAGGCGAATCCTTCAAGATATTTTTTTCCGGGCCAAGATAGGTCTCTAAACTCATTACTAATTCTTCGCGGATAGGATCGATTGCCGGATTAGTAACCTGCGCAAATAATTGCTTAAAATATGCGTACAAAAGTTGGGGTCTCTGTGATAAAACCGCGTAAGGAGTATCGCAGCCCATAGAGCCTATCGGTTCCTGGGCATTTTCTACCATCGGTTTTATGATAAACTTTAAATCTTCGCGGGTATATCCAAAAGCTTTTAATTGAGTCAAAATATCTTCACCAGTGACCTGGCGATTTGCCTGTCTCCAGGGCAGTCGAGGGAGCGACTTGGTAACTTTTAAGCTATCAAGTTTAACCACACCCTCCTTAATCCACTGGCTATAGGGTTCTATTCTAGAAATTAACCCTTTTAGCACTTGATCCTCTATGATACGGCCCTGTTGGGTATCAATAAAAAGTATCTTTCCCGGCTCAAGTCTTCCGCAAGTTTGGATATCGCTTGGGTTGATATCTAAAACGCCAACTTCTGAAGCCATAACTACCCGGCCGTCTTTAGTAATAATGTAACGCGCGGGACGTAAGCCGTTTCTATCTAAACTAGCACCCACCCTTATACCATCACTAAATACAATCGCAGCCGGACCATCCCATGGCTCCATTAAACAGGCCTGATACTTATAGAAGGCCTTTAATTTCTCATCCATAAAATTATCCTGCTGCCAAGCGCAAGGGATAAGCATCATCATCGCCTCGGCAAGCGGCCGACCGGCTAAGACTAAGAGCTCAAAAACATTATCTATTGTTGCTGAATCGCTTCCGCCAGGCACGATAACAGGAAGTATCTTTTTTAAGTCTTTCCCAAATAAGTCACTCCTTAATAGGCCTTCCCGCGCACGCATCCAATTAATATTACCCCGCAAGGTATTTATCTCTCCATTATGGGCAAGGAATCTGAATGGCTGCGCTAAATCCCAAGTAGGAAAGGTATTGGTGCTATAACGGGAATGAACCAGAACAAGAGCGCTCTCTAAGGCTTGGTCTCTTAAGTCAAGAAAGAACTTATCCAGCTGTTGGGGCATAAGCAATCCCTTATAAGAAATTGTGCGGCTGGATAAATTGGT
>MHGH01000015.1:18320-20538 GCA_001805465.1 Omnitrophica WOR_2 bacterium RBG_13_41_10 | reverse complement strand
CTTGAGTCTCTCTAGCGGTATTACCTATATCGGAATCATCAACCGGGACATTACGCCAACCCAAAAGGATCTGGCCTTCTTCTCTGATAAATTTGGCGAATACTTTTTTACAATACCGGCGTTCTTTTTTATCAGGAGGCAAAAATACCAAGCCTGTACCGTAGTCGCCTTCGCAAGGTAAATTAATTCCTATTTCAGCACATACCTTTGTAAAAAAACGGTGCGGAATTTGAATTAATATCCCTGCGCCATCGCCGGTTTTAGGGTCTGCGCCGGTTGCACCGCGATGAGAAAGTCGCCTTAAGACTTCAAGGCCCTGCCTAATTATTTCATTAGACTTCCTCCCTCTTATATCGCAGACAAAACCCACCCCGCAGGAATCATGTTCTAGGTGAGGATCGTATAAACCTTGTTTTTCAGGAAAGTGTTTAAATTTCATTTTTTATTGACGATTTCACCGACTCTTAATATATCGGAAGATACTTATTTAATTCATATTCAGAAACCTGAATGCGGTAATCGTTCCACTCTTTCTTTTTAATCTCGATGAATCTGGGGAATATGTGTTCTCCTAGAATCTTTTTTACCAACGCGCTATCTTCCGCAATGGCGATGGCATACCCTAGGCTATCGGGTAGAGTTTCTATCCCTTTTTCTTTTCTTTCTGTATCGGTGAGGTGATACAGGTTTTTCTCCATGGGAGCCGGCACTTTATATTTTTTCTCAATTCCTTCCAGGCCTGCATGAAGCATGGCTGCAAAGGTTAGGTAAGGGTTACATGCTGGGTCACAAGCCCTGAATTCGCAGCGTGTGGCTTTTTCCTGTCCGGGATGATACTCAGGAACCCTAATCAGAGCACTTCTATTTCTACGGCTCCAGGCAATATATACCGGCGCTTCATAACCCGGGACTAACCTTTTGTAAGAGTTTACCGTCTGGGCAAAGATTGAAGAAATCTCTTTTGCATGTTTTAAGAGCCCTGCGATATAGTGGCGCGCGACTTCCGAAAGATTATCTTTGGCCTTGGCATCAAAAAATGCATTCTTATCGCCAATAAAAAGCGACTGATGTGTATGCATACCCGAACCATTCTGGCCGAATATGGGCTTGGGCATAAAGGTGGCATAAACGCCAAACTTGTTGGCGATTTCCTTGACTGCTACTCTATAGGTAATCACACTGTCTGCCATCTGTAAGGCATCCTTATAGCACATATCTACCTCATGCTGAGAAGGCGCAACTTCGTGATGGGAATATTCGATTTGTACACCCATCTGCTCCAAGGCTAAAATTGTTTCCCGCCTTAAGTCGCTGGCCACGTCTAAGGTAGTAAGATCAAAATAGCCTCCTTTATCCAGTATCTCGGTAGCCTGGTCGTTTTTAAAATAAAAATATTCTAATTCTGGCCCTACATAATAATGGTCAAAACCCATTTTTTTTGCCCGCTGGAGTGCTCTCTTTAAAACATAACGCGGGTCTCCCTCGTAAGGAGTCTTGTCAGGATTGAATATATTACAAATCATCCTGGCTACTGCTTTTTCTTTTGGCCTCCAAGGGACCATGGTAAAGGTATCCGGATCAGGCATAGCAATCATATCTGATTCCTCGATATCCTGATAACCTGTAATGGATGAACCGTCAAAACCCATCCCTCTTTCTAAGGCACCCTTTAACTCACTATCTGTGATAGCAAAACTTTTTACTTGTCCTAATACGTCGGTAAACCATAACCTGATAAACTTCACATCCTTATCCTTTACCAGTTTCAAAATATCCTCTTTCGTTCTCTTTGTCATCTTTTCCTCCTTTTTCATCCTATTGCCACGCCTCCTGTCTCGCCTGTCCTGATTCTTATACATTGCGGCAAGTCCAGAACAAATATCTTGCCGTCACCAATATCTCCGGTCTTTGCACCTTTGATGATTGCGTTTATAGTCGGTTCAACAAAATTCTCATTTACGGCAATCTCTAGGCGAATCTTGCGCAAGAGATTGCCTGTTTCTTTTGTGCCGCGGTAAATTTCGGTAACACCTTTCTGCCGGCCATGGCCTAAGACCTCGCTTGCCGTTATGAGATTAACCTCTTGTTTGTAAAGCTCTTCTTTTACTTCTTCTAATTTGTCTGGTTGAATAATAGCAATAATAAGTTTCATCGTAGACCCCCTATTCTAAAACCGTATAGGCTCTTTCATGGTGTTGGGTTAAATCAAGGCCCATCA
>MHGH01000015.1:18057-18303 GCA_001805465.1 Omnitrophica WOR_2 bacterium RBG_13_41_10 | reverse complement strand
ACCCTTACGCCAATAACCAAATCTACAATTTTGTAAATAATAAAGGTAACCGTAAAGGTATAAACTAAAGTTACTAAAACCGCTAAAATCTGCACCAGAAATTGCTTGGGATTACCAAAGAATAAACCATTTGCTCCGCCAGGATTTACGGCGTAAGATGCAAATAAGCCCGTTGCCAAAGCTCCCCAGATCCCTCCTATACAATGCACGCCAAAGGCATCGAGAGAATCATCGTAGCCTAATTTA
>MHGH01000015.1:14714-18042 GCA_001805465.1 Omnitrophica WOR_2 bacterium RBG_13_41_10 | reverse complement strand
ACTGCGGTAAAACAAAAAATACTTACCAACAGACCAATAATAATCGCAGGTATAACACTGACATATCCTGCTGCAGGCGTAATCGCAACTAAGCCTGCGACTACCCCAGAGGCGGTACCGAACATAGTAGGCTTTCCGTTACGTAACCATTCAATAAACGCCCAACTTAAGCCCCCGGCTGCAGCTGCGGTGTTGGTAACCACAAAGGCATTTACCGCTAGCCCATTTGCTGCAAGAGCACTTCCGGCATTAAAACCGAACCAACCAAACCAAAGAAGGCCCGTTCCTAACGTTACAAAAGGAAGACTGTGTGGCGCGGGTATATTAGAATCTAAATTTTTTCTGCGACCAATGACTAGGGCAGTGACCAACGCAGCGATACCTGCATTAATGTGTACAACGGTCCCGCCAGCAAAATCTAAAGCGCCCAAATTTTTTAACCATCCTCCCACTCCCCATACCCAATGAGCTAACGGGTCGTATACAAAAGTTGCCCAGAACAAAGTAAAAACTAAAAACGCGGAAAACTTCATTCTCTCCGCAAAAGCACCGATAATTAAAGCCGGCGCGATAATTGCAAACATCGCCTGATATATCATAAATGCCTGATGTGGTATCGTTGCTGCGTAATCTACATAGGGTTCAAAGCCAACCCCCTTTAAACCAAACCAGCTCAAACCTCCCCAAAATCCTTTTGAGGGACTGAAAGCAAGACTGTAGCCAAAAAGTACCCATTGCAGGCTAAGCACGCACATGATAATAAAACACTGCATGAGGACGCTTAGCATATTCTTCTTTCTTACCATGCCGCCGTAGAAAAAAGCCAGACCCGGACTCATCAGTAAAACCAGAGCAGAAGAAATCAAAACCCACGCCGTATCTCCTGTATTAACCATCCTTGAACCTCCTTAAATAAAAAAGGCGTCCATTTTCCGTCATCGGAATTACGGACGCCTCAGTCCTTATCTTTATCTACTTAGTATTTCTACTTTATTCGCTTTCGGTCGCTACTTCGCGAGACAAGACTCTCTTTGTCTTTGCTAATTTAAAGCCTTTTGACACATTATTACCATTAGAAAATTCTTCGCATTGCCATACCGAAGGATCCTTGATGAAAATACAGGTCTTAACCTGTACGCAGGTACCACATAATCCCTTCCTCTCCATGGCTACCTCCCTACCGCTACTTTTGTTCTACGGTGATTGGAATTTCTGGTCTTGCTGCCATTTAAAATCGCTTCTGCTTCCGTACGGTAAGCATCCATGACATAAGGGATACCAGAAACGCAAGATGCTTCTTCAGTTAAACTCATCAGGTCCCTACGGGAAATGCTAGCCAGCCTAAAGTTCCTGCTTCCGGCCATCAACTGTTGCAGGCCGACTTTAATCTTCTGGACAAAGGAATATACGCCTAATGCGCCTAAGGGTATATCCTTCATATCAGCACCATATTTCTCAGCTAACTCTTCGTAACAGACAAAGATTTCTTTCTCTGTCTTGCCGTATTCTGAAACCGTAACCGGCAGATTACCTTCTTTAATCCATTTACCGATGTTTTTGCCGACCATACCTGGAATCATCAGGGCCCTGCCCATACAAACCGCCTTTACATAAGGAGCACCCATGGCAATGGCTTTAAAGATATGGTCTTCGACAGAGAAACCTCCGGCAATGGCAATATCCGGAATGCGCATCCCCTTTTTGCTTAACTTCTGGCAGAATTCATAGGTCAGCGCTTCCAAATAAAAAGTTGGAATTCCCCATTCTTCCATCATCCGCCAAGGGCTCATGCCGGTTCCTCCTGGCGCACCGTCAATGGTCAAAAGATCAATTTCTGCCAAAGAAGCATATTTAATCGCCATCGCCAGTTCACGCATGGAGTAGGCACCGGTTTTAAGAGTAATGCGCTTAAACCCTAAATCCCTTAGGCGCTCTACCTCGGCTAAAAACGACTCTTCTGAAACAAAACCCAAGCGGGAATGACGCTCAAATTCTTTGATTGCGCTATCTTCAAACGCCTTCTGAATCGCTTCTTGTGTTGGGTCAGGCGTAACAATATATCCTCGCTTCTTCAATTCCAGCGCCCTATCCAAACTCTTTACTTTTATCTCACCACCAATACACTTGGCTCCCTGTCCCCACTTTAGTTCTATGGCTTCCAGGTTATGTTTCTTGCGCACGTATTCTGCCACACCTAAACGCGTATCCTCCACATTCATCTGCACTAAGATTTCGCCATACCCCTCATGGAAACTCTTATAGGTTTCTATCCTGCGGTCCATATCTGGTGAGCTCTTAATCTTACCTTTATTATCTAGTTCTAATCCCGGGTCAATACCACAGACATTTTCACCGCAGACTAAGGTAATACCGGAAATAGCCGCTCCCACGGCAAAATGCTCCCAGTTCTTTCTGGCAATCTCAGTTGAACCAAGCGCGCCGGTAAAGATAGGAACTTTCAAATTTATCTTGGAATTCCAGCCGTATTGGACTTCTGTGTTTACATCGGGAAACTTGGTGTTATCAGGGTTTCCTTCTGCATCCTGAGGTAAACCTTTTGCACCCAAGGCATAACCTTGAATATTTAAATGCGAGTAATCTACCGGATAATTTTTATCTGCGCCAGCAGTCATTTCCCCAAAAGGACCGGGGTAAATTACCTCCCGGCTTCTAAAGGCGGCTCTAAAAATCTCACAATTCCCCTTGCATCCGTCCACACAGCGTGAACAGATACCCGAACCCGGTACCACATTTTTAGACCGGTTAAACGTCCCGGTCGCATCATTTGCGTTTGGTCTTTGCAGATTCATTTCTTTTTCCTCCTCCTTCTTTAGTTATACTTATGATCTACAATCTTTTTACCTCTGTTATCTTTTTCATATCCGATGCCAAAACAATTGCCTCGGCAACCTCGCGCATGGTTTTACGGCTATCCATGCTGTATCTGCGAATCTTCAAATATGCCTCCTCTTCTGTCAAGCCCTGTTCTTTCATCAGGATTCCTTTAGCGCGTTCGATTCTCTTACGAATTTCTAATTCTTCCTGAATTACCTTACTTTTTACCATAAGCTCTGCGTTTTCAATAGCCACAGCTGCTTGATTGGCTACAGAGGTTAAAATATTAATCTCTGTTTCGCTAAATTCGTGTGGCACAGATGTATAGCAATTGATCGCTCCTATAACTTTTCCTTTTGCTGCTAAGGGAACGCATAAAAGTGAACACAGGCCCTCTTTCTTGGCAATATCCTTGTGTTTATATTCCTTCTCCTTAGTGACATCTTTTATCGCTATAGGTTTATTTTCTTTTACTACCTTTCCGGCTATCCCT
>MHGH01000015.1:8613-14578 GCA_001805465.1 Omnitrophica WOR_2 bacterium RBG_13_41_10 | reverse complement strand
TAACTATTAGACGAAGGATATCTTCTAAATAAATATCAGAAGCTATAGCTCTGCTTATTTTGGTTAAGGCATTTATCTGTTCCTGGTAAGGCATATTTTGCATAGCAAATCCCTCGCTTTTTGCCTATTTATAGGCAGGGAGTAAAAACAAAAAAAGCGCTCTCCGTCCGTATATGGACATTTGGAGAACGCCATCGTTCTAAAAATAAAAAACGTCCTAATTAGCAATCGTTGCTAAAAAGGACGTCATTATCCGGCTTTTCTAACCTTGAAAGGAAAGTTCTCTAAAATAAAAAAGCGTTCTTTTTTAAGAACGCTACATTGTTCTTTCCTTTAAGCACAAACCTTGTGCTTACTTATCAAGAAAAAGATAACATATTATTTAAAACCTGTCAAGTTTTATTTATCTTCAAAATAATTCTGACCCCATTTTCTTACTGTATAAGGTAGAAATTTTCCAATTAATATTAATAGTTTTAAGTTACTTAGCATAATAAGATTTTTAACTTATTATTAAAATTAATTAAAATATTTAAAAATGAATCTGGCGTTATTTCGAGCGAATGGAGGTTTTAGCCAAAGCAGCTTGAGTATTTTCGGGACCCCAAACGTGGAAACATTTGGACGACGAGCATGTTTGAGCCCGTCCTGGCGCGAGAGCGCCGACGGGCGTCCTCCACACTGCTTTGGCGGACGTCCGCCAACGATTTGTGGCGGACGAGTTGCGCAGGAGCCGAAAATGCGAAAGACCTTTGGCGGCCCCAAAGGGGTAAAACCGACCTTGAGCGAGAAAAACGCCAGGTTCATTTTAGAATAGTTCTTCTTGCTTCTCTTTATCGTATTTTAAACCGAAGTGTTCGAAGGCTAACTGCGTAGCGACCCTTCCTCGGGACGTGCGCTTGATGTAACCGGCTTTCAAGAGATACGGCTCAACCGTATCGGCGATAGTATCCACTTCTTCGTTAAGGCTGGCGGCTAACGACTCTACCCCCACCGGCCCTCCGCTAAAAGACTGCAAAATAAGTTTCAAGACTTTACGGTCTAAAACATCCAGCCCTGCCTTATCAATACCCAAATCATCTAATGTTTTATGCGCAACTTCTACATTTATCTTTTTAATCTTTAAAACCTGGGCATAGTCTCTAATCCTACGCAGTAATCTGTTGGCGACACGCGGCGTTCCGCGCGCACGCCGGCCAATCTCATCAGCTGCTTCATTATCTACTTCCATCCCTAAAGTTTTTGCTGAATGTTTGATAATTTTAGCCAGCTCCTCGACCTTATAAAAATCTAAACTATAGAATATACCGAATCTGCCTCTTAGAGGTGCGGTTAATAACCCGGTGCGGGTAGTAGCACCTATTAAGGTAAAGGGCTTAAGATTAAACTTGATAGTTTTGGCATATGGGCCTTTATCAATGACAAAGTCTATCTGAAAATTTTCCATTGCCGGATATAAAAACTCTTCCACCACTTTAGAGAGCCTGTGGATTTCGTCAATAAAAAGTATGTCCCCTTTCTCCAGATTAGTTAATATACCGATTAAATCACCCGCCCTTTCTATGGCCGGGCCAGAAGTAGCGGTGATTTTACTATTCATCTCATGTGCGATAATATGAGAAAGTGAGGTTTTGCCTAAACCCGGTGGCCCGCTTAAAAGCACATGCTCCAGGGGCTCTTTTCTCTGTTTTGTGGCCTGAATAGAAATCTTTAAGTTATCTACTATCTCTTTATGCCCTACGAATTCCGATAGCTTCTTGGGCCGAAGCGACATATTGAGGACTATGTCCTCTTCGGATTCCTTTGTATCGTTTACGATATTGCTACCTTTAATTATTGTCTGCCGGATCTGGTCTTCCATAGGGCAAAATATTATTCTTATTACGTAAGACTTCTATATCCTGAAATAACTCTTTTTGACGCGCGATTATTTCTTTCATCCGGATTAATTCTAATATTGCCAGGAAAGTTACGATTATTTCTATTTTATGTTTTGCCTTTCCAAATAACTCCGATATATAAACAGAGGGCTTCTCTACCAAAAGGTGCAAAATCTCATGCACTTTTTCCTCAACCGTAAATTCATCTTTGATCACTTCGTAAAATACTTCTCTGGGGACATCCTTCAGGGCATGCGAAAAGGCATTGATCAAATCAAAAATGCTTGCTTCAAAATAAACCTCTTTTTCTGTAGTGCCTGCTTTCTCTATTTCTAATTCTGCCTTGGGCCTTTTAAAAACTTCCTGCTGGTTAGCTTCTTTTTTTCTTAAGTCTTCGGCTATCTCTTTAAATTTTTCGTACTCTAACAATCTTTTCACTAGTTCTGCCCTGGGGTCTTCTTCTTCGTTTTCCACTCTAGCTTCTGGTTCAGCCGGCAAGAGCATTTTAGATTTAATCTGCATCAGGGTAGCAGCCATCACTAAGAATTCACCGGCGATATTTAAATCCAGGAGTTTCATCAATTCTAAATATTTAAGGTACTGTTCGGTTACCATGGCTATAGGTATATCATAAATATTCAGGTGGTCTTTTTTCACTAGATACAGTAACAGGTCCAGCGGCCCTTCGAATATTTCTAGCTTGATCTTATAACTCATATTATATATGAAGCGACTTTTTTACTTCGCTGACTGTTTGTGAAGCAATCAAGGATGCCTTTATCCTTCCTTGCTCCAATATATCAAATACCTCTTTTTTATTTTTGAGCAGCTTATTTCTTTTTTCCTGAATAGGCTCTAAGTATCTGGTGAGTATTTGGGCTAATTCTTTTTTACATTCGGTACAGCCGATCTGTGCCTTTCGGCAAAGCTGGTCTATTTCTTTTTTTCTTTCCGGAGCAAAAATAGCATAGTAATTATGTACATTGCATATTTGCGGATGCCCCGGATCGGTCCTTTTGATCCGTTTAGGATCGGTTACCATAGTCTGCACCTTTTTGCTGATGCTGGCGGCGTCTTCTGAAATAGCTATATAATTATCGTAGCTCTTGCTCATCTTACGGCCATCTAAGCCCAACAGGCGCGGTGCGCTAGTTAAAAGCGCCTTGGGCTCAGGGAAAATTTCTTTTTTGTAAAGGCTGTTGAACCGGCGGGCGATTTCTCTAGTTAATTCTAAATGCGGAAGCTGGTCTTCGCCTACCGGCACCGCTGTCGCCTTGTAGAGCGTAATATCCGCTGCCTGTAAAACCGGATACCCTAAGAAACCATAGGTTTTTAAATCCCTATCCTTGGTTTCCCGCAGTTGTTCCTTATAAGTAGGGCAGCGCTCTAACCATCCCAAAGGAGTAATGAGAGAAAACGCCATATATAATTCAAGGTGTTCTTTAACCTGAGATTGCACAAAAATAACGGATCCTTTAGGAGAAATCCCACAGGCCAGCCAATCCACTACATTATCAATAATATTTTCTTCTAATACTTCGGGATTCTGGTATTCAGACATCAAGGCATGCCAGTCTGCAACCATAAAAAAACAGCGGTATTCATCCTGTAATTTTACCCAGTTATTCAATACCCCTACCAGATGCCCGAGGTGTAATTTTCCGGTAGGCCGCATTCCGCTTAAAATTCTTTTTTCCATATTACTCCAATTTTCTGGCAATCTTTTCTATTTCGTATGCTTCTATTAAATCCCCTTCTTTGAAATCATCAAAGCCGGCCAAAGTAATACCGCAATCAAAACCTTCTGCTACTTCCCTGGCATCGTCTTTAAAACGCTTTAGAGAAGAAATTTTTCCTTCAAATGCTACTTCGCCGTTACGCACTAAATTAATTATGTTAGAGCGCATTATCTTGCCCTTAATGATGAAACATCCGGCCACAGTACCTGTACGAGAAACCTTAAATACTTTTCTTACCTCGGCCTTTCCGATAAATATTTTTTTCAATTTCGGCTCAAGCATCCCCTCAATAGCTGCTTTTATATCATTACCTAATTCATAAATAACATTGTAAATCCTAACATCAACCCCTTCTTTAGTGATTAATTCCTTGGCCCTATCGTCGCTATCGACATGAAAACCCAATATCAAGGCATTAGAGGCTACCGCCAGTATTACATCTGAGGCATTAATATTACCTACCCCTTCATGTATAATATCCAGTTTAATCTCGGAAATATTGAGTTTATTTAAAACATCTTTTATCGCCTGAAGGGACCCTTGGACATCTGATTTGATTACTAACTTTATTTCCTTTAAGCGCCCTGCTTTTATCTGAGAATACAAATCCTCCAAGCTTATCCTCTTGGTAGATTTTAATTGCTCCTGGTGCTCTTTTTCCTGACGCCGCAGGGCTAAGTCCCTAGCGGTTTTTTCTTCGCTGATCACGAAAAACTTTTCTCCTGCTTCCGGTACCCCCGATAGCCCTAAAACCTCTGCAGGAAAAGAAGGCCTTGCCTCTTGGACGAGCTGGCCGCGATTATCAAACATCGCCCGTACCTTACCGTAATATCTACCTACAATGATATTTTCATTCAAACGAAGCGTCCCATTTTGCACCAATAAAGTGGCAACCGGGCCTTTGCCTTTAGCCATCTTAGCTTCTATTACTACACCGGAAGCTATTTTTGCGGGATTTGCTTTTAATTCCAGCATTTGCGCTTCCAATAGTATCATCTCCAATAAATTATCTATGCCTTGCCCTGTCTTTGCGGAAACCGCAACGGTGATAGTCTTGCCACCCCAATCCTCCGCAGTTAAATTAAGTTCTGAAAGGTGTTTCTTTACTTTATCGATATTGGCTTGGGGTTTATCTATTTTATTTATGGCTACCATTATGGCTACTCCTGCAGCACGCGCATGGTCTATGGCCTCCTGTGTCTGCGGCATAATCCCTTCATCTGCCGCTACTACTAAAACCACTATATCCGTAGCCTTGGCCCCGCGCGCACGCATAGCAGTAAAAGCTTCGTGGCCCGGCGTATCTAAAAAAGTAATTTCTCCTTCGGGCAAAGAAACCCTATAAGCGCCTATATGCTGCGTGATCCCGCCGTGTTCTGATTCGGCAACTTTAGTTTTTCTTATAGCATCTAATAAAGAGGTTTTACCGTGGTCTACATGCCCCATAAGAGTAACGATGGGAGGGCGGGGCTGTAAATCTTTGGGTGAATCCGTCTGCTCGTGGATAAGCAAGAGAGACTCTTCTTCATCCGGAGCCTTTTTTATCTGATAGCCATACTTCTGGCAGATCTGCGTTACTACCGCCTCGTCTAAGACTTGATTAATATTGGCAAAAATACGCATATCCATCAATTTCTTTATTAATAGCGAAGGTTTTTCCTGTAATTTAATTGCCAAATCCTTTACCGTTATCGGCAATTTTAATTCTAACTCTTTCAGTTCCCGAAGAGTAACTTTAGGTTCAACTACAAGAGGAGCTGGCTTAATTTCTTCTTTAGCGGGATGAACTTTTGGTTTAGGCGCTTCTTTTAGGGGGACGCTAATTTTGGGGGATTCTTTTGGCCTAACAACGACAGGTAGAGGTGTAACTGTAACTTTCTCTATCGGCTTATGCACAATAGCTTCAGCCGCAATCTCTTTTTTCTTTAAGGGGGCTTTGCGCTGGGGTAGAGCTACTTTTTTTACTTTGGGCGCAATCTTAACGGCTGCGGCTGGTTTAATAGTTTTAGGTTTTGTAGCTGTTTTAATTACAGCTTTTTTCGCCTTAACTATTTTTTTAACTTTAGGTTTTTCTTCGCTCTTCTTAGGCCTAGCCATAAATTATTTATTTTTTCTTGGTTAATTTTTTTGCTTCCTGAATTATTTTTTTAGCTTTCTTTTCGCCTATGCCTTTAACTTTGGTTAAATCTTCTACACTGGCTTTTAAGATATCTTCTATGGAATGAAAACCGGCTTCCTTGAGGTTGGCAAGGGTTTTTTCTCCTACGCCGGATATTTGTTCTATTTCAGAAGGCGCACTTACTTCTTCCTCTTTTGGTTCTTTCTTTGCCTCAATAGCTGCTTCGG
>MHGH01000015.1:1192-8581 GCA_001805465.1 Omnitrophica WOR_2 bacterium RBG_13_41_10 | reverse complement strand
CCCACTAATCTGGAGGCAAGACGCACATTCTGGCCGTGTTTACCTATAGCCAATGATAATTGATCGTCGTCTACAACAACCTCTGCCCTCATTCCTTCTTTATTCAGCTTTATCTCGGCAATCTTGGCAGGAGAAAGGGCGGCTTTGATATATTCTTTAATATCATCATTGTAGCGGATGATATCGATTTTCTCTCCGTGTAATTCATTGACGATGTTTCGGACACGGTTACCCCGCATGCCTACACAAGCGCCTACGGAATCGACTCTCTCGTTCTTAGACCAAACAGCGATTTTTGTGCGTTCTCCTGCCTGCCGGGAAATCGATTTCATTTCTACGATGCCTTCATATATCTCAGGGATCTCTAATTCAAAAAGTTTCTTTACAAAATTAGGGTGAGTGCGGGAAAGAATAATCTGCAGGCCCTTAGTATCTTTTTTTACATCGGCGATGTAGGCGCGGATACGCTGGCCTGTTTTAAATTCTTCTTTGGGCGATTGCTCTCTTTTTAAGAGTACGCCTTCGGCCTTACCTAATAAATCAATAATGATATTGCCTTTATCAAAGCGATACACTGTGCCTGCGACAATCTCCCCAACCCTGCCTTGAAACTCAGTAAAAATAACCTCTTTCTCCGCTTCGCGGATCTTCTGAATAATCAGCTGGCGCGCTACCGAAGCGGCAATACGGCCAAAATCTATATTAGTAATCTCCTCTTCATTCCTGAAGGCCCGGATTTTACCGCTATTCCTGTCAAGCTCGATACGCATTTTTTCCTCAGGCCTAACGTCAATGACCTTACGGGCGGCACTCAAAAGCGCGCTCTCTACCGCTTCAATCAAAATTTCTTTTTTAATCCCTTTTTCTCTTTCTATTTGTTCTATTATAGCTAATAATTCTTGGCTCATAATATTCTCCGATCAAACATAATTTATAATATTTGTTTTGCCTTCCTGATTTTTAATAAAGGTATGCTTAATAGCGAACCGTCCATATCTAAACATATAGTATCATTTTCTACTCTAGTGACTAGGCCCTCGGGCTCCCATTTACCTTCGATGGGTTCTTGAAGAAATATTTTTATGGGCTTATTTAGGCAGCGCAAAAAATCCTTTTCGGTTTCTAGCGGCCTATCTAAACCCGGAGAGCAAACTTCTAAGGCATAACTTTGCTGTAACAGGCCTTTCTCATCTAAGAGTAGACCGATCCGATTATTAAGACTAGCACATTCATCTAGGGTTATGCCTCCTTGGGGCTTGTCCACAAGGATTCTTAAGATAGATTTTTTACCTTCACGCCTGTAAATAAACTCAACGAGGTCCAGCCTCTGCTCCTTTAAATAATCGCCTATAAGCTCATTCAATTCAATTAGCAAATAATCCTTATCCATTGATAATCTTCTTCACCTGTTTTAAAATATCTGCCTCTTTAGCTGTTATTTTCTTATTGGTACGCCTTATCTTTAGTTCAATAGTATTTTTCTTCAGGGATTCTTTTCCTATTATTATCTGAAGGGCTATACCTAGAAGATCGGCATCTTTAAATTTTACTCCTGCGCGCTCATCGCGGTCATCAAATAATACTTCAATACCTTGGCTATTGAGTTTTTCGTAAATAAGAGCGGCTTTTTGCATAATCTTTTTTTCGCTAACATCTAAAGCCGATATAATTACCTTAAAAGGGCTGACTTCCATTGGCCAGATAATACCGGACTGATCGTTATTCTGCTCAATGATAGCGGCTATTAATCTAGAAACCCCTATACCATAACAACCCATAATGATGGGTTTAATTTTTCCATCGGCATCAATAAAATTTGCCTGCAATAAACTGCTGTATTTAGCCCCTAATTTAAAAATGTGCCCTACTTCAATAGTATTGATTTTTTCTAACCCCTTGCCGCACTTAGGGCAGATTTCTTCTTTTTCTCCTAAAAAAGGCTTAACCAACTTGCATTTGGGGCATAACCATACTAAATCTTCACCGCTGGCTGCCGGCACCATAAATTCATGGGACATATTTCCGCCCATAACACCCGGATCAGCTTCTGTAGTGAGAAAATCCAGGCCCAGCCTTTTAAATATTTTTCTGTAGGCCTTGTGCATTATTTCATAATTCTTATCCAGGCTATCCTCGTCTTTATCAAAACTATAAGCATCTTTCATGATGAATTCACAGGCCCTGACTACTCCAAAGCGCGGCCGTATCTCATCGCGGAATTTTGTCTGTATCTGATATAAAACTAAGGGCAATTGCCTATAAGAAGAAATATGGCCCTTGATTAAGTCTGTAATAACCTCTTCATGGGTGGGGCCTAAGCATATATGCCTGTTCTTGCGGTCAACAAAGCGTATCATTACTTCACCCATCTCATTATCCCGCTTTGATTTTAGCCATAACTCTTGCGGTTGTAGGGCGGGAAGCAATAATTCGCTTGCCCCGGCGGCGTTCATTTCCTGACGGATTATATTTTCAATATTATTGAGTACTCTTAGGCCTAAAGGTAAGTATGAATAAACCCCAGCCATGAGCATACGCACCAGGCCTGCGCGCAGCATTAATTGATGGCTAATAGACTCCGCATCCTGAGGTATCTCTTTTAAAGTAGGTATGAAATCTTTTGACCAAAGCATTTTTATCCAGCCTTCTTACAATTTAGCTAATTCTTTTAATATAGCGTCTACACAATTAGCCAGAGGAATTTTTCTTACGGCCTCACCCTCTTTAAAAAGTAATCCTTCTTTCCTGCCAAAGGCTACAGCGATATTTGCTTCCTTGGCTTCACCGGGGCCGTTAACTACGCAACCCATTATCGCTATTTTTATGGGTTTAGTACCGAGTACAGAATACAGAGTACAGAGCTTATCTTCTAATTCTTTAACTATTTTTATTAAATCTATTTCACAGCGGCCGCAGGTAGGGCAACTAATAATCTCTGGGCCAAACTTTCTTAAACCTAACGCCTTTAGAATAGCCTTAGCTGCCTTAACTTCCTCTAGGGACTTATCGGTCAAAGACACTCTTAAGGTATCGCCTATCCCTTCTAAGAGTAAAGCTCCGATTGCCACAGAAGATTTGACAATACCCTCCATAGCTAAGCCTGTAGCTGTAACCCCCAGATGCAAGGGGTATTCGCAAAGAGAAGAAATTTTACGATAAGCTTCCAGGGTATCTAACACACTAGAGGCCTTCAGGGAAATCACTAGATCAGAGAATTTTAGTTTTTCTATTATTTTGGCATAAGTTAAAGCACCCTCTACTAATCTATCTGCCATGCTTAATCTTTTAGAATTTAAGTCTCTTACTGAACCGGAATTTACACCGATACGTAAAGGTATTTTAGCTGACTTAAGGCTAGCTACCACTTTTCTAATCTGGTCTTTTTTATAGATATTTCCCGGATTAAGCCTGATTTTATCTGCACCGTTTTCTATTGCCTCTATAGCCAGTTGCCAATCAAAGTGTATATCTGCTACGATTGGTATATGGCAATGCTGTTTTATCTTTTTTATTGCTTGGGCATCTAGTTTATCCTTTATTGCTAAACGCACAATCTCGCAGCCAGCGCTTTCCAATTCCTTAATCTCTCTTGTTGTATTATCTACATCCGCGGTTTTAGTCTTGGCCATAGACTGTATGGCAATAGGAAAACTGCCGCCTATAGGGATATCGCCGATTTTAATAATCTTGGTTTTGCGCCTTACGATTTTCATTATTTAGTTATCAATTTTGTTATTTTATCTCCGAAAAATCTTAGCAAATCATTATAAGTTACGAGCAATGCCAAAGAGATAATCACGCTAAATCCGATTTGGCTTAAGATACGCTCTGTTTTGACACTTAAGGTCTTGCCTCTTATTTTCTCAATGCCCAACAGTAAAATATGCCCTCCGTCTAATACAGGAAAAGGTATAAGGTTAAAAATAGCCAAACTTACGCTTAATACCGCCACCAAATGCAAGATAGCAATTATACCTAAGCTTCTTACTTTAGAAGTAATAAAAAAAATTCCCAGCGGCCCGGTTACAGATTCGCGTAAAGGCAGCTTTCCTTTGATCATCCGCCAGATGGCCTTATAAGTCATAACAGTTAAATCTATGGTCTTATTTATGGCTAAACCAAAAGATTCCAAAGGACCGTGTTTTACTTTTATGATTTCATCAAAGGGTGTTATCCCGATAAGCCCTACGCTATTCTTTTGGCCTAATTGGTCGCTTAATTCCTTTTCTTTAATTTTAACCTCTATAGATTGCTCTTTGCCATCCCGTAAAATAGAAAGGTTGACCAGGGTATTTGTTTTTTTTGCCTGTACAATCTTCTGCATTTCTTCCCAAAAGGCTATTTTTTTACCGTCTATTGCCACGATTTTATCGCCAACTTTTAATCCCGCTTCTTTTGCCCCAAAACCATCTATCAGGCCTCCCACCTTGGTGGTAAGCGTAGGGTAGCCTGCATAAAATATCAACCAAAAACATAAAAGGCCCAAGAGGTAATTTAAAAAGGGGCCGAAAAAGATGATCGCCGCACGCTGCCTAGGGGGCTTGGAATAATATTCGTAACTGTGGCCTTTATATTCTTCTAAGTTATCGCCTGCTAATTTTACAAATCCGCCTAAGGGTATGGCATTAAGGCTATATTCTGTTTCATTGCCTTTCTTGCTCAAGAGGGTAGGCCCGAAACCCAAAGAAAATTTTTCTACCCTTACTTTGCATTTTTTGGCCATAATGTAGTGCCCAAATTCATGCACGATTATTAAAACGCCCAACATTAATAAAAACAGGATAAAGGTTAACATTTTTAGTTCATGTTGTTAATAATGCTACGGGATTCATTCTTTGCCCACAAATCTGCTTTGAAGATATCGCCAAGATTAGGATTTTTCACCTTCTTATGCCTGTCCATTACCTTTAGGATAACTTGCGGGATATAAGAAAAATCTAATCTGTTGTTTAAAAATGCCTCTACGCTAATCTCGTTAGCAGCATTTAAAACACAGGGCATGGTGCCTCTCTCTCTAGCTGCCCTGTAAGCTAATCTTAAACAGGGAAACCGATTTAAGTCGGGCTTATAGAAATTAAGGCTTTTTAATTTAAAAAAATCAAGGCTCGCCAGTTTTGTCTTTCGCCTTTCTGGATAAGAAAGGGCGTATTGTATAGGTATACGCATATCGGTCACTGATAATTGCGCCATAATTACTCCGTCAACAAACTCAACCATAGAATGGATAACGGCCTCTGGATGTATAATAACCTTTATCTTATCAACCCCTAGGCCGAATAAAGCCATTGCCTCCAATACCTCCAAACCCTTATTCATCAGATTAGCACAATCCACGCTGATTTTTTCACCCATTTTCCAACGGGGGTGTTTTAACACTCTCTTTATAGAAATATTTTTTAATGCACTTACCCTGATATTCCTAAACGGCCCGCCTGAGGCAGTGAGATAGATGTTCTTTATCTTGCCGATTTCCTCTTCCCCCAAACACTGCCAGATTGCTGACTGTTCGCTATCTATAGGAATAATATTTACTTTATTTTTCTTTACTTTATTCATGATAATCGGGCCTGCCATCACCAATGCTTCTTTATTAGCTAAAGCGATATTTTTAGCACTGTCCAGCGCTTTTAATAATGGTCGTAGGGCGCTTGAGCCGCTGATAGCTAAAACAATTTGTTCTATTTTTTTATTGCGAGCTATCTCTTCTAACCCTTCCTCTCCCAGCAAAATCTTGACATTTTTATTTTTAAGCTGCGCCCTGAGTGCCGAAGCCGCATCTAAATCTTTTATGCAAACAAATTCAGGATGAAATTCCTTGATCTGCCGCAATAAAATAGCGATGTTGGAATTTGTGCTTAAGGCTACAATGCGAAAACCTCTTTTTAAATCCCTAACCACATTTAAGGTGTTCTGCCCTATGGAACCGGTAGAACCCAATATAGCAATATGTTTCATTAATTTTTACTTTTACCTTAAGACGATGCTCATATAAAAATAAAATGCCGGCGCGGTAAAAAGCAAGCTATCAACTAAATCTAAAACCCCGCCTATACCGGGAACTAGGTTGCTGGAATCTTTTATTTGACAGTCACGTTTCATCAGAGATTCCGATAAATCTCCTAATTGGCCCAGTATCCCTAAAAATACCCCTATAAAAATAAGATGCACGTAAGCCAAGCCCATTAACCCCTTACAGCTTAAGGCTCCTAATACGCTAAATAATAAACCCCCGATTGCCCCTTCTATAGATTTTTTAGGGCTAATCCGCGGAAAAAGAGGGGTCTTGCCAAAACGCATTCCCACTAAATAAGCCCCGATATCACCCAATTTGGTAATAATTATTACCGTAGCAAAAAGCCCCAGGCCGCAAGGAAGGTACCTAATCTTAATCATAAAGCTTAAAAACCAGGAAATATAAAGTACGCCGAATATAGTGGTTGAGATCCCTACGATTGCTCCTGAATTTTCCCGGCGCCTAAACTGCATTAACATTAAAATTACCAAGGCCAATACTATAAATGAAAGCTCCCATGTTTTAGTAAGCTCAAAACGCATCAATATCGAGACAGGGATTATCGTGCCCATGGCAATGCCGAAATACTTGTATATGCTAATACCTTTATTCTCAAGCATGGTAAAAAATTCATAGAGGCCGGCAATAGTAAAAATGATCACCACCACTGCTGTCAGCCAATCCACAAACATGGTCGCTAAAATGAAGAAAAAAAGTATGAGCGAACTAACTATTCTCTTATTTAACATTTATTTTACCAAACCTGCGTTCTCTTTTTTGATATACCTTTATGGCTTTTTCAAGATCCGCCTTCTTAAAATCTGGCCAATATTTTTGGGGAAAATATAATTCTGCGTAAGAAAGCTGCCAAAGCAAAAAATTACTGATGCGCATCTCTCCACTAGTACGGATCAATAGATCCGGATCCGGCAGCTTATGCGTATAAAGATATTTAGCAAAAGATATTTCATCCAAGCTATCTAAATCGGCCTTGCCTTCTTTAACCTCGCCAGCGAATTGTTTTGCCGCATCTACTATTTCCTGCCTAGAGCCGTAATTCAAAGCTAAAACTACACAGAGGCCAGTATTGCCTCGTGTTTTTTCTTCTGCCTTTCTAATTTTTTCTTGGATATACCGGGCGAGCGGTTCCCTTCTTCCGATAACCATAAACCTGATGTTATTCTTATCCAACTCTTTAATTTCGCGCTCCAAGAAGTTGCTCAAATAACGCATCAGTATATCTATTTCTCTTTTGGGCCTGTTCCAGTTCTCCGTAGAAAAAGCAAAAAAAGTTATTGCCTTAATTCCTAATTCAGCCGCAGCCTTTACTATCTCTTTAACCCTCTTGGTGCCTTCGCGATGGCCGCTGGCGCGTG
>MHGH01000015.1:0-1057 GCA_001805465.1 Omnitrophica WOR_2 bacterium RBG_13_41_10 | reverse complement strand
CCATTGGCGTGGGAAAAACCTTTGGCTAATTCAGTCATTCTCTGGGATGCTTGGTGTAGGTGCCGATATATCCAATCATTGGGGCCTTGCAGCCACATCTCGCTATAACCTTTCCAGCCCCAGCTGGACATAGACGGCGTAACTACCTGATTGCGCGGATTCTCTGTAAGATACTCAAATGGCGTAATCATGCTCACCATATCCTGATCAAAATGAATCTTTCTAATTAAAAAATCTAGCCACATCGGTCCTTCATACCACCAATGCCCGAATAACTCCGCATCATAAGGAGAAACTATCAGCGGTTTCTTCTGCAAGAAATCATAAAGATATTCAATCTGTCTGTGGCGGTTAAACAGAAAATTACCTGCATGTTCAGCTGCTTTCTCTTTGGCCAAATGAGGGCTATACGGTTGTTTATTATCGCTTCCTGTAATGCGATAGTATTTTATTCCGGTATTAATCCTGATACCGTCAGGATGGATATAAGGCCGGACATATTCGTAATCTAAATCAAAGGCGATATCGCGATAGAACTCGCGGTAACAATAATCTCCGGGATAACCTTCTATAGAAGACCAAACCTGTTTTGAGGATTCCAAGTCCCTGCCAAAACAAGCCACCCCTGATTTACAATATACCGGAGCAAAAACCCCGTATTTAGGACGGGGGCTCCCGTGTAAAACACCGTGGGCATCGCTAAAAAAATATTTTATACCGGCTCCTTTAAGGAATTCATCATGCCCGGGCTGATATCCGCATTCCGGAAGCCAAAATCCCTTAGGCTTCCTGCCAAACACGCTCTCATAGTGGCTGACTGCGACCTTAATCTGGGCCCTTACCGACTCGGGAGAGGCTTCCATGAGAGGAAAATAACCGTGAGTTGCTGCGCAAGTTACAATCTCCAGCTTTCCTGCATCCTGCACATTCTTAAAAGCCGTAACCAAGTTGCGTTTATATTTCTCAAAAATATAGCGGGCTTTATAAAAATTATCCAAATACATCGAGGCCAGATGATGAAATTCCGGCTGCCAGCGGGTCCTTTCTACTTCTTTAT
>MHGH01000014.1:37835-41470 GCA_001805465.1 Omnitrophica WOR_2 bacterium RBG_13_41_10 | reverse complement strand
TCTACCACTAGCGCTGTAAGTAATCCTACTATCACCGTAGATTATGTTGCACCCACTTTCAACAGTACCGATATCGGCTATTATACTGATGCCAGCTGCACTACAGCCTTTACCAATGACTATATGAAGGCAGGGACTTATTATATTAAAATTAGCGCTGATGAAGCGCTGGGTTCTACTCCTACCGTTAACATTGCTGCTGAAGGCACAGCTAATGATGTCACCAATGGAACCACGACTTTACTCTCCGGGAATGATTATGTCTATACCAGGACTATTTCCTATGATGCTGCTGCTGTTGGTAGTGTAGCAGAAGTAATTACTGTCACCGGTACAGATGTGGCGGGTAACACTGCCACCAATGCTACTGTTACCGGTGAGAAGTATACCGATACGGTATCACCCACTGTTAGTAACGTATCTTCTTCCACTGCAGACGGTACCTATAAAGCAGGTGATACTATTGCAGTTACTGTCCAATTTTCTGAAACTGCGTATGTCACTACCACAGGGGGCACTCCTTCTATAACCTTAGAGACAGGCACTACAGATAGAGAAGCAAGCTATGCTTCTGGTTCAGAGACGGACACTTTAACCTTTAATTATACCGTCCAAGCAGGAGACAATTCCTCTGACTTAGAATATGTAGATACAAATTCTCTTGATTCAAATGGTGGTACGATAAGAGACATTGCAACTAATGACGCAACCTTAACCTTACCCAGTTTATCTTCTTCTAATTCATTAGCGCATCAGAAAAATATTATAATTGATACTACCGCGCCTGAGGCGCCTACAGGAGCTACTATTGCCGCAGGCTCAGGCTGGAATGATAATTACATTTCTAATACCAACAAAGCTGCGGTTAAAGTGAGCGGCAGCAAGTCTACAGATACAGTAAGCATTAAAATAGAGATTGACGACGAGGATACCTTTACCTCTTCACTTTGGACTACCTTAAGCGGCTTAGGCGCAGTCACCACTTATGCCGATTCAACAGGTATTGATACCACAGCTTTAAGCGACGGAAATATCGCTATCCGTATTACCGCTTACGATGCCATAGGCAATACTTCTACCCAGACGGTGTTAAAAACTGCCGCTACCTTTAAGAAAGATATAGTTGCTCCTAGCGGCGGTGCTATATCTTATGATGATGGTACCACGCAATCTACATCAGCTACTATCACCTTAAATGAAGGGACTGATTCAGGTGTAGGCATAGGCACAAGAGTTTTAGAGAGAGATACTGCTACTTATACCAGTAACAGTGAAGGCACCTATGCTGGTTTTGGCACATTAGCTACGCCCGCAGCAGGCACCACCAGTTATACTGATACAGTTACCGCAGGCAATGCTTATAAATATAGATATGTAATTACTGATTCTGCTGGTAACCCTGCTACTTATACCTCAAGCAGTGCCATAAAAGTCGTGGGCGCAACCAGTAAATATACACTCAACTCTCCGGCAGATATCACTGCAGGCGGAACGCGGGCAGCCTATACCGTAACCAGGTACGACGTGAATAATAATTATGTTACCTGGTCTGCAGAAACCGTCTATCTCTACACTAGTTCTACCGGAACAAATGCAGCATTTAAAGATGCCTTGACTTCAGGCAATACCATCATATCTAAACAAATAAGTAATGGTTCCTATAGCGCTAGCTTCTGGTATTATGATGAGAAGGCCGGCACTTGGACGATTACTGCTACTGATGCTGCGCCCGCAGATGGTAATACCGGTATAGATGATGCCACTGATGCTTTAACAGTGATTCCTGCCAGTGCCTCTAAATATAAGGTTACTGCAGCTGCCTCTACTATGACTGCCGGTAATTCTTTGGCTATTACGGTTACTGCATACGATACTTACGACAACATAGATACTAACTATGACTACGATTCTTCTTCGGCAAGACAGATAACATTCTCTGGAGCAAATTCTTCTTCTGACCCTGTGACCGCGCCAACCTGTACAGATTATGGTGGCACAGCGAGAAATTTTGGTATAGCTACTTCACTTACCTTTACTGATGGAGTAGCCACATCTACCATGACTTTATACAAAGCTGAAGTTGCCCATATTAAAGCTACTGCAGGTAGTATCACCACTGTAGATGCAGATGATTTAGATGTTACGGTTTCAGCTAACTCTGCCTCTAAGCTCTCCTGGGGCACTTTCTATGCAGCAGGAGATAAAGTAGTCAAAAATGCGCCTTGGAATAGATTTACTGTGAATGTAGCGGATGCTTATGGTAATACCGCCACCTCTGCATTAGATGTAAGCGTAACTCCTACCGGAGGCACAGCTACAGCTTCAAGCACAACTACAGCGACTGCCAGTTCAGGCGTAGCCACCTTCACAAATTTCGCAGTTACCTGCCCGTCATATCCAGGGTCAGTTACGCTCGTTGCCTCAGCTACCGGCTTAACAAACAGTGTTGCCTCCAATGCTGTAACGGTGGAAGAGAATTATGCTATTACTTATACTGTAAAAGATTCTGTTACTGCAGCTACGTTATCAGCAGTTACCTTGACAGTTTATAATAGCGCAGGTACTGCAGTATACACAGACACGGAAAATGGTGTCTTTGACGATGTTTCAATACCATATGATTCAGGTAGTTATACATTTCAGGCAACAAAAGATGCTTATGTAACAGACAGCCAGACTAAGACTCCTACCAGTGCGGAAGACGGGGCTGATGGAACGTTTGATAATACCATCAGTTGGATTGGGTATATGACTTCGTTGACAGAAGCTACTGCCGATTATCAGGTAAAGTCAAGCTTTGTTTATACAGAGCCAGCTTATGAATCGGACGGCACTACTTTAAAAAGCGGCACTGACCAGTTGAGTATACGGCTGTGGTTAGAAAGAAGAGGTATATTAATCACAGATACGGATATAAATAAATTAGGTTCTGCCAGTGCAGTTATTACTACAAATGAATCTACAGGCGCAACGACTACCATTGACTTGGGTTCTAATAGTGATGGTCTTTTCTGGACGACTATATCTACTGTAACTACAGATGCCGTGGGTTTGACTTTAACCTCTGGTAGGACCTATTATGCCAGATGTAATATACCTTGGGGGGGTACCTCCTCTAGTTCTAGCAGCCGCAGGACTTATACTTCCGGGACAACCTTTACAATTACGGTTAGCGAAAAGATCAATGAGGTGCAGGCTATAGTTAATACCATAAAAGAGACATCCGCTCGTATTGAGTCAGCGACCAGTATTATCTCTGGCCAGACCACTTCCATAGCTACAAAGACGACAGCTATAGAAACTACAGTTGGCACTACTGCTTCAGCAGTTACTTCGGTAAAAGGCGAGACCGCCAAGATTTTGACGGCCACAGGAGAAGGTTCTTTACCCGACAGAATTACAGCCGTCACTACACAACTAACCGATGAAGTTCAACCGCAAGTGCAATCCGGTATTTTAAACCGCGAGACCGCAGTAAAACAAGGGGACACCGTAACTGTCCGTTATCGCGGTGCTGCTTCCGGATTATCGCCGACGATTAGCGTATATGACCCCGCTAATACTAAGAGAGTTGATGCTGCTACCATGACTGAAATAGGAACCACCGGCGTCTACGAGTATGATGTTACCTTTAC
>MHGH01000014.1:37708-37816 GCA_001805465.1 Omnitrophica WOR_2 bacterium RBG_13_41_10 | reverse complement strand
GATTACACCATACTTACCTCCGAGGCTACCAAAGGCACAGTAGATGCCTTAATTATGACTGCTCAAAGTACAGATGTAGAAGAAATTGCCGGCCAGGTCTCGGCTATT
>MHGH01000014.1:37385-37678 GCA_001805465.1 Omnitrophica WOR_2 bacterium RBG_13_41_10 | reverse complement strand
ATAATTTGGATGATTTATATCAAATATCAGATAAACATACTAAAGACATAAAATACCTTTCTAATAAAACATTAGAATTGAAGAAACTATTGGAAATTATCCGGCAGCTGGCAGAGAAGAAGTTTGAAGAGCCGGTAATTAGGACCTGGTATGAATCGGGTTCGGTAATTTTACGCGCCTTGATTATCAATCCTTCCAAGGCCCAAAAGCGCACCGTGGCATTTAAATATCCTTTGCCCCGCGAGGTAAAACCCGAGAACATTATAGATAAGGGAGAGCTGGAGTTAATTTAT
>MHGH01000014.1:32229-37377 GCA_001805465.1 Omnitrophica WOR_2 bacterium RBG_13_41_10 | reverse complement strand
ACAAGGCGCTTATTGTGCCCAGAAGGATATCGAACTTAAGCCGGGAGAGTCAAAGAGGCTGTATGTAGAGATTGAAGATATATGGAATATTGATGCAAAAGAAATTACTTCTTTAAGCGACCAAGCCAAAAAGTTTTTAGTCGCCCTTAAAGATTCTACTTTTTATGACCGCGGTGAATTCTTAGCCAGTAAAATAGAGAAAGAGTTACAGGGAATACTGAACCGTCAAAAGGTTACCAGCGCAGTTAATCCCGAAGAGCATATTTCGGTTTATCGGGAAAATCTGAAGTTATTGGAATTAGTAAAACAAGATATTCTGGAGATGGAAAGGCTCTCTAGCCGCGCCAGCCGTATCTCTCCTGTGTCTACCTGGTGGATGATTATTTTAATTGTGCTTTTCCTTGGGTTGTTAAGTGTAGCATTTTTCTTCATCTGGCATAAAAAATTAGGCGAGGTAATACCGGAAGAGGAAGTCACAAAGAAAGAGACAGGCGGCCGGACTATCGAAGCCGAAAGCCGCAAGGCAAAAGAAGAGAAAAAAGTAGATATTGATGATATCAAGAAACGTTTAGATGAGCCACAAGACTAACAGACTCTTTTAAAAGGGGACGGTTCTATTTTTTTGTTAGATTTCCCTTCTTTCTACGTCTATTAATAGTGGAAAGGAGGGATTTTTTATGCCAAGGACAAGAAGATTGATACCGGTTAATCTAGCTATGCATATTATATCGAAGGGAAACAATAGTCAAAACCTATTTCATCAGGACAAAGATAAAATACATTACTATTCGTTGCTCGGTAATTTAAAAGAGGAAAATAAAATAACCGTCTTTCATTACTGCCTTATGAATAGCCATATCCATCTGATTGCGTGGCTTGATGACCAAAGTAGACTATCAAGATTTATGAAACAAGTCAATCTCTGCTACTTCAACTATTACAAGAAAACTTATGGTTATTCCGGTCACCTTTGGCAAGACAGATTTAAAAGTAACATAATAGATACGGATTCGTATCTTTTACAGTGTGGCAAATATATAGAACTTAATCCTGTAAGAGCAGGAATTGTTAATCTACCCGAAGAGTATAGGTTCAGTAGTTATGTTCACTACGCAAAAGGTGTTTATGACTCCATCGTTACTGACAGCCCGACTTATCTTGGATTATCTGATTCCGTAGAAAAAAGGAGAAAAGAATATATTAAATTTATAGTGGATAGCAGCATAATAAATAGTGAAAAGTTAATTCGACACTTATTTATTGGTAGCAAAACTTTTATAAAAGAATTAGAGAGATATTATGGAATAAGGAATTTGAAGTTGGCTCGGGGAAGACCGCGGAAGATGGAAGATTAAAAATGCTGAAAAATAGAACCGTCCCCTACTTCCGAAAAGGTTCAATAATTTTTAAAAATTCCGCAGGGACCGGGTGGCCAAGCTTAATTGCCCTATCACAATATTCAATCGCTAAGGCGTACTTTCCCTCATTCAAATATACAACTGCCAAATTATTATATGTGGCAGCATGGTTGGGGTTTATTTCTAATGCTTTTTGACAGGAGGCAATTGCCTCTTTGTTTTTGCCGACATATGCATACATAGCAGCCAGATTACTATAGAGGTCGGGACTATTGGGATTTATTTTTATAGTTTTCTTATAGGCATTTATCGCCTCTGCATAATTACCCATAGTACTATATAGATTGCCAAGGTTAAGATATGCGCCGATATTATTCAGAGAAACTTTTATCGCTTTCTTACAGGCATTTATCGCCTCTATATAATTACCTTTAACCTTATAAATATTAGCAAGATTGTTATATGCATTTGTCTCATTGGGATTAATCTCAATTGCCTTCTTATAGGCGGCAATCGCCTCTTCAGATTTACCCAGCGTGGCATAGATATTACCCAGATTAGTATAGGCCTCGGCAGCATAAGGATTAAGTTCAATTACCTTCTTAAAAGTAGAGACAGCCTCTTCATTTTTATTAGCTAAGACATAAGCTACGCCCAGGCTGTTATATAGGTATGCATCATTGGGCCTGATTTCAATAGCCCTCTTGTATGCTGCAATCGCCTCCTGGTATTTACCGACATTGCTATAGAGGTTGCCGAGGTTAAAATAAGCCGTTACATCGTTGGGGGCAAGTTCAATTGCTTTTTTGTATGAGGCTATTGCCTCTTGGTCTCCGCCTGTCTTGCGATATAAATTATTCAGATTATCATACGCAGCTATATCATTGGGCCCGATTTCAATCGCCTTCTTGTAGGCTGCAATCGCCTCTTCAGATTTACCCAGCGTGGCATATATATTGCCCAGGTTAGTATAGGCCTCGGCAGCATAAGGATTAAGTTGGACCACCTTCTTAAAGATAGAGATCGCCTCCTCATTTTTGTTAGCTAAGACATAAGCCACGCCCAGGCTGTTATAGATGTATGTCTCATTGGGCCTGATTTCAATCGCCTTCTTGTAGGCTGTAATCGCCTCTTGGTATTTACCGACATTACTATAGAGGTTACCGAGGTTAACATAATCCTTCTTAAAACGGGGGTCCATGTCTATGGCTTTATTATATAAAGCTATGGCTTCTTCAGTTCTACCGATTCTACTGTATGCTAAGCCAAGATTAGCATACATTCTGGCGCTGTTCGGATTATATTTTAGTGTCCTTTGATAAAAAACTATGGGATCTTTCCAATAGTCATTCTGTTTTATGGTCAAATACGAATAAGAAATTAATAATCCAATTGTAATAAATATAGACAATCTTTGGAATTTTTTTCTCTGGTAAAGAGAACTTAAGGCTTTGGCCAAAATGAGAAAAAATCCCAGCGAAGGCAGGTATAACCAATGCTCTGCCATATAGGCGTTAATAGGATAGAGATTGGAGACCGGCAAAAGCCCGATAAAAAACCAAAAGATGGAAAAAGAGGCCAGTCTGTTTTTATCCCTTTTTCTTGCGGCATAGATTAAGGAGGCGGCGAGGATAACTATACCGAGGATTAATTTAGGATCTGTAGGGCGGACTAAAAGAAGTCCATATTCCATATGCAGGTAGAAGGGCAACAGTAAAATTCTTACGTAGTCAGTTATCGCTACAAAGAATTCCGATAATCGCTGGAATAAAGTAAGATTAAAAGGGTAAGGTACATTGGTCAGTAAGGATTTTAAGACTGTTAGCCTTAACGCAATATAGATAAAAGTAATACTTAATATAGATGAAAACTCTCTTAATTTAACCTTTTGTTTAAAACTAAAATGATAAAGCAAAAGTAATAGCGGTAGGATTAAAGCATTTTCTCTGGATAATAAGGCTAAGGTATAGCTTACTAACATTAAAATATATAATTTTGTCTTATGAGAATTTAGCTGCTTTATGTAGAATATAAAGGCAAGCAGCATAAAAAGAGCGGCCAGAGGGTCTGCCCTTCCGGAGATATAGCTGACTGCCTCAGTATGGATAGGATGGACGATAAATAAGGCGCTAGTAAGAAAAGAAATCAATTTATCTTTGAAAAGCAAATCCATAAGCCAATAGATAGCCAAGGCCACCAGAATATGCAGGATAATATTAGTGAGGTGATAACCCAAGACATCTAATTTCCACAGGGAGTAGTCAACCATATAACTAATCGCCAGAAGTGGGCGGTAAAAACTATATTTTCCTTGGGCGCCTGCCCCGATATCTTCGCTAAAAATATTGCCTAAATAAGACCAGTCTTTGATATAGAGATTACCTTTTACCAAGGCATCGTCATCCCAGATAAATTGGCCGTGCAGCGAATTAGTATAGGTGATAAAACCTAAGACGATAATTAAAATAATAGATCCTACAATGAGATAACGAGATAAGTTAACTTTTATTTCCTTGATAATATCCATTAATTTCTCCTTTGGGCCTCAATTGAGCCCTGATGATATAAATTATTCAATTTATCGCGCGCCAGCGTAAAATCCGGGTTAATTTCTAGAGCTTTTTTGTAATAATCCATAGCTTCTTTAGACATATTAAGATGAGCATAAGCTATGCCTAAGTTATAATATGCCAGGATAAAGTCCGGGTCGATCCCTAAAGCTTTTTTGTAATAATCTATAGCTTCTTTATACATATTTAAACTGGAATACGCATTACCCAGGTGATTATAGGCATTAGCATCCTCAGGATTGATTTCGATAGCTTTCTCATATAAGGTTATTGCCTCTTGGTTTTGGCCAAGTTGTTGATAGGCGTAACCGAGGTTATCATAGGCAAACATATCATTTGGGTCAATTTCTATAATTTTTTTAAATAAAGCTATACCTTCTTTTCTTTTACCGATATCGAAATATATCGTACCAAGATTATTCATTGTTTTTGTGCTCTTTGGCGCATATTTTAGAGTCCTTTCGTAAAAAACCATGGGGTTTTTCCAATAGGCATTCTGTCTGGCTGTCAGATAAGTATAAAAAGCCAAGAGAGCGATGATAAAAATCAAAGAAAATATCCGAGATTCTTTTTTCTGATAAAGAGAACTTAAAATTTTAGCCAAGATGAGAAAAAATCCCAGCGAAGGCAGGTATAACCAATGCTCTGCCATATAGGCGTTAATAGGATAGAGATTGGAGACCGGCAAAAGCCCGATAAAAAACCAAAAGATGGAAAAAGAGGCCAGTCTGTTTTTATCCCTTTTTCTTGCGGCATAGATTAAGGATAGGGCAAGAATGGCTATACCTATCACGGCCCTAGGATCAGTAAGAGAAAACAAGGGGTTGCCATATTCCATATGCAGGCCAAAAGGTAATAATAATATTCTAGTATAATTAGTAATAGCTACAAAGAAGCCCGGTATTCTTTGGGATAAATCAGTATCATACGATAATTGCGATATCAGCGTATTCAACGTGGTAGTCCTTAACACAATATAGATAAAACTAATACTTAAAATAGAGGCAAATTCTTTAAGTTTAACCCTTTGTTTAAAACTAAAATGATAAAGCAAAAGTAACAGCGGTAAGATTAAAGTATTTTCTCTGGATAATAAGGCTAAGGTATAGCTTACTAACATTAAAATATATAATTTTGTCTTATGAGAATTTAGCTGCTTTATGTAGAATATAAAGGTAAGCAGCATAAAAAGAGCGGCCAGAGGGTCTGCCCTTCCGGAG
>MHGH01000014.1:26150-32189 GCA_001805465.1 Omnitrophica WOR_2 bacterium RBG_13_41_10 | reverse complement strand
ATAAGGCGCTGGTAAGCAAAGAGAGCAGCTTATCCTTAAAGATTAAATCCATCAACCAATAGATAGCCAAGGCAACTAAGATATGCAGGATGATATTGGTGAGGTGATAACCGAGGACATCTAATTTCCAGAGGGAGTAGTCAACGAAATAAGTAATCATTTGCAGGGGCCGGTAAGAGCCAGATTTTATACCCGCACCCGCTGCAATATCTTTTGTAAAAAACTTTGGTACAAAAGATAAATTTTTTAAGTACATATTGTCTTTTATTAACTTGTCGTCATCCCAGATAAATTGGCCGTGCAGCGAATTAAGATAGGCAATTAACCCCAAGCTTATAATTAAAGCAATGGAGATATATTTCCCGAAGTATCTTTTCTCTTTTATTTCCATAGGTTTTATTTAATTTTAACACAATAAATTGGTTACGCAACTATATTTGTTTGACCCGATTAGGAATTTTGATATAATATTCCCGAAGTTTCTCTAAATCATCCCGTTTTTTCTCGACAAATATAACAGGTTATGGTATAGTATTTACTAACTTGGATAATATAATAGGAGAATTGATATGGCAGCGATTAATGTATTAGTAATAGACAGAGATAAGGTAGTGCGCGATTTATTGAAAGAAGAATTGGAAGGGGCAAATTACAAAGTCTGGGCTGTTAGTGATTTTGAACAGGCGCTTGCCTTGGCAGGTGAGACTAATTTCAGTATCATCATGGCGGATTTGAAACTACCCGGCATAGAAGGGACGGAGATCGTCAGGAAATTTAAAGAGTTGCACTCTGATACCTCCTTAATAGCTATTGTGCCGTACCATTCTTTAAGATTAGCGGTAGACGCCATGTCTAAAGGGGATATCCTTGATTATGTCACCAAGCCTTTTAACATCGAGGAGGTTAAGCTGGTGATCCGCAGGGTTGCTGATCGCCAATACCTGGTGCATCAGGCAGGCCAAAAAGAATTTTATCAGGAGATGTCGGTAATAGACTCTTTGACCGGCATATATAACCGCAGGCACCTGGATGAGATACTCCACCGGGAAGTCGAGCGCGCCAAGCGTTATAATCAGACTATTTCTATATTGATGATAGATATCGATGATTTTAAAAAATATAATGATACCTACGGCCATTTGGCAGGGGATGAGATATTAAAAAAGATAGGGGATTTTTTAGTGCATTCGCTTCGTTCCGTGGATTTAGTCTTTAGGTACGGAGGGGAAGAGTTTGTGGTCATGTTGCCGCAGACTTTTAAACAGGGCGGGGTAGAGGTAGCCAAAAGGCTGCTTAATTTAGGCAGGCAAAATATTCCCATTACTATCAGTATTGGCGTGGCAGCCTTCCCTGAGGATGCGCAGGAAAAAGATGATTTACTGGCTAAGGCAGATAGCGCTTTATACCAGGCAAAACATTTAGGTAAAGACAGGATTTGCCTTTGGGGGGAATAGTTAATGTTTAAGGTGACGCTTTTGACTCCTAAAGAACAGCTTTATATCGGCTTGGCCTTAAAAGTAATTCTTCCTACGCAGGAAGGCGAGATAACAATTTTAGATTTTCATCAGCCCATTTTGAGCCGGTTAGCGCAAGGTGTAATCTCCGTCGATGACCGCTGGTTATTTAAGATTAAAGACGGCATTGCCCAGATGTCCGGACTTGAACTATTAGGGATGGTAGAGACTTAAAGTATGAAGACTCTTACAGTAGCGGTATTAATGCTTCTTAGCACCCTCGGTCCTTCCTTAGTCATCGGTTATGTAGGGTATGGTGCGGTAAAGGCCTTAGGTCGTAACCCTTCTGCGGCGCCAAGAATATTTTTAGCGATGATGCTGGCTTTTACTTTTGCCGAAGCCATTGCGATTATAGCGATGTTAGTAATTTTTAATTTATTCAGATAATTCCAGTATCCAGCATCCAGGATCCAGGATCTAGACCATGCTCTTGTGGCAATTAATCATAATTCAGGTAATTACTTTCGCAATCATTATCGTATTTCTACGCATGCTTTTCTCCCGCCATTTATCCCTTGCCTTAAGACGGCTTCAGCAGTTGCACCAAGAAAATCTAGAGAGAGAAGTAGCTTTAAATAAAGAACTGGAACGCGCTAAAGAAGAGAGAAGATTAGAGATAGATAAGGGAAGAGAAGAAGCCAAGAAGATTAAGGAATCTGCCCAGACAGATGCCGAGAAAATCCGGCAGGAAGCAGTAGTAAAATCCAGGCAGGAGTCTTCCAGGATTATAGACGAGGCCAATATAGAGAAAGGACGCCTGAAGATAGAAGCTACCAGCCAAATCGAAGAATCCGCCATATCGCTTGCCAGGGAAATAATGGTTGAGATTTTTAGCAAACAACTTATTGAGACCATGCATCTAAAGCTGGTGGATGAATTAATAGAGGAGTTGCGTAAAATTGACAAGAAAGAATTCAAAGTAAAAATTGAGAGGATACAGGTAGTAACGAGCTATCCTCTTTTGGATAAGCAAAGGTCTACTATACAAGATATATTATTTGATAAAACAACCTATAGGGCTGAATTTGAGGAGAAAATAGATGAGGGAATAATCAGCGGATTAGTTATAGATTTAGGCAGCCTGGTATTAGACGGAAGCCTGAGCAATAAATTGCGTAAAATAATACCCTATCTAAAAAAATAAATGGCAATGCGCCAACCCCACCTAAAATTAGAGCCTTTCGAAATCAAAGAAGTCGGCTACATCAAAGAAGTCAAGAAAAGTATTGTCCGTATCGGGGGGCTGCCTTCCTGTATTTATGGCCAGGCCATCCAGATTAAAGATAATGCCAAAGGTTTAATAATCGGTTTTAATCAGGAAGAGGCCCTGGCTTTGGTTTTAAATGAAGAGAACGCTATTTCAGCAGGGGATACCGTATCCGGTAAAAGCGAGCTTTTCTCCGTTGCAGTGGGAGAAATGTTTTTAGGCCGGGTGGTGGATTGTTTAGGAAACCATCTAGACGCCAAAGAAAATATACATTCCGTAGAATATGCCTCGGTTTTTCGCGAAGCCCCCTCGATTTTAGACAGGATTCCTATTACCGAACCTCTGCTTACCGGGATAAAGGTTATTGATACCACTATACCTATCGGCAAAGGCCAGCGCGAGTTAATCATCGGCGACCGGGTGAGCGGCAAATCTACCTTGGCCATAGATTCCATTATCAATCAAAAAGGAAAAAACACCATTTGCGTATATTGCTGGGTAGGCGGCTCAAGCTCCAGCCTTACCCGCGTAATCCAAATCTTAAAAGAAAGAGGGGCTTTGAATTATACTATTATTTTAGCTGCAGCTGCTTCTAGCCCCGCCTCTCAACAGTATCTTGCTCCTTATGCTGCGGTAACATTAGGCGAATATTTTATGTATAAGGGCCGCGATGTATTAGTGGTTTTTGATGACCTGACCAAACACGCCTGGGTATGGAGGCAGTTATCTTTGCTTTTAGAAAGGCCCCCGGGCAGGGAGGCCTATCCCGGAGATATTTTTTATTTGAATTCGCAACTTATGGAGCGCGCCGGAAGATTAGCCCCTGAATTAGGGGGCGGCTCAATGACTTTTCTGCCTATTGTAGAAACGCAGCAGGGGGATGTCACCGGATATATTCCCTCAAACTTAACCTCTATGACTGACGGCCAAATATATTTATCGACGGCGTTATTCCACGAGGGATTTAAGCCGGCAATAGATTTGGGGTTATCAGTGTCGCGTATAGGCAGTAAAGTGCAATGCGATGCCATGAAGGAGGTAAGCGGCAGGTTGCGTTTAGAGTATGCGCGCTACAAACAGACCCAGCGCCTTACCCGTTTAAAAACCCGGCTTTCCCAAGAGGTGAGCGAACGCCTGAAGAAAGGAGAAGTGCTCACAGAATTATTTAAACAGCCCGCCCATGAAACTTTATCGCTACAGGAAGAGATTATACTTTTTTATGCCTTCAGCCGCAATATACTGGATGTCCTGCCTGCGGAGGGTGCCGAAAAATTTCAAAAAGGAATATACCCTTACATTTTAAAAAACAGCCCTCAGGTTATAGAGGAGCTTAATAATGATAAAACGCTGACTAAGGGCTTAAAGGTAGAGATTGATAAGGCCTTTGTAGATTTTTTAAGGGCAGAGAAAATAGTCTAAAAAGATATGCTGACGATTAAACAGATAAAAACCGATATGCGTTTTAATCATGAGGTCTTAGGCCTTATTGAAGTGCTCAAAGGCATTGCCTCGGCGCAGTTTCGCCATATGCAGGCAAAAAGAGAAAAATCCCTGCGTTTTCAGAAAACCTTAGATGATTTCTTTGGGATGGTAGACCTGCTTAAGTCAGGCCATCCTTTTTTAGAAGAAAATAGTTCTTTACCGACGGTAATAATAGGGGTTACTTCCGATGAGGGGTTTATCGGCGATTTGAATAAGCAGATTTTTAATAATATCTTTGAGCTGATTAAGCCCGAAGATGAGATTATTATATTGGGGGATAGAGGAAAGCATTTTTTAGAGGAACTGGAGCGCCCGTTTTTATATTTTCCGGGAGTGGGCGAAGATATAGATTACAGCCAGGCAGAAGATTTAAGGGATTATTTGGTTAAGCAGTATCTGGATAAAAAACGCTGGGGCAAGGTTTTGATAGTCTACCCTGAGTTTTTATCTTTTGCCGCACAAGAGGTGCGCACAAAACAGCTGCTTCCTTATGCAGGAAAAAAAGCAGGGCTGTCTTTAGAGAAGTTAAGCTTTATCCGCGATATTATTGTAGAGCCGTCTAGTGAAAGCATTATTGATTATTTGATTCGGGTTTGGCTATTGGAAGAAATACATAATATTTTCTGGGATAGCAAGCTTTCCGAATGGGCGGCTAGGGTGATACACCTGGAAAGCAGCTCTCAGGATTTAAAAAGAAAGGCCGGCCAATTAGAATTTTCTTATTTTCGCGCCCTGCATGAAGTGAGCGATAAGAATATCAGGGAAATATTCGCTAGTAGGCTTATGAAATGAAGTTACAAGAGGTTACAAAAAGTTACAAAAGGTTACAGGAGGTTACAGGCCCAAGAAGGAAGCCGGCATATGAGGATTTAAAATTTTATCAAGATATTCGTACACTCAGAAGGTTAACTTATCAAATTACAGAAAGATTTAATAAAACTCATATGAGGTTAGTTTCTCAAATGAGAGATGCCGCTCGTTCAGCAAAACAAAATATCCTGGAGGGCTACAAAAAAGGGACAATAGGAGAATTTATTCACAGTATTAAAATTAGCCAGGGTTCTCTAGCGGAATTAAGCGGCGATATTGAGGATTGCCGAGAAGACGGTTTAATTAACGATGAAGAATTTACTACCTTATCTAGTTTACTTAATAGCGCGCAGTATTTATCTTCTAGATATTTAGATTCACTTTATAGGATTAAAGAAGAAGGTACTTGGAGAACTCCCGGAGGCGCTAAAGCTAAGACGTAACCTCTAGTAACTTCTAGTAACATCTGGTAACCTTTAGTAACCTTTTAATAAGATGAACGGAAAAATAGTCGCAGTATACGGCCCGGTAGTGGATGCGCAGTTTAATAAGCACGATACCAGGCCGGCAATTTATGATATTATTAAAACTGAGACTTACGATGGCAAAAGAATAGTCCTGGAGGTTATCCAGCATATTAACGAAGATATCTGCCGTTGCATATCTTTGGGTTCTACCTATGGCCTGCAAAGGAATGCCCAAGCCTTGGCAACCGGTTTACCCATAGAAGTGCCTTTCTCCGATAAAATTTACGGAAGATTATTGAACGTATTAGGTGAGCCTCTAGATAAGAAGGAAGAGATTTTAAGTGATACCAAGCGGCCTATCCATCAAGACCGAGATATGGCAGAGTTTGCTCCCAAGGAAGCCAAGGCCCTTGAGATTTTAGAGACGGGCATAAAGATGATAGATTTATTGTTCCCGTTGGTCAAAGGAACCAAGACAGGGATCTTAGGAGGCGCAGCCTTAGGTAAGAGCCTCTTAACATTAGAGATTATCCATAATATTACTAAGCGCCATCAGGGG
>MHGH01000014.1:18686-26143 GCA_001805465.1 Omnitrophica WOR_2 bacterium RBG_13_41_10 | reverse complement strand
TATTTATCGGAGCAGGAGAAAGAATCAGGGAAGGCAATGAATTATATTATGAGTTAGAAAAGCAAGGAGTTTTAGATAAAACCGTTTTAATTTTTGGGCAGATGAACGAATCTCCGGGGGTGCGTTTTGAAGTAGTGCAGACCGGCATGGCCTTAGCTGAATCTATCCTGGAAAAAGGTAAAGACGTGCTTTTATTCATCGATAATGTTTTTAGGTTTGCTCAGGCCGGCGCTGAGCTATCCACTCTTTTAGGCCGCATTCCTTCGGAAACCGGCTATCAGCCTACTTTGGCCAGCGAGATGAGTGAGTTTCAGGAGAGGATTCATGCCCGGGGAAATGCTTCTATTACTGCGGTAGAGGCAGTATATGTCCCTGCGGATGATCTTACCGACCCGGCGGTAGTTTGTATATTCAGTTATCTTGATTCGATTATAGTTTTATCGCGAGAATATGTGCAAAGGGGCCTTTATCCGGCGATTGATCCATTGGCTTCCTCCTGTTCCTATTTGGATATTGCCGTGGTCGGCAAACGCCATATGGAGGTAGCCAGCGAAGTCTTAAGTATTTTTAATAAATATGAAGAACTGCGCCGCATCGTTTCCATTATCGGAATAGAAGAACTATCGAAACAGGAAAGGACTATTTATGAGCGCGGCCAGAGGCTGCAGTATTTTCTTACCCAGCCGTTTTTTACCGCAGAGCTTTATACGGCCAGACAAGGCTGCTATGTGCCGTTTGAGGAAACATTAAAGGGTGCGGAAAAAATATTAAAAGGCGAATTAGATAATACTCCTTTAGAACAGCTGTACATGATCGGTACTATAGAGTAAAATATAGTTAAATCAAAGAGAGGGGCCTATGGGGTCAAAGATGATCGGTGAAATTTTAATGGACAAAGGGGTTATTACCAAAGAGCAGCTTGATAAAGCTATCAGCGAACAAAAGAGGACCGGAGAGTTTATCGGCTCCTGCCTTATACGCTTAGGTTATATCGATGAGAAGGAATTGTTGTTTTTGCTTTCTGAACAGTTCGGTATTCCCTATCAGGACCTAAAAACTACTCCTATCGATGATAATGTAATCAATACCATTCCGGCAAAGTATGTCTGGCATTATAAATTTATGCCGCTGAAAATCAAAGGAAATACTCTGACTATTGCTATCTCTAACCCATTGGATATTTGGCTGTTAGAAGATATAAAATTAAATTTAGGCTATGATGTAGAATGCGTTTTATCTTCGGAGCGCCAGATCAGGGAAGTATTGAGAAAATACTACGGTATAGGCGCTGAGACTGTAGAGAAAATTCTGGAGAAAGAAATACTCAGGCCCAAGACGGGACTGGCCAAAGATATCGCGGCGGTAGAAGATATAGAGCGCTCTGCGGAAGATGCCTCGGTAATAAACCTGGTAAATCAGATTTTTAGCGAAGCGATTAATTTACGGGCGACCGATGTTCATATTGAGCCTTACCGGGACAGCATAAAATTAAGATACCGCATTGACGGCCTGCTTTATGATACCCCTATACCGCCGGATTTAAAATACCTGCATTCGGCAATGGTCTCGCGGATAAAAATTATGTCCAGCCTTGACGTAGTAGAACGGCGCCTGCCGCAGGATGGCAGAGCAAAGATAAAGGTGGGGAATAGAGAAATAGATATGCGTATCTCCATTCTTCCTTCGATTTACGGGGAGAATGTGGTTATCCGGATACTGCCTACGCAGTTATTGTTTGACCTGAAAGAATTGGGATTTAATCCGGAGGATTTGCAAACATTAGAAACGCTGATCAAAAAGCCTCACGGTATTATCTTTCTTACCGGACCTACTGGTTCAGGAAAGACCACTACGCTATATGCCTGTCTATCCAAGATAAACTCTGCGGAGATAAAAATTATTACTATTGAGGATCCTATTGAATATGAATTGATGGGTGTCACGCAAATTCAGGTTAACCCCAAAGTGGGCTTTACCTTTGCTAATGCACTTAGAGGCATCTTAAGGCATGACCCGGATGTGATGATGGTCGGTGAGGTAAGGGATTTTGAAACGGCAGAATTGGCAATCAGGACATCGTTGACCGGTCATTTAGTATTTTCCACTTTGCATACCAATGATGCTGCAAGCGGCATCACCCGGCTTTTGGATATGGGGATTGAACCTTTCCTGGTAGCATCTAGCGTTGAGGTTTTCATTGCCCAGCGCTTAGTCAGGGTTATTTGCAGTAAATGTAAAACAGAGCAAGGAACCCAAGAAATAGAATTACAAGGTAAAAAAGTCAATATTAAAGTATATCGGGGCAAGGGCTGCGAAGCCTGCAAACATACCGGTTTTCAGGGCCGCACCGCCATATATGAGATTCTTTTTATTACTGAAGAAATCCGCGAATTAATCCTGCAGAAAAAATCCGCGGTAGATATAAAAAAGAAAGCAATGTCTCTAGGGATGAGCACTTTGAAAGACCACGGCTGGGAAAGAGTTAATCAGGGTATAACTACGCCCGAAGAAGTAATGCGGGTAGTGGAGTTGTAAGCATATGCCTACTTTTTACTATAAGGCAAAAAAGGGTCTGGACCGTACTGAGGCAGGGACTATAGAAGCCTATGACCGCGAGCAGGCAATTGCCCAATTAATCCAAAACGGCTTGGCCCCCGTAGAAGTAAGCGCGCAAAAGCAAAAGATCAATAAAACCGATTCTCATAAATCAGCTTTTAAATTAAACAGGCGCTTGGGCCTAAGAGAACTAAACATCTTTACCCAGCAGCTAAGGACTTTGATTAAATCGAAGGTAGAACTGCTTTCTTCGCTGAGAATTTTATACGAGCAATGCGATAACCTTCCCTTAAAAGAAATAATCCAGGATTTATATAATACTATAAAAGACGGCAAGACTTTTTCTGCGGCATTAAATAAGCACCCGGCTTTTTTCCCTTTGCTTTATGTAAATATTATCCGTTCCGCAGAGGCATCGGGCCGTTTAGACGAAGCGTTAAACGAAATCTCTAATTTTCTGGAAAAAGAACAGGACCTAAGGATAAAGATAAGCTCAGCCTTGGCGTATCCGGCGCTAATGCTTATAGTAGGGGCGGTTACGGTATTTGTTTTATTCAGTTTTGTTATTCCGAGGTTAGTGGGAATATTTGAAGATTTTCAGGCCACCTTACCTTTACCCACCCGCATATTATTGGGCATAAGCAGCTTTTTCCAGCGCGCCTGGTTTATGATTATTGGTTTTATTGTTGCGGCAATATTTATTTTACGTAAGCAATACCTAAAAGAACATAGCAGTATTGATTGGTTGAAGCTGCATCTTCCTGTTTTAGGAAACTTAAATCGTAAGCAGTCAATCGCCCGTTTTAGCCGGACACTGGGCCTGTTGCTACATAGCGGTACCCCCATATTTCAATCTTTACAAGTTGCTATTCCCACTTTGGAAAATAATATTCTTATCAGGCAGATGGAGTCAGTCCCTAAAGATGTGATGGCAGGCGCGACATTATCCGAAAGCATGAAAAAAGTCGCTTATTTTGAGCCCTTTATTATTCAAATGGTCAAGGTAGGAGAAGAAGGGGGCAGGTTAGAGGAAGTTTTAAATGAAGTGGCTGATGCCTTTACCCGGGATTCCGAAGCCATTATCAAAATCATCACTTCTTTAATCGAGCCTTTGGTAATTTTATGCTTGGGCCTGGTCTTAGGCGGAATTGTCATGGCGATGCTGCTGCCGATTTTTCAGATCAATATGCTGATAAGATGAAATATCCCACCGTTATAGAAATCACCGAGCAATGGTTGAAAATTATTGCCGTAAAGCCTTCTCTGAAAGGCCAGGAGATAGTTTTTTTAATTACCAAACCCGCCAGTTCCCTTAATACTGAGAGCTTAAAATTAGAAATAGCCAAGTTGCTCAACGACCTAAAGCTTATTCCCCATCCTTTAATTGTTAGTTTTCCCCGAAATCTAGTGACTATCAGAAACCTGCATCTACCTTCCCGCGACCCTGTGGAAATAAGGGGGATGGTGGATATTAACCTGCCGCGGCAGGTCCCTTATCCCAAAGAAGACATTATCAGCGGTTATGAAATAAACGGCATAGATGAAGCAGGTTACACCAAAGTTATACTGGCAATTGCCCATCGTGAAGCCTTAAGTAAAGTATTTGACGTCTTAGATATAGCGAGCCTTTTGCCGGACAGGATAGAATTAAGTTCCCAAGGGATTTTAAGCTGGTTTTTGCTTAACGAAAAACCGCATTTTTCTTCCGGAGAATTATTTATTTTATTGGATATAGATTATAATTTTACGGATTTCCTGGTAGTTTCCAAAGATAGCCTTTTGTTTACCAGGACCATCTCTCACGGATTCCTGCAGCTTTCTAGCGACGAGGAGCTGCAAAAGGGGAAATTCATTTACGAATTAAAACAGTCCCTGCTTAATTTTCAGAGCGAAGAATCCGGCAAGAAACCCACCCGTATATTTCTTAGCGGTGCCGTAGAAAAAATCCCTAATATCGATACCATAATATCCGAGCAGCTGGGTCTGCCGGTAGAAAAAACCAAAGTTTTTAAAAATATAATCAATACCAAAGGCATTTCTTTGGCGCAACAAGAAGATATTTCAAAATTATCGATATCCAGCATTTTAGGATTAGGGTTAGATTTACACCGTAAAAGAATACAGTTTGTATTGCCCGAGATACAGATCAGGAAGAATCTTAAAGAAAGGGTCCATCACTTATTTATACTGGGCACGCTCCTGATGTATATATTGATAATCAGCAGTGCAATATTTTTGGAAAAGACATATAACCGCCAGCGCCTATTAAAATTATTAGATAACCAAATCCAATTGTTAGGCAAAGACGTAAATGAATTAGACAGTATTTCTAAGAAAATAAAAATAGTAAAAGAGCGCCTGGATACACGCTCATCCGCGCTTAATTATCTGGATTATGTCCAAAAGCTTACTCCGGCGGATATCCGTTTTGATGTAATTACCTTTGAAGCGGCAAGCAAAGTAACCTTACGCGGGGAAGCCCTTCAGATGTCTGATGTGTTTAAATTTATTACTACCTTGGAAAATTCGGGTTATTTTAAAAATATCGAAACCAAATATACCTCGAAAAGAAAAGTTGCCGAAAAAGAAGTAGCGCAATTTGAGATTAATTGCCCGATTATTTTAGGAAAGAAGAAGTAATACCATTTATATATGTTAAAACTTAAAAAACGGGAAAAACAGATTTTTTATCTAGTCATAGCTTTATTATCCTTATTTTTAGTGGAGAGGCTGGTATTCAGGCCTTTGGCCGATAGATTAAGCCGGCAGAATAAGGAAATAGAATTAACCAGGATGAAATTAACCAAAGCAAAACTAGTGGCAGGGCAAAAGGTAGATATCTTAAAAGAATACTCCGAGTTAGAGAAATATATGAAAATTAAAGGTTCGGATGAGGAGGTCACTTCGGAGTTGCTTAAAGAGATAGAAGCCCTTGCCCGCGATTCGTCAATTTCAATTTCCGAAATAAAACCCACTTCTAACCAAAAAAGAGGGGTTTCTAAAGAATATGCCATAGAAGTCCGTACCGAAGCCACCATGCCGCAGTTAATCAATTTTCTCTATCGTTTGGATAATTCTACTTCCATGCTTAGGGTCCAGAAATTTTCTCTTTTGCTAAGAGACGAAAACTCAGATATTTTACGGGTTACGCTATTAATTACAGGTATATCCTTGTAAGTAAAAAGTTAAAACCAAAAAGGCAAAACCTATCTGATGATTATGCTAGGAGGCAGGCATGAGAAATAAAGGTTTCACACTCATTGAATTAATGCTGGTAGTGATTATTATAGGAATATTATCAGCGATGGTTATCCCGCGTCTAGCCGGAAGATCCGAAGAGGCGCGGCGCTCAGTAGCTAAGAGCGATATTGAATCTAATCTTTCCTTGGCCCTGGACCTCTATGAGATGGATAACGGAGGTTATCCGGCGAGCATAGAGGCCTTAAGGACTAAGCCGGCGGATGCCACTAACTGGAAAGGGCCTTATATCAAAAAGAGGCCGCAAGATCCTTGGGGCAGGACTTATATCTATAAGTTCCCCGGTGAACATAACCTGGATAGTTATGACATATATTCTTTAGGCAAAGACGGCCAGGAAGGCGGCGACGACGATGTGGTCAATTGGGAATAGTACCGAGCGAGGTTTTACTTTTGTTGAGCTTATGATAACCTCCGTCATTCTGTTAGTTGGATTAGTTGCAATAATCCAGGGGTTTATTACTGCTACCGGTGCATTTAATACAACAAATAATCGTCTCTATTTACTTGCTTTTATGGAAAATAAAATGCAGGAGATAGAATCCGCTGCAGAAAAAGAGTCTGATCTTAAAAAAATAGATTCAACAGGGCAGATTAATTATGATTCAAGAAAATTCGCATGGATTTTAAAAATAAATGATGTAGATGGCGATTATGACCCTAAGCTGGATGAGAAGTTAAAAGAAGTAAAAATAGAAATCAACTGGAGAGAACAAAATTACCCCAAGAATTTATCCCTCGCTACTTATTTAACGGTAAAAAAGGAATGAATAAGCGCAGTTTTACTTTCATAGAGTTACTTTTAGTCGTTGCCGTATTTTCTTTATTGTCCCTTGCCGTTTACAGCACGTTTAATTCAGGCCTTGGCCTTTGGCGTAAAATTCAAGATACGGATATGCATCAGAGAAAAGCCCTTCTTAGATTAGAGAAAATCTCTCTTGATTTACATCAAGCTTTAAATTTTTCTAAAATAGGTTTTACCGGGCAAAAAAACGAAGTATCTTTTCCTCTATTATCCGGCGATAAGATTTTAAAAATAAACTATTATTCTGAAAATGACAATCTGTATTCTAAAGAAGAGGATTTTAGCGATATTATAGGAAACATAAAAAATGATATAAAGCCTAAAGAATTATTATCAGGCGCAGAAGATTTGAAATTTAGTTTTGCTTATCAGGAACCCGATAAGAATGAATACTCTTGGAAAGATAATTGGAAAAAAACAGAAGGTATTCCCCTAGCGGTAAAGATAGAATTAAAACTTAAAAATGCCATTTTTACTAAAACCATCCCCATACCTGTTTCGTAATTCAGCCGCCATACTTTTTATTGCCTTGTGGACATTGGTCATTTTAAGTATCCTTGTTATAAGTATCGCCGGCCGTGTCTCTTCTGAAATTTCCTTTGTAAAATATTTAGAAAACAGGCTATTTTCATTTTATTTAGCTCGGGCTGCTGTGAGTCAGGCCATCATTGAACTTAAGGACGATACAACAAAAGATTACGACACGCTTTATGAATTAAGAAAGCAGCGAAAGGCAACATTAGGAGAAGGGGCTTTTGAGTTTTATCTTAACGACGAAGAGAGCCTGATAAACATATCCATGCCGTCTATGCACATGCTGGAACATTTACCCGGTATA
>MHGH01000014.1:13195-18581 GCA_001805465.1 Omnitrophica WOR_2 bacterium RBG_13_41_10 | reverse complement strand
TTTAAAAATCTAATTACTACTTTTAGTTCAGGCAAGGTGAATATTAATACGGCCGGGCAAGAAGTACTTAAGGCATTAGGCCTTGGGGATGATTTAGTGGAAATAATCCTAAGATATAGAATAGGGCCGGATCAATTAGAGGCTAGCGAAGATGACGGAGAGTTCAAAGATTCTGCGTCTATCCTTAATGATTTGAGAAAATTTACCATTCTCAACGTTGAGCAGGAGCTTCAGATTGCTTCATTGTTAAGCCAAAACCTGTTTTGCGTAAAGGCAGCCAATGTCAGGTTAAATATTACCACCTACCTCAATGGCAAGCCCGGTATGCAGTATCTAATCATTCTAGACCGCAGTAGCGGCAAGATAAAATTCTGGCAGGAAAAATAGTTATTCTATAAGATGGCGAAAAAAGCAATACCGAAAATATCTGCGCTTACGGAAATTCTGCATAAACGCTCTACCATAGTCCTTCTTTTAGTACTTATTTGTATCATCGGCATACCCTTAAGGTCTCAAAATATAAAACTGAATGGCTATATCAGCGATGATGCCTGGTGGCACTATCGCCAGATTAAAGAAGTTTTAGATTATGGGCATCGCCTGAATCCCGACCCCTATGAATTTACTACCTTAGCCCGTCCGATGACTTACCCGCCTTTATTCCATTACCTTGTTGCTTTTAGCTATAAAATAATCGGCCAAGGCATTTCTTTCATCCAATTTACTCATTACTTTAATATTGTCGAAGGCCTGCTTTATATACTTTTAATATACGCTATGTCTTTGGTGATGACGGCTGACCGCCTCTTTAGTCTCATAGGCGCATTAACGGCAGCGATATCATATGGAGTGATTATCCGCGCACGTGCCGGAGAACTTATGCCTTTTGTGCCGGCAGATCTGCTGGCTTTCGCAGGGCTAGTATTTCTTTTGGTTCTTATGAAAGACATAATTCGAAACAATTTAGGAAAAGAAAAACCTGCCATAGGCGGGAAGCCTATTTTATTTTCTTTAATTGCAGGGATTTTATTTGGTTTAAGCCTATTATCTTGGAGCGGGGGAGCCCTTATTTACCTACCTTTAATTTTATTTGTATTTGCGGCATTAATTATTACTAACCTTAAGTTTATCAAGGTAAGCGTAATTTTATTTGCATTATGTTTTGCGGCGTTAATAGTTTCTGCTTTGAGCTGGTATTTACCGCTTATTGCAAAATACGGCCTTAATCCTCATACTAAAGAGATGGATTGGTTTATGAAAGGCTTTACAGTGTTGCATCAATCCCGGCCCTTAGGTTTTTATATCTTTACCTCAGCCGGTATACCTTTATTTTTTGTCCCTGTAGTTTTTATAAATTCTTTTTTTAAGAAAAATGCTATTAATATATTCCTTATTTTATGGATAATCTTAGGTGCAATCGCTACCTATAGCGGCTGGCGCGGCTATGTAGCGGTTATGCCTATTTTATCCGCAATAGCAATAAGCGTAGGTATGTCCCGGTTAGTGCGTTCTTATTGCCGCAAAGACTCTTTAAGTATAGCAGTAATATTTATTGCTACTTTCTTAGTGGTGGGGATAAGCGGTTATTATATTTCTAGTGTCAGGATATCGCCGCTTAACCCTAATAATAAAAATGAGGTACGCACCAACGTAAAAAGTATTAAGATGCTGGAATTCCTGAAAGAGAACTATCCGCAGTCAAAAGCAGTAGACCTTATTTCCTGGGTAAGCGAAGATGAAGCAGTGGGCTCTTTAAGGATGATTTCCGGGCAATACTTAGAATATTTACCTCAAGGCAGCAGTGAGGCACTCAAGGATGTATCTAGGATTTACTTAAGCGATGAAGATAAGGCCTATGAAATCTGCCTGAAATACGGCGTTGATCTGATTATCATTAGGCAGCAGTTCTTGCAATTACCTCAACTGAGCTTACTGTTTGCTGGTAATGAATTTAAATCCGAGGATTATCTCACAATAACAAAACAGAGCGAAGAATCTAATGCCTATAACATTTCTTTTACGCCCTTAGGCATACAAAGTATATTTTTTAAAATGCTCAGCCGCCAGAAGCTTAAGAAATTCGAACTTATTTATCAAGACCCCGATAAAAACCATCCTTTTCCATTCCTGGTTGTTTATGAAGTCAATAAGCAATCCTAAAGAAAATTCTTTGGGGCCAACCGTACAATTTAGTGCGGAGAGGGGGAGTTGAACCCCCAAGGGCAAAGCCCATATGCTCCTGAAGCATACACGTATGCCAGTTCCGCCATCTCCGCAAAGTAGTTTTTAGTATATCCTAACCTCCCAATCCTGTCAACTCTTCGTATATAAAATAATTGCGGCTGTCCGATTTCGCTGTTATAATAAGTGAGTGCACAATTTATGGAACGATAGTGAACATAAATTGTGTGCACGAACTTACCCCCCTTCTTGCATTCTGCAAGAATGCAGGGGGGTTAATTCACACAAATAACTTATATGTTTCTAGAATCATTTAAGATTACCGGCCTAGCTATATTTGAGATTTTTCTTTTGGGCGCAATAGGGTATTTTTTGGTTAAAAAGAATATTCTGGGTGCTGAGGGCCTGAATGCTCTTAGCCGGCTAGTGATAGAGATTACCCTTCCGGTAATGATTTTTGTGCAATTAATCAAAGGGTTTACTTTTCACTTATACCCGAACTGGTGGATTTTTCCGCTCATAAGTATAGCTATCACCGTTATCGGCTTAGTAATAGGCAAAATATTCACTGTTTTTATCAAAGGTAGCCAGCATAAACTGCAGTTTTTAAGTTTAGTAGCCTTTCAGAATTCAGGATACTTACCGCTGGCATTGACAGCAGCATTATTACCGAAAGCCCAGCAGGAGCCGATGTTTATCTATTTATTCCTTTTTCTTTTGGGATTTAACTTAGTGATTTGGTCTTTCGGGGTATATATGTTATCATTTCATCAAAATAAAAGATTTGAATTAGGTAGCCTCTTTAGTCCGCCGGTAATAGCCACAATATTGAGTTTATGCTTTATATTTTTTGGCTTAAATAAGTTTCTTCCAGACTTTCTTTTAAAGCCGTTAGGTTTAATAGGAGATTGCACATTGCCTTTGGCGATGTTTGTGGTGGGAGGAAATCTTGCCGAGATACGCTTGAAGCAAGTTGATATTAAAGCAGTGGCCTTGGTTACTATCATAAAGTTGATACTTCCCCTTTTGGGCCTGGTTTTGATGATGAAATTAAAAATTGATTTTTTAATTGGTTTATTGATTATGATGCAGCTGGCTATGCCGCCGGCTACCTCGTTATCGGTGATCCTTCGGCACTATAAAAAAGAGGACTTATTGATTAGCCAGGGGATATTTTTCGGCCATATCATCAGTATTCTGTTAATACCTATATTTTTAAGTTTGTATTTTTCGGTTGTTATGATAAAATGATGAAAGTCATTACCACCAACCGTAAGGCATACAGGGATTATGAAGTCCTGGAAACCTTAGAAAGCGGCATAGAATTAAAAGGAAGCGAGGTCAAGTCCATAAGGGCAGGAAGGATTAACTTGGAAGACAGCTTTGCCCGGGTGGAAAATAATGAGGTTATATTATATAACAGCCATATAAACCCGTACGAACAGGCCAGTTACCTGAATGTTGAGCCTACCAGGTTACGTAGGCTGCTTCTGCATAAAAATCAGATTAGAAAGTTAGCCGGCTCCGTCGCCCAAAAAGGCACGACACTCGTGCCTTTAAAGGTTTATTTTAACGAGCGCGGTTTTGTAAAGATAGAACTTGCTCTTTGTAAAGGTAAGAAGATTTACGATCGTCGGGAAACCTTAAAGCGCCGCGAGGCGGATTTACAGATTCGCCGGACCTTAAAGAATAGAAGGAAAAAATAAAAAAGGGGGTGAAAGGGTTCGACTTAAGTAATTCGGGTAAAAGCAGCATGCCGCGGATGCAGGGTAGGCCGCGTTAACAATCCTTGCACAATATAAACGCAAACATACCAATGTTTAACCGCATGCCAATGGCAACATTGGCGCCAGCGGGCGTACCAGTCCCACTCTTTAATTAAGAATGGGCCTCTCTTTAGTGTGCCTGTGATCTAAAAGAGAGCCGTTAACAGGCTGGCCTTGATTTGTTTGCCTTTGGAGTCAGGGCGAGATTATAAAAGGCTGCGCCTTGATGTATCTTGTTTATTGGAGACATCAAGGTTAAGCTAAAAAATAAACTAAGCATGTAGCGGCTTTTATTCAGTTGCTTAGGGACGCGGGTTCAACTCCCGCCACCTCCACCATCTTATGAAAACCAAAAAATTATTAATTCTGGTTATTGGTTATTGGCTATTGGTTATTGGTTTATCGGGCTGCGCTACCGTCCTTACCAGAGAGGCATTGCCGACCTACAACTTAAACGGCACGAATTATTTTTCCTTAGTCTCCTTGTGCAATCTCAAAAATATAGAATGGGAATACGATGTTTTTTCTAGAAGAGTAATCCTGACCAAAGATTCCCATAGCATTAATTTGATGGTAGGAGAAAAAATAGCGCTGGTCGACGGCCTGCCGCAATATTTAAAGCACCCTGTGGATCTTTATCAGGGGCAAGTTGTGGTACCGTCTAAGTTTAAAGAAGAAGTGATAGATAGTTTATTTAAAGAAACTCTTCCCTCTTATCGGGTGCCGTTAGTTTCTATTAACATCAAAAAGGTGGTCATTGACCCCGGCCACGGCGGTAATGATCCCGGAGCCATAGGCAGATCAGGCCTGCGGGAGAAAGATGTCACTTTAGACTTAGCCAAGAGATTAGATAGGTTATTAAAGTTGCAAGGATTAGATGTGGTTTTGACGCGCTCCTCTGACAGGTTTGTACCTTTATCTACAAGGGTAGATATAGCCAGGCGCGCCCAGCCGGACCTTTTTATCAGCATTCACGCTAATGCCAATCGCGTAAGGTCTTTAAGCGGTTTTGAAGTATATTATATATCTAGCGGCATCGACGATTTTAAGCGGGCAAAGGAGACTGCCTTAGAAGAAGATCTTCGCCTGGCAGGCTCTTGTTTTGCCAGTAACTCTTTATATTTAAAGGCAACCCTCTGGGATATGATTTATAATTATAATCGCGCAGAGTCTATAGAATTAGGGCGCGCGATATGCCGGGCAGTAGACCGCAATTTAGATACCAGGATTATAGGGGTAAAGGGAGCCAACTTTCATGTACTCAGGGGAGAATATATACCGGCAGTATTGGTAGAAATGGGTTTCCTTTCCAATTACAACGAAGAGCGCATGCTCAAAAACAGTTATTACCGTCAGAGGATAGCCGAGAGTATAGCCGACGGCTTAACTAATTATGGACGGGAGTGCGCCTTGGCAGAGAGATAAAGATGAGAAAAAGC
>MHGH01000014.1:11789-13164 GCA_001805465.1 Omnitrophica WOR_2 bacterium RBG_13_41_10 | reverse complement strand
TTACCGTAGTCAAGGAACTCCTCCGCCAGTTGCCTTATGAAGATATAGTTTATTTTGGGGATACCGCACGCGTACCCTATGGCATAAAATCCAAAGAAACCATCACCCGTTTTTCTATCGAGAATATATTGTTTTTACTCAAAGAGGATGTAAAGTTCATTTGCATTGCCTGTAATACTGTCTCTAGCGTCGCCCTTCCGGTAATCAAAAGTTATTTTAAGGTGCCGATAGTGGGAGTGATTACTCCGGGAGTAAGGGAGGCAGTGTATGCTACGCAAAATAAACGTATCGGAGTTATCGGCACAGCCTCTACTATTAAGAGCCGCGCCTACGAAAAGGAAATAAAACAATTAGAACCCAAGGCCTCGGTTATTTCTCTGGCCTGCCCTTTATTCGTGCCTTTTGTAGAAGAAGGCTGGCTTTCGGGGGATGCGGTTTTAGAAGTAGCGCAAAATTATCTTCAGCCTTTAAAAGAAGCCCGCGTAGACACCGTGATTTTAGGCTGCACCCATTATCCCTTGCTCAAACCGGCAATTAAAAAAGTATTAGGCAAGAAAGTAACCCTGATTGATTCAGCCAAACAAGTAGCTATTGAAGTAAAAAAGATTTTATCTTACGAAGGCCTGCTTAATAGAAGCGGCCAAGGAAAACAGAGATTTTACGTCAGCGATAATCCCCAGTGGTTTGCAGGCTTAGCCGCAAGATTCTTAGGAAAACCCGTGCATAATGTAAAAAGGATGAACCATGTATAGCATAAAAGTAGAGGCAAGCTTTAGTTCCGCGCATAACTTAAGAGGCTACAAAGGCAAATGCGAAGCACTGCACGGACACAATTGGAAGATAGAAGTAGCGGCTTCCAAGAAAAAGTTAGATAAAGCCGGCATGGTCTTAGATTTTAAGTTTATAAAAAACCAGTTGAACGCCGTCTTAGAAAAGCTGGACCACAAATATTTAAATAACATTGCCTTTTTTAAGAAAGTCAATCCTACGTCGGAAAATATCGCTAAATATATTTACGATAGTTTAAAACCAAAGGTCGCCAGCATAAAATCCGTAACTGTTTGGGAATCAGAAAATTCATCGGCTACTTATTCTTAGATAAATGAAAAAGGCAGTAGTTCTTTTGTCAGGAGGGTTAGATTCGGCAGTAACCTTGTATTTGGCCAGAAAAAAATTTAAATGTTTTTGCCTGGTCTTTGATTATGGCCAACGCCACAGAAAAGAAATAGAAAGCGCAAAAAGTATTGCACGTAGCGCTCAATGCCACTATCAGATTTTAAAAATCAAATTACCTCAGCATAGTTCAAGCCTTTTGGATAAAAATATAAAGATACCTCATCATAAGCAAAAGAGCGTGATACCTTCAACCTATGTG
>MHGH01000014.1:7079-11705 GCA_001805465.1 Omnitrophica WOR_2 bacterium RBG_13_41_10 | reverse complement strand
GCTCAGGATTATAGCGGTTATCCTGACTGCCGGCCACAATTTTACCGTGCCTTCGGTAAAATAATTACTACTGGAACAAGGGCAGGGGTAGAGCATAAAAATAAGATAGAGATTAAGACCCCCTTGATTTTAAAGAATAAATCAAAGATTATCGGTTTGGGCCTGAATTTAAAAGTGCCGTTTGAGTTAACCTGGTCTTGTTATCAAGGTGGCAGGCATCCTTGCGAAAAATGCGATAGTTGTTATTTTCGCGCCAAAGGATTTAAAAGGTTGGGCGTAAAAGATCCTCTCATGAGAAAGGGCTATCAGTGAAAGGAAGGATTGCCGAAGTTTTTGACAGTGTCCAGGGAGAAGGCCTGTACCTAGGCGAAAAACAGCTCTTTGTGCGTTTTTACGGCTGTAATTTACAGTGTAAATTCTGCGATACTAAACTTCTTTCATTCTTGGAGTATGAACCCGAGGAATTATTAGCAGAGTTAAAACTTTATCACGACAGGTATCATTCTGTCTCCTTTACCGGAGGAGAGCCGCTCTTACAAAAAAATTTTTTAAAAGAAATAGCTAGCCTAACCCGTAAAAATGGCTTTATAAATTATCTGGAGACTAACGGTACGCTACCGGATGAGTTAGAAGAGATAATAGATTATTTGGATATCATAGCCATGGATTTAAAGCTGCCTAGTTCTACGGGCCTGGCCGGTTACTGGAGTGAACACCGTAAATTCCTGGATATCGCCAGCCAGAAAGAAGTTTTCTTAAAAGCAGTAGTCACCCAATCGACGCAAGAAGCAGATATAAAAGATGCGCTTAAATTAATAAAAGGCATGAAAAAACTTACAGTGCTTATTTTACAGCCGGATAGTTCGCAAAATCAGGCTACCTTAAAAGAAAAATTAATGCATTTTAAAGAGCTTTGCCTAAACTATAACGTAACTACTTGCATCATACCGCAGGTGCATAAGATAGCCAGGATAAAATGAAAAGGAAAAAGGGCTTTTCCTACGAAGGATTACAAAAAAGTATCCGCAGTTTAAAAACCCCGGCTATTGAGGTTTGGAAAAATCAATATCCGGATAAATCATATATCATATGTTTAGATATCCCGGAGTTTACTTGTATTTGTCCTAAGACGGGACTGCCGGATTTTGCCGGCATAAAAATTGAATACTCTCCGGATAAATACTGCATAGAATTGAAGTCTTTTAAAATGTATACCATATTTTATCGCAATATCGGCGTATTCCATGAGCACCTGACAAATAAGATATTAGAGGATTTTGTAAAGGCGTGTCAACCCCGCTGGGCAAAGATTACCTCCGAGTTTAACCCTCGCGGCGGCATCAAGACTACCGTTATCAGAGAATACAAGAAGGGACACCCTTCCAGCTAAAGCAAAGAGTGTCCCCTAGGGTAAGTTAAAGTAAAATGAGGATAATTTCAGCAAGAAAGATTAGGGATACAGTCAGTGACCTATGCCTTGAGGCAAATCTATTTTTAAGAAAAGATGTTCTTACGGCATTAAGGGTTGCTTATTCCAAAGAGAGAAATAAAAGGGCGCAGGAGATATTGCAGGCAATAATTAAGAATGCCCTGATTGCAAAAAGAGAAAAATTAGCTATCTGTCAGGATACGGGGTTACCGTGCGTATTCGTAGAGATAGGAGAAAATGTCCAAATCTCCGGGGGTTTAAAAAGAGCGATAAATCAAGGAGTGGAGTTAGGATATGAAAAAGGTTCTTTCAGGGACTCTATTATAAAGGATCCGTTATCGCGAGGAAACCCGGGGTATCAGCCGGCTATAATCCATATTGATATAGTGAAGGGTAATAAAATAAAATTAACGGTTTTGCCTCGAGGTTTTGGCTGTGAAAATAAAGCGCAGCTAAGAATGTTTAAACCGACAGCATCCATCACGCAGGTTAAAGAATTTATTGTTCAGGCAGTAAGGGATGCCGGGCCGGATGCCTGTCCGCCGTATGTAGTTGGGGTAGGAATAGGAGGGACTGCGGATTATGCATGTTTCTTGGCAAAAAAAGCCTTATTGCACGGTACTCGGTACTCAGCACACCGTACTAAACTAGAACGCGATTTATTAAGAGAGATTAATCAATTAAACATCGGTCCGATGGGGTTAGGCGGAGAAACCACTGCCTTGGCAGTAAATATAGAAACTCAACCCACGCATATCGCAGGTTTACCGGTTTGCGTGAATATCAGCTGTCATGCCTTAAGAAGCGCAAGTGAAATAATCTAAAATGTTAAATACAAAATTAAAAGTCGGAGATAAGATTTTCTTTAGTGGCACTATCTATACTGCCCGCGATCAGGCGCATAAAAGATTAGCCGAGGCGCTTAAAAAAGGCCAGAGATTGCCTATAGATTTAAAGGGCGCGATTATTTATTATTGCGGCCCGACTAAGACACCCAAAGGAAAAATCATTGGCTCTTGCGGCCCGACTACATCGTCGCGGATGGATGAGTTTACGCCTATTTTATTAAAGGCGGGCCTGGCCGGTATGATCGGAAAAGGCGCTCGTTCGCAAGAGGTAATCAGGGCGATAAAAAAATATAAGGCAGTATATTTTTTGACTTATGCCGGCTGCGGCGCTTTATTGGCAAAATACGTAAAAAAAGCCAAGCCGGTAGCTTATAAAGATTTGGGGCCGGAGGCAATTTATCAGTTAGAAGTAAGGGATTTTCCGTTAATCGTGGGAATTGATGCTAGAGGCAATAGTGTTTATAAGGGAGCAAGCACCAAAATAAAATAAATATAGCGAAGTCCTCCGAAGCTCACCGAAGCTATCGGAGAGTCTATTAAAGAGCGAAGGAGGAGGAAATATTTATGGTAAGAAGTGATGGCAGAGGGCAAGACAAAATAAGGAAGGTAAAAATTAGCCGCGATTATATGCAGTTTGCCGAAGGGTCGGTATTGATAGAATTAGGCAATACCCGCGTAGTCTGTACAGCTTCGGTAGAAGAATCCGTCCCGCCTTTTTTAAAAGGCACAGGTACGGGTTGGGTGACTGCCGAATACGGAATGCTTCCGCGTTCCTGTAAAGTGCGCATTCACCGCAACAAAGATTCCGGCCGCACTTATGAAATACAGCGTTTGGTGGGTAGGTCTCTTCGGGCAGTTGTTGATATGAAGGCAATAGGCGAGCGCACTATCTGGATTGATTGCGACGTTATCCAGGCAGACGGCGGCACGCGCACCGCTTCTATTACCGGAAGTTTTATCGCCTTAGTGGATGCCTTAAATAAATTGAAAAAAGGGGGGCTTTTTAACAAGATTCCCATTAAAGATTTTGTGGCTGCTACCAGCGTCGGGATTATCAAAGGGGATGTCTTACTAGACCTTTCTTATGAAGAAGATTCTCAGGCAGACGTAGATATGAATATCGTGATGACCGGTAAAGGTGAATTCATTGAGATTCAGGGGACTGCCGAGCGCAAGACTTTTACCAAGGAACAGATGGACAAGCTATTGACATTGTCAAAGGCCGGTATTGAAGATTTAATCGATATACAGCGTAATCTCCTGAAAGATGTTTTATGAAGGAATTAGTTGTTGCCACCAAAAACAAAAAAAAGTTAAAAGAAATAAAAGAAATTCTCAAAGGCCTGAATTTAAAAATAAGTTCACTGGCTGATTATCCGTCGGTTCCGCGCATTTTGGAGACGGGTGAAACCTTTAAAGAAAACGCCGTAAAAAAAGCAGTAAAAATTGCGAGTTTTACCGGGAAATTAACCTTGGGAGAGGATTCGGGCCTTTGCGTTAGCGCCTTAGGCGGGGAACCCGGCATACATTCTTCCCGCTTCTCCGGTAAAAATAAAAGCGATCGGAAAAATAATTTAAAATTGCTGAAACTCTTAGCAGGTTTATCGGTTAGTAAAAGAAAAGCCCATTATGTCTGCGCCGTGGCATTAGCCGATAAAGACGGCCTGATTAAAGTGGTAGAGGGCACCTGTAAAGGGTTAATCGCTTTTGAGCAAAGAGGAAAATCCGGATTCGGTTATGACCCTTTATTCATTGTCCCCGAGCATAAAAAAACCTTTGCTCAACTGGGAGAGCGCGTAAAACATAAAATCAGCCATCGTTTCCGGGCCTTATCTTTGGCGCAAAAAGCAATTGTAGATTACTTTAAGAGGTGTTATACTCAAAATTAATATGGAAACAAACCCTTCTTTACAAAAGAGCGTGAGCGAATACAAGCGCTTTTGCGATTTATTCTCGCAGATGTGCATGGCGATGGGTTCTATCCCGGAAAAAGAGCAGCTGATTTCTTATTTTGTCAATAAATCAGCGGAGTTATTCAGGGTAAACAGAGTCTCCTTTATGCTTTTGGATAGAGCAACACAGGAGTTGTCCTTAGAGTCTTCGCAAGGCATAGATGCAAGTGTAGGCGAAATTAAAATGAAAGTCGGAGAGGCCTTTGGCGGATGGGTAGCTAAAGAAGGAACCCCTTTATTAGTCAAAGACGTAGAAGAGGAGTACCCGGATTTATCCAAGAACCGTTTATCGCGTTACACCGGTAAATCTTTTATTATAGTACCGGTGAAGATAAAAGATGAAATCTCCGGGATATTGAATATCACGGATAAAAAAGACCGGGAAGTTTTTAGCGAA
>MHGH01000014.1:3147-7059 GCA_001805465.1 Omnitrophica WOR_2 bacterium RBG_13_41_10 | reverse complement strand
TTTAGCCAGCCGTTATTTTGCCATGGCCTTAGAAAATACCAGATTGACCGAAAAGAATAAAGACCTGGCTACTATAGATTCCTTGACCGGTTTATTTAATCACCGTTATTTTCAGGAGCAGCTGTTAGAAGAAATCTACAGGGCAGAGCGTTATCACCATCACTTAAGCCTTTTGGTGATGGATATTGATAATTTCAAAGATTATAATCAGGTAAATGGCTATCCCGTCGGAGATAGTGCCTTAAGACAAATAGCTTTGATCATAAAAGATAATACCCGTAAGGTAGATGTGGCTAGCCGCTATGGCCCGGAGGAATTTGCCGTTATTCTGCCGGAGATTAAGGCCAGAGAAGCGCTAGTGGCAGCAGAGAAGTTAAGAGAAAAAGTAGCTAGCGCTGTTTTTGCCCGGGACCGCCAGTCAGCTTTTGAGATAACCCGGCTTACCGTGAGCATAGGAGTTTGCGATTATAAGGTCGGTACTACCAAAGAAGAATTGATTAGCCGCGCCGAGGGCGCTTTAGCCGAGGCAAAACAAAAAGGTAAAAATAGGGTTTGCGTTTATAGCAGGCCTTGGAAATTTGGTCTTTAATGAATTAAGGTACGGGGCGTGGCTCAGTTTGGCTAGAGCGCTTGCTTTGGGAGCAAGAGGTCACAGGTTCAAGTCCTGTCGCCCCGATAAATCAGAACGTCCCTGTAGCTCAGTTGGATAGAGCAACTGCCTTCATAGGGAGCCTTTGCGTGGAAAGATAACACGCAAAGTGGATGTGGCTATATGCAAGGAAATCCATAAATCAACAAAGGATAATTTGCAGGCAACCGTAGAAATTAAACGAGAGTCCTCAGAGACTATACGCCACACACCTGAAATGGTGAAGACATAGTCCAGACCGCAACAGTTATCTGGCTGAAGAAATTCAGTGCGGTATGCTAAGCAGTGGGTCGGCTGTTCGAATCAGCCCAGGGACGCCAAAAATAAAATTATGAAACTCTGGATGCGGTTATCGTTTATAGCAGTTGTTATCTTGGCCTCACTTTTGCTTATTACTTATTTCGTGCTGATTTTTCAGGGTAAAGCAATAATTACTAAACAGCTTGAATCAGTTACGCATAAAAAAGTCAGCATCGGCCATTTTGGCCTGGCCTCTCCTTTTCGTTTTGAAATCAAAAATTTAGAGGTTGAAGGTTTAGCCAAAGTAGAATCAATTTTTATTTCCCCTAGCCTGTTAGGATTTTTAACTGGCAATATCGCTTTAAATGAAGTTAAGGTTATTAAGCCGGAATTAACTTACGAGCGGTTTAGCCTTAGCCCGGGTGAGTCATCGCAATCGGTGATCCCCAGCGATAAGACAATAGCACCCCAAAAGAAAAAGCGGCCTTTGCCGTTAGTGATTAAAGGCATTCAGATAAGGGAAGGTAAATTTAATTTTGTTGACCATACTATCAGCGAAGCAGGATTAAGAGTAACCGTCAAAGACATATACGTAGATTTAAATAATCTCTATATACTTCCGCGTTCGGTGATTGCTAAGTTCAAAATACAAGGCACAATCCCCTGGCAACAGGGCCAACAGGAAGGTAAAATAGAAGTAGGCGGTTGGCTGAATTTGTTTAAGAAGGAAATGAAGGCAACCGTAAAGGTTGAAGGCATAGACGGGATTTATCTTTACCCCTATTATTCCCAATGGATAAATTTGGAACAGACACGGATCCAAAACGCAAAACTTAATTTTCGTAGCGATATCATTGGCGTGAATAATGAGGTTACGGCAGATTGTCATTTAGAGCTCACTGATATTGTTTTTAAGCCGCGTGCCCCCGAAGAAGCAATAGACAAGGCAGAGCAGATTGCTACGGCAGTACTGGATATTTTTAAGGCCTTGGACAAAGGCAATATTGTTTTAAATTTCACCATTAAGACTAAAATGGATATGCCTCAGGTAGGTTTCGGAGATATAAAAATGGCCTTTGAGAATAAATTTGCCGGCGGATTGAAGAAGACCGGCTTTAAACCGGAAGCGGCTTTGGTGTTTCCTTTTAAGCTTTTGCAAGGGTTAGCTAAAGGCGCAACTGATTTATCTAAGGCAGTGGTAGACGGCACCTTTGCCGTCGGAAATGAATTAAAAAAATCCGTAGAGGACTCTTTCAAAAAAGAGAAAGTGAATTAGTATAGTAGCGGTAAAAAGGAGGAAGGCGTGTATAATCCGGGCATAGGTTGTAATCTTTATTTGAATATGCTGATATGTTTTGGTGTTATACTCTGGTTTGTAATTTTTACTTTGCTTGTGCTTCTTAGATTAGATAAAATAGTAAAGTTATTAGAAAAGAAATAATGGTGAGGCACTCCGCTTTGCTGGAGTGCCACCATTTCCGACAAGAAATATATTGAAATGGTGGGTATAGCTCAATTGGATAGAGCGTTAGACTGTGGCTCTAAAGGTTGCGGGTTCGATCCCCGTTACCCACCCCATTTCTAAATGGTGGTTTTCCGCCATAAATTTAAAATCAGAAGTATAAGAAATAATTAAGGTTCTGTTAAAGAGCTTAAGGTTCGATACAATTTTTTGCAAAAAATCCCGCTGGGCGTCGGGATTTGCCTCCGCTGCAATGTAACTGGCTTGGTGAGCAAGAGTTAGAAAGTTTTTCAAGTGTTCGAGCCAGTCCCCGTTACTGTCACCCTTTTCTGAAATATCGAACTTCCTATTCAGTAACTCGGCTTTCTTTTCCCTGTATTCTTCGTCGCTAATTATACCTTTTACCGACATATCCAAGAGCCGCTTCAGCTGTTCGTCAACCTCTTGCGTTCTCACTTCACCGCTAATCCTGTTGTGAACTTTCTCCGCTGTAAGCAGCGCCCGCTCTCGCTCTAACTCTTTTACCATCCAAGTATAGGCGTTGTCATCCAGCGCAACTTTCTCGATGGCCTCTTTGACTTGTTGGGCGAGATTTTCTTCTCTAATAAAAACAGAGGACTGCTGGCAGGGATCGCGCTTTTTCGAGCAATGATAGTAGTGATGTCCTTTTTGAACCTCGGCTGTTATTTGGCAGCCACATTCAGCGCATCTTACAAACCCACGAAAGACAAAATAGTGTTTTCTATCGTAAGAAGGTCGGCTCCTCAATTTTAAAATCTCCTGCACCTTATTAAACAATTCTTTGTTTATAATGGGTGGGTGGCTGCCTTGGAAAATCTCGCCCTTATACACAAAGAGGCCAAGATAGAATTGGTTCGTTAATATTCGGTGGACGTTACTGTAAGAGAGCGGGCGCTTGGCTCTCTTGCTCACCAAGCCAGACGCAGTCGCCAATTTTCTCAGCTCATCAACCGTATATCTTCCTTCAGCGCACAAGGCATACAATCTCTGGACGAGAGGAGAGGTAGCAGGATCAACATTTATTTTGCCTCTGTCGTTTAAGTACCCTATCGGCGCAAAGGCAGGATATTCGCCAAGTCTAACCTTCTCACGTAAGCCGCGCTTTGTGTTTTCGCTAAGATTATCAATGTAGTATTTAGACTGCCCGAAGATAATATTAAGCATGAACTTGCCTTGTGCGCTGTTGTCGAATCGGTAAGTAGGGAAGCGAAGATCTACAATTTTACCGGTATCCACAAGATAAATAATTTTCCCGCCATCTATCGAGTTGCGCGCAAGTCTATCCGGATGCCAAGTGATAATGCCGGACGCTTCACCTTTCTCGATTCGTTTTATCATTTCGTTAAATATTGGGCGTCCGGGAGATTTTGCGGTACGTGCTTCTTGGAATACTTGAATTATTTCTACGTCTTGTTTCTTAGCGAACTCTTTAACCTCTGTGAGTTGAGACTGGATAGAGAGGATCTGTTTATCTTCTGTGTCGGTAGACTTGCGCGCATATAAAAAGTATTTCATTAGACACCTCCTTAGAAAATTGGCG
>MHGH01000014.1:2971-3072 GCA_001805465.1 Omnitrophica WOR_2 bacterium RBG_13_41_10 | reverse complement strand
TTCTCGCCCACCAGAAACCTCTAATCCCCGGGGTAAAGCTTAGTCTCTAAGGAAATAGCTTAAATGCACCGCGCCCTGGGGGGCGCTACCGTAGCTCCCGA
>MHGH01000014.1:1746-2875 GCA_001805465.1 Omnitrophica WOR_2 bacterium RBG_13_41_10 | reverse complement strand
TTCCACATTGGTGGGAGCATCAATTTTATCATAGGTTAACCTTTTTGGACAAGTTGTTTTATCCAGTAATACCTCAATCGGCCGTTTGCCGTTTAATCTATAGCCTGAATGCGGCCTTTGGAAGTTGTAGTGCCACATAAACGTGTCTAAATCAGTCTGTAACTCTTCTAAGCTGTAATACCATTTCTTCCTGAAGGCTACGCAGAAGAATTCTTCCAGAACCGTACGGTTAAATCTTTCTACAAAACCATTTGTCTGAGGCATGCCAACGCGTATACGGCTGTGTTCTATGCCGAATATCTGAAGCATTAACTCGTAGTCATGCTTAAATCCTTTACCGCAGAATTCACCGCCGTTGTCAGTAAGCATTCTTCGTATCGGTATATCAAAAGCCATATAGAATGGCAGTACCCTGTCAATGAGTATATCCGCAGCAGTAGTAGGCATCTTGGACGTATAGAGCTTGGCAAAGCCAAATGAACCGTAGGTATCCACCACTGCCTGCATGTAGATTTTTCCTACGCCCTTAATATGGCCTACTTCAAATGTATCCTGGCAAAGAAGGTAGCCCGGATACCGACTGAATACGTGCTCTACAGGCACCTGACCAACATGTTCTAAGAGCGCCTGGATTTGCTCATCTGAGAGGATCATGCCTTGCTGTTTGTGCAATTCTTCCAATTTCAACAGCCTCTTAAACCGGTTCTCCAGGTGATATCGTTTCCAGATCCTTTCAACTGATGAAGAACTGATAATAATACCTTCAAAGCGCAGTTGTAAAGGCATCCTGTCCTTGCCGTAAGTAGGATGTTTGAGCGAATACTCAATAATGCGTTCTTCGATATCCTGAGGCGTCTGGTTAGGCATCCGGGGCGGTTGGCGTTCTTTTTCATGCAAGCCGCTAACTCCTGCTTGCTCAAACCGCTCCTTGATGTCATAATAGTGTTGCCGGGATACCCCCATCATCTTGCAGGCAGCTCTAATATTCTGCAGCTGCTCTGCAAGCTGCAGCAAAGACAATTTATGCTTTAACAGCATCTCTTGCGGGGTCATGTTTGTTTCTCCTTTCTGGTTTTTGGTTCTTCCAAACTAATTATACCAAAAAGGTTAACATGATCCCGTTTTATTC
>MHGH01000014.1:1519-1681 GCA_001805465.1 Omnitrophica WOR_2 bacterium RBG_13_41_10 | reverse complement strand
AAGCCGAGCAGCGAGCGGAGTGCCTGATACGATAAAATAAAGGGCGGTTATAACAACCGCCCTTTATTATTACATCAACTATACTTGACCCTGTCCTTTCTTCAATGGTATAATCACTCTTAAAGAGAGGGGTTGACGCTAATTTGTAAGTGCAGTATAATT
>MHGH01000014.1:0-932 GCA_001805465.1 Omnitrophica WOR_2 bacterium RBG_13_41_10 | reverse complement strand
TTATTTAGCCAAGCCTTGCACTATGGATAATATCCTGCGCGGGATAAGGATTATGATTTCTTTAATTCCGATGCGCAAAGATAAATAGTTAAACAATGAGCTACCTTTTTAAAGAAATTGAAGAGAAGTGGCAAAAGGAGTGGGAAAGGCAGAAGATTTTTTCTGTGAAGCCCGGCAGCGAAAGAAAAAAATATTATCTTTTGGAGATGTTTCCTTATCCTTCGGGGAAAATCCATATGGGGCATGTGCGTAATTACACCATCGCCGATGTAGCAGCCAGGCATAAGATGATGCAGGGGTTTAATGTTTTACACCCGATGGGCTTTGATGCCTTTGGGCAGCCGGCAGAAAACGCCGCCATAAAAAATAAAACCAGGCCTGATATCTGGACGCACAAGTGCATTGAATGGATGAAGCAGGAGCTGAAGAAAATGGGGTTTTCTTATGCTTGGGATAGAGAGGTTTCTACCTGCGATAGCAGTTATTATAAATGGAACCAATGGATATTTTTGAAAATGTTTGAACGCGGCCTGGCTTATAAAAAGGCATCTTCGGTTAACTGGTGCCCTTCCTGCGAAACTACCTTAGCTAATGAAGAAGTCATTGACGGCGGATGCTGGAGATGCAAAACAAAAGTAGCGCAGAAGGATTTAGAACAATGGTATTTAAAAATTACTGAATACAAGGAACGCCTTTTAGAAGACCTAAAGCAGTTAACGCCTTGGCCGGAAAGAGTCTTGAGCATGCAGACTAACTGGATAGGCAAAAGCGAAGGCGTAGAAATATATTTCCGCTTAAAAGGAAAAAATAAGGTAATCCCTGTTTTTACCACCAGGGTAGATACGATTTTCGGCGCGACTTACATTGTTTTAGCTCCGGAGCACCCTTTGGTTTTAGAGATTATTGAAGGGAAGCCTGAGCAGAAAAGGGTT
>MHGH01000013.1:234765-253264 GCA_001805465.1 Omnitrophica WOR_2 bacterium RBG_13_41_10 | reverse complement strand
CCTTTCTCTATGGGGCCGGTAGGTTCTCCTTTTAGTAAAATCGGCGTAGAATTAACCGATTCTAAATACGTAGTTTTAAATATGTGGATTATGACCAGGGTCGGACAAGCCGTATTAAATGAGTTAGATAAGGAAGCAGAATTTACCAAATGCCTGCATTCGAAGGCGGACCTGGATATAAATAAAAGGCTGATTTTACATTTTCCCGAAAACAATACTATCTGGAGCGTCAGTTCCGGTTACGGAGGAAATGTCCTTTTAGGAAAGAAATGTTTGTCGTTACGCATCGCCAGTTTTATGGCAAAGAAAGAAAATTGGTTGGCAGAACACATGCTGATTATGGGAATAGAAGAGCCTAATGGCCGCATAGGTTATATTGCCGCAGCATTTCCCAGCGCCTGCGGTAAAACTAATTTAGCCATGCTGGTTCCGCCGGAAGGTTTAAAGAAAAAAGGCTACAGGATCTGGACAGTGGGGGACGATATTGCCTGGATGCGTATTGATTCTGATAAGGCCCTTTGGGCGATTAATCCGGAAATAGGTTTTTTTGGAGTGGCTCCCGGGACAAATTCCAAAACCAACCCTAACATGGTAGCCGCCATTAAAAATAATACTGTTTACACCAATGTTTTATTGAAGCCGGATGGTACGGTTTGGTGGGAGGGGGCTAGTGGAGAACTTCCACAGGAAGGCGTTGATTGGCAGGGTAGATCCTGGAAGCCGGGTCTAGAGGATGCACACGGTAATCCTATGAAAGGGGCGCACCCTAACAGCCGTTTTACCGCGCCGATTATCAATTGCCCTTCGGCATCTTTTAGATTGGAACAGCATCATGGCGTGCCTATTTCGGCAGTTATCTTCGGCGGCCGCAGGGCACACTTAGCGCCTTTAGTTTATGAAGCATTTAATTGGCAGCATGGAGTATTCGTCGGAGCGAGCATGGCCTCAGAGTTAACAGCTGCCCAAGTAGGCAAAATCGGCCAGGTGCGCCGCGACCCCATGGCTATGTTTCCTTTTTGCGGTTATAATATGGCAGAATATTTTAGGCATTGGTTAGAGATGGGTAAAGGAATGGCCAGGCCTCCTAAGGTTTTTCACGTGAATTGGTTTAAGACAGACGAAAAGGGAAGGTTTTTATGGCCGGGTTTCAGTGAAAACTTGAGGGTTTTAGAATGGATTTTGCAAAGATGCTACGGAAACTTAGATGCTATGGAAACCCCTATCGGTTATATGCCTCGCCTTCAAGATTTAGATATGACCGGGCTTAATTTATCGCCAGCCGACTTAGAAAGATTATTTGAGATAGATAAAAAGAAATGGCTGGAAGAGGCAAGAGAGATAAAGAGATTTTTTAGAAAATTCGGCAAGAATTTGCCCCCGGAATTATGGGAGGAATACCAAGCGCTACATTTACGCCTGGTGCCTTAAATGAAGGAAGATGTTTTATTAAGCACTGATTTTACGGATTTAAAACTTTACAAACGCGGCAAAGTACGTGATGTTTATGAGTTAGGCGATAAACTTTTAATTATCTCTTCCGACAGGATTTCTTGTTTTGATGTAGTTTTAGGATGCGGTATACCCTATAAAGGAAAAATATTAACTAAAATATCTTGTTTTTGGTTTGACTTCATTAAAGATATTATCCCTAATCATTTTATAACCAATGAGTTAGATGGCTACCCAGAAGAGCTGCAAAAATACAAAGCACAACTTTTAGATAGGTCAATGCTGGTAAAAAAAACACAGGCCTTGCCTGTTGAATGCGTGGTTAGGGGTTATTTATCCGGTTCAGGATGGAAGGAATATCAAAAGAAACATTCCATTTGCGGGATAAATTTACCAGCTGGCCTTAGGCAGTCGGATAAGCTGCCGCAGGTGCTGTTTACTCCTGCCACAAAAGAAGACACTGGCCACGATATAAATGTTGATCAGGCATATATAGAAAAAGAGATCGGTAAGGATATCACCCAAGAACTCAAAAGAATTAGCACGGAGATTTATCAAAAGGCAAGTAAATATGCTTTAGCTAAAGGTATTATTATCGCAGATACTAAATTTGAATTTGGAATGTATAATAATAAAATTATGCTTATTGATGAAGTGCTTACCCCGGATTCATCCCGTTTTTGGCCGCTGGATCAATACACCCCCGGTAGCCCTCAGCCCAGTTTCGACAAACAGTTTGTCAGGGATTATCTGGAAACCTTGGATTGGGATAAGACTCCTCCGGCGCCACCATTACCTTTGGAAATTATCCAAAAGACCAGCGAAAAATATCTAGAAGTATACCAAAGGCTGGTCAATAAATGAAGGTATTTAAAAAAATATTATCCATATTATTAAGAATCGGCATAAGCCTTGCCTTGCTGATTTTTTTATTGCGCCAAGTAGATAAAAAAGCCTTATGGGAGATTATTAGCAGCGCCCATAAAGGCATGTTGGCTTTTGCGTTTCTAGCCTTCTTTCTTAATTACCTATTTTGCCTTTTTCGCTGGAAGATGTTGCTTAAGACAGCTGGAATCAACATTCCTTTAAAGAGGGTAATTATTGCTTTTTCGGGAGGAATATTCTTTAATTTATTTTTGCCTTCTACTATCGGCGGTGATTTAGTGCGTACCGTAGATTTATCCGTCTATACCGGAAAACCCAAGGAAATAACGGCTACGGTATTTTTAGACAGGCTAAGCGGCTACTTCGGGTTAGGATTAATAAGCTTATTGGCCTTAGGGCTAGGTTACAGGCACATTCAGGACAGGAGCGTTTTGGCCGCTATTTTTATTATTAATATTATTTTGGTTGCTATATTACTGGTCTTATTCAATAATTTCTTTTATGCTAAGATTAATAAGCTTTTACATTCCCCTACCGCAGGAAGGATTAGAGAAGCTATTACCAGCCTGCATCAAGAGATGCACATTTTTAGAAATCACAAAAGCGTAATTTGGAATAATTTGTTAGTTTCTGTTTTGATACAGATTACCGGTCCGGTAGTATTTTATTTAACAGCATTATCCTTAGGGCTTAAGATAAATATCATATATTTCTTAATCTTCATACCGATTATTGGGGCGATCACTCTCTTGCCTATTTCTATAGGCGGATTAGGCCTAAGAGACGCCTCCGCCATATATTTCTTTGCTAAAATAGGGTTGGCAAAAAACTTAGCCCTGGCGCTTTCGCTCCTTAATTTTTTCTTTGTCTTGGTCTGCGGGCTATTAGGGGGTATTATTTATGTCCTTACAATACATCATCGACGGATACAACATCATCAACCATCCTCTCTTTAAAACTAATCAGAAAATAATAAAGGATTCCCGCTCAGCACTCTTAAAAATTATTAAGACAAAAAGGCCCTGCGGTAGCCCTAGAAATAAGGTAGTTATTGTTTTCGACGGTTATCCTCAAGCGGATAAATTAGAAGATGCCACAGGCGATTTAGAGGTTATTTTTTCCAGGAATAACAGCGCCGATGAAAAAATAAAGAAAATGGTAGAGAATTGCGCCAACCCCAAGAATATAGTAGTGGTCTCTGATGATAAAGAAATAAAATTTTTTATCAGGGCTTGCGGTGCCAGGTCCATGAGCGCAGAAGAGTTTCTCACTTATCCAGAAGCTAAGCATAAAGAACCGGTTAAACCAGAGCTTACCTTTACCCAGATGCATAAAATAAATCAGGAACTAAGAAAACTATGGCTAGAATAAAGTTAAAACCAAAAAGCCAAAAGGCAAAAATGGTTACCGGTGATTTTATAAAATTTTTGGGGACGGCGGGGGCGCGGTTTGTGATGATCAGACAGTTGCGCGCCTCAGGGGGTATCTGGGTTACTGCAAAAGATACAAATATACTTATTGACCCCGGGCCGGGCAGTATTGTGCGTTGCGCCGCAAGCAGGCCGAAATTAGATCCTTCCAAGCTGGATGCCGTTATTCTTACTCACCGCCATTTAGACCATTCAGGGGATATTAATGTAATGATTGAGGCAATGACCGAAGGCGGGTTTAAAAAGCGAGGTATGGTGTTCTGCCCGTCGGATGCGATAGAAGAAGGCCAGGTAATATTGAGATATTTAAGGAGTTTTCCACAGAAGATAGAACTCTTAGAGGAGAATAGCTCTTATAAGATAAAAGGTTTTGGATTCCAGACCTCTATGAGGCATATTCATACTGCTTTAACTTACGGCATCAAATTTAAAATAAAAGAGACAAGTATTTCCTTGCTTACCGATACCAGATATTTTGAAGGTTTAGAAAAATTTTATAAAAGCGACATCTTGATTATCTGCGTAGTCTTTTTGGAACCCAGGGCAGGCATTGATCATTTATGTTTAGCAGATGCTGAATCCCTGATTAAAGAAATAAGGCCAAAGAAAGCCATATTGACGCATTTCGGCATGACTATGCTTAAAGCCAAGCCGCATATTCAGGCTGAAGAATTATCAAAGAGGCTGGGAATTGAGGTAGAGGCTGCTTACGACGGAATGACTTTGAATTTTTAACCAAAGCGATTTTTACTTGACATAACCCGATATTTATGATAGTGTTATAAAAATAAGATCGAAAACCAGAGGTATATTTTTAAAGGAGGTGAGAGATGGGTTGGCAAGCAGTCTTATTAGAACCGGCCAAGACAGTTATTACTCAAATCGGCCAGTTTCTCATTAATGTCCTCTTGATGATTATTATCCTTATCATCGGTTGGATGATTTCCAAGGTTATCAAGAGCTTGGTCGTCAGAATCTTAAAAGCGGTAAAGCTTGATGATCTCTCGGAGCGTATCGAGTTGGACAACCTTTTAGCGAAGGGTGGAATACAGTATTCTCTCTCTGAGCTGATCGGGGTGATCTGCTATTGGTTGGCTCTATTGGTCACCTTCGTAGTAGCGATTAATGCCATAGGCCTTACCGTTGCTGCTGATTTATTGAATACCGTAGTTCTTTACATACCCAATGTCATTGCAGCAATGTTTGTTTTAATCTTGGGGATATTTGTTGCTTCGCTTCTTAAGAGCATAGTGCAAACAGCGGCAAATAACGCCGGCATCGCCCAGTCTAATTTGTTAGGTAAGGTTGTGGAAATTGCCGTAGCCGTATTTGCAATTGCTATCGCCTTACAACAGCTGAATATCGGAGCCAGAATAATAGAGTTGGCAATAAGTGTATTATTAGGTTCCATGGGGTTAGCTGTAGCTTTGGCGTTTGGGCTAGGTTGTAAAGATATAGCCGCGAAAATTATGTCGGATTTACTGGATAAGATAAAATCAAAGAAATAGTAGTTTTTTAGCAGTATTTTAAATTAACCCCCTTTTTCGTAAGTTACAAAGAGGGGGTTAATTTTTTTATAGGCAGGCTTGATATATATTTAATGATATCCTTTATTGTTCCTTCCGGAGTAGAGGCTCCTGCAGTAACACCCACACTTTTTGCAGAATTAAACCACGCAGGCCTTATCGCAGTTTTTGAATTAACCCAATAGGTATGTTTATTTAATGATTTTGATATTTTATATAGCCTTTTTGTATTCGCACTGTTTCTGGAGCCGATAATTATAATCACGTCATTTTCTAATGGCAGGGTCTTTATTTCTTCTTGCTTGATTCTGGTGGGCTTACATATTGTATTAAAAAACCTGAGTTTTTTTATCCGTGTTTTTAATATCTTTACGATTTTTAAGACATCACTTAAGTTTTGGGTAGATTGCGCCACTACACAGGCCCTTTTAATTTTTTCGATAGGCACAGCATGAATGTTATCTATTACTATTGCCTTAAATTTTAGCTGTCCGCAGATACTATGCACTTCATCGTGTTTTTTATCTCCGATAACAATAATTCTATAACCCTTTTTTTCTTGGTTACGCACAATCTTATGTATTTCTTTAACCATAGGGCAGGTTGCATCTACAATCCTATAACCTAACTTATAAGCTTCATCCGTAATTTTCATGCATGTGCCATGTGTGCGGACCAAAAGGGTTTTATTTTTTCCGGAAGTAAGCCTATTAATTTTTTTGATGCCGATTTCTTTTATTGTTCGCACGACATCTTCGTTATGGACAATATCTCCGAGCATGTAGACTTCTTTGTAAGATTTAGCGGTATTAAAAGCAATGCTAAGCGCTCGCTTTACCCCAAAACAAAAACCCGCGGATTTGGCCAGATGAATTTGCATATTATAATTTCAGGATTTCTTTAAAATAAACATTCAGGAATTTTTTATATTTGGCAGAAATCATAGAAACAGAAAGAATATCTTTTGCCTCATTAACTAAACGAATAATTTCTAACTTAGCTTTATCCAAAGCCCCTGTTTTAGTGATGATCTCGCGTACTTTACGTAAATCATTTTTGTTTATTTTGCTTTTCGAAAATATTCTTTTCAAAACAAATCTGTCAGCCTTAGGGGAATTCTTATAAGCATATAAGATAAGAATAGTCTTTTTTGCCTCCCGTAAGTCAGTAAGATTGGATTTACCTATCTTGCTTTCTTCGTAAAATAAGCCTAATATATCATCTTTTATTTGAAAGGCCCTGCCTAAGTATGTGCCGTATTGAAAAAGCTTATCATATTGGCTTTTCTTAGCTCCGGCGAGTATCGCGCCTATGGATAGAGGGCAGGCAAAGGAATAATAGGCTGTTTTAAGGTCATAAATTTTATAAATATATTCCCTGGTTATATTTTCTAGCCGTTCCTTCCCATACAGAAGTTCAATAAATTCTCCGCTACCGGTGTAAAAAGCCGCCTCTACAAATTTTTTTAAAGCCATTTCTTTCCGTTCTAATTTTTCTTCAATAGATAAAAATGCAGATATTGCTAAGGCGTATATTACATCTCCGATTACAATAGCTAAATCTTGCCCGCTAAATTTTATCTTCCTGTAGCCTTTTAGCTTTAGATCCAACATCCTATGCATAGAAGGTAACCCTCGTCGTGTATCGGATTTATCAATGATATCATCATGCACCAACATAAAATCGTGCAATAACTCTAGGGAAAGGGCGCTTCTGTAGAAGTTTTTCGCTGGTTTTTTACTAAAACCAAGATACCCCACGCAAAAGAGCAGGGGCCGTATGCGCTTGCCGCTTCTTAAAACGAAGTTCTCTATGCTTTTAAATAGAAAGGGAGAGATTTTACTTACAGAGTAGTTTTTATTAATATCCCTAAGGAAGCGTTTGAGTTCTTTTTCAATCTTATTTTTTACTGCACTAAGCATATTTTTATGATATCATAAAAATATGCCTTCTACAACTGTCAATAATCTTCTAAAGGGCATTAAGATTACCTGTTGGGCATAGGTAGGTTTGGAATAAGGAGACAGGAATGTTTAAGAAGGTATACATTCGAATAATCGCTATAACCATAATCATTTTTTTGTTTTGTAATATTCTTATGATTCAAGAGGTGCCTGCCTATGAATATCAAGGGGAAAGCATCATATACACTATCAAGCCCTTGGGAGGTAAAGCAGGATACTTGGATTTAGGCTTAACTGAATTAGGGGGCCGCAAAGTAAAGACAGTGGTTTTTAAAACCGATGTATTAGGTTTTAAAGATACAGAAAAGATTTATAGCAACCCAAAAACCCTTCTGCCGATACGTGTTGAACGCGATATCAGCTGGTGGTTCAGCAAGGAAAATATCACCGAGGAATATAACCAGAGGGATTTTAAAGTTACCATTACTAAATTTAAAGAAGGAAAGAAGATTAGTGAGCAAGTCCTTTCGGCAGACGGCCCGATCTCTAATGCAATTCTTATTCCTTTTTATTTACGCAAAGTTTCTGATATGAAGGTCGGATGGTCTTTGATTTTTTGGTTACCACAAAAATGCGAAGCTAGATTGGTATCAATTGATAAGATAAAAGTCGGAGAAAAGAAATTCTCAACTTACCATTTTACCAGTATTCCGGATAAGTTTGAAATTTGGATTAGTGAAGATGATGCTCGTATCCCGCTGAAGATTAAAGGCAAGGGCAGCTTTAATTATACCCTAATAATGAAAGAGCATAATATGCCCCCGGCCCATTAAAGCGACCAGGCCTTAGCTATGCCCAAGAAAAGTATTAAGGAGATAATAGCCGTTTTGGTAAGAGTGCTTAAGGCGCATCATGCCCCGCATGAGATTGCCTTAGGCGTAGCCATAGGTTCTTTTATTGCAATTCTTCCTTTGTACGGTTTCCACACCGTACTTTGCGTAATCGCCGCGATCTTAATACCCAGAGCCAATAAATTAGCTATATTATTAGGCACTAACGTTTCTCTGCCTCCGACCGTAGTAACTATTACCTGGACAGCCTATGATATCGGCCGCTTATTGCTTGCTGATAAAAATTACCCACCTCTTTCCCGGGAATATATTAGAAACTTCAAAATTTCAAGGGCAGGCGAATTCTACTATCCTTTGTTCATTGGAAGCGTAGTACTGGGGTTACTATGTGCAGCAGTTTTTTATCTTATCACACTGGCAATAGCCAAGCATTTTAAGAAAAAAGCGTCCTCTTGAAAAATAATTCCCTGTTCGTAATTCGTAAGTATAACGCTCAGGATAGATCCAGAGTCCGCCAGATCAGCTGCAAGACGGCATTGATGGGCGAACCGAGTGCTGTTTTTTTTGACGATGATGAAATATTTGCTGATGCGCTGACATTATATTTTACCGACTACGAACCTGAATCATGCTTTGTAGCCGAATGCGAGAATAGAGTCATTGGTTACTTGCTGGGCGCGAAAGACACCAAGGGTATGGATAAGATTTCTGCCGGCAAGATTACGCTGCCCTTATTTATGAAAGCCCTGCGGCGTGGTACACTCTTTCATAAGAGAAACCTGGAATTTTTATTCCAGGTGTTTTTGAGTTTAGTAAAAGGTGAATTTAAAGCTCCGGTTTTTTCCAAAGATTATCCCGCGACATTCCATATCAATATTATTCAAGAATATCGCTCAGGAGGAATCGGCTCAGAACTGATAAATGCCTATCTCGATTACTTAAAAGCAGAGGCGATAAAAGGGGTTCATTTCGCAACGATATCCGAAAAAGCAAGCCAATTCTTCAAGAAGCAAAATTTTCAATTGTTGTTTCAGGGGAAGAGGTCTTACTTTCGATACTTTTTAGGCAAAGATATACCGGTTTATATTTACGGAATGCGAATCTTAGAAGGGAGTAGATGAATAAAAGAGTATATCTTCAAACTTTTGGTTGACCGTTGGTTACGGTGGCTAGGGATGGCACTTGAGATATTAAAGAGGATAAACGCTTTGGAATGAGAGGGTTAGGTTAAAATAAGACTCGATTTTCATAATTTCAATAATTGAACTTATAGTTGACATCTACTTGACAGATGTCAACTATTGTCAAATATAATTGACATTTCGGAAGCTGTTCTAGGCATCCTTTGGGGTACGGAATTTACTTGACAAAGTAATCAATTATGGTAATTTATTACCATAACCATGGTGAGAAGATGATATCCTTACGTTCAAAAGTGGCAATAAAATTACTGGATTACTATTTCCTTAATCCGCAGGCTCAAGTTTACATTAATGAGCTAGCAAGGATTCTAGAGCTTGATCCCAAAAATACGGAAACCAAACTTAAGGAATTAGAGAAAGAAGGCCTTTTTAAGAGTGAATTTCGCGGAAAACAAAGGTATTTTTTTCTTGCAAAAGATAATCCCGTTTTGGAGCATTACCGCCAGATTTTTCTAAAAACCCATGGCATAGAAAAAAGGCTTAAAGATATGATAAGTAATATCGAAGGGCTTAAGGAAGCTTATCTATTTGGCTCATACGCAAGCAACAAGATGGATTCTTCAAGCGATATCGATCTTTTGGCCATTGGTACACACTCAGTTTTGGAATTACAGCGAGTTATTGCTAAATTGCAGAAAGATACAGGTAGAGAATTTAACGTAATAAATTTAAGCATGAACGAATTCGCGGCAAAGAAAAGGGGTAAAGACTCATTTATAAATAGCGTCTTTAAAACTAAAATTATAAGGCTTGTATGATCAATTTTGAGAGTCAACACTTTCAAAAACTGGCATTCAAAGAAGAACAAATTAGCCAATTTTTAAAATCTACCTTACACGATCTTAAGATAGCTGAAGAATCAGATATTTCCGATGTTATTTTTAAGTTCAGTTATGATGCTCTCATAAAATTAGGTATCGCGCTCATTGCCAAAAAAGGGTACAAAGTAAGAAGCACAGCCGGTCATCATGTTAAGATTTTGGAGAAACTAAGTCAACTGCTTAAAGATGAAGATGTTCTTGTTCTTGGCAATAAAATGAGACAGGAGCGTAACGTCAATCTTTATGACGGCGGATTTTTTGTAGGAGAGAAGGACAGTCTTGAGTACCTCAAATTTGTCAAGAGCGCTTTTAAGAAAGCGGGATTATAAAAGGTAACCGGACATATTAACCTAGGTGCCTTAATGGTGCCTAGGTTTTTATTTTGGTTGGTCGTTTGTGCAAGTACCGCGTGATGATTTTGGGGATTATAAAGAGGATAAATGCTTTGGAGTGAAGGGGTTGCGGCAAAATTAGTAGATAAGCAAGAATTTAATGAATATTGCATAATGTGAAGCGATGTTAAATAAAAGGCAGTTACTATGGCAATAGAAACAATTATATTATGGGCTGCAGTCTTGACGCTTATTAGTGTCTTGGCAAGCAAGCTATCCGATAGGTTTGCCTTACCTGCTTTATTGCTATTTCTCGTTATCGGAATGCTGGCAGGATCTGGGGGGATTGGGGGAATATATTTCGATGATTACGGTATCGCCAAATCAATCGGTATCATTGCGCTAATCTTCATTATTTATTCCGGAGGTTTGGATACACCATGGAAATCTGTTAAGCCGCTATTCTTTCCAGGTTTAGTTTTATCAACCGCAGGAGTGCTTATTACGGCTACAGTTATTGGTTTTTTTGCAGTGTTAATTCTCAAATTTTCACTGCTTGAAGGGTTACTGCTTGGTTCAATCGTGTCTTCAACTGATGCCGCAGCGGTTTTTAGTGTCCTAAGATCACGAAAAATATCCCTTAAAGGAAATCTAAGGCCTTTCTTGGAACTTGAATCAGGTAGCAATGACCCGATGGCTGTTTTTCTTACAATCGGATGTATCGGGCTTTTAGCTAACCCCAGTTCTTCTGTATTGAATTTAATCCCCTTCTTTGTGCTTAATATGGGTGTTGGGCTATTGATGGGATATTGTATGTCTAGGGTAAGCATTTTCCTGATTAATAAGAGCAAGCTTGAATATGAAAGTTTATACCCAGTTTTGACCATTGCCTTGATACTCTTTACATACGCCCTTACTACAGTAATTAAGGGAAATGGATTTCTGGCAGTTTATCTATTGGGATTAATGATGAGTAGAAGTGATTTTGTAAATAAGAGATCAATTATTCGGTTTTATGAAGGGATCGCCTGGTTAATGCAGATTGCGATGTTTTTGACGCTTGGTTTGCTTGTATTCCCCTCCCAAATAGTGCCGATCATCGTAAGCGGTTTGTTGATAGCCGCTGTACTTATTCTTTTTGCGCGGCCTATCAGCGTATTCTTATGTTTGATGCCATTTAACTTCAATTTCGCGGAAAAGACAATGATATCTTGGGTAGGATTACGAGGTGCTGTCCCGATTATTTTGGCGACATTCCCGCTTCTGGCGGGGATAGCACAGGCGCACGCAATATTTAATATAGTATTTTTTGTTGTATTAACCTCTGTGCTAGTTCAAGGGACATCTATTCCGGTTATATCAAAAATACTCAAAGTTACCGCTCCTCTTGATTTGAAGAAAAAATATCCTATTGAATTTGAGCATTCAGAAGCCATCGATGCTTCACTTACCGATATGATTGTGCCGTATAATTCAGAAGCAATAGGAAAGACTATTGCGGCTATTAATATTCCTCCAAAAGCACTTGTTGTTCTTATAGCGCGCGGGGATAAATTTATTGTCCCAAACGGTTCCACAGTAATCGAGGGGGGCGATGTATTCCAGGTGCTTGCAAATGATGAGGACCTTAGATTCTTGCAAGGCACTTTAGCAACATTGAGGAATTCAGGGGATATGTAATTTGTATATGTCCAAGCACTATACATATGGAGGTTTTTATGAACGATTTTAAAAAAGGATCTGGTTCTTTGTGATAAAAACGGCAGAGTTATCAAGGTTTATCCCTATGGTAGTGAAGAGCAGCAGAAAGATAAGGGCTAAATTTATCCGCAAGGGTAAATTCTATGTCTATATTGTGGAATGTAGCGATGGGACTTATTATACGGGATATACGAATGATTTAGAACGCAGGATAAACGAACATAATAATAGTTGCGGGCGTGGCGCGAAATATTTAAAAGGAAAAACTCCTTTAAAGCTGGTGTATGTTAAGGAGTATAATTATTACAGAAATGCGGTACGAGTGGAGAGAGATATAAAGAAACGCACAAGAATGGAAAAAGAAGCAATGATTAAGGCATATGCGCAGTCTAGAGAGAAGTTAGCCCCCCAGATTTGCTGCGCAAATCTAAGCGGGGGGCTGACACCCAAACGTTTGTCAGTTTATATAAAGACGTTTGGCTGTCAGATGAATGTCCGTGATTCGGAAGTGATTTGTGGCTTACTAAGAACTAAGAACTATGCACTAACAACTAATCCGGATGAAGCAGATGTTGTGATATTAAATACCTGTTCGGTGCGCCAGCATGCAGAAAACAGGGTTTGGAATGCTATAGATAAGTATAGTGACCAGCAGATTATCGGAGTGGTCGGCTGTATGGCGCAGAATTATCAGGAACAGATTTTTGAAAAATCTAAAAAAGTGGATTTTGTAGTGGGGCCGCAGGATATCGCTAAGATTCCCGAGGTTATCGAGAAGTTAATAGACCATAAAATATTTGAAAGAAAAGTTTGGGAGACAGATGGCGAAGTAAGGCCTGAAAAAATTTATCATCACGGCTTTTATCAGGACCAAGAGCATGCCTTTGTGGTTATTTCCGAAGGATGCTCTAATTTTTGCTCTTATTGTGTAGTGCCTTATGTGCGAGGGCCGTTAAGAAACCGTAACTATAAAGATATCTTAAAAGAAATAGAGGAGGCAATAGTAAAAGGGATAACCAGGATTACTTTGTTAGGGCAGAATGTTAATGCTTATAAGTCCACGGTCCACGGTCCACAGTCCACAGTTAACTTTGTAGCACTATTGAAAATGGTAAATGAGATAGAAGGTTTAGAAGAATTCAGTTTCATGACTTCGCATCCTAAAGATACCACGGTAGAATTATTTAAGACAATGGAGGATTTAGATAAGTTAAAAAAGCACCTACATCTTCCAATACAGTCCGGTTCGGATAAGATTTTAAAACTGATGAACCGCGGATATGATAAAAAACTTTACCTGGATTTAGTAAAAAATTATCGTAAAATAATAAAGGATGGCTCCTTGACCACGGATATTATAGTAGGTTTTCCGAATGAGACAGAAAAAGATTTTCAGGACACTTATGATTTAATCAAAAAGATACAGTTTAACGCAGCATATATTTTTAAGTATTCTCCCCGGCCGCATACAAAGGCACAAGAGTTCATAGATACTGTAGAGAAGAAAGAAAAGGAAAGAAGGCATAGGTTGATCCTAGATTTACAGAGAGAAATATCTAAAAAGAAAAAATGAAATACTTATTTGTAATTTGCTGCTTGGTATTTGGAATTTTAAACAACGCCTTTGCTTTAAATTTGGATAAAATGAAAGCCAGGTTTTTAAGCAGCGATTATAAACAGGCGATTATAGAAGGAGAAAAGGCAATTGCCGGTATTGAGCATTCTACGGATGGCCTGGATGAACTGTATTACCTGTTGGGCTTAAATTATTTAAAGGACGGTAATTATTTACGCGCCTCAGATATTTTTGAGATTATCTTGCGGGAATTTAAAGGCAGTGGTTTTAAAGAAGGCGCATTATTGGGTTTAGGGGATAGCTATTTTTTAAAAGGGGATTACCAAAACGCCAATGCCCAATACAGAAAGGTTATAGATGGTAACCCCTCCTCTAAATTACGCTTTACGGCTTATTACCGAATCAGCCAATGTGCCTTAAAGACCGGTGATACCCAGCAGGCAAAAGAATATCTTTCCAGGCTAAAAGAAGAAGCGCCGGAAAGCTTTGAATTTATTTCTAATAAAGATTTAGATACATCTTGCGAGATATATTATGCTGTTCAGGTAGGCTCTTTCTCTAGCAGCACCAACGCCCAGAACTTTATGCAAAAATTAATCCAAAATGGGTATCCGGCTTATATAGAAGAAGCCAAGGCTCTAGATACTACAACTTATCGGGTAAGGATCGGAAAATTTAAACTGCGCCAAGAAGCGCAAGAACTAGAAAACAAGCTTACACAAGAAGGCTACCCCACAAAAATCTATCCTTAATGTTAAGTCGCAAGTCGCAGGTCAGGAGACGCAAGCCAAAAATTATTTTTTTAGTGGGTCCGACTGCAGTAGGAAAATCGCAAAGTGCAGTTTATCTTGCCAAAAAAATTAATGCCGAGATTATTTCCTGCGATTCTATGCAGATTTATAAGGGGATGGATATCATTACCTCAAAGCCCTCAATTATTTTAAGAAAAACCATTCCCCATCATTTCATCAGTATGGTTTCTCCTATTAAAGGATATAATGTTGCTCAATACCGCAGGGGGGCCTTAAAAAAAATTCAGGAGATTTTAGAAAAAGGTAAAACCCCTTTATTTGTAGGCGGTACCGGCCTTTATATGTCAGTGCTCATCGACGGAATCTTTCAGGCCAAATCGGAAAATAAAAATATCCGCCGGCGCCTTTATAAAGAATTAGATAATTTAGGTAAAGAATATTTATATAAACGGCTGCAAAAGTTAGACCCCGAAGCAGCCGCTAAAATTCATCCTCACGATTCTAGGCGCATTATTCGCGCATTAGAAGTTCAGGAAGCAACCGGTAAGCCCATATCTGTGTTACAAAAAGAACGTAACGGCATAGCCGACAATTATGACGTAAGGATTTTTTGCCTGGATACTAGTCGCCAGCGGTTATATAAAAGAATTGATCAGCGCGTAGAAGAGATGTTTAAAAAAGGGCTGTTAGGAGAGGTAAAAAAACTTCTTAAAATGAAGTTGAGTAAAACTGCTCAAGCTGCAATCGGTATCAAAGAATTAAAGGGCTATCTTAGTGGCCTCTATGATTTGGGAGAGGCCAAGAGCTTAATGAAAAGGAATACCCGTTTATACGCCAAAAGGCAGCTGACTTGGTTTCGTAAGGATAAAAGAATTGAATGGATAGAAATTAAGGGCAAAGAAAAACCGGTATCCATTGTAAATAAAATACTCGCACTGTACTCTGTACACGGTACACGGTACTAACCATGGAAAGAGCGCTGTTAGTCACAATCAAATTAGATTCAGAGAAAAACAGCTGGAAGATTGAAGATATGGCTGCGGAGTTAGAAGAATTAGCGCATACCTGTAGAGCCGAGGTAGTAAATAATATCTGGTGCCAGCGCGATAAACCTACAGCCAACTTTTTTATCGGCAAAGGCAAGGCCGAAGAGTTAGTTTATATCTGTCAGGAAGAAAAAATTGATACCGTGATTTTTAGCCATGATTTTTCCGGTACCCAGCAGCGCAATCTGGAAGAATTAATCGGCAAGAAAACCATTGACCGCACCCAGTTAATTTTAGACATCTTTGCCCAGCATGCCAAAACCCCGGAAGGAAAAATGCAGGTAGAGTTAGCACAGCTACAATATCTCCTGCCGCGATTAGTAGGCAAGGGGGTAATACTTTCCAGGTTAGGAGGCGGGATAGGAACAAGGGGTCCGGGTGAACAGAAACTAGAAGTTGACCGCCGCGTTTTGAGAAAAAGAATAGAGAAACTTAAAGGTGATTTAAAACACTTAAGCCTGCATCGGGCTACTTTAAGAAAGAAGAGAAAAGAAAACGCCACACCGACAGCGGCCTTGGTAGGTTATACCAGCGCGGGAAAATCTACTTTACTAAATACCCTTACTAATACTAATCAGCCTGTGCGCGAAAGCCTTTTTACTACTTTGGATCCTATCTCCAGAATCCTGAAGCTTACTAATGGCCAGAATATTGTTATTTCTGATACCGTAGGTTTTTTAAATAATCTACCGCATCATTTGGTAGAGGCCTTTAAGGCTACCCTGGAAGAAGTCCAAGAAGCGGATTTATTAGTTCATGTTTTGGATGTGGGCAATAGTTTAGCCCATGAACGCCAAAAAGCCGTGGCAGAAGTCCTTAAGGAATTAGAAGTAGAGAATAAACCGATAATTACCGCCTTAAATAAAATAGACCTCATAGATGATAAGTCTTGGCTGCACAGTTTAAGCAAAGATTTTGTTCACCCTGTATTCATTTCCGCCAAGTTTAAGCAAGGGATAAATGTTTTATTAGAAAAAATCCAGGAATATTTTCAGCCTGCAATGGTTTTATGGAAAGGATTAATTCCTTATTCACGTATGGAGCTGGTGGATTTATTTTATCGACAGGGCAGGGTGGAGAAGATAGAATACCAGCAAAAAGGCATAAAAATCACTGCAAATATACCAAAATCTTTATTATATAACTTATTGAAAGAAAAAGAGATAAGTGATATCAGTTAGAATATCTAAAAAATTTTATTAAATAATCTTGACAAAACCATTGTTGTATGTTATATTCTCTTTCAGACGTAGGAGAATTAAAGTAGCAAAGGAGAGGTAACATGCCTTTGTTTGATATTTATATTAGCCCGGATGAGCCGGTATATGTAATTAGCGTAGTAAGCAAGTTAGTAGATTTACCGGCTTGGACCCTGCGCCAATTAGATAAGGTAGGTATTGTACGGCCCAAGCGAATAGGCAAAAAGAGCCGTCTTTATTCGCTGAAAGATGTGAAGAAGCTAGAGTACATTCATTATTTAATGGAAGACAAACACGTAAATATTCATGGGATTAGAATAATTTTGGAGAGAGAAATAGGGGAGTAATTTTTTTTAAGTTATTTTTAGCACTCTTGAGGCTAGAGTGTTAATATGTCTAGAGTTTAGCTAAGCCTTAAAGAGATTGACAAAAGAAGTTGGTATGTTAAAATTAACCTTTAGCTTTCAAAGGCTGTAATTGCTAAGGGGAGGCTTAAAATGGTAAGGACCGTAGATCAGGAAACCCGTAAAAAAGCGATTTTAAGCGCGGCAATTAACCGTTATATTAAGGAAGCAGAGCCAGTAGCTTCGGAAGATATTGCCCAGAATTTTGATTTAAGTTCCGCTACTATCCGCAATATCTTTGCAGAATTAGAGGAGACCGGTTATCTTACTCACCCGCATACCTCTGCCGGCAGGATTCCCACTGATAAAGGATACCGTTATTATGTAGATTTTTTGCTTTCACAGATGGAGTTATTAGATAATGAGAAGGAAAAAGTTATTAAGGAATACAAAAGAGAAATCAAGCGCCTGGAGGATACACTAGAGGAGACATCTGAGTTTGTCTCGGCGATGACGCATTATGCCAGCATTGTTTCAGTATTGGATTGGCAGGATAAATTTTTTTACCGCGGCATGAGGTATATTTTAGAGCAGCCGGAATTTAAAGACTTAGAAAAGATCCGGCTTATTGTAGAGATGTTAGAGGAAAAACAGCGGCTAATAGAAATCATCCACCGTGATTTTTCCGGTAAGATCAGGGTTTATATCGGTAAAGAATTAGGCTATCAGGAAATGGACAATTGCTCATTGGTAATCTCTAGTTACCGGATTAAAAATAAACCTTGGGGTAGAATAGCGGTTTTAGGGCCTATGCGCATGGAGTACAACCACATTATACCTACCTTAGAGTTTATATCCGATACTTTAACTACGGTTTTGGAAAAAATTTAACAAGGGCAAATTCATGGAAGAGCATAAAGAGAATCAAAAAAAAGAGAAAGAGCAAAATCAAGAAGAAAAAATCATCTCTTTGAAAGAATCCGAGTATTTAAAGTTACAACAAGAGGCTGACAAGGCCAAAGAATATTGGGATAAGATCTTGCGCTTGCAGGCAGATTTTGACAATAACCGTAAGCGCTTAGAAAAAGAAAAACAGGATTTTGCCAAATTTGCCAATGAAGGGCTGATTCTGGAATTATTGAATATACTTGATGATTTAGAGCGTACCGTTGAGCTTGCGGAAACTAAACATCAGGATTTATCAGTTTTTTTAAAAGGGGTAGAAATGATTTTAGCGCACCTATATGATATGTTAAAGAGCTACGGAGTAAGACCTATTGAGGCAGAGGGTAAAATCTTTGATCCCCATTTACATGAGGCTTTGATGCAGGCAGAAAATAAGGATTTGCCCGAGCATACAATAATAGAAGAATTACAAAAGGGTTATTTGTTAAACGATAGAGTAATCAGGACAGCAAAAGTAAAAGTTTCGAAAAAATAAAATTTCGGAGGTGCAATATGGCAAAAGTAATCGGAATTGA
>MHGH01000013.1:232936-234740 GCA_001805465.1 Omnitrophica WOR_2 bacterium RBG_13_41_10 | reverse complement strand
GCGGTAATGGAAGGTGGCAGGCCGGTAATTATTCCTTCAGCTGAAGGAGCAGGTGTTGCTTCCGGAAAAGCATTTCCTTCGTATGTTGCTTTTACAAAAGATGGGCAGCGTTTAGTCGGGGAGCCCGCGCGTAGGCAAGCGGCAATTAATGCCGAAGGGACAATCCAGGCAGCAAAACGCAAGATGGGGACAGACTATCATTTTAAGGTATACGGTAAGGAATATACGCCGCAGCAGATTTCTGCTTTTATCCTGCAAAAGATAAAACAGGACGCAGAGAACTATTTAGGCGACAAGGTTGAAGAGGCAGTTATAACATGCCCAGCATATTTTGATGATAACCAAAGGACTGCTACAAAAGACGCAGGTGAAATTGCAGGCCTTAAGGTTTTACGTATTATCAATGAACCCACCGCAGCCTGTTTAGCCTATGGTTTGGAAAAAGCACAAAAGCAGCAGAAGATTATGGTATTTGACTTAGGCGGCGGGACCCTTGACGTTACCATTATGGAAATGGATCAGGGTGTTTTTCATGTCCAGTCCACATCCGGCGATACGCAACTCGGCGGTACGGACATGGATAAGGTTTTACTTGAATTTATCGCAGGACAATTTAAGCGCGAGACTGGCATAGACATTATGAATGATAAAATGGCTGTGCAAAGGGTGCGCGAAGCAGCAGAGAAGGCCAAGATTGAGCTATCTTCAACAGTCAGTACCGATATCAATCTTCCTTTTATTACTGCCGACGCCTCAGGGCCAAAGCATTTGACTATGTCTATTACCCGGGCAAAGTTAGAAGATTTAGTCGCTCCGATAATCAGCCGCTGCAAACATCCTATGGAGCAGGCGTTGGCTGATGCGAAGATTGCGGTATCGGATATCGACAGGATTATCATGGTTGGCGGCCCGACGAGAATGCCGATTGTACAAAAGTTTGTTGAAGATTATGTCGGTAAAAAAATTGAACGCGGCGTTGATCCTATGGAATGCGTGGCATTAGGCGCTGCGATCCAGGCAGCTATTATTACCGGAGATGTAAAAGACGTATTGTTGTTGGACGTCACACCGCTTTCTTTGGGTATTGAAACCTTAGGAGGGGTGAATACAAAGCTAATTGAGAGAAATGCTTCTATCCCTACGCAGAAGAGCCAGGTTTTTTCTACCGCGGCAGATAACCAGACCGCAGTTACCATTAGGGTCCTGCAAGGCGAACGCCAGATGGCAGATGATAATGTTGAATTGGGAAGATTTGACCTGGTGGGAATTCCTGCTGCTCCGCGCGGAGTACCGCAAATCGAAGTGAAGTTTGATATTGACCGCGACGGGATTGTGCATGTTTCTGCAAAGGACTTGGGTACTGGTAAAGAACAGTCAATCCGTATTACCGCACCTAAGAAACTTTCTAAAGAAGAAATTGATAAAATGGTAAAAGATGCGGAGAAATTTGCCGCAGAAGACACCAAAAAGAAAGAAGAGGTTGAGGTAGTAAATCAGGCGGACAATCTGGTCTATGCCACCGAAAGATCTCTTAAAGATTACGGTGACAAGGTTTCGCAGGCAGAACGCGCTGACATTGAAGCAAAAGCCAATGATCTTAAGGCAGCAATTAAAGATAAAAATATCGATAGAATCAAAAGAGGTATGGAGGATTTGACTAAAGCATCGCATAAGCTTGCAGAAGAGATTTATAAGCAGGCGGCGGCTAAGCAGGGCCATCAGCAGACAAAAGACGCAGGGCCTCAAGCAGAAAGCGAAGAGCCGCAAGAAAAGAAAAAAGAAGACATTATTGACGCGGAGTATA
>MHGH01000013.1:225366-232907 GCA_001805465.1 Omnitrophica WOR_2 bacterium RBG_13_41_10 | reverse complement strand
AATGGGGTCAGAATTATTTTTTTATCTGACCGCATTTTTAGGAAAAAAATAATTCTGACCCCATTTTTATACCATGTCTACCAAGCGCGATTATTACGAAATTTTAGGGGTTAAGAAAAGCGCTACCCTTGATGAGATAAAGAAAACTTATCGGGAGCTTGCATTAAGATTCCATCCAGACCGCGTGCCTCATGAGCAGAAAAAAGAAGCCGAGGAAAAATTCAAGGAGATTTCCGAGGCCTATGCAGTTTTATCAGATTCCCAAAAAAGAGCCCTTTATGATCAGTATGGCCATTCCGGCATAGACCAGAAGTACGCTTACGAAGATATATTTAAAGGAGCGGATTTTGGCAGCGTATTTGAAGGGCTGGGAGACTTTGGCTTAGGCGGAGGGATCTTTGAAGAGATATTTAGCGATTTAGGCTTTGATATATTTGGCGCAAGAGGTGGCGGCGGGCGAGTGAGCGGTGGACGTACCCGTAAAGGACGAGACTTACAGATTGCCGTAGCAATAACTTTGGAAGAAGCAGCTACCGGTACACAAAAAAGCATTAATGTGCCGCGTTATGAAGTTTGTTCCAGTTGCTCTGGTTCAGGTGCCAAGCCCGGGACGAAAAAGATTACCTGCCCGCAATGCAGGGGTTCAGGCCGCACTGTAGTTTCCAGCGGCTTCTTTCAACTGGCACAAACATGTTCACGTTGCCACGGAGAAGGCTCAATTATACAGACGCCCTGTCCGGTTTGTCAGGGGCAAGGCAGGACTAAAGTAACGCATAAGATTCAGGTAAAGATTCCCGCCGGAGTAGATACAGATTCACAATTAAGAATCAGAGGAGAAGGGGAAGCCGGGACACTAGGTAAAGGTGATTTATACGTTACCATTGAAGTTAGGCCCCATCCGGTTTTTCAAAGGCACCATAACGATATTCTCACGGAAATCAACATTAGTTTGGCAAAAGCGATATTGGGGGGAGAAGTTGAGGTTCCTACCTTAGACGGTAAGGTAGAAATGCGTGTCCCTGCCGGTACACAAAGCGGAAGTATTTTTCGCTTGAAAGCTAAAGGCATCCCGGACTTGCACGGTAACGGCATCGGTTATGAATTAGTAAAGGTTAATGTCGAGATTCCGCGTAAGCTTTCTTCTGAACAGCGCAGGATTATTGAAGATTACGCTAGGCTTTTAGGGGAAACTATTGATAAAGAAAGTTTTGGCGATAAGATAAAAAGGACATTTAAATAAGGAGCAAGTGGCATGCCAACATATGAATACGAATGCTCCCGTTGTGGGCATAAATTCGATATTTTACAAAAAATAACCGCACCACACTTAATCAACTGCCCCAAGTGCGATCAAAAAAAGCTAAAGCGGCTGATCAGTGCCGGAGCAGGAATTATTTTTAAAGGGTCAGGGTTTTACGCTACCGATTATCGCAAAAAAGCTATGCCAAAAGATAGGCCTCATTCAGAGAATATCTGTCCGAAGGCAAAAGAAGGGTGTCAAGGTTGTGATAAAGTTTAGTAAATACTGGCTTCCTGTTGTACTTTATGCGATACTCATTTTTTATATTTCTTCCATTTCGGGTGAGCGGATTCCTCAGTTATTCCAAGGGGATGATATTTTGGCCCACATAACCGAATATTTTATTTTTGCACTATTACTCATCCGGGCGTTTAAGGCGTATTTAATAAAACAGGTTTATCTGGTTAGGCTATTGTGGGTATTGACCGTAGGAGTTTTATACGCTGTTAGTGATGAGTGGCATCAGTCCTTTGTGCCTGGCAGGACAGCATCTTTTTTTGATCTGGGCACAGACAGTATAGGCATTTTATTCGCCAATATTTTTTATCGATGACGAAAATAGCCCCTTTTAAAGCAATAACTTATAACACAAATAAGTTTAAAGATTTATCTAAACTGGTTTGCCCGCCTTATGATATTATTTCTCCTGCCGGCCAGCAATATTATTATGATTTAAGCGAGCATAACCTTATTCATATGCTCTTGGGTAAGGATATATCCGGAGAAGATAAATATAAAAGAGCCGCTAGCTATTTTAAAGAATGGCTTAAAAAAGAGGTTTTTATACAGAGTAATAGTCCGGCCATATACTTCTATAGTCAGGAGTATATTTTGAAGGGAGAGAAAAAAAATCGCATCGGTTTTATTGCCCGCTTACATCTGGATGATAAAAACTCCTCTACCTACGGCCATGAGCATACTCGTCTTGAGGCCAAAGAAGACAGGCTTAGGCTTCTTAAGGCAGTAAAGGCGAATTTAAGCCCGATATTTGTTCTTTTTCCGGACCAAAAACGCATAATTGCGCGTGTTTTTCAGCAGCATATTCAGGATACCCAGCCGTTCATAGAGTTAACGGATAAAGAAAGGGTTATGCATAAGGTTTGGCGCTTGGATAATCCTTCGGTTATTGAAATGATGCAGCTAGATATGAAAAACAAAAATATTTTTATTGCCGACGGCCACCATCGTTACGAAGTCTCCTGCGTTTACAGGGACCAATTAAGGCGTAAGCTCGCTTCATTTACGGGAGAAGAGGATTTTAATTATACCCTGGCTTATTTTACCAACGTGGAGTCAAGAGGCCTGACTATCATGCCTATCCATCGCTTGGTAAAAATAGGCGCAAATTTTAATATAGATAATTTTAAGGGTTTCCTTAAAGATTACTTTGACATAGAGGATGTTAAGGAAAAAGAGAGGTTCTTATTTCTCATGGAAAAAGCAGGAAATACCGAACACATTATAGGGGTCTATAAAGACAGAAAATATTGGCTCTTACGTTTAAAAAATGTTAAAATCCTTGATAAGCTCATAGCTGAGGGGTCCGGTAAATACAGGTCGTTAGATGTTTCGATATTGAATTACCTGGTTTTAAAGAATGGATTAGGATTGGATTTTGAAAATAAAGAGAGAATAACTTTTAGCGCTTACCCGGATGAATTAATCGGGTCAGTGGATAATGGCCCTGGCATGATCGCTTTCTTCCTAAACCCGGTGAAGATTCAGCAGATAATGTCGCTAGCTTTAGATAACGAAAAGATGCCGGCAAAAAGCACTTATTTTTATCCTAAAGTTTTATCGGGACTGGTAATTAACAAACATGAATAGCCCTGTACTGAATACTCTGTACTCTGTACTCGGTACTCAATACTAAAATATGGCCCTATTCGGTAAACCCAAATATACAATCGTAAGGTTAAAAAAGAAGGAGATGCCCGACGGGCTCTGGACAAAGTGCGAAGGGTGCTCCGAAGCCTTGTATAATAAAACCTTGGAAGAGAACCTTAAGGTCTGCCCTAAATGTAATTATCATTTTGTATTAGGAGCCTACGAAAGGATAAACACGCTTTTAGATAAAGATACCTTCCAGGAGTATGATAAAGATATGGCATCAGGTGACCCTTTAGATTTTAAAGGCCCTAAGACCTATAAAGATAAATTATTACAGGAACAGGAGGCAACTGGCTTAAAAGATGCGGTAGTTTCAGGCGAAGGGTTGTTGGACGCAAAGAAAATAATTATCGCGGTTACCGATTCGCGTTTTATTATGGGTTCAATGGGTTCTGTAGTGGGAGAAAAAATAACCCGCGCTATAGAGGCCGCTACAAAAAATAGGCTCCCCATAATTATTGTTTCCGGCTCAGGAGGGGGAGCTAGGATGTATGAAGGTATGTTTAGCCTGATGCAAATGGCTAAGACCTCCGCTGCCCTTTTTTATCATCACCAGCAAAAGCTTCCCTTTATTTCTGTATTGACTAACCCTACCATGGCCGGAGTATTAGCATCATTTGCCGCCTTGGGGGATGTGAACATAGCCGAGCCTAAGGCATTAATCGGATTTACCGGCCCTAGGGTCATTGAACAGACTATCAGGCAAAAGTTACCTGCTGGATTTCAGCGTTCCGAATTTCTTTTGGAACACGGCCTTATAGATATGATAGTTAATCGTAAAAACTTAAAAGCTACGCTTAGTCAATTACTTGACTTCTTAAGTTAATACAGATATAATTAAATCAAAAGGAGCCATATTTATGGCACAAGTTAGTCTGAATAATATTTCCAAGATTTTTCCGGGCGGAATAAAGGCGGTAGACAAAGTTAATTTAGGAGTAGAGAATAAAGAATTTATGATTTTGGTCGGCCCCTCCGGATGCGGAAAATCTACCACCTTAAGGATGGTTGCAGGCCTTGAAGAAATATCCCAAGGAGATATTTATATCGGAGATAAAAAAGTCAATGATGTACCGGCAAAGGACAGGGACATTGCTATGGTATTTCAAAATTACGCCCTTTATCCGCACATGACTGCCTTTGAAAATATGGCCTTTGGCTTAAAGCTCAGGCATTATCCTAGAATAGAGATTAACCAGCGGGTAAATGAGGCTGCGGATATTTTAGGCATAAAACGCCTGCTTAACCGTAAGCCCCGGGAACTTTCCGGTGGAGAAAGGCAGCGCGTGGCAGTAGGAAGAGCCATAGTAAGAAAACCGATGGTATTTTTATTTGATGAACCCCTGAGCAATCTTGACGCAAAAATGCGGGTCCAGATGCGTACGGAAATCCATAAACTCCACATAAGATTACAGACCACAATTATATATGTTACCCACGATCAGGTGGAAGCTATGACTATGGGGGATAAGGTTGCAGTGATGAAAGACGGCGTATTACATCAGGTGGCTGACCCCATCACAGTATATGATCATCCCAAGAATAAATTTGTTGCCGGTTTTATCGGCTCTCCCCCGATGAATTTTATGAAAGGTAAGGTTATCAAAAAAGACGGCCGGATATATTTTGATGAAGGAAAAATTCAGGTTAAGCTGGTAGATGATATGCACCAAAAACTTTACCCCTATATCGGTAAAGAAGTTATCTTAGGGATTCGCTCTGAAGATATCTATGATAAGCTGTTTGTTTCGCAGGCACCCCCGGAAAATATAGTCAAGGTCAATTGCGAAGTAGTAGAACCCATGGGTTCGGAAGTCTACCTTTATCTTAATACAGGCAAACACACCTTTATTGCCCGCGTAGGCGCACACGATAGGCCGGGAGTTAATCAGGACATCGACGTTGTTTTTGATATGAGCAAGGTGCATTTTTTTGATAAAGATAGCGAGGAAACCATAGTTTAAAGTCCATTTTTAAAAAACGGGACTAAAAACGAACCTTTCTAAGGCAAAAAAGTATTTTAAAGTATCCCTTGACCTTGCAATAATTCCCTTCCTGTATATTTTTTTCCCAATTTATTTAACGATTTTTCTCAAAATCTGCTTTCCTAGAGCCCTAATTCTATTCTATCTTTTAAGTTTTTCTTTAGCCGCATTACTAATCAAGATTTCTTTTTTTAAGAAGAACCGTTTTCTCATTGATGCCGAAGAGTTGGAAGAAAAAATCAACATTTTGATTGAGCAAAACTCCAAGGAACTGCAAAACAAGGCAGATTTTAAGAAAAAAGTACTCCGATACCTGGAATTAAAAAATATTATCGATGAGATTAATGAAAATATCGACCTGGATATAATCGCAGAGCACCTTCTTTCCATAACTTTCTCCATTATCGGCCAGAATAAAGGCAGTTGCATTTTGTATCTCGTAGATAATAAAACCCAGAGATTAGCTCTTTTTAAAACAAAAAAAGAAGATAACGGCTTGATTATTAAGGATAAAGAGGGTGATATATTTGATCTTTGGGTATCAAGGCATGCCCAGCCGCTAATTATAGAAAATATTAAACAGGATTTTCGCTTTGATTTAGAAAAGCTTAAAACTCAAAGTACCAGGATGGTTTCTTCCTTAATTAGTTCACCGTTTGCTAGCGGCGATAGATTCTTGGGGTTATTACGGCTGGATAATCCGGAAATTAACTTTTATTCACAGGATGATTTAAGATTTTTAGTAACAATCTCTGACTTAGCGGCCGTAGCCATAGAGAATGCGCAGCTTTTCCAGAAAACCAAAGACCTGGCTATTCATGATAGCCTGACTTCCCTTTATACCAAGGGTTACTTTTTAGAGCGCTTCAGGGAAGAATTTAAAAGAAGCGTACGCCAAAATACCGTTCTTTCGCTGTTAATGCTCGATATAGATTATTTTAAGAACTATAATGACCGCTTCGGGCATACCGCAGGAGATATCGTATTAACTAATTTAGCAACAGCCATGAGCACTTTTTTTATGGTACAGGAAAGTATAAAACACTTTCCTATACCACTGCGAAAATCGCTGAAAGTCATCGCCGAAGGCGATTTTCTTGAAGACGTTAATCCCCTGATAGGACGGTTCGGAGGGGAAGAGTTTTGCGTAGTTTTACCCCGGATAGATAAGAAAAAAGCATTTGAGCTAGCCGAAAGATTACGCCTGAAAATAGAAAAGGCCAAAATAGTATTACGCCGAAACCAGACTAATGTTACCGTATCTATTGGTGTGGCTTCATTTCCTGCTGATACCAAAGATGAAGATGATCTTATTTTTAAAGCAGATAGGGCGATGTACGAAGCAAAACAAAAGGGGAGAAACCGGGTAATTAAGATATGATCGCCATGGCATATTATTTGTTATTAGCCGGGTTAATTATTTTCTTATATTTTTGGCTAAAGAGATTTTTAAACCACAGCATTTCCCAAGTAAAAAATAAATATGCGCTAACATGCGATCAATACAAAAAATTGCTTCAGGAAAATGAAAAACTAAAATACGAAAATTCGCTTTTAGGACTTAAGGTCGATGAGACAATTGCGCTTTACGATATCGCTAAAGAGCTATACCGCTGGCTGGATGAAAATACAATATTCGCCTCTTTTAAAGAGCATATAAATAGGTATATAAAAATTTTAGATTGCGCTTTGCTTAAGCCACAAGCAGACTTGAAGGATTATTCCGAGTATCTCATTTTGCCTTTAAAGGTACATAGTGCCTCTCTGGGGTATCTAGTGGTAAGGGGCTTAAGTGAATCCGATAAAGATAAATTCCATATACTTACTCAGCAATTTAGCTTAGGCCTAAAGAGGGTTATGTTATATAAAAAAGTCCAAGATTTAGCTATCACAGATAGCCTGACTCAGGTTTTTACTCGCCGGTACTGCCTGGAGTTATTAGACGAAGAAATAAAACGTTGCGCAAAATTTAAGCATGATTTTACGATGGCGATGCTAGATATAGACCATTTCAAAAGATATAATGACCACTACGGACATCTAGTAGGAGATGTAATACTAAGAGAGGTCTCGCGGGTGACTAAAGAGAATATACGCCAGATTGATTTTATCGGCAGATACGGCGGAGAAGAGTTTGCGATAATTTTTACTGAAACCGATAAAGAACAGGCTAAGTTTGCTGCTGAGCGTATTCGCCGGGCCGTTCTAGATAAGAAGATCAGGGCTTATGACGAAGAATTAAGGCTTAGCGTAAGCATAGGTATTGCCACCTATCCTAAAGATGCAAAAGACGCTCAGGAACTCATCGAGAAAGCGGATGTTGCCCTTTATCAGGCAAAGCAAACAGGCAGGAATAAAGTCTGTGT
>MHGH01000013.1:215503-225356 GCA_001805465.1 Omnitrophica WOR_2 bacterium RBG_13_41_10 | reverse complement strand
CAGTAAATGGGGTCAGCAGTAAATGGGGTCAGAATTATTTTTTCATCTGACCGCATTTTTAGGAAAAAAATAATTCTGACCCCATTTACTATATATCCAATTGACTTAAGGACAAAATTGGTTTAAAATTGATTAATTATGGCAGACAATGAAATATACCCGCAGATTATAAACGTATTAATCACCGCACTGAATAAATTTTTTCTTTATCCTGCCAATCACCCTATAGTTAGGAGCACCCTTTCGGATGCATATGCAGTTCTCTCTAAGGCCTTGGCTTTAAAAAAACAATTAACTTTCAGCCTCTCTGGCCAGGATAAGATATTGGTAGAAGGGCAAGCCATTACAAGTAGCGCACAGACATTGTTAGAGGAGTTTATAGCTGAATTCAACAAGCTTCAAGCAGAAAGTATTACTTTTTCCGAAGGGCTGTCGGTTGAAGAGTTAGAGCAATTTTTAACAATGATGTTACTGAAGAGCGAAGATCTTAAAAAAGGAGCGGGCATCAGCCAGCTTTTATCCGAGAAGGGGATTAAACATATCAAGGTAAATCTCTTTTCTTATGTGAAGGTTGAAAAGGGTAAAGAAGTTGTTTCACGCCAGAAAACTAAAATTATAGATACAGCCGACTTCATGCTTAAATTAAAAGAGATTTTAAAGAGTAATTTAGATGATGGTTCGCAACTTGATAAAAACTTGGAGGCAGTTGGTAATTTATTGATTCAGGAAGCAAAAGATAAAGACGCCAAAGGAAAAGTTGAGGTTGCCAAGTCCGCCGATAAGGCCTTTTCGCAATTAAATAAATTTGCCTCGGTTGTTCAAGACAAAGATAAGTCAGGAAAACTTAAAGCTTTATTTACTGATAAGGAGAATCGGTACCTTGATGCCATTTTAATAGAGGCAATTATTCTAGAATATGCCCAGAAGAAAAAATGGGGCCCATTTTTAAGAGATATTTTTAAACGATTTTATCTTAAGGAAGATGATACAAAAAGAATAATTCCTAAACTAAAAGACAGGCTTTTACAAAATAAGATAACCGAGCCGGAATTGAATAATTTTATTTTAGAGATGCAAAACAGCTTAAATGAATTTCAGACAAAGGTGACCAAGACAGATAAGGAAGAATTAATCAATTTAAAAGATGAAAACAGCCGTTTAAGGAAAGAATTAGAGCAGCTGCAGAATCAATCGAGAGATACCGATGACCTTAAGAAGAAAAATAAAGAAGCCATCAATGAAAAAGAACGCGTAGAAAATATTATACATCATATGGCAGAAGGCTTAGTGGTAGTAGATAAGGATGGCAAGATCTTATTGATGAATCCCGCTGCGGAGAAACTCTTAAACGTGAATAAGGAAGAAGCGGGAGGCAAACTCTTGCGTGATAATATTAGAGAGGAGCATCTCTTAATGCTTCCTAAAGAACTAAAACCCGATAACGAAGGTAACCTTACCAAGGAAATAGAGCTTTTTAGCCCCGATGAATCCACCAAAAGAGTCCTCAGGACTAGTTCTGCGGTTGTAGAAAATCAGGATGGCAAGGCCGTGGGTATGGTAACGGTTTTAAATGATATTACGCGCCAGAAAGAGATTGAAAAACTAAAGTCCAGTTTTGTCACTAATGTTTCTCATGAATTACGTACACCTTTAATAGTAATCCAACAGAGCCTAGCGATTTTAGGCGGAGAACTTAAAGATAAATTAAACGATACCCAAGAGAAATTTTTTACGAACGCAAAAAATAATCTTAATCGCCTGCGCAATCTTATTAACGATCTTTTGGATATGGCTTCTATCGAGGCAGGAAAATTTAAATTAAAACCCGATGTCTTTGAGATAAATGAATTAGTACGAACCTTAGCAGAGTTTTTGAATGGTTGGGCAAGAGCTAAAAATATAACTTTGGAAACAGCGCCTTTGCCTGCCAAAACCGAGCTATTTATTGACAAAGACCGCATCACGCAAGTAATTACCAACCTGGTAGGTAATGCGATTAAATTTACCCCTGAAGGCGGAAAAATAAGCATAGTGCTAAAAGAAAGGATAGCTGATGATTCTTTTAAAAACAAGGCCATAGAAGTATCGGTGATTGATACCGGGATGGGTATAGATAAGAAAGATTCAGAACGGATTTTTAATAAGTTCGAGCAAGCAAGCGTAGCAGGTCCAGCTAACGGAAGCGGTACTGGTTTGGGCCTGGCAATAGCTAAAGAAATTGTCCAGATGCATGGGGGAAAAATTTGGGTAGAAAGCGAGGTTGGCCAAGGAAGTAAATTTTCTTTTCTGCTTCCTTTGGATAAGGAGGGTACAAAAAATGGATAATCCTATTCGTGTTCTAGTAGTAGATGATGAGAAAGATTTTCTTTTTACTATGGATTATTGGTTGCGCACCAAAGGTTATGATGTCATTACCGCGGCCAACGGAAAAGAAGCCTTAGATGTATTGAATAAGGGTCCGGTAGATATTATATTCTTAGATATGCATATGCCGGTGATGGATGGGGTCGAGACGCTCAAAAAGATAAGAGAGATAAATAAGGATACTCCGGTAATTATAATTACAGCCTATGCTGCAGATGAGAAAAGAATAGAGGCAGAGAAATATGGAGTATCCGGGCTTTTCTATAAAGATAAGGACTTTACAGAAAGCAGCACATTAATCGAAACGGTATTAAGACGCCATAAAGGCCTAAAGTAAGAGAACAAAAAGAAAATTTCTAAAACGAGGTGAGGCGATGATGAAGAAATTAGTTATTAGTTTTTTGGCGGTGGGCTTAATGCATTATTCATACTTTGCCTATGCCCAAGAAGTAGCTACGCCTATAAACTCTGCAGAAACCGAGATGGAAAAGAAAATAACCGAAGATGCGGAGCAGCAGAAAACAACACAGCTAAAAGAATATTTTCGAGAATATTATTATAAGCAGGGGAAAGAGCGTTATAAAAAAGGCCATTATGAAGAAGCAACAGCTCAATTCCAAAGGGTCTTATATTGGGATCCTAGCTATGAGCCGGTGTTAAAATATATAAAGTTGATTGAAGATAAAACAGGCCAAAAAATTACACTTACAGAAGAAGTTATGCCTAAACCGCAAGAGCCATCCCCTATAAATATTACGGCTGACCAGATGCCGCCCCCCCCTAATATTGTCTATAAAATAGACAAAGAAGATACTTTAGAAGTATCTGTCTGGCGTCATCCTGAATTGACTCGTGAATTAATCGTGCGGCCTGATGGGGCAATTTCTTTTCCATTAATAGGAGAGATTCAGGTTTCTGGTATGACTGTTCCGGAATTAGCTGAAAAAATAACCCAGGGATTAACGGAATTCACACGGAAGAAACTTAAGCCCTCTCTTTCTGAAAAAGCAGAAGAAAAAGCAGAATATCTCGTTGGCTCAGGTGATACCTTGGGTATTTCTGTTTGGAAAGAGCCGGATTTAACTTCCGATATAATTGTACGGCCTGATGGCATGATTTCTTTCCCCTTAGTAGGGGACATAAAAGCAATAGGAAGGACTTTAACTCAGTTGGATGAAGAATTAACTAAAGAATTAAGTAATTATGTCAAGGAACCTCAGGTTTCAATAATGGTAAGGTCATTTGGCTGGAAGAAAGATATGCCTGAAGAGCTATTTTTGGAGGAAAACCCTGAGGTCTCGGTAATGATTAAGAAATTCGGAGGCAAGAAGATTATTGTGTTGGGTGACGTTAAGACCCCTGGTGTTTATACCTTTACAGGCGATATACGTTTAATAGAGGCTCTTGCTTTGGCAGGTAACTACACCAAGTTTGCCGTCAAAAATAATATCCTCATAATAAGGGGGGATATAAATAATAAGCCCCAAGTTATTTCTGCCAATATAGCAGCTTTCTTAAAGAACGCAAAATTAAAGGAAAATGTATTAATTCAGGCGCAAGATGTAATATTTGTTCCGCATAGCCTTATTGGCAATATTGATGACTTTGTGCAGACGCTTACCCCATGGGTAAATCTGATTTATCAAAGCGCCAGTGCTAACGAAGCCATAAAAAATATACCCCAATAGGATCTTTTTAGCCAAATAACGATTAACGGCATTCTATGAGAAAAAATGATTTCCAAAATAAAAGAGTTTTTTCAGCGGCGTCCCCAGATAAAGATTAAAGAAAAGGACGACTATATTGAGCGGTTGGAGGCGAAGATGTTGTCTAGGATGGGCCGGCCGCTTAACGGCCAGATAGACCTCACTTATCAGTGTAATCTTAAATGCCGGCACTGTTTTATTGTGCGGGAAGAAGATAGAGAGGAACTTAAATTTAAGGAAATAATCTCTATTATAGATAAAATCTATGAGGTTGGTTGCCTATGGCTTTGTTTTAGTGGTGGGGAGCCATTTTTAAGGGAGGACTTCTTAGGTATCTATAGCTATGCTCGGAAAAAGGGCTTCTTCATCAACATATTTACAAATGGAACTTTAATTACTAAAGATGTAGCTGATTATTTGGCTAAAATTCCGCCATATTCTATTGAGATTACCCTAAATGGAATAACCCAACAGACCTATGAAGAGGTAACTGGAGTCCAGGGCAGCTTTGTAAAGGCGATGAGGGCAATACAGCTGATTAAAAAAAGGAGAATCCCTCTGGTCCTTAAAGCTAATGGTATGAAGATAAACCGCGATGAGCTCTTGAAGATAAAACAATTCTCCGAAGAACTTTTAGGCAAAAAACGCTTCCGTTGTGACCTCCTGCTCTATCCCGGGATGGATGGCTCAAAAAAGCCCTGTAATCTTAGGCTTACAGCCGATGAGATTTTGGATATACAATATTCTGACGAAGATATGCTTTCCTTGTGCCGGGAGCAGTTTATCCATGCCAAGGAGGATTTGAGGTTGAAGCAGGGTTATTTATTCCCTTGCGGCCTATCCTCTTTTCATATTGACCCTTACGCAAAGATGAGGCTCTGTTCCTTTATCAAAGAGCCATATATAGACCTAAAAAAAGAGGAATTCTTGGAAGGTTTCATTAGGCTTTATAGATATCTTCAGGGCCTGGAGTTTAAGAGAGAAACTAAATGCCGCAGTTGTAAGATAAACTATCTCTGCCGGCAGTGTCCTGGAAGGGCATTAGTGGAGAATGGAGATATGGAAACTCCGGTGGAATTCTTCTGCGAGCTCGCCCATAAACAGGAGGAGATGAGGGAGGGAGTGATGAAGACAGTAGCGAACAGAGAGTAGCGAAAAAGGAGGTGTAGAAATGCTCAAGTTAGATGAAATCTATGAGAGGCAGGAGGATAACTGGGTAAGCCGCTTTATAATGGATGAGGTGATGATTATGCCTTTATGCCGCAGCGACGACGATCTGCAATATATCTATTCTATCTCCAATGAGACCGGTGTAAGGATATGGCAACTTCTGGATGGCAAGTATAGAGTCGGTGATATCCAGGAGATTCTAAAATCAGAATATCAAGGCCAAAGCGAAATGATAGAAAGAGAGGTTTTGGAATTCTTAAGCGACCTTTTTGAAGCAAGGCTCATCCAAAAGGTTAATAATGGAGCGAAGAGAAGAAACCAGTATCGAGCATCTAGTATCCAGTATCCAGATAAGAAAAGGCCTTATAAGAGTCCAGAGATAGCCAAGGTCAAGATGCAGCCCGAGCAGGCGGTGCTGAGCTGTTGCACGAGCGCGACTAACCAAAAGACAAATACCTACTACGCGGTAAACTGCTGCAACAGTTGGAAGAGTCCGTGTGACCCTTCCGGCGGGAGCTCCTCAAGTATGGTATCTTAACCAGTCCAATTTGGTTATTTTGTTATTTGATAATGGCCTGATGCGGTATCTTTACGGTGTTGAGAGAATTTGTCTTTAGTAAGAATGGCGCTTAGGAGCTGGCTTATGATAAAGCCATTAGATTACCATAAAATGCAGTCGAGGTTATTTAAGAAGGCAAAGAGGAAGATTTTTCCAATCAACGCCATGTTTGAGATCACTTATAAGTGCAACCTTAAATGCCGGCACTGCTATGTGGTGCCGACAGCTATTAACGAGCATCGAGAATCTAGAATCGAGCATCGAAATGAGCTGAACGCGAAAGAGATCTTTTATATTTTAGACCAACTTACAGAGGCGGGGTGCTTAAATTTAGGTTTTACCGGAGGAGAACCTTTTTTACGTAAAGATATTTTTGATATCTTAAGATACGCTAAGAATAAAGGGTTTAATATTATAGTCTTAACCAATGGGACTTTGATTACACCAGAGAAGGCGGATAGGTTAAAAGAATTGGGTTTAAACAAGATTGACATCTCTTTTCATACTACCAATAAAGAAACTTTTGACTGGTTCACTAAGACCCCTGGCACATATAGAAGAGCCTTGAGGGCAGTTAAACTTCTTCGGGATAGGGGAATTGAGGTCTATCTTAAGGCTACGGCAATGACTATAAATAAAGATGATATCCTAAAGATAAGGCATCTTGGAGTAGAGAAATTTGGTGCACATTTTCGTTATGGGCCCGAAGTAACCCCTGCCTGGGACGGAAGAAAGGGGAACTTAAAGTTTCGCTTATCAGCCAAGCAGAATAACCAGGTAAAGAAAGCGATACAAGAGGATACGGAGATAGAATTTGAAAAATTAGGCACTTTGGAGAAGAAAAAGCGAAGGTCAAAGAAAAGAGAAAGGCCAAGAGGTAAAATAGAGCATAACCGGCTTTTTCGTTGTGGAGCAGGAAGGACAGATGTAGTAATAAGCCCTTATGGCCAGATGAGGTTGTGTATGGATATTCCATTTCCTAAATACCAGATACTAAGGGGGAGCTTTGCTAGAGGTTGGAAGATATTGAACGATTATGTAAAAAATACCCCCCCTGGCCCGAGTTACCAGTGCCGGGATTGCAAGCTTACTAAATATTGTAACTTTTGTCCGGCAAGAGGGTGGCTAGAGTGTGGGGATATGAGCGCCTGCCCGCCTTATTATAGGAAAATGGCCCGCTTGGCGAGGAAGAAAGAGATAGAGAATGCCGGGTGAGGTTCGGGTAGAAATCGGTGGAATCGGATTATTGTTGCGCTATAAAGATCGCTGGATTAAAGAAAGCAAAAATAGCACATTAAATATTAAGGATTTTATTCAGCCGGGGGAAAATGATTTTATTATTGATGTTAAAGTAGGAAAACTTCCTGGATATCCTAAGCAGAGGGTTTTGTTTGAAGCAAGGGAGAATTGGCGTTCCTATATTTATAATGGAAAACATATCTTTGAGACCTACAATAATAATGCTGATATAACCGGAGTATGTATAATAGAAAAAGCTTTAAATAAAGCAAAAGCCTATATCTTACCGTGGGCAGAGAATAAAAGGAATAACAGAAGAGATAAGCCCTTTTTTAAAAAGAGTTGGTCATTAGAATCTTTTATGCGGATTTTAGGCCAGCTGATTTTTATTTCTATATTAGATAAATATCAAGGCCTGCTTATTCACTCCTCAGGGATAATCCTTAATGGAGAGGGGATAATATTTTGCGGCATATCGGGAACTGGCAAGACTACCTTAGCTAAGTTATGGCAGAAAAGAGATGGGGTCACAGTCCTTAGCGATGACCGGCTAATTGTGCGTAGAGAGAAAAAAGGCTATTTTGTTTATGGCAGCCCTTGGCCGGGCGAGGGGAATGTGGTTTCTCATCAGGCAGCACCGCTTAGGAAAATCATTTTTCTTCTTAAGGCGCAGCAGAATAAACTCACTCCTTTAGAAAAAAAGGCAAGCCTTTATCAGCTGATCACCCAATGCTTTCCCGCTATATGGGATAAAGAGGGTATAGATTTTTCCCTTAAGTTCTGTGCAGCGCTGATTAAAGATATTCCCTGTTTTTCCTTTGGTTTTGTCCCGGATGAAAGGGCAGTGGAATTTATTGAGGATAAAATCGCTGTAGACGCAATATATTAGTAATTTGTCTGGCGAAGGAACATCTAATGCCTTAGATATAATTATGAAGGAGATAGAAAAGGTAATATGTTGAGAAAATGGTTGGCCTACGCTTTAATTAGATTTTCTTTTCGGCTGGAAAGTTTATCCAGGCTTATTCACTCTCTGCCCGTAGCTTTACTCAAAGCGGATAATTTAATTGAGATGACCAAGGAATACTATAATCAACCAGCAAGGGTTAAGGCTTGGAGTAATACAGAGGAACGTGGCCTATATGATTTCGAAGAAGAATTTTTGGAAAGATATAATTTAAAAAATAGCAAAGTATTGGCTATAGGCGCGGGAGGAGGAAGAGAAGCATGGGCTCTGGTTAAGTTAGGATTTGATGCGACAGCGATAGATATCTCTACTGGCATAATAGTCAATTCATTTAAAAATAATAAATATAAAAACATAAATAATATAAAGTTTATGGTAAAAGATGTTTATAGCTTAGATTACGCATCAAATTCATTTGATTTTGTTTTTTTCTCGGGCGGAAGTTACAGTTTTATTCCTTCTGCCGGAAAAAGAATAGAGGTTTTAAAGAGCATAAAAAGAGTTTTAAAAAAGGAAGGAGTGCTATTATTAAGTTTCATGATGACTGGGGCTCGTCCAATAGTTAAATATTACCTTCTTAAATTTATAGCTATATTGACTTTGGGAAATAGAGAGATAGAAAAAGGTGATTCTATAATTGGAGAAGGAGAATTCCATCACGGATTTATAAATGAAAAAGAGATAATTAAGGAAGCAGAAAACTCCGGTTTTATAGTTGATAAGATAGATATTAAAAGCAACATAGGATATAAATTCGCCTATTTAAGATCTAAAAATCTACCATCAAAATAGTTATGAAGACCCAAGAGTATAAAGATTTTAGTTTGCGGCTTCACTCCAAAGGCGCAAGAAAGCCTATGGTCGGGCAGTTTGAGTTCACCCACCGCTGTAACCTACGTTGTCAGCACTGCTCTATTGTGCATGATTCTCAGAAGCAGGAGCTTAATTACCCCGAGCTCTGCTGTATTCTTGATGAGATATACCAGGAAGGATGTCTGTGGCTTTGTCTTACTGGGGGAGAACCTTTGCTGCGGGAGGACTTTTTGGATATCTATGCCTATGCTTATAAAAAGGGATTTATTATAAGCATCTTTACTAATGCTACTCTTTTAAATAAGAAAATAGCAGAATATTTGCAGAAATTTCCTCCATTTTCTATTGAGGTTACCTTAAACGGCGTTACCCAAAAGACATACGAATTAATTACTCAAACCCCAGGCTCATTTGAAAAAGCAATGCGGGGCATTGAACTCCTCCGTAAGTATAGTCTCCCTCTAAAATTAAAATCTCAGGCAATGACCTTAAACTTCAATGAGCTTCCTTTGATACGTAGATTTTATGAGAAGATGGGGATGAAATTTCATTGTAGTGTAATAATTGACCCCCGTATAGATGGCTCAACCGAGCCCTGTTCCTTGCGTTTGCCCATAGAGAAGATATGGGAGCTTGAAAACCGTAAGGAGCTAGTTAAAGGAAGGGATGAGATTAAAGATACCTTTTTTAAAGAAGAACCTTCGGATACCCTCTTTCGCTGTCCGGGAGGAACCTGGGCATTTTATGTCAATCCATTTGGAGAGCTCTTTTTCTGTAACTCAATGAGGAGGCCGTCTTGGGATCTGCGTAGCCATTCATTTAGGCAAGGCTTTTATGAGCTTTTTCCCAAGATTCGCTCTGTAAAGTTTAAGAGCGGGTCTAAGTGTCGCACCTGTTTGATTCGGCATCTCTGCCTTTATTGTCCGGGAAAGGCAGAGCTCGAACGTAGAGATCCTGAGGCACCGATACCTTATTACTGCGAATTAGCGCATCTTGTTGCGGATAAGGCCAGAAGGCAGTGATGTAAAATGATAG
>MHGH01000013.1:202875-215476 GCA_001805465.1 Omnitrophica WOR_2 bacterium RBG_13_41_10 | reverse complement strand
GAAAAAAGAAGATAGATAAACAGAGAGTTGGATTATATAAAAGAGCCTTTTTATATTATAAAAAGTATGGATTTAAGAAATTTTACCAAAGGTTATGGGAAGAACCTAGAAACTTCCTGCGTCGCAATCTTTATTGCTGTTGCCAGAAATACATATTACTAGAGAAAAATCCTCAAGAAGCCTGGCCTTCAGTATTGCCTCCTTTAATCCCTATAAGAGTTAGTGTGCTTAATGAGGATACTTTAGATAAATCCAATATATCTCTGCTCGGAAATAAGGAAAATATTTTAAATAACTTAAAGAAAGGGAATAAGTATTTTATTGCTCAACACGAAAATATCATTATTGGTTATGTTAACCTTAGCTTTCAAGAGATAAATATTCCTTGGCATCCAGGGAAATTAAAATTAAATGATAAAGAAGCCTGTTTGACCTATATGGGTACTTTATCTGGGTATAAAGGAAAGGGCATAATTCCTCAAGTAGTAAGTAGGGCAGTAGATTTTCTAAAACAGGCAGGGTATCAGCGATTATTCGCCATAATTGAATTTAAGAATAAAGCATCTCTTCGAACTGGAAGAAGATTTAAATGGTCAGTAACAAGAGAAATAATTAGTTTAACATTGCCGGTCATAAAAATTTACCTATCAGTAAACCCTAATCTTTATTTCTGGAGAAGAAGGAAGTAATAAAGAGGCGATATTATGCGAAGATGCAATCGGTGCTTGCTGCCAGAAAATTATCCGGGTATTTACTTTAACCATGAGAATGTTTGTAGCTTCTGTTTGGATTATCAAAACATAGGGAGGACACAAGGCTTAAAAGAAAAACCAAAATTGAATCTTGAAAGAATTTTTGCAGAAAATAAAAATAAAGCTGATTATGATTGCCTTGTCTGTTTTAGTGGCGGAAAAGACAGCACATACTTACTATATCTTCTCACTAAAGTGTATAGATTGAGGGTGTTGGCTTATACCTGCGATACTGGATTTTTAAGCGAAGTTGCTCACAACAATATCAAAAATACCGTAGAGAAATTAAATGTTGAGCATATATTCCTTTCGCCCCCCAGTAGTATCTATAAAAAAATTTATTCTTATATACTTAGCCGTCCTAACCAAGGATGCCAGGGTATTATATGCGGTATATGCTTTTCTATTTTACGGGATACAGCAACAAGGTTAGCCACAGTTATGCATATACCTTTTATAGCATTAGGTTTTGTCGGCTCAGGATTATTCCCTAATAATTCTCCTCTCGGTGGAATATTAAGAAATGATATTTTTCATAATATATATTCTCATGCCTTCAACGAAGAGGAGAAAAGATACATTTTAGGACTATACAGATACCAATTGCCAATGTCAAAAATGATTCCAACTTCATTAACCCCCTTTCTTATAAAAATTCTTAAGAGATGCCCACATAAATTATCTAGATTTGTTACAAAGAGATATCCACGTATATTATTAGCTTTAGAAGAATCAGAATATAATGAAGAAAAAATTAGTAAGGAGGTTGTGAGTTTAGGATTAATAAAGCCCGGCAATGAAGGCCCGGAGGTCACTAATTGCCTATTAAATTATTTGATGATTTACATAGATACTAAAAATTTAGGGTATAATCCCTATGTTGCTTCTTTTAGTAACCTGGTAAGAACTGGGATGGCGAAACGCGAAATGTGGATAGCGGTCTTTGAAAAATGGCTTGAAGAAGTCAAAAAAGATACTTATGCCAACGAAGAGATAGGTTTAGTATTAGAAAAACTTAATTTAACCAAAGAAGACTTGTATTTCTCTAAAAATAGAAAATAGAAGATATTCTTATTTCCACAGGCAAGTACCATGCATTGGTAGCCAGACAGAAAAGAAAAATGGAGAGGAATGAAGAGAATAATTAGAAAACAGAGAAACTCCATAGGTTTTATGAATGCAAGCAACGCAAGCCTATTCCGATTCAATAAGTATCTTTATAGATACTGGAAGCTGCAGGCAGCAGTAATTACTCTTGGGCTTATTATAACTCCGTTGGTTCTACTTAACCCCTACCTTGCCAAACTTATTATAGATACGGCGTATACTAATAAAGACCTGTGGTTATTCTTTATTATTATTTTTATGGGAGCAGGTATTTTTATTCTCGCCGCTTTCCTGAATTCTTTAAGTAGTTATCTTGTTTGCCGTATCAGACTTGGTATTCATTTTGATTTAAGCAGGGATTTATCTAACCATATTCACAGTCTTGCGCTAGATTTTTTTCATAAAAAATCTAGCGGAGAGTATCTTTATCGGGTTACCGGCGATGTCCCAGCAGTAAGCGCTTTTCTTTCTAATGCCATACCCCAAATAATAACTTTATTTACCAGGCTGATATCTATTTTAATCATTGTTTTTTGCCTTAACCGGCGGTTGGCATTATTTGCCCTTTTCTTGGCGCCGCTCAATTATCTTTATCACCATCTCTTAGGCAGATGGCTTAAAGAAATAACCCATAGGCTTATCGATAAAACCCAGGATATCCTTGGGTATATTAGCGAATTATTTAGCCATATGTATTTAGTAAAGGCGTTTGATGGGGGGGATTACGAAACAAAAAGATTTCTCGAAAATCTTACAAAGAAAATATATTGTGACAAAAAAAATTCCGAACTTACAACAATTAGCAATTTCACCGCCTCCGTAATAAATAAAATAATCAGTATAATTATTGTATTATACGGCGGGTATCTGGTTTTTAAGGGAATCATGACTCTTGGTAACCTGGCTGCGATTATGATTTATTTAGCCCAACTGATAGCAGTTGTTGATTCAATTGGAAGATTCTATGAAACCGTTGCTATAAGTTCAGTATCATGCCAATATTTGGCAGAAGTCATAGGCATAAAACCTCAGATAATAAATAGGCCGGACGCTAGAAATTACCCTATTTTACTTGGCGCGATAGAATTTAGGAATGTTTCTTTCGGCTATCAAGAGAATAAGCCGGTATTTATAAATATAACTTTTTCTATCAAAGAGGCTTCCAAAATAGCCCTGGTAGGCTCGTCGGGATGCGGCAAAACCACCCTGCTTGCCTTGATTTTACGGCTTTATGAATTAAATGATGGCACGGTACTCATTGACGGAGTGGATATTAAGGATATGACCCTTCAGTCTTTGAGGGCCCAGATTGGCATAGCGCTTCAAGAGCCATTTTTATGGAATGACAGCATAAAAAACAATATCTTATACTCTAAAGAAGATGCCTCGATGCTGGAAGTTATGCAAGCAGCGCGCTTAGCAGAGGCAGATGATTTTATTATGGCTCTGCCGAAAGGATATGATACGATAATCGGAGAAAATGCCTATAAGATTTCCGAGGGCCAGAAGCAACGCATAGCCATTGCCCGGGCATTAATAAAAAGGCCTAAAATATTGATTTTAGACGAAGCAATGTCTTCTCTGGATTCCGAAACAGAAGACAAGATAATTGAGAATATAAAAAGCGCATTTAGAGATTCTACAATAATTGTAGTATCCCACAGGCTTTCTGCCGTAAGAAAAATGGAGCTGGCTTATTTTTTAAAGAACCCTCTAGAGATCCAGTTAGCTACCCCTGAAGAATTCATAGAAAAGGATTCAAAATATCGAGAATTATTTGCCAGCCAGATTGAAAAGGCACCAGAAAGCGCAGCTATATTTAAGACAGAATGATACTAGAAGAAAAAACGCTGCAAATAAAAAAAGAGGTTAATGAATCCGCAAAGGATTTATACCTTTCTTTACTAGGTGAGGGTAAATCCGTATATTTAAATGCCTGGGGAATGAGTATGTATCCCTTTATAAAGAATGCAGATAGGATAAAGGTAGAACCTATAAATGGAAAAGAAATAAAAATTGGAGATATAGTTGCTGTAGATATGAAAAACAAAAAAGGGCCGTGGTTTTTTGTCCACAGAGTGGTAAAAATCATAAGGTACGAAAGAAAGAGGATTTATTTTACAAAAGGGGATGCTCATAAAAAAGGCCTCGATTACCCTGTAACTATAGAATTAATAGAAGGGAAAATAACGCAGATTCAAAGAAGGAATCTCAAGATAAATTTAGAACTCCCTATATGGAGGTATCTTAATAATATTATTGCAAAATTATCATTCAGCTATCCGGAAATACTCCATTTTTCATCAAGATATATAAGTTTGATTGTAGAATGGAGGTCATTTTTATTTAAGCTAAAAAATAGGCTTAAAAAAGAAAATCCTGTTCTTTATAACACTGAAGAGCTCCTGTTGATTTGTGCACGAAAAGATTTAAACGAAAAATTGAAAAAGAAAGCTACGGATTTGATAAAAGAAGGCATACAATGGGAGGGTTTCTCTGAATCCGCTATGAGAAGCGGAGTTGCTTTTTTTACCTATAATGCGCTAAAGGGAATTGCCCCTTATACACATATTCCACAATTTGTGTTCGATAGGTTAAAATTTGGTTATAGTTTTATAGTGTCAAAGAGCACCTGCCAGCATAAGGAACTCATGGAGCTTCTAAAACTGTTTGCTCAAAAAGACATTTCTCTTTTGCCTCTAAAAGGGACAGTTTTATCAAAGCGGCTTTACGGAGATATCGCAGCGCGTAGTTTAGGGGTAGATATTGATTTATTGATAAAAGAGAAAGATAAGGAAAGAGCAACTGCGTTATTAGAAGATATAGGCTATAGTTTTAATCCTGATAATGAAGTAAAAAGTAAACAGTGGCAATATCTTTTCTCGAAGCCAAAAGCAGTAATGATTGACCTGCATTGGGATATAACACCAGCTTACCAAGTTGCTCCAAGAATAAACGGTCTATGGCAAGGAACAAGATACAAGGAAGGGGCCGGCATAGGATATTATGAGTTTCAAGAAGAAGAGCTTCTATTATATCTTAGCGCACATTTAGTAAGTAGCGATTGCTTCAGTAATTTAAAATATGTTTGCGATATAAATGAATTATTGCATAAATATAAGGATATACTCGATTGGGACAGCATAATAAAGAAGGCGAAAAGTTGGAGGTTGTCAAATTCTCTTTATCTTGCACTTATGGTATCCAAGGCCCTTTTAGACTCTGATCTGCCCCTAGAGGTATTAAGCAGGCTCAAACCATTTTTTTTAAAACTTATATGGATAAAAATATTTGTAAATAAAAAGGTTATTTTGCGAAATGGCATAAGAAGGCGGTTCATAAATGGTTTTCTATGTTATATATTTTTTGAATTGATTGAAGCGCAGTCACCAAAGGAATATTTATCTATTTTTAAAAAGGTATTTTTTCCGTCTAAGGAAGTTATGGGTAAAAGGAATTATATTGTCAGGATCTTGAAAAAAGCGGCGGGATTATTAAAAACAATGAAAACTAAATAATTTGACAAAGAAGCACATCTATGATAAATTTAAGACATTGAAAAACAATAGGTTATGTATAAAATAAAAAATGCCACAATATGAATTAAATTTACGTGATTATTGGCAGATTATCCAGAAAAGACGCTGGGTTATGCTTTTTGTCTTTTTTTTAGTTGTAATTCCAGCCGTAATTTATACCAATATACAAAAACCCGTTTATCGAGCTATGGCTTCTGTTAATTGGCAGGTGAGTAGGTCCTTTGTTCAACTGTTTACGGAAACGGTTATGGTAAGACCGGGAGATCCCCTCATGTCACAGGCAAAAATCATTACCAGTCAGCCTACCTTAGAGAAGGCAGTTATAGAATTAGGCCTTGCAGGTAAAGATGCCACTCCTCAGCAGATTAGTAACATCGCTAGCTCTTTAAAAGGAGCGGTTTCTGCAGAGATTATTCCTAATACGAATATAATCCGTATTTATGTTGTGCATGGAAATCCGCAAATGGCCGCACAGATTGCCAATAAGGTTGCTGAGGCGTATGTCTGGCTTGATTTAGAATATAAAATTAAAGAGGCTCGTCATGTAAGGAAATTTCTCGAAGACCGCGTAAGTAATTTGGAGGCGAAATTAAAGAGTTCTGAAGAGGCCCTAGCTAATTTTAAAGAAAAAGAGATTCCTTCGGGAATCGCCATTCCTCTTCAAAATAGATTATCTGATTTAGAAGCAAAAAAGTCAGAGCTTTTACGTAAGTATACAGCACTTCATCCGGACGTTAAAGAGACAGAAGAGCAGATTTCCATACTAAAAGAGCAACTGAAGCAGATGCCGGAAAAAGAATTAGAATATAGCCGGCTTACGCGTAATGTGGAGATATATGTCAATCTTTATCGAATGTCAAGGGAAAAATTAGAGCTTGCTTATGTTGCCGAGGCAGAGAAGATACCAGATGTAACTATAGTTGATCCTGCAGATGTTCCTACCTTCCCGATCAGTCCCAATAAACGCTTAAATTATTTTTTAGGAATTGTGATAGGTCTTATGTTGAGCCTGGCGGGGGCATTTTTGGTTGAGCAGCTAGATGTCTCTATGGGTACAATTGAGGATGTAGAAAGTTATTTGAAGCTGCCTGCCTTAGGCGTAATTCCCTATTTAAAAATAAAACAAGAAGAAAAAAAGGGACTTCTGGGAAGATTTTGGCAAGGAAGATCTTCCGGAAAAGATAAAATACTACAGTTAAGAAATCAACTTCTTATTCATTATTCTATGTCTTCGCCAATTTTTGAAGCCTACCGTATTTTAAGGACAAATATACAAAATGAAGTATTTAAAGGCAAAGAAAAAGGAAAGATTTTGTTATTTACCAGTTCAGAGCCTATGGAGGGTAAATCTGTTACTGCATCTAATCTGGCTATTGCTATGGCTCAGTGTAGCTTGCGTACGCTTTTAATTGATGCTGATATGCGGCGTTCCGTAATCCATAAGATCTTTGGTTTAAAGAAAAAAGAGCCGGGCTTAAGCGATATTTTAAGCGGCGCAATTAAAATTGAAGAAGGGATCCGTAACATTACGGATATTTTAATGGGGGATATAGGGTTTACAGATGCCATGAAATTACCGGGTTTAGATAACCTAAATATTTTAACCAGCGGCTCTTCGACTAATAGCCCGGCAGAACTGTTACAATCCTCAAAAATAACTCCTTTTTTGGAAAGCCTAAGAGAAAGATTCGATATTATAATCATAGATTCTCCTCCGGTATTGGCAGTAGCGGATACGGCTATTCTTGCACCTAAATTAGACGGGGTAATTTTAATCTATAGGGTAGGTAGCACCTCTCGGCATCTAATTAATCGCAGCAAGATGCAGCTTATGGAGGTAGGCGCTTCGGTTAAAGGTATAGTCCTTAATAACCTTTCCCCTCAGATAGAAATGCGTTACGGTTATTATTATCATTACAAAAATTACGGTAAATATTACAATGACGAAAAAGAAGGGACGTAGGTTATTCAGTTTTTAAAGGATAAAATAAAAATGTATTAAAGGCCCCGCATACCTGAGTAATAAGAGGTGCGGGGTTATTTTTATGATAATGGATTCATTCCATAAAGCAAGATTTGCAATTTTAAGGAAAAAGATTCAACGAAATCATTATCTTGGCAAGGATAACCCTGATGGCACCTATGATTATAAAGAGGGCATATATTCTATAAGATACCGCATTATTAAGATAAAGCCGGATAAAGAATCTATAGAATGGATTTCTCAAAAGCGCCGCCTCAATGCTTATGAAGAGTTAGAAGAGAAAATAAAATACAATTTTTCAAAATTATGGCGTTATCAAGGATGGCTTAATCTTTTTCGCCCACCAACTATTCTCTTATTATTAATAGCTATTCTTATTATGTACTTCGGCTTTGTCGAACAAGAAAAAACAAAGGTATCTAGACTTAAATGGGTCATTGCATCTTTAGCGGGGGTAAGTACCGATCAAATACAGTATATCGGTGACGGATGGATAGAAATAGCTGCCCAAAGAAAAACAGCCATAGATGGGCAATATGAGCCTATAAGATATAGAGTAAACCCTTTTAGATGGTTTTTTTCTCCAGAATCTAGTTGGGTTACTAGGTGGCGCGGCGAAAATTACGGTTATGTTACGCATCCAGTTGTTTATAATGAAAGTGGCGATGTCTGGATAAAAAAAGAAGATACCTGGCGGCATGGAATGATTAGCGGTACTGCTATAGAATGGGATTCACCTCAAGGAACGGGAATCCGTGAGAGAAAAGTTTACGGAGAGGAAATATCCGTTCAAGATAAAAGAATCTATATCAAAGATAAGTAATTTTAACTTATACGTTAAGATTAAAGATGGATAGCAAAATATTGATAATTTTACCTTTAGGGCTTATTCTTGTTTCTTTATTATTCTTTTCCCGGGGCATCCTAATTTTTCTTACTATACTTTGCCTTGAGATTGTTGCGATTCAGTTTGCTGGTATAGGAAAAATCGCCCTACAATTACGCTGGGTATTCTTCGCCTTTTTAAGTTTTTATGCTTTTGGAGATATTCTTCTTGGCCGGACAGTACGCAAGATTAAATCTTTCGATATCATAGCCATTTTTTTTATTATTTATGCTTTTCTTTCCAGTTTTTATTCACCTTTTCCGTCTTTAACTTTAGAGCGGACAGCTACAATTTTGGCGTTATATATTTGCATATTCTGGATTATCTGGAAGTATGCTTATGAGCAGAGCCCGGAAAAAGTTGTCCGTTTAATTCTTTCGGTTCTGTGGCCTTTGTTTACCTTAGGCTACTTAATGATATTTATTGGACCATATCGGCCATTTCTAGCTGGAAGGTTTACAGGAATATTCGCAAATCCGAATAGTTTGGGACTTTTATCTGCCATAATTTTGCCTATTAGCTTGTGGCATTTTCTAGAGACGAAAAAGAAAAGTGCATTGTTATTTTTCTTGATGATATTGTTAGGTTTATTGTTTTCGGCAGCGCGCGGCTCGTTAAATGCTACGGCATTTGCTTTAGGGTACTTTATTTATGCTTCTTCAAAAAAATATAAGCCTTTTATTTTTTTCTCCTTAACATCTTTTATTTTGATATTAGGTTTGGTAATAGAAACATTTATAAAGCAATATTTTATGGATTATATTAGATCTGAAAATATCCCGATTTTAGGCGGTAGATTGAATATTTGGCCGGTTGCTTTAGATTCAATCATAGATAAACCAATCTTTGGTTATGGCTTTGGAGTAGAGGATAAGATTTTAGGTTTAAAAAATGTTATTTTTCTTAAACAACACGCCGGAATTTCTGCTCACAATTCTTATTTAGGAATGTTACTACAGTTGGGACTATTCGGATTTATTATTTTCTTTATCCCTTTATTTATGCTTTTATTTAAAGAATTATTTTTAAGACAGGAAGGCGAAGCCACGTCTCTTTTAAGGCATGCCTTATGCGCATCGCTAATAGCGGGATTAATATGTTGTATTTATGAAAGCTGGATTTATTCGGTAGGAAATTCTTTTGTGCTTCCTTTTTGGATTTTAGTAATGCTCTTAGTTTTTTATCGCTATAAGGACAAAGAAGAAATTATGCAGGGTAAAGATAAAGAAAAAATTATGCTTGAGGGTACTTGAGAATAATGGAAGTTAAGCTAGATTCCAAATATGATATAGTAATTATAGGCGGAGGACCAGTAGGTATATATACTTCTATAAAGCTTGCCGAAAGCGGTTTTCGGGTTTTAGTGGTAGAAGAAGATGAGCAAATCGGCAAGCCCAGATTTTGCACTGGGCTTATAAGTAAAGAGGCATTTGATAAATTTTATCTTCCTCAGGAAGCTATAGAGAATAAATTTAATTCGGCCTGTATTTTTTCGCCTGCTGGAGCAGAGTTATGTTTAAAAAGTAAAACTCTGATATATGTGGCCGATCGAACAATTTTTGACCAGAGTCTTTATCGCCGCGCTAAAGAAAAAGGGGTTGAATTTTTGCTTAACTGCTATTGTTCAGCGTTTAAAATCAACGATAATTACGTGACAGAAACAGTAGCCTTTGATGGCAAAGAAGCGAGTATCAAAAGCGACGCAGTTATTTTAGCTACCGGTATAAAATATAATTTACATAAAAGTATTGGTTTAATTCCTCCCGCGAGTTTTTTAGACTGTTCCCAAGTTCAGGCTTCCGGAGAATTTAACGGCGAGATTGAGATTTTTATAGGTAATAGCATTGCGCCACATTCTTTTGCTTGGGTCGTGCCCCTGAAAGAAAAAAAATTGCGCATCGGCCTAAGTACGCATAAAAATTCAGCACTTTTCTTAAAATCGTTCCTTAAAAGCCTTATAGAAAAAGGCCGTATCGTTGAAGAGGATTTCGATATTATAAGACGACCTATACCCTTGGGAGTAATAAGTAAATCCTACGGTAACCGAATGTTAGTTGTTGGTGATGCTGCCGGGCAGGTAAAGCCTACAACCGGGGGCGGCATCTATTTTGGGCTTCTCTGTGCTGATTTAGCCGCAGGGACTATTATCGAGGCTTTCAAATCCAAGGATTTCAGCGAAGATTTTCTTCGGCGATATGAAGTTAGATGGAAGAAAAAAATTGAGTTTGATTTAACGATGGGTTTATATTTTAGGAAATTTGTCGCCTATTCTAGTGATGAACAGATAGAAAGATTGATTCGGTTTTGTGCTCAAGAGCAAATTCAAAAACTTATTGAGAAGTATGCAGACTTTAATCATCACGGAATATTTATTAGAGAGTTAATAAAGAGACCTATCTTCTGGAAAAATCTTTATCAAATGCTCACCAGTAAATAGTTAACGCTGAAATATTTGATTTTACAGAAAGAAAAATTATGCGTTTTACACTTTTAATGAACTTGGCGTTACGCAGATGGATACTCCGTATATATAACCTTGTTGCTCCAGTAGTATCTAAAACAGGAATCACTAAGATGCGAATTAAAGGAAGCACGCTAGGTTCGATGATTTATTTGCTTTTTACCAAAATTTTATATTATAAAATACCCGACCCGATAGAAAATAAGGGGATAATTATGTTTCACCGTATTCCAGAAGGACAAAAACAGTTTGGATGGTTGTACGCTTTTGAGTATGAACCAGAAACGAGTCTTGTATTTGAACAAATAGTTAAACCCGGAATGACTGTTGTAGATGTCGGAGCTAATATTGGGTATTATACTTTACTTGCGGCGAAACTTGTAGGGAACGAGGGAAAGGTTTACGCATTTGAACCCAACCCATCATTTTATTGGCTTTTGCAAAAAAATATAAGGATAAATGCATTAGATAAAATAGTAGAGGCTTTTCAAGTAGCAATAGGTAATACAGAAAGTAAATCCATATTGTTCATAGGAAAGTGTATCACGACCAGTCTATTTAAAGTTTTAGATTCAGCCGAACAGGCTATAAGCGTAAATGTAATATCCCTTGACAAATTTTTTATGAATCGTGGATGGCCATCTGTGGATGTTATCAAGGTCGATGCAGAAGGCGCGGATAAGATTGTTTTGGAAGGCATACGGGTTTTAGTTAAAAGATGTCCAGAACTCAAACTCATAATTGAGCTTGACCCATCTTATCTTGAAGCTGCAGGCACATCTGCAGAAGAGTTACTTATACTGCTTGGTGAGCTCGGATTTAATCGAATTCGTGCACTTTCAGGAGAAATAGAATATTACAATATTCCCTCTGACACTCAATACTTAATAAATTTGGGTTGGGAACGCGGCTATATCAATTTGCTATGCGAAAGATAAATTTATTTTTTGTTTTTAGACCGTAAGAACAGGAAATTTTATGCAAGAATTTTATGCTTATCAATCACCAGATTTAAAAAAAATAGTTTTTAAAAATACCTCTGCGATTATTGCAGGCAGAGTAATAAATTTGTTCTTTACTATAGTTTCCTCCGTCCTTATTGCTCGTTATTTAGGTAGCGAAAAGCTTGGTCAATATGCCTCACTTTACGCTTATCTTACACTTTTTAGTTGGTTGACGACTTTAGGGATGGAGCAAATAATTGTCCGTGAATCAGCTAAACAAAAAGAGCAGGCGGAGAAGTTCTTTGGCACAGCCACAGTTATATCTTCTTTACTATCAATATTTGCAACTGCATTAGCAATTTTTAGCTCAATCATATTGGGATACGCAAATACCTTGCAGATACTTCTTTTTGTTGCTGCTATAGATATACTCCTGTTATCACCTTTGCGATTATATGGATTAGTATTTCTAATACACTTAAAGCAATGGTATGGAGTAGGTATCTCTCTTGCCAGACAGATTTTGTGGGTTGCGGTTATAGGAATACTTATCTTAGCAGGTGCTGAGTTACCATACATTATCTTAGGCCGTTTATTTTGTAGTATGGTTGAAGTTTTAGGATTATTTATATTTGCGCGTAGATTTATGCTTTTTAATTGGTGTCTTAACAATAGCCTCGCCCGGGGCATTTTAAAAAGTTCATGGCCGATAGCGCTATCCGCATTAAGTGTTTCCATTTATAATCGTATAGACCAAGTTATGCTACACACTTTAGCTAGCGACCAAAAATTAGGTTATTACATTCCTGCGGTAAACATTGCTGAACTATTTAGTATCTTTGCCGTCGCCCTTATGTCTACGATGCTCCCTATACTTTCTCAGATTTCTTTACAGAGAGAACGCTTTGAATATTACATCAAGCTTTGC
>MHGH01000013.1:200039-202837 GCA_001805465.1 Omnitrophica WOR_2 bacterium RBG_13_41_10 | reverse complement strand
GATTGTAACAATGGGTTCTCCTTTAATAATCAAGGTCCTTTATGGAAAAGAATATATTCCATCTGCTATTGTACTTTCTGTGCTTATTTGGTCGGAGTCTGGAGTATTCCTCGGAGGGATTATGAGCACCGCATTTATAGCAAAGGGCTTGCAGAGATTTGTCCTCATAGGTACTTCTATTGGAGCTATCATCAATATTATTCTAAATATAATATTGATACCCAGGTGGGGTCCGCTTGGAGCAGCCTGGGCAACTGTAATAAGTTATAACCTAGCTGGATTCTTCATATTTGGTCTTTTTTCTTCCACGCGGGATTTATGGATTATAGGCGCCAAGATATCCTTTAAGCCCTTTTTTATAGGGTTATCTTGTGTGGTTATCTTGAGCTTAACCAGAAACTTATTTGTTGTATTATTAGCACCTATTCTATATTTGGGAAGCATTTTTGCTTTAAATATTTGGAAGAAAGAAGATATTGACCGAATCCTTGTTCTGTTATTTAGACCCAGAGATAATATTTAATGAGATAGTCAATTAAAATTAAGCACCTTAGATTAACTCGCATACGCACCTTCTGTAATTACTTCGGTTATAAAACGTATTGGATACGATATCCTAAGTAGATTGGGTGAAGCAATTGGATTAGGTGATGAAATTTTTTTAGTTGCCAGAAGAGTATGAATATTCTTATGTTATATAATTATGCTCCAGGGACAACTGCCCTGTATTTAGAGCGGGCATTGCGCAAGTATTGTACAGTGAGGACCTGCGGTCCATCAAGCATCGCTGGCGCACATCAGGATATTCCACTTAAAGGTAGTTACGTAAGAATAGATAAGCTTTATAAGTCTCTAAGTAATAATTGGCAGGTAGATGTCTTTATAATGGTAGATTCAGCCTATACCTTCTATCTAAAAGGTATTAATTCTTTACCGATCCCTACTGTATTTTATGCAATTGATACACATTTAGCATTTCGGTTTCATAAGACAATAGCGTCTTTATTCGATTTGGTTTTTGTGGCGCAAAAGGAATTTGTAGAGCCATTAAGAAAATCAGGCTGTGAGAATGTCTTTTGGCTACCCTTGGCTTGTGACCCAGACATCCATCACCATTATGACTTACCAAAAATTTATGATGTATGTTTTATAGGCTCTTTGAATTCTCAGCGTAAGAGCTTATTAAAACGGCTCTCACATAAATTTAAGGTGTATCAGGGTTATAGGCCATATAATGAGGTTGCAAAGTTTTACTCTCAATCAAAAATTGTCTTTAATAAAAGCATCAATAATGACTTGAATATGCGCGTTTTTGAAGCGCTGGCCTCAGGAAGCTTGCTTCTTACCGACAGGCTTGTGGATAACGGATTAGAGGATTTATTCCAGGACCGTAAACACCTCGTGCTTTACGATGATGATAATCTTGAATATTTTACTGAATATTACTTAACGCACGAGAATGAAAGAGAAGAGATCGCTGCTAGGGGATGCGATTGTGTGCTTAATAATCATACTTATGGGCATCGAATAAAACAGATGCTCAATAGAATAGAAGAATTTATCTCAACTGGTACGCATGTACGACGTCGAAGAAGAAACGAATTGGTCCATTTTGCAAAGATATGGTTTCTTCAGAGTAGATTTGGAAAGAGTTTCAAGCAGATCCTGCAAGAGTGATTAGTAAAAGAAAATAGAGGAGGTTTTTCTTGAAAAAGAAGATAATAAGGCCGTTAGTTTATGATGAACCCATTGTAAGTAAGGATAAACTATCAGCGGAAAAGAAAAAGGTTTTAGAAATAGCCGGCAGCGGAAAAAAAGTTTTAGAGATTGGATGTTCTACGGGATTGTTTACAAAACATCTCTATGACCAAGGATGTACTATTACGGTGATAGAGATTGATGAAGAATCTGCCAAGAAGGCCAAGCGTTTTGCAGAATCGGTCATTATAAGTGATATCGAAGATCCAACTATTTGGTCTAAACTATCCCGTAAATTTGATGTTATTCTTTTTATGCACGTTCTTGAACACTTAGTTGATCCTTGGCGAGTTCTTTGCGAGGCAAAGAATGTTCTTGCGGAAAATGGCTTTGTAATTATCCTGCTTCCTAATGTAGCTTGTTGGGAGGTTAGAAAAAACTTATTTTTTAAAGGTTGTTTCCGGTACCAAAAGTATGGAGTACTTGATATCAGCCACTTAAGGTTTTTTGACCTTTATACTGCTTATGATTTAATTCAAGACGCGGGATATATAATAAAGGAATATGGAGTCAGTGGATCTACAGTACCCCTTGCAGGAAAGTTAAGGAATTTACCTTTTCTTAAAATATTAGCACCTATATGGGAGAGAATCATGATAAAGCGCTATCCTAATCTATGCGGAGCTCATTTATTCTTTAAGGCAACCATTGATATTAAAGTAGATGAATAATAATCAGGTAGATATATCAGTAGTTATCGTTACTTACAATTGTAGAAACTATGCCTTGGAATGTTTAGATTCGATTTTTACTTACGCCGGACCGATTCAGACAGAAGTTATGGTAGTAGATAATGCATCTGGTGATGGCACAGCTGGAGCTATCCGAGAATTATTTCCTAATGTGTGTTTAATCGAGAATAGGGAAAATCGATGGTATAGGCCAGCAGTAAACCAAGGTATCCGAGAGACGCAAGGTCGTTATGTTCTATTGTTAAACCCGGATACGCGTTTATTAACCTCTAATGGTCTAAGTAAGATGGTGCAATACATGGATGCGCATTCCCGGATAGGGATTCTGGGCGTAAAATTACTTGATCC
>MHGH01000013.1:198194-199995 GCA_001805465.1 Omnitrophica WOR_2 bacterium RBG_13_41_10 | reverse complement strand
CCTGGGTGCTATGCCACTATTTCTTAATCCATCGGATTTGGCCGCAAAACCCAGTTAAGCGGCATTGGCGATATAATGGTTGGGATCGCCAAGATACACGGGCTGTAGATAATGTATCCGGTGCTTGCACGATGATTCGTAGGGAAGTATTTGAACAGATTGGGCTACTTGATGAAAGCTGCCTGATGTATTGGGAGGAAGCAGATTTCTGCCGAGCTGCGCATCAAGCAGGATGGCAAATATTTCATTTTGCGGATGTAGAAATACTCCATCACTGGAGGCAAGGAGGCGTTTCAGCTACCCCGAGAGAGGTCCTTGCGCCTTTACAAGAAAAAAGTATGTTACATTATTATAAGAAATACTATGGAACGAGTGTGTATTGGTTTTTGTTACTGCTCTCTAGTTTTCGAAACTTTCTTTCAGGGATGTTTAAATGGTTATTCCCCTAATGATAAGAATAAAGCATATAGTTAAACGGCTACTCCCTTCGTCTCTTATTAGGTTTTTTAGCAAAGTAAAAATAACTTTAGATGATAAACGAAGACTCAACATGACCGTAAAAGAAATTTTTACAGAAATTTACGATAATAAATTATGGGGTAATGGTCTTAATAAATTTTATTCAGGACCTGGATCTGCGGAAGAGTTGATAGTTCAACCTTACGTTCAAAAGATATCCGATTTTCTAAGGGCATATATACCGAAGAAGCCTAGAATTGTTGATTTAGGATGTGGTAATTTTGAAGTAGGTAAACATTTTATTGACTATTGCAGTGAATATATCGGGGTAGACATTGTGCCCAAGTTAATAGAAGAACTCAACAAAACCAAAGCTACCAGTGCTGTGAATTTTCTATGCCTTGATATTATTGATGATGAGCTTCCAAATGGAGACATAGCTTTTCTCAGGCAAGTTTTGCAGCATTTGTCTAACGAGCAAATACTAAAGATTTTACCAAAGTTAAGAAAGTACAAAATAGTTTTTATAACGGAACATTATCCAACGCCCAATCCAGGTATCGTGTTTAATAAAAATATGGTTCCTGGAGTCCGTATACGCCTAGAAGAAAACTCAGGTGCATATTTGGATAAGATGCCATTTAATATACCTAGAGATGCGCTGCAGCTTTTTCTCGAAGTTCCCAGAGTTGGTATGGGTAAGGAATGTGACCCAGGAATAATACAAACCTACAAATTGGAGTTCTCAGCAAATGAATAATGACTTCAACTATGCTAGGTCTGTTAGGTTAGATCCAATGAGCCCTTTTGTGTACGAAAAACAGGTTAACAGTCTGTCCACTAAAGAGAGTAAGGCCATGTTGTTATTTTCAAAAACCTCTATAAGCAAGATTATTAAATGCCCAAAGTCAGCGTAATTATTACAACTTATAACCGGGTCCATTTTGTTTGTGAGGCCATTGATAGTGTCTTGAATCAGACCTTTAAGGATTTCGAGATTATTGTGGTTGATGACGGCTCAACCGATAATACAAAAGAGGCACTTAAGAGATATGCTAAAAATATTTCTTATATTTATCAGGGTAATAAAGGTAGGTCGCAGGCGCGCAATACAGGGATTAAGGTCGCAAAAGGTGATTATATTGCTTTTTTAGACGACGATGATATCTGGCTGCCGCATAAATTGGAAAAGCAAGTTGCCTTTATGGATTCTAACCCAGATATTGGATTAGTGCATACCATTACAGAAGTAATTGATGAAGAGAGTCATCTGCTAACAGAAGCAACAAAAAATCGCTTTAAGTTCTATAAAAAAGCAATGAAGATAGGTTACACTTATGAA
>MHGH01000013.1:195285-198187 GCA_001805465.1 Omnitrophica WOR_2 bacterium RBG_13_41_10 | reverse complement strand
GCCGTCTGTGCATTATGTTTATCTCATCGGTTATGTTGAGAAGGCAATGCTTAGCAGGGGTAGATTTCTTTGACCCCCTGACAGAAACATTCGAAGATTGGGATTTTTACTTACGGTTTGCCTTACGGTATTGCATTGATACATTTCCCGAACCCTTGGTTAGATTCCGTATACATAAGGCAAACTCAACTTTGGCTGAGTTCACGCGAGGACGCATCAATACCTCTTTGAAACATATCGCGATGTTAGATAATTGCCACAATATCTCCTTTCGCAACAAAATCCTTCATAATTTCTATATGCATTTGGCAAATGCTTACTACATCGATATGCAATTGGCCATGTTTAGAACCTATGCCTTGAAGGCGGTGAAGCTAAATCCCTTAACATTATTTCAGTCGCGCCTAATAGTCCATTTCTTGATGGCGATGTTGCCGTTTAATTTAATTCAGAGTATACATCGGTTAAGATATGGAATTTGATAAAGACATTGGAGGAAGTTATGATCTGGGTTGGCTTGCCAGCATATAATGAAGCAGGCGGAATTGAAGATTTACTTTTAAATATCAAGAAAAGCCTGGAAAGACGCGCTCTTGAATACAAGATAGTTGTTTATAACGACGGTTCTTCAGACGCTACAGTAGCTAAAATACTGTCTTTACGCGAACATGGAATCGAAGTTTATCTTATCGAAGGTAAGGTAAATAAAGGTTTAGGATACGCTTTATCCCATCTTTTAGAGTATTGCATAAATATTTCCTCTTTGGAAGATGCAATTGTGATAATGGACGCCGATAACACGCATAATCCAGAACACATTTATCATATGTTTGATTACCTTAAAGATGGTTTTGACCTTGTTATTGCATCACGCTATACGCCTTATAGCAGAATTAGGGGAGTAAATCCATGCAGGCAATTTCTGTCTTTTGCGGCGAGCCTGATATTTAAATTAATCTTTCCCATAAAAGGCGTTTGGGATTATTCCTGTAGTTATCGGGCATATACGGCAAAGATACTAAGGATGGCAAAGGAGATTTACCAAGATAAGCTAATCGAGGAACGCAGTTTTGCATGTATGTCGGAAATTCTGATTAAACTTCGGCGGTTAGACATTATAGCCTGTGAAGTCCCGTTGATATTAAGGTACGATAGAAAGTTGGGAACGAGCAAGATGGATGTTACTTTGACTATTCTTCGGTCCTTACGATTGATTTTGAAATTATTATTTTTACCAAAATTACCGTACAAAAAAATAAAGGAATTTAAGGCAAAATATAGGATATAAAATGAAGGCGATAAAGATGAAATACAAAATATGCACACTTATAGGCACAAGGCCTGAAGCCATTAAGTTAGCGCCAGTAATAAAAGAGATTGAACGCAGGTCTGATAAAATAGATTCGTTGGTAGTAGTAACAGCTCAACATCGCCAGATGTTAGACCAAGTATTAAATCTGTTTTCTATAAGACCAAAATACGATATAGATATTATGCGTCCCGGTCAAGACCTTTTTGATGTTACTAATCGTGCATTGCTTGGTCTTCGACCTATATTAGAGAAGGAAAAACCGGATTTGGTGATTATACAAGGAGATACAACGACTGTACTTGTAGGTGCTTTAGCAGCATTTTATCTGAATATTCCGATTGCTCATGTGGAAGCCGGATTAAGAACCCAAAATAAGCATCAACCATTTCCTGAAGAGGTCAACAGACGTATTGCTACTATTTTAGCAGATTTACATTTTGCGCCTACGGAAATTGCAAGGAATAATTTATTGCGCGAGGGAATTCCGAAAGAGCGAATTTATGTAACCGGTAACACCGTGGTAGATGCTATGCTTAGTGCGTTAGATAAAGATTTTATTTTCGGAAATGCTCGGCTACAGCAAATTAATTTTAAAGAGAAACGAGTAATTTTAGTTACTGCGCATCGAAGAGAAAATTGGGGCAAACCGTTAGTAAATATTTGTTATGCGATAAGAGATATCATTTTCAAATTTCCAGAAGTAATAGTTATTTTTTCTGTTCATCCAAATCCTCAAGTACAAAGAATTATTAATAAGAATCTTTCGGATATTGAGCGTATATACCTTTTAAAGCCATTGGGGTATAAAGACTTTGTAAATCTTATGGATAGATCTTATATTATACTAACTGATTCAGGCGGAATTCAAGAAGAGGCTTCTTCTTTAAAGAAGCCGGTGTTAGTTTTGCGTAATGTCACTGAAAGGCAAGAAGCAATGATATCGGGGACAGCAAAATTGGTGGGCACAGATTCTAAAAAAATATTTAAAGAAGTAAGCAAACTTTTAAAAAATTTTTCGGCCTATAGAACTATGACGTATTACTTTAATCCTTATGGGAAAGGAAAAGCAAGCGAAAAGATAGTGCAGGTAATTTTAGAATATATTAAGACCTCACCGCAGACGTTACATAAACCTATCAAGTCGATAGAACCACCTTTAACATGATTTAGGTATGGAGAGTTAAAAATGTATGGCTATCCAGAGCGCATTATTCCTGAAGAAACACCCCGTGGCCCCTTAAACGGCCATCTTAAGCGCTATGACTTCGCCAGGCAGTTTTGCCAGGGAAAGGTTGTTTTGGATGCGGCTTGTGGAGTGGGCTATGGTGCACATTATTTAGCTGATGTAGCAAAAGAAGTCAGGGCTATGGATATTTCGGAAGAAGCCATTGCTTATGCAAAAAAGCACTATAAAAAAGAGAATATTCAGTTTGAAGTTATGGATATTCATAAACTTGATTTTCCATATGAATATTTTGATATAGTTTGCGCTTTCGAAGCCATTGAGCATTTGGATGGGCCGGAAAAATTTTTATCAGAAGTAAAACGGATATTAAAGGAAGGCGGGATATTTGTTATTTCAACACCCAA
>MHGH01000013.1:180524-195262 GCA_001805465.1 Omnitrophica WOR_2 bacterium RBG_13_41_10 | reverse complement strand
CTAAAGACCCCTACCATAAAACAGAATTTTGCAAGAAAGATTTCGAAGATATTCTAAAAAAATGTTTTACCAGCGTAGAAATTTTCGGACAAAGACGACGACAGTCAACTCTGCATTACTGCCTACAGAAAATAGATATTTTTCACTTACGGGCGATATTGCCTAATTTTTTGCGAAGAAAAATTTGTCATACGGTGGCTACCCGTTCATGGGATGAGGCAGGTCTTGAGGATTTTGACATTAGCAAAGAAGGGCTAAGGCGAGCAACGGAGTTGATTGGAATATGCCGATATCCTAAGAAGTAATTTGAGAATGAAGATTTTATATCCTATTATTGACGGCGAAATTACTGGCGGGAATATAATCTGCTTTAAAATTATTGAAGAAGCCTTAAAAAGAGGGTATCAGACTATTGTTAATTCTCCCGCCGAAGGTAAATTTACGCATCTTTTAAAAGAAAAAGGCATTAAGGTGTACAATATTGATACGCGCAGGACATTTAGGTTAGACAGCGCAATAAAGTTAGCACGGATAATAAAAAAAGAAGGTATTAGTCTGATACATACGCATACTCCTTTGTCGGGAGCCATTATAAGCCGTATGGCTGCCAAGTTGAGCAATATTCCATTAGTAAATCATGAACACGGATTATCGTCTTTGAATTCAAATTCGCTTATTAGACGATGCCAGCTCTTTTTGAACACCCTTACAGTAAAGTCCGTTGTTTGTAGGATAATTGCTGTTTCCCAAGCCACAAGGACAGGTCTTATTCAACGCGGTATCCCCAAAGAGATAGTTCGTCTTATCTATAATGGAGTTCTTGTAGAAAACGGACAAACTACCAATCTTAGGTCTCGGAATGAAATCTTAAAAGAACTTGGCTTATCTTCTTCTCTTTTGCTTATCGGACAAGTTGGACGTATTGATGAGAAAAAAGGCCAACATATATTTATTAGGGCGGCGCAGAGGGTGCTTGAAGATTTTCCTAATACGGCGTTTCTTATTGTAGGAGAAGATTTTCGCAATGGCGTTTATCAAGAGCAACTTAAGACTCTCGCGAAGAATCTAAATGTTATCGATCATGTTGTATTCACCGGATACCACCCAGATATTATGGATATAATGAATGTCTTTGATCTTTTTGTCCTTCCTTCGCTAATTGAAGGACTGCCAGTTGTTATCTTGGAAGCCATGGCAGCAAAGAAACCCGTAATTACCACTTCCGTAGGAGGCAATCCGGAAGTCGTGATAGATGGTGAAACTGGAACCCTTATTTCTCCGGAAGACCCGGATAAATTGGCTGAAGCGATTCTATATCATCTTAACAACCCTGAAATATCAAAAAGGATGGGAGAGAAAGGTTATGAAAGGGTAAGGCAATTTTTTTCTCTACCACAAATGCTTAATAAGGTAATGGATATATATAAAGAAGTTCTTGCGGAGAGGTAATGGCAGTTATAGGCTTAGATGCAACTCATCTTTCAATATATGGTAAGGGTGTATCTCGGCATCAATACAATCTTATTAAGAGTTTATCAAAAATTGATAAGAAAAATTGTTATTATATTTTTCTCAATAAAAAAAATATCCTTCCTGAGTTACCCCAGCAGGAGAATTTTCACCATGTTAGCATTCGGATACCGAAACGTATAGTCTGGGATCAATTTCAAGTTCCAATGGCTATTATAAAATACAAACTAGATATATATCACTCCTTAATCGACACTTTACCGGTTATCGGTAAAGTAAAGTTTGTGTTATCTGTAGTTGAGATACCAGATTATAGAATAGAGTTGGCACGCAAGAGTAGGCATAATTATTTATATATGAGATTAAGCCAGAAATATAATATGCTTTTATTTCGCCCCAGTCTAAAAAAGGCAAAACTAATTATAGCCTGCTCTAATAGTACGAAAAAAGACCTTATTCAGAGATATAATGTGAATGAAAAAAAGATACGGGTTTTATATCATGCTCCCGATGAGCAATTTTGTGTGGCTAATGATGAAAGAGTTTTGCTTAATACAAAGAAGAAGTATAACGCCGAAGCAGGATACATCTTGCATATTTCTTCGTTTGACCCCCGTGATAATACGTCGGCAGTTATTCGTGCTTATCATAAGGCGCTAAAGGAATCAAAATTTTCTCAAAAGCTCGTAATCGGTGGAAATGTTGACCCGAAGGAAACGGGATTAGAGAAATTGATTGCAGAATTGAATTTAAAAAATAGCATAATATTTACAGGGCGTCTGTCAGAAATAGAGTTAGTGGCACTTTATCAGGCAGCTGATTTATTTGTGGACCCTTCGCTATATGAAGGCTTTGGGCTGCAGGTCATTGAGGCGATGAGCTGCGGCATTGCCGTGATTACCTCTAATGTAACTTCGCTACCTGAAATTGTTGGCGATATCGCAATTCTTGTAAGTCCAACTGATATTGATGACTTGGCGTCCGCTCTAGCGCGGGTAATCACAGATGTAGAGCTTCGGCAGTCAATGCGCCAGAAGGGGTTAGAAAGAGCCAAATTTTTTTCCTGGGATACAGTAGCGCACCAGACTCTGGCCATATATGAGGAATTACTTTGATTATTGCCTAAATAAATTATATATAATCTATCATTGCTGTCCGCTAAAGTTTTAGCAAAAGGCAAACTGAACCTCGGTATCTTTTAGTCTTGGTAATACACGTTCTGAAGCACGCAGTAAATCTATCAGCGTAAAGCGTGCCAGTAGGGTCTCTCTGATGACCCTGTATAGATAAAACAACGAATATTTTTATCTGGCTTGGTATTTGATATAGGCAAGGAGAAGGTAATAACACAGAGCTACCCAGATTTGGTACCCCTTTAGGATACTTTCCCGATTGGTTCTGAAAGCGTCTGTAAGGCCAGGGGTGGCCCATTCGCACCCTGGGTTGCCACGCGGACAAATTGTTACGCTCGGATTTTACACTCGCTAAGGGAGTAGTATGATAGGGATTAATTATTTGTAGCATAAGGAGTTACGAAAATAGGTAAAAAGGGGACCGAACGTAAGAACAGACAGTTAGAGTAGTTTGGGGATATTAAAAAGACTGGGTGGTATGGGTTAAATAATAGGTGAATGGATATGGTTTCGATCGATTCATGGTATGTAGAAAATTTGGTTTGTCCACGGGATTATTCAAGGCTTATGCTTAAAAACGATAGGTTTTGTTGTGAACAAAACCATCGTCATTGTTACCCTATCGTAGAGGGTATACCGGTTATGCTGCTGGAAGAGAAAGATCAAACGATGGATTTAATTAACAATTCGATTAAGCGCGCAAAAGGAGAATTGGTGGATGCGCGCGCCCCGGAATTATATCTGGAATCACTTGGTATAAGCGAAAAAGAGAAATTATTAGCTGTATCCTTAATAGGAAAGACTAAGATAGATCCCGTTGTCAATGTTATCATAGGTGCCACCTCGGGGCATCTATATAAAGATTTGATAGGAAGATTAGAAAGTTATCCGATCCCGGAGCTGAGATTAGAGGGTGGGCATGGCAAGAAGTTACTGGACATAGGCTGTAATTGGGGACGTTGGTCTGCGGCGGCTTATAAATTAGGATATGGAGTGGTTGGCATAGATCCAAGTTTAGGGGCCATAATGGCCGCTAAACGCGTAAGCAATAGTTTAAATTTTGATATAAAATACGTTGTAGCAGATGCAAGATTCCTGCCATTTTCAAATAAATATTTTGATGTTGTATTTTCATACAGTGTTTTACAACATTTGGACAGACGCAATGTTGAATTATGTTTAAAAGAGACGTCGCGCTTGCTGAAAGATAATGGATATAGTTTTATTCAACTCGCAAATAAATTTGGAATGAGAAGCTTTTACCATCAGTTAAAGAGAGGATTCAGAGAATCCCTTAACTTTGAGGTAAGATATTGGACGCCGTCCGAAATGGTAGCCGCATTTAACGCATTTATAGGTGAAACTTCGCTAGAGGTCGATGGTTATTTCGGATTAGGCATCCAAAAGAGCGATATAGAATTAATGTCGAAATTCCACCAGATCATTATTAATGTTTCTGAAGCATTAAGAAGAATGAGTAAAATTTTTTCACCGATTGTATATTTGGCTGATAGCCTTTATGTTCGATCAATGAAAACGTTACGTTTATATGAAGAGGTGGACATAGAATGAGAAGCAAGATAAAATCAGAGGGTTGGTAAGCCATGATAAACGCAAAAACTTTTAATTTTATAAAAAGACTATTCTATAACCCTAGAATAGATTGGCACAAAGCAAATTTTAATCTCCTTTCTGATTGCAAAAAAATTCTAGATGTTGGTTGCGGGAGGGGATTGTTTATCAAATTTGCTCCCCAGAGAATCATCGGGATAGATAGAAATTGGAGTTCTTTAAAAGAATGCGCAAAAGAAGGTGGTATGATTATAAAAGGAGATGCCTTAAGACTTCCTTTCGCCGAACAATCCTTTGATGGCATTCATTGCGCTGACCTTATTGAACACTTTTCTCCTTCTGATACAAGAAGTCTGCTCATTGAGATGTTAAGGGTCTTAAGGGTCGGAGGAATTTTAGCTGTAGGGACTCCCTTACCGTCACGGATGTTCTGGAACGACCCCTCTCACATTCGTCCATATCCACCCCAATGTCTGTTATCATATTTTGTTAAAGATACAGATAAAGGTATTGGGACGCAAACTACCTATGAATCATTACCATATCAGATAAAATTCATAAAACTTAGGTACAGATATACCCAGATTTATCAACTACCTCTTGGCTTATATTTTGATGAAGACCGCATGAAATTAACTAACTTGCTTAAACCTTCATCATTGCTATTTATGCTTTCTAATTTATTATCTCGGATGGGGCTTAATAACTTTCGCCCTGAGGGCTATGTTATAGTGATGCAGAAGGTTCAATAATTTTTTAATATTGAAGAGCTTAGACATGGGGCAAAAAGAAAGAAAAATTCTATTTATAGAGCCGCCCTTTTACCGCCTTTTCAAAAATACATATTCGCTTGACCGCTACCCTCTTTCTTTAGGCTACCTTACACAAGCGGTGCGTAAGAATACGGACTGGGCAGTTATGGCTTACAATACTGATTTTTATCCTGGAAGAGATCCGATTAAAGTTAGTTTCTTAGGAGGAATAGGTTTCGATAATTATTTAGCCAACCTTAAAAATCTATCTGCTCCTATCTGGAAAGAAGTTAAAACCGCTATCCTAGAATTTAAACCTACGGTGGTGGGTATCTCGGCTAAATCCCAAAATTTTACTTCTGCATGTATAATCGCTAAGCTGGTCAAAGAATTAAATGAAAATACCACTGTGATAATGGGCGGGCCGCACCTCTCAATGGTAGGCCGGGAAGCCTTGAAATGCCCGGATATTGACTTGGCAGTTGAAGGCGAAGGCGAGATTACGATAGTGGAGTTACTGAACGCTATAGAGCGAGGTAATGGTTTTGATGCCATAAAAGGCATAGTTTATAGAGAGGATAACCTTATCGTTGAAAACTCTCCCAGAGAATTTATCAGCGACTTGGATAATTTGAGTTTTCCTTATAGCTACGCAAAAGAGGTACTGAAGGATTATGGCAAATATTCTAAAGCAGCTTTTGGGTATATTTTTGCAACAAGAGGCTGTCCTTATGATTGTTTTTTTTGTGGTTCTCGTTATATCTGGAGCAGAAAAGTTAGGTTTCGTTCTCCCGCTAGCGTTATAAGCGAGATAAAACTTCTTCAAAAAGATGGAGTGAAATTATTTTATTTTGTTGATGATACCTTCGGTGTTAATAAGCGGTATATAACTGATTTATGTAATGCCCTTATAAAGTATTGTTCGGGGATAAGGTGGAGTTGTGAATTTCATATAAACCTGGCAGAAGATGAAGTTATATCGCTTATGAAAAAAGCGGGCTGTTTTTTTATACAGATAGGTATTGAATCTGGTAACAATGAAATATTAAGGAAAATGCGAAAAAATATCTCTATCGAACAAGCATTCTCGGCGGCAAGAATAATTAAAAAATACGGCATTGAACTACAGGTATTTTTTATAGTTGGTTTTCCCCAAGAGACCGAACAAACTTTGCAGGATACTATAAAGGCAATACGCAGGATTAAATGCGATGTTTTAACTTACAGCATTTTTACGCCTTATCCTGGCACAGAGGCCTTTGAGTTTTGCAAAAATAACGGTTTAATCCAAGAAGACCACGATGTCTCTTTATACAATCATCAAAGTCCCGCTAACTATTTTTGTATGAATATAGCGCCAGCGAGGTTTAGGCAATTAGCTTCCCAAATAGAGAGAATGGTGGATAAAAAGAACTGTATAAACCGGATAAAAAGAATATTCTCCTTAACTACGCTTGATATGATGAAAGAGTTAGGAATAACCAAAAGTATCCAAAAAGGCTTGAGGATATTTATGGGGAGGTAATATTTATGGAAAGAAAAAAAACAATTTCTATTATTTTATTAGCTTTTTTATTATATTTTCCGTTTATCTTCCTCGGTCCCGGATCTAGCGAGTGTTCTTGGTTTTTGATAAACACAGCCAAGACGCTTATTCAGCAGCATAAATATGTTCCTTCCCGTTATCCGGGAAACGTTGTCCATGAGTTAGCCACTACATTATTGTTCATAATCGGAGGCAGTGTGCTCACTAATTTAGGCACGCTTGTAATGTCGTTATTGACAATTTATTTCTTTATTAAAATCTGTGAATATCATAATATTCCACACAAGTATCTGTTAGCAATCTTTATGGCTATTAATCCCGTTTACTATGTGGCCTCCACATTTACCATGGATAACCTTTGGGCCTTAGGGTTTCTTTTTATCGGATACACAATGCTTATAAAGAAGAAATATTTTATTACCGTTATATTCTGGGCTTTAGCCATAGGGACGCGCATATCATCAATTCTATTTATTGCTGTATTACTTTTTGCTTATTTTTTGACTAAAGAACCAGATAAAAATAAGGTTTTAGTATCGGTAAGTATATCAGCCATAATCGGGGCTTCTTTCTATATCTTGCCTTTTTTACACGCAAGTTGTACTTTTGGATTTTTCAGACATTTTGCCGGTCCCTGGAATTGGTGGGGGCATTTTGCAAGGTTCGTTTATAAAAATATATACTTTTGGGGGTTGCAAACAGTGCTTACGTTTTTATTGCTTTTATTTCTTATCATCAAAAGTTTAAAAAGGAACTATGAACTAAGATATAAAAATGTGATTGTAACATCTATACTTATGATATTAGTATTTGAAATAATGTATCTTGAAATCCCCGCGCATAGACTTTACCTACTTCCTGTGCTTCCATTTGCATTAATGCTTCTTGGCATAGCCCTTAAGAAATATAGGTCGCTTATTATTTTGCTAATCATTGTCCAATTTTCCTACAATTTTATCAATATTAACATTGCGAAACCAGATGTACCGAATAATGCAACCACTTTTACAATAGGCTTGTGGTTTGAACGCGGATATTTAATAAATGATATAATTGAGAGAATAAGGATGAATCAAGAAAGTTTAATATGCAAATAAAAGTTATAATTTTAACCGAAACTATATCTCCATATAGGATACCTGTTTTTAATGAGATAGCGCAAAATTTGAAAGAGCAATTTCTAGTCCTTTTTTTGGGTAAGACAGAAAAGAGGCAGCGATGGAAGATTTATAAGGAAAGAATAAAATTTCGCTATGAAGTATTGCCGAACATCCTCTTTCAAAAGAAAGGGTCAACGCCATATTTTTTCAATCCCACAATTTTTTATAAGCTCATAAAATATTCTGCAGACACCGTAATCGTTAGTGGCTATTATCAACCCAGTTCTTTTTTTACCATAGCCTATACCAGGTTATTCAGAAAGCCGCTCATTTTGTGGTGCGAAAGCACTCGATACGACGAGCGTTACAATCACCCAATGATAGAAGCCTATAAACGCTGGTTCGTAAGAAACTGCGCAGGCTATATAGTTCCGGGTAAGGCTTCTTTTGAATATCTTATTTTGTTGGGGGCGGAGCCTAAGAAAATACATTTGGCTCCCAACGCCGTAGATAACGATTATTTTACCCAAGCATCCGATAAATATAGAGAGGACCAAGAACAATTTAGACAATCCAAGGGTTATCCCAAAAAAGTCTTTCTATACGTAGGTCACCTGATTGACCAAAAGGGAATTTCAGATCTCTTAAAAGCCTTCCAGATACTTTCTAAGGAACAGCCCCACCTGGGTTTAGTACTTATAGGAAACGGCGAAGGAGAAAAGCGATACAGGAATTTTTGTCGGGACAATCAAATAAAAAACGTGTTCTTCGAAGGGTTTGTGCATCAGGAGACTCTTCCTCGCTATTACGCTGTAGCAGATATTTTTATCCTGCCTACCCATACCGATCGATGGGGATTGGTTTTAAACGAAGCCATGGCTTCTAAATTGCCGGTTATCTCCTCGAGTGTAGCAGGGGCGGCAGGTGATTTAATCATTAACGGAGAAAACGGATATACTTACGAGAAGGGAAATATAGAGGAACTGATGGAAACTCTAAAAAAAGCTTTAAATAGTAACCGCGAGTTGATGGGGAAAAAATCTTATGAGATTATCCAGAATTTTTCACCCCAGAGATGTGCCCTGGGGGTTCTAGAGGCGTTGCCATGAAAATCCTCTGCGTCATGCCTCATTATTGGCCGAATTTTCAATACGGAGGGACGGTGTCTTCAACGCATTACTTGAACAGGGCCTTGGTTAAAAAGGGTATTGAGGTAACTGTTTATACTACTAATGTGGGTTTGGATGATAGTGTTGCGGTAAATCAAGAACTCGATATCGAAGGAGTCAAGGTCACTTATTTCGGATTTATAAAATTATTTGAATTTCTGGGTACGGTAGGCTGGCAGTTTTCCCGTCACATAACGCGGGCTTTAAAAAGTAATTTAGCGGCCTTTGAATTGATTTATATTGTCGATATCTGGAGTTATCCAGCAACCATCGCCGCTTATTACAGCAGGCTTTACGGTAAGCCATATGTCGTTGTGCCAAGCGGTATGTTTTATCCTCGTACCTTCTATAAAAAGATATGGAAAAAGTGGCCGTATTACCATTTTGCGATAAAAAGATATTTAGAAGAGGCATCGGCTATTCATTATACCAGTAGAGATGAGGCAGAAAAAACGCATTCTTTTTTGAATTTAAATAATCGGGCAATTGTTATTCCCAATGGCATAGAATTAAGCGAATTTTCTAACTTTGCTAATAGCCACGCGTTAAGGGCAGAAATGCCCCTTCTTAAAGATAAAAAAATAATCCTGTTTTTAGGAAGGCTTACTTGGACAAAAGGATTAGATATACTAGTACAAGCTTATGCGATGTTGCGTAAAGACGTAAAAGATGCACACCTGCTTATTGTAGGGATAGATCAGAAAAGCTATAGCCAAAAGATCAAAAGATGGGTTCGTGAGCGCGGGATGAATTTGGATACTGATATAACTTTTACGGGAATGCTTACCGGCAATGATAAACTAAAGGCTTATAAGGCTTGCGATATTTTTGTTTTGCCGTCATATTCTGAAAACTTTGGGATGACAATAGTAGAAGCTATGGCCTGTGGAGTGCCGGTAATAATATCGGATAAAGTAGGTATTCACAAAGAGATAGAATGCAACAAAGCAGGCATTGTGATAGAGCCAAATGCACAAAGCCTGTATCAGGCAATGAAGTTGCTTTTAGAAAACGCCGGCTTAAGAAAAGAGGTATCTATTAACGGCAGGAAAATGGCAGAAGAATATTATGATATAGATAAGGTTGCGGATAAAATGATAACCGCTTATCAGGAGATACTTAAAATAAAATGATCATTCTAGGGATAAATGCTTATCATGGGGATGCTGCGGCAGCAATCATTAGGGATGGTAAACTTGTTGCGGCAGCAGAGGAAGAACGTTTTAATCGTATAAAACATTCCGCAGGTTTTCCTGGTAAAGCAATACGTTGTTGCTTAAAAGAAGCCAGAGTTTCTATTAAAGACTTAGATTATATAGCTGTTCCGAGAAATCCAAAGGTAAGAATCTTTAGAAAAATTTATTATGGTATTAAGATTCCCAAGCTTGCATTAAGAAGGCTTTTAGCATTAAGGAAAACGCAGGGCATCAAGAATAGGCTTGCAGAGATTTTAGGTATAGACCCGAGCCAGATAAAAGCAAAGATAATAAACGTAGAACACCATCGCTCTCATCTCGCTTCCAGTTTTTTTGTATCGCCTTTTGAAAAATCGCTTCTTTTTTCAGCGGACGGCATGGGTGATTTTGCTTCTACTATGTGGGGGATAGGAAAAGGCAATAAGATTCAAATATTAGGAGAGGTTACTTTTCCGCATTCCTTAGGGCTGTATTATACCGCTATTACCCAATACTTAGGTTTTCCTAATTATGGAGATGAATATAAAGTAATGGGCCTGGCTGCTTATGGTGAACCTGAATACCGGGAAGAATTTAAAAAAATCATTTTTAATACAGTTGATTTAGGATTTAAACTAGGCTTGGATTATTTTATATATCACAAGAAATTAGTAGATATGCATTTTGAAGATGGCTACCCTGCTTTACAACCCCTTTATTCCGGATATTTAGAGAAACGTTTGGGGCCGCATCGCAACGAATCAGAACCGATAGAAACCCGGCATAAAAATATCGCCGCATCTTTACAGGAAAGATTAGAAGAGGTTTTGTTCACCTTGCTAAATAGTTTTTATGAGAAGTATCATTCTAAAGGAGATAATAGGCTCAGCCTATCCGGAGGCGTTGCTTTTAATTGTGTAGCTAACGGAAAGATTTTTCAAGAAACCCATTTTAAAGAGGTATATATTCCGCCTGCCTGCGGGGATGCGGGTTTGGCAGTTGGCGCGGCATATTATATCTGGAATCAGCTATTAAATAAGCCCCGGGAGTTTATGATGCAGCATGCTTATTGGGGGCCGCAATTTAACTATGCAGAATTGAACTATGAGTTAGCAGCTAGGAGCCAAGAGTTAGAGAGGCAGGGATGTAAAATAATAAAAATAGAAGATAAAAAAGAACTTTGTCAAAGGACAGCTGGATGTATTGCAGATGGCAAGGTGGTAGGGTGGTTTCAGGGAAGGATGGAGTGGGGGCCAAGGGCATTGGGGAACAGGAGTATTGTTGTTGATCCTAGAAGGCCCGAAATAAAAGATCTGCTTAACCTGCGTATAAAACACAGAGAACCTTTCAGGCCATTTGCGCCTTCTATGCTTGAAGAAAAATTAGGCGAATATTGTCAACAGTCCTATCCTTCGCCTTTTATGCTCTTTGCCTATAAAATAAAGCCGGAAAAATTAAAATTAATCCCTGCAGTCATTCATATAGATGGCACTGCAAGGATCCAATCTGTAAATTATCAAACTAACCCTCTCTACTGGCAGCTGATTAAAGAATTTGAAAAAATAACCGGGATCCCTGTAGTTTTGAATACTTCTTTTAATGAAAATGAACCTATTGTTTGTAGCCCCAAAGAAGCATTAGGTTGTTTTTTGCGCACTAAGATGGATATGTTAGTATTAGAAAATTTTATAATTAATAAATAAAATGCGAATTGTTTTTTTTAACCGTTCTTTTTATCCCGATACCAGTGCCACCGGTCAACTCCTCGCTGAACTTTCGGAAGATTTAGTTAAAGATTATAACTGTCAGGTTTGTGTAGTTGCTGGGATGCCTTTGACTCATTATATTCCTTATTCCTCTGGAGCCATTAGTGGAAAGATAATTCAGAAGGAGCAATTTTGTGGCATTGAGATTATTAGGGTAAAGAATACAGGTTTTTCCCAAAAATATTTTTTGGGAAGGATTTCTAACTATTTAACCTACTTTATTTTGTCTTTTTTCGCCTCTTTTAAATTAGCAAAACCAGATTTAGTCGTTGCCTTGACAGACCCACCTATCATTGGGTTAATAGGATTATTGGTTTCCCGAAGGTTTAATATTCCGTTTATTATTTCTGTCCAAGACTTATTTCCTGAAGCTGCTAAAGGGCTGGAGGGTAATCAGAGCAAAAGCATTAATTTTTTCTTAGACCGTATTAATCGTTTTTGTCTAAAGAAAGCCAACCACATAATTGCATTGGGTAAAATAATGCGTAAACGGATAATAGAAAAGAGGGTAGAAGAGAATAAGGTTTCTGTAATTTCCAATTGGACTGATTGTTCAAAGATATTTCCTGCTTCTAAGAAAAACCCGTTTTCTCTTCTTCATAATCTTGCTGATTTCTTTGTGGTTATGTATGTTGGGAATATAGGGGCATCTAGCGTTTTGGAAACTGTAGTTTATTGCGCAGAGTTATTAAAAGATTACAAAGATATTTTGTTTGTATTTACTGGAGAGGGCATAATGAAAGATAGGCTTATTGAACTTGCCAAGAGACGTCACCTAGAAAACGTGAAATTTATCCCTAACCAGTTTAAAGACATGTTATCTTATGCGTTTTCTAGCGCAGATATTTCCCTGATACTGCTTAAGAAGGGCCTGGCAGGATACAGCGTTCCCTCTAAAATTTACAAAATCTTAGCTAGCGCAAGGCCATATATTGCCTGTATGGACGAGGAAAGTGAGGTAGCAGAAATTACTAAGAGGTTTGAAAGTGGCTTACTTGCTAATCCGGAAGATCCCTGCGACTTAGCAGAGAAGATTACTCTCCTATATAAAAATAAAGACTTAAGAATCAAAATGGGAGAGAATGCCGGAAATGCTGCATTTTTATTTGACCGTCACTTAGGAGCCCAGGCTTATTATGAACTTTTTAAAAGATTACTTAGCACAAAAAAGAGCTTTTGATATTTTTTTATCCGGCACCGGATTAATATTTTCTTTTCCCTTATGGGTTATTTTTGCTTTTGCGGTATGGCTAGAAGATAGGGGGTCCATATTTTACGTTCAGGAAAGAGCAGGAAAGGACGGCAAGATTTTTAAAAGTATAAAATTTCGTTCCATGATACCACAGGCAGAGAAAGACTCAGGTCCTATCTCGGCTAAGATGAATGACCCCCGTAATACTAACATAGGTCAGATCTTAAGGGTTACGGCTATGGATGAACTGCCGCAGCTTATCAATATCTTAAAAGGTGATATGTCTTTTGTAGGGCCGCGGGCGTTACGCCCAGAAGAAAGAGAACTGAATAATTCATCTAAGACAAGATCAATTTTTGAGATTCCCGGTTTTGAAATCAGATCTAAGGTAAGGCCAGGCCTTACTGGTGTGGCACAAATTTTTGCTTCGCGTAACTTGGCCCCAGAGGAAAAATTCAAATATGATTTATGGTATATAAATAATATGAATTTCAGGTTAGATATTAAATTAATTGCCAAGTCTTTTTTAGTAACCCTGAAAACCAAATGGGACATATAAAAATAATTTTTATTATCGTTGATTTTATAATATAATAACTTATCATGTATGAGGCATATTGGGGATTAAGCGAAAAACCATTTGAGAATACTGCGGATCCCAAGTTTCTTTATTATTCTCACCAGCATGAAGAGGCCTTTACCCGGCTCACTTACGCCATTTCTGAACAAAAGGGGGCAGCAGTCTTAACTGGTATATTCGGCTGCGGTAAGACCGTGATTGCCCAAGCAGTGCTGGCTTCTTTAAGCAAAGGTAAATACGAAACTGCTTTTGTAATTAATCCCCAGCTTTCCGGCGCTGAGCTTTTGCGTGAAATCCTTTATGACTTAGGCATAAAGGATAACTTACCTACCCAAAAAACCGATATATTACACCGTTTAAGCGAGCTTCTGCATAATAATATGGACGACGGCAAACAAACGGTAGTCATAGTGGATGAAGCACACTTAATAGAAGATAAACTCATTTTTGAAGAGTTACGCCTTTTATTAAATTTTCAGTATAAAAATAAATTCTTGCTTACTTTAATTCTTTTGGGCCAACCGGAATTAAAAGAGAAAATCAATAATATTAAGCAATTCGCCCAGAGGGTAGCTATAAAATATCATTTAAGCGGATTGTCAGAAACTGAAACAAACGAGTATATAAACCATCGCTTAAAAGTTGCCGGAGCTGGAAAGTTAATTTTTGACGATAGGAGCCTTAAGTTAATCTATGAGCAGTCAGGGGGGATACCGCGGCGCATTAATCAGATTTGCGATATGGCCCTTTTAACAGGGTTTGGCTTACATAGCGAGATGATTGACGAAAAGATAATTTTAGAGACGGTAAAAGACTTAGAAGGATAAAAAACATTGACTTTGGTACCCAGGGTGATATAGTTTAAAAGAGGAGAGACGGGTGTACGAAAATTATTGGGGTTTAACTGAAAAGCCGTTTGAGAATACCCCTGACCCGCGCTTTTTTTACTGCTCCAGTAAGCACGAAGAAGCGTTGATGCGCCTGATGTATGCGGTAGAGGAGCGCAAGGGTAGCGCCATGCTCTCAGGCGAATACGGTAGCGGCAAAACTTTGCTCAGCAGGGTAGTAATGGGCAAATTATTGCAGGAAGAAGATAAATATAAGGTTGCCTTAATTGTTAATCCTGCCATACCGGTATTAGAGCTTTTAAGCGAAATCGTCTATCAGCTAGGTATAGAGACCTCCCGCCAAGACAGAAAAATAGATATATTGCGCGCCTTAAACGAAATTCTTTATAAAACCGCCGAGGGAAATAAACATACCGTGATTATTATTGATGAAGC
>MHGH01000013.1:180243-180508 GCA_001805465.1 Omnitrophica WOR_2 bacterium RBG_13_41_10 | reverse complement strand
TGAGAGTCGCCGGAGGAGAGCAGCCGATATTCGAAGAGGACACTTATAAGTTAATTTACGATTATTCTTTAGGTGTTCCCCGTCAAATAAATAATATCTGTGATTTAAGTTTGGTTATCGCCATGGCGGAAAAAGCTACGCATATTAGCCAGCGCGTAATTCAAGAAGTAATCAAAGATTTTCAACAAGGCCAAGAGGCAATGGGCAATACCGAGGATAAAATAAATGGTTAGGATGTCGGATATTCTCAAGAAGAAAATGGAAG
>MHGH01000013.1:178704-180189 GCA_001805465.1 Omnitrophica WOR_2 bacterium RBG_13_41_10 | reverse complement strand
ATCAAAACCCGCTAGAGCATAAATCCCAGGAAATGCAGATTGCCAAAGCCATGAAAGAAACCCAGCCGGACAAGGCAGTTTCCAAAAGCCTTTATCTTACGGGGTTGAGTTTAGCAAAAGAAATTTTGAATAATGTTAAATCTGCCGAGCCAATAAATTTGGTTTCTCTGAAGGATTTGGTAGCTAAAATAGTAGATCATCTGCTTTTAGGAGACAAGGAGCTGTTGAGCCTTTTCTATGAAAATAACCAAGAGAATTATCTTTATGCCCACGCAATTAACGTATTGATTATGAGCATAGATCTAGGCCTAGCCTTAGGTTTTAATAAATCTAAACTTAACGAATTAGGGTTAGCCGCTCTTTTACATGATATCGGAATGTCAAAGCTGGAAGAGATTTATTTACAACCGCGCAGCTTATCAGAAGAAGAATACAATCAGATTAAAGAACACCCGTTTTGGGGTGCGGAAATTTTGGCACAGCTAAAAGATATACCTGAAGCAATAACCCTTGCGGTTAAACAGGAGCACGAACGGATGAATGCAAAAGGTTACCCTCAGGGCTTAAGTAATACGCAGATATCGGAGTATGCGCGGATTATCGGCGTTATAGATGTTTATGAAGCATTAACGCATGAGCGCAGTTACAGAAAAAAATACCTTGCCCACGAAGCCATAAAAGAGCTGCTCATTAATAGCGCTTCTTTATTTGACCAGGGTATCTTAAAGGTTTTAATTAATCAAGTCGGCCTATACCCTATTGGTTCTTGGGTAGAGTTAAATACCAATGAAATCGGCAAGGTAATCACTAATAACGAAGAATTTCCCTTGCGTCCGGTAGTAAAGCTTATTTTTGATAGTGCAGGTTTGAGATTATCAGAGCCTCGGGTGGTAAATTTAGCCAAGCAGTTGAATTTATTTATCAAAAAGCCTCTTTCGGATGAAGAGGTTTTGCGCAAAATCAAAGAGGATATAAGCGATAAAGAAACTACTTAGCACATAAATAAAAGATATTTAAATAAAAAAGAGGGCCTATTATAAAAATGCCCTCTTTTATTTTGCTTGCAATCAAAAAAACTTTAAGATAAAATAAAGCAATATGAAAAATAAAGCCATTGTAGCTGTTGACTTAGGCGGCACTAATTTAAAAGTAGCGTTATTAGATTTAAAATACAGGATTATAGATAGGCAAATATTAAATACCCGCAGTTTAGATAAAAGAGATAATTTAATCGCCAAGATAATTGGGGCATCCTTAGACATTATAAATTGTAACGGATTAAGTAAAAAAAATATCCTGGGGGTTGGCCTGGGGCTACCAGGCCCTATAGATATCCGACGCGGAATAGTCCATTTCTTTCCCAATATTCCCGGATGGAAAGAGGTGGGCCTAAAAAATATCCTCACCAGAAAATTGGGATTACCGATATTCTTGGATAATGATGCCAACCTGATGTGCCTGGCAGAATATAGGTTAGGCGCAGCC
>MHGH01000013.1:177725-178598 GCA_001805465.1 Omnitrophica WOR_2 bacterium RBG_13_41_10 | reverse complement strand
TGGCGTTAGTAGGTGTGGTCAATTTACTTAACCCCGACTGCATTGTTATAGGCGGAGGGATAGCTAATGCCGGTGAGGTTTTATTGAAAAAGGTAAGAGGGGTTATCAAGACTCGAGCGATGAAGGTTCAGGCTAAGCATGTAAAAGTAATGCGGGCAAAACTCGGTGATAAGGCTGGCTTAATAGGTGCTGCGCTATTAGTAAAGGAAAAAGCTTGATACGCAATTTAAACTTTTTAATTTTAACTTGTATTTTTACCTTTTATCTTTTATCTTTTACCTTTGCTCAAGACGAATCCAAGTCCATAATCGTCAACGGCGATATAGTAGAATATTCTACGGAAAAACAGGAGGTTACTGCTAAAGGTAACGTATCCATAATTTATAAAGGCTCTAAGTTAACCTGCGAAAAGATAACCGTGAATACGGCTACAAAAGTAGGGATTGCCGAAGGGGATGCGCGCCTAGAAGATGAAAGAGGAATTATTTTAGGCTCTAAGATATCTTATGACTTCCAGAACAAAACAGGCCAGATCCTGGATTCACAATTTATATTCCTGCCCTTTTTCGGCAAAGCCGAAAAGATTAATAAGGTAAGTGATAAAGAATTTGTGGCCTATAACGGCTACATGAGTACCTGCAATCTTGATAACCCGCACTTTCGTTTTAAATCAAAAAAGATAAATTTTTTCCCCGGTGACAAAGCAAGTATTAACGGAAGCTCGATAACTGTCGGTCGAGTCCCTGTTTTTTACCTTCCTAAATACGTCCACAGCCTTAAAGACCCTACTATGCATGTACAGGTAACTCCGGGTAGTAGAAAAGACTGGGGGGCCTATATGCTTAGTGCCTGGCAGTATAATCTTAACCCCAG
>MHGH01000013.1:166761-177686 GCA_001805465.1 Omnitrophica WOR_2 bacterium RBG_13_41_10 | reverse complement strand
CGGCGTTGGAGAGGGGTTTAGCACTAACTATAAATCCAATAATTTTGGCCGCGGAGACTTTAAATTTTACTATACGCACGAGACCCCTACTAATCTGCCTGAAGGCACACCCGATAAATTCCAAAGGTACTTAGTGCGCTGGCGCCATCGTTGGGATATAGACCCCAGAACAAATATTATTTCGGAGTATTATAAAATCGTGGATTCTAAGAGGGCTATTTTAGGAACAGAATACAATATACTTAAGGATTATTTTCCCCGCGAATACGAAAAGGATTCTCAACCGTTGTCTTATCTAGCCGCCCATCATAATTTTAGCAATTCTACTCTTGATGTAATCGTGCAAAAACGCGTTAACCGTTGGTATACTCAGCTTGAGAAACTTCCTGAGATAAAATACAATTTGTCAAATTTTAAGCTGGGTGCAACGCCGTTTTATTTTGAGAATATTACTCAAGGGGCAGGCTATAGCTACAAAAATGCAGTGCCTTCTGCCAGTGATATAAACGTAGGCAGGATTGATATGGTAAACAGAATTTCTCTTCCGATGAGGGTAGCTTTTGTCAGCTTTGCTCCTTTCGTAAAAAACGAAGAGACTTTTTATAGTAAAGACATTCCAGGCAAAACCAACCTGATCAGGAATATTTTTTATGGCGGTTTTGATGCCAGCACTAAGTTCTATCGGACTTTTGATCTGAAATCTAACTTTTTAGGGATGGATATAAACGGCTTAAGGCATATCATTACCCCTACCATAGGGTATTCTTATAACCCCGAGCCTAACATACGCAACAGCGAATTGGAGCAGATAGACGCTATAGATGCGATTACGCATAATAATGCCGCGATTTTAGAATTATCCAATAAGCTGCAGACCAAGCGTAATAATCAGACGGTAGATTTATTAGATTTTAGAATAAATACTACCTACAGCCTCCAAGCTAAAAACAATGACGCCCGCGGCAGCGGTTTTTCCGATTTTCTTTTTTATCTGGATATTATTCCTTATTCCTGGTTTAGGGTAGATGCCGATGCCACTTACAACCGTGTAGAGCGTGCTTTTACCTTAGCCAATATTGATTTGAATTTTTACTTTGGAAAAGAACGTTCTATTGGCATAGGAGAGCGCTATCAGAGACAAGCCGGCAATGAATTAACCTTTAGCACTGACTGGCGCCTAAATCCTAAATGGAAAATCGGGGTTTATGAAAGAATGCAATTTGCTAATACCGGAGGCATAAAAAAGGGTTTACGGGAACAGGAGTATAGAATCACCAGGGACCTGCATTGCTGGGAAGCATCGCTAAACTTTAATATAAAAAAAGATGCAGCTAATAGTATCTGGCTGATTTTTAGAATGAAGGCGTTTCCGGAAATGGAGTTTGAATTTAACCAGAGTTACCACGCACCCAAGCCCGGGTCACAGTCGAATCCGTAAATAAAGAATGTTACCTAAAGTTACTAAAGGTTACCAGATGTTACTAAATGTTATTAAAGATGTAACCTCTTGTAACTTCTTGTAACATCATGTAACCTATAACAAAGGAACTATTATGAATATTTCTATAGTCGGTTCAGGTTACGTAGGTTTAGTCACTGGCGCCTGTTTTGCCGAACTGGGCAATAAAGTCAGTTGTGTTGATAATGATAGCAAAAAAATCAAGGGGCTTGCAAAAGGGATTATTCCCATATATGAGCCGGGTTTGAAAGAATTAATATTATCCAACGCCAAAAAGAAAAGAATCAAGTTTACCTCTAGTATTAAAGAGGCAGTGGGGGCTTCCGAAGTTATTTTTATTGCCGTAGGTACGCCTTCTTTAGATAACGGGGAAGCCGACTTGATGGGCATAGAAAATGTAGCGCGTAATATAGCCATAAATATGCAGGGGTATCGTTTGATTGTGGAAAAATCTACCGTCCCCGTAGAAACCGGACAATGGGTAAAGCATACAATCCATTCCTATATAAAGCATAATATAAAATTTGATGTTGCTTCTAATCCGGAGTTCTTAAGAGAGGGCCAGGCAATTAACGATTTTATGCACCCCGACAGGATAGTTATAGGGGTAGAGTCAAAAAAAGCCAAGGATATCTTGACCAGCCTTTACAAACCTTTAAATGCGCCTATGGTGGTTACGGATATAAACTCAGCAGAACTGATAAAGCATGCCTCTAATTCATTTTTGGCGGCTAAAATTTCTTTTATCAACGCTGTGGCGCGCATTTGCGATAAAGTAGGGGCGGATGTGGTAGAGGTAGCGCAAGGCATGGGCCTGGATAAGCGCATCGGCCGGGCTTTTTTAAACGCCGGTATAGGTTACGGTGGGTCATGCTTTCCTAAAGATTTAGATGCCTTTATTCATATTTCGGAAAAATTAGGTTATGATTTTAGCCTGCTTAAGGCAGCGAGAGGAATAAACCAGCAGCAAAAGGCATTCTTTTTAAATAAAATCAAGGACGTGCTTTGGATTATCAAAGATAAAACCATAGGGGTGCTGGGCCTAGCATTTAAGCCAAATACCGACGATATACGTAGCGCTCCCTCCCTTGAGATCATCAAAGCATTACAGGATGAGGGGGCAAAGATAAAAATTTATGACCCCCAGGCACAAGATAAAGGCAAAGAAGTATTGAGTAATGTAAAATTCTCTAAAGATGCCTATGCTCTAAGCAGGGGATGTGACTGTTTGATAATAATGACAGAATGGGATGAATTTAAAGAGCTGGACCTTGCTAAAATTAAAAAACTGCTGAAGAGGCCGATTATTATAGATGGCCGCAATATTTATGAACCTCGGCAGATGCAAAAATTAGGGTTTCATTACGTCGGTATCGGCAGGGGCCGGGATAGTAAGAAATAGGAGATAATTGACCAGATGAATAAAAATATAGAAGAATTTAAAAAAAGAATTAAGCAAAAAAAAGTTAAAATAGCAGTAGTAGGCTTAGGTTATGTAGGCCTGCCGCTGGCAATTGAGTTTGCCAAGAAAAATTTTCCGGTATTGGGCATTGAGCTGGATAATGATAGGTTAGGCCATATCAAAAAGAAAAAATCCTATATTAGCGATGTTGCTACAGAGGACCTCAAAAAAGTTATTTTGGCAGGTAAATTTAGCGCCAGCGCAGATTTCAGGCCTTTAAAAAACATTGACATAATTATTATCTGTGTACCTACGCCCTTAAAGCGAAAGTATCACCCTAATATATCCTATATTAAGCAGGCGGTAAGGGCCATTGCCAGGCATATTAAAAAGGGTAGCTTAGTAATACTAGAAAGCACGACTTACCCAGGTACGACTCATGAGGTAATCCTGCCTTTATTTGAAAAACAGAATCTCAAAGCCAATAAAGATTTTTATCTGGCCTTTTCTCCGGAAAGGATAGATCCGGGTAATGAGCGTTATCCGGTAAATAAAATCCCTAAAGTAGTAGGAGGCGTCAGCAAAGAATCTACGGATTTGGCAGTAGCGGTTTATAGTAATATTATTGATAAGGTTGTGCCGGTATCTTCCGCTACAGTGGCAGAGGCAACAAAATTACTGGAGAATACCTTCCGCCTGATTAATATCGGCCTGATAGATGAAATAGCGATGATGTGCCATAAAATGAATATAGACATCTGGGAGGTAATTGAGGCGGCAAAGACCAAGCCCTTTGGTTTTATGCCTTTTTATCCTAGCAGCGGCTGCGGCGGCCACTGCATTCCCAAGGACCCACTTTATTTATATTGGAAGGCAAAAAAGTTCGGATTTAAATCGCGTTTTATAAAACTCGCCTCCGACATTACTAATTATATGCCTGAATATGTCATAGAAAGAGTCATTGATTTATTGAAACACAATACGCAATACAAAATACAAAATACAAAAATTTTAATAATCGGCGTAACATATAAGAAGGATATCAAAGACTTAAGAAAATCTCCGCCTTTGGATATTATAGAAATACTGCAAAAAAGAAAAATCAATGTTGCTTATCATGACCCTTTGATTCCGTATCTAAAGATAGGGAACATCAATCTTAAATCCGTTGCTTTAAATGCCGGTACTCTAAAGAAATTTGACTGCGCGATTATCGCTACTGACCATAGCAAAGTTCCTTACAATTTTTTAAGGAAAAATGCTAAATTAATTTTTGATACGCGTAATGTGTATAAGAAGATAAAAGACAAGAAGATAACTAGACTATAAACAGAACAGCACCGTACTCTGTACACGGTACACGGTACATACATAAGGAACTAATATGAGATTCTTAATAACAGGGGGAGCAGGCTTTATCGGCTCCCATATTGTTGAACGATTACTCAAAGAAGGCCACTTTGTCCGCGTGCTCGATAATTTCTCCACCGGCAAAGAAGAAAATTTATCTTTTACTGCACCGTACTCTGTACTCCGTACTCAATACGAATTAATCAGAGGCGATATTCGCGACAAAGATACATGTAACCGAGCCTGCGAAAACATCGATTACGTCCTGCATCAGGCGGCTTTACGCAGTGTTCCCAAGTCTTTGAAAGATCCTGAAAGTTATAATGACACTAACATTAACGGCACACTCTATATGCTTCAGGCAGCAGTAAAGAATAAAGTCAAACGTTTTGTCTTTGCTTCTTCCAGCTCGGTTTACGGTGATACAGATAAGTTTCCTGAAAAAGAAGACGCCTACCCGCTTTTAATTTCACCTTATGCCTTAAGTAAATTAGCCGGTGAATACTATTGTCGCATATTTTCAGAGCATTTTGGCCTTGAGACTGTCTGTTTAAGGTATTTTAACGTGTTTGGCCCAAGGCAGGCCTTAGATGATGAATACGCCGTAGTTATTCCCAAATTTATCCATTGTATCCTTCATGATCAGCAACCACCAATTTTTGGCACCGGTAAACAATCCCGCGACTTTACCTATATTGATAATGTAGTCCAAGCAAACATTCTTTCTGCTATGCACAGTACTCTGTACTCTGTACATGGTACAAAGCATGCAGTATTTAATGTCGCCAATGGCAAAGACAACACCGTCCTCCAACTGGTTGATTGTTTAAACAAAATTATCGGCAAAAATATCAAGCCAATTTTTTTAGCTAAGCGGCCCGGCGATGTTTTTAAAACTTGTGCCTCTTTGCTAAATGCCAAAAAAAGATTAGGCTTCAAGCCTAAGATCGATTTTATCAAAGGATTAACATTAACCGTGGAGTATTTTAAAGAAAATGCCTAAAAAAATAGCAGTAGTTACCGGCAGCGCCGGATTCTTAGGGTCGCATCTTTGCGATAAATTGATTGAAAAGGGATATAAAGTTATTGGCCTGGATAATTTTATTACCGGTAAATTAGAAAATATCAGGCATTTGCTAAAGAGCAAAAATTTCTCTTTTTTAAAACACAATATCACGAAATACATAGATATCAAAGGGAGGGTAGATTATGTCCTGCATTTTGCTTCTCCTGCTTCTCCAGAGGATTATTTAGAACACCCCATACCGACATTAAAAGCAGGGTCTTTAGGGACGCACAATGCTTTAGGATTAGCAAAAGAGAAAAAGGCAAAATTTATGCTTGCTTCTACCTCTGAGGTTTACGGGGATCCTTTAGTGCATCCTCAACCGGAAAGTTACTGGGGCAATGTAAATTCCATAGGAGTGCGGGGCTGTTATGACGAATCCAAGCGTTTTGCCGAGGCCATTACTATGGCTTATCATCGGGTGCATAAAATAGATACCAGGATCGTCAGGATTTTTAATACCTACGGGCCAAGAATAAGAATTAACGACGGCCGCGTCATACCTAATTTTATTTATCAGGCCTTAGATCATAAGCCGTTAACAGTATACGGTAAGGGTAGTCAAACCCGTTCCTTCTGTTATTATTCGGATTTAATTGAAGGGATATTTAGGTTAATGAACTTTCGTATCAATACCCCGTTAAATTTAGGGAACCCCGATGAATTTACTATTCTTGAATTAGCTCGTTTAGTGCTAAGGTTAACCAACGCCAAGGACAAGATTATCTTTAAACCCTTGCCTTTAGATGACCCCAAGCAGCGCCGGCCGGATATTACCCAAGCCAAAAGGCTTCTTAAATGGCACCCCAAAATTAAATTAAGAGAGGGCCTTAAAGAAACTATAGCCTGGTTTAGGCTCCATTCTTAAGGCTCCCTTGAATTGTCCTACAATCTGTGTTATACTTCTATTGACAATTAGGCGTTATTATAGTTTATATTGATAAAGGCAAACTACGAGTAATCGTAGGGCGTCCCGATGTTAAAATCGGGACTCCGACCGAGCATAAAATGCGAGCGTCGGGGCAAAGCGACAGTCCCCGCTAGTTTAGCTTCGTAAAACTAAGTCACGGGGAGGCTGCGTTGCCAAAAATAAACACCAAATAAGCAACTAAAGCCCTGAATAACCTTTATCAGGGCCTTTTTATTATCTGACAAGAGGTTATGAATTCTCTTGACAAAGAGAAAAGGAGGTGGTATAAAAGAAAGGTTAGTAAATTTAAGGGGACAAAGCGCTAAGAAGTAATTGCCTCAAGGCATACAGAAAGAGAAAGTTATAATTTAATTAAAGCGAAAAAACGAGGCAAAGCACAACAGGCGCGAAAAGTCAATTTTACCTTAGAAAGGAGGCTTTCTAAAATGAAAAGAAGAGGTTTTACGCTCGTTGAAATCATGATCGTTGTGGCAATTATCGCTTTATTAGCTGCCATTGCTATACCTAACCTTCTGCGTGCCAGACAAAATGCCGCGGAAGCAAATGCCCAGGCAACACTAAGGACAATTTCTACAGCAGCCGAAAGTTATGCCGCAGCTAATGATGGTAATTATCCTACTGATGTACTTGCAGATTTAGTCGGGGCAAACCCGCCATATCTTAACGAGAATTATGTTGATGGCGTCGCCCGTCAGGGATATACATTTGCTTGTACATACGCTACGGGTTACGACTGTACAGCAACTCCTGGTACTGCCTTTGCTACTGCGCGTACCTATAACATCGTTACAGGCGGAGTTTTAACTATAGTAGCAGCTCCATAATAATCACGCGCTTAGCTATTTTTATTGAAAGCCGCCTCTTAAAAAAGAGGCGGCTTTTCTTTTTATTTTTGTAAAATTTTCCTTGCCTAAATGTTTTTTTATGCTAAAATCAGTATAATATGAAAGAGCTCCTTGGTAGAAGCTTTGTATTAATAATGATTATAATTGCTTTGGCCAGCCTTATTTTAAGGATAGCTATTGACAAAATAATGCAAGTAAGCATTGCCCAGAATGAATCAGTAGCACAAAGCAACTTAAAATTAATCTCCACAGCTTTAGAAAATTACGCTAAAGTCAGCCACGGTATTTTCCCTCCCAATTTAGCTACTTTAATAAATACCACGCCGCCTTTTCTGGATAAGGATTATATCGCACAACCCGTAGTTAAAGGCTATAATTACAGTTGCCCGGTATTAGATGCATCCACCTATAGTTGTGTTGCCGCACCCGGTAAATGCAGGATTACCGGCAGGAAAATTTATACTGTTACCACCGGAGGGTCTTTAAGTTATGAGGATTGCAGTGCCAAAGAATAATTCTGAATATCGCGGCTTTACCCCGTCCTTTCTAACGGGGTTTACCTTGGTAGAAATTATGATTGTCGTAGCTATCGTAACAGTCTTGGTAAGTTTAGCTGTACCGGGTATTATGCGTTCACGGGTTAATGCCAATGAAGGCGCAGCATTAGCAAATTTACGGACCATAAATAATGGCTGTCAGCTTTATCATATAAATAATGATACCTTCCCTTACGATTTATCGGATTTGATTGAGCCGGCATCAAATCCTCCATATATAGACCCTGCACTTGCCACCGGTCAAAAACAGGGATATGAATTTGTTTATAGCCTGGATAGTTTGGATCATTTTATTATTAACGCCAATCCGCTTTTTAGTGGTTTGTTAAAAAGCAGGTATTTTTATACTGATGAGAGCGGCGTGGTCCGGGCAAATGCCGGTAGCCCCGCCGGCCCTGATGATGAAACTGTCAAATAAAAGGATTATCTAATATGAAGCCAATATTTAACAGGGGCTTTACCCTCGTAGAGATAGTTGTGGCAGTAGCAATCTTGGCATTTGCGCTTTGTAGTATATTATTAACCTACATTACATGTTTTGTTTTAATGACCACCTCAAAGAATATAAATATTGCTACCAATGAGGCAATGGGCCTTATGGAAGGAATACGCGGCGCTGCTTTTACAGAGCTTGAACGAACAGGCTTACCTTGCAACCCGTTGGATGGTCATTATAATGGCTGTAATTTCCCTGTAGCTAGTTTGCCTTCGGGTACAAGCGCAATAGTAATATCCGGTGCTGATCTTGATGGTAATGGTAATGATGAGTCACTTAACGTAACGGTAACGGTGACCTGGAATCAGTCTGGCAGGATTATGAATACAGCATTAGTCACTTTAGTCGCAAACAGGTAGGAAGGATGAAAGGTTTTACTCTTATAGAAATTCTAGTTGCGGTGAGTATCTTTTCGATATTGATATTTGCGGTATTTGCGGTGATGGATGTTGGCAGGAGTGCTTGGTTTACCGCTGATGTATCGGCTGAACTGCGCCAGGAACTAATTAAAACCTTTACCAGAATGGAGAGAGAACTAAAGGAAACCGCGCCTGCGCAGACAGATTTGTCAAGCAACAGTTCTAGTCCTTCTCTTACTTTTAGCGTGCCGCAGGACAATGACGGCGATGGAACTATTTTAAACTCTACGGGAAATGTAGAATGGTCAGGCAGTATCACATACGCCTTGAATACTAATAACCAAATAACCAGGACCGCTTCAGGCGTAACTACTATCCTTGCGAACAATATTACTGCTTTACTATTTACAAGGCCTGCGTCGTCATCAGATAATCTTTTACAGATTAATATTACTGCACAAAGAAGATCTGCCATAGGAAGAGTGGCTCAGGATAACGGGCAAATTACAATAAAAATGAGGAACTAAAATGAAAAATATGTTTGTAAGGCTTAAGAATAATAAAGGGGTAGCGCTGATTATTACTTTTTTTGTAATAAGTGTTTTGCTTATTTTTTTAGCGGCATTTGTCACTGTAAGCATTAATCAAAATATTACCGCAGATAGATATAGGAGGCGCATTCAGGCCTATAATATTGCTGAAGCCGGCCTTGACCATGGTATTACCCAATTAAGAACCTTTCCTCTTCCTCCAGGTGGTGTATTCGGTTCAATCTTGTGGGCGAGCGGACTGCAGAACTTGGCAGGAGGAACTTATAATGTCAGTATAGAACACCGCGGAGCAGTAGCTGGAAGCCCGGGTGCGCTTAGATATAGAATCACCTCCACCGGCACCTTCGGTAATATAAGCCGTACCTTGAGTAATAATATTCAGGTGGATAATTTTGCGCGCTACATCTGGTTTACCAACAGCGAAACATTCGGCGGCACAAATGTATGGTTTTGGGCACCGCCGGGCCAGTTGCCGGGTAATCCCTGGGTCGGTGATTACCTTGACGGAGAGACGCACACAAATGGACATTTTAACATCTATGGAGACCCCAAATTTGATGGATATGCAAGTTCAGGTGATAACTACATAAGGTTTTACAATAACGGTAACAATATAAATAGAAGCGCCATAACCAATCCTGACCCTGACGAGCCCTTTTTTGAACACGGAGTTAATTTCGCGGCAGAGAAGACTACTATGCCTGCCCAGGCAACAACTCTAAGGTCTGGTGCTTCTACTGGTGGGCTTTGGCTTACCGGCAATACAACAGTTCTATTGAATAGTAACGGTACAATGGATATTACAAACCCTACCTATTGTAGTAACCCTCTCAATGTTTGTGACGATGCGCCTTTGCCGGCTAACGGCGCCATCTTTGTAGCTTGCGGTGGTACGAATTGTAGTCAAGGCGGAAGCCTGACTATTTCCGGAACACTCAACGGTCAATTAACCGTGGGCGCTCAGCGTGACATAGTTATTCCTAATAGTATAGTTTATGCCAATGACCCCCGGGACGATGACCCGATAAGCCACCCGGACTTATGTTCAGATGATATGTTGGGCATTATTTCGGAGAGAAACGTAATGATAACAAATGGCGCTCCTAATGACCTTGAAATAGACGGATGTGTGATGGCAATGAATACTTCATTTGAGAGGGATAACTACACCTCAGGATTAAGAGGCACCCTTACTGTTTACGGAGGCATTATCCAGAAACAGCGCGGACCGGTAGGCACCTTTAACGCTGCAACCGGAACTAAAGTCAGCGGTTATGACAAAAACTACGCTTATGATAGCCGTTTACTGCTTACACCGCCTCCTTTTATGCCTACTACCGGAGATTATCTTACCTTATCATGGGAGGAAGATTAAACTATGAAACCAAAAATATTGTACCTATCTTTTGCCGCTTTAATAATCACCATAGTTATTATTATTTTTATCAGTAGAGAAAGCGTAAAAATTCAGCCTGTTTCGCAAAAAGTTAAGCCGCAACGCCCGGTTTCAGACTACACAGAGCAATCTCCTTCTACTTCTGGTAGTATACCTGGTATTACCCGTATTAAGCCTGAGCCAAAAAAGCCTTCTTTACCGCAAGAAAATCCGATTCCAGACACAGAGGAAACTATGGATGAGAGCCGGCAGGCAGCAAGAACAGCTCCTTCGCAAAGTACAGGCCCAACCAATATTGAAACAGAATCCGATGATTTTAAAGATGAGCCGCCTACTCCAGGAATCACAAAAATTGACAGATACCCCACTGAACAAGAAAAACAAGAAATGAATGAACGCGGAATTATAATGTATTAATCCCATGAATCAATTCTTGAAATCAAATTTATGAAATCTATTTTAGGATTAAAAGATAAATTCGTAAAAGAGAGATTCTCTCTGGGCCTAGATATT
>MHGH01000013.1:155186-166735 GCA_001805465.1 Omnitrophica WOR_2 bacterium RBG_13_41_10 | reverse complement strand
ATTAAAATTTTCTAAAGATACAATAGAATTATGCGGGCTTGCTATAGAGCCAACTCCGCAGTTAGATTTAGCGCCGGCCTTAAAAAAGCTTTCCCAGGCGCAAGACACAAAGAATGTAAATATGTCTGTCTGCGGCCCGGCCACGGTAATTCGCTACGTTAATTTTCCCAAAATGAATACAGAGGAAATGAAGCAGGCATTGAAGTTTGAAGCGGAAAAATACATTCCTTTTGCAACATCCGATGTCAATTTGGATAGTTATATCTTAAAACAGGATTTACCGGATAACAAAATGTTGATTTTGCTGGCCGCGGTTAAAAAAGAAACCATAAACCAGCGCCTAAAGCTAGTAGAAAATGCCGGCTTTGGTGTCCACGCCATTGATATAGACTCCATTGCGATTATAAACGCCTTTGGGCATAACTATAGCCATGAGGAAAATCTTAAAGATAAGGCAATAGCGCTTTTGAATATCGGCGCATCTTTGACCAGTTTAAATATTTTAGAAAATAATACCCCCCGTTTAAGCCGTGATATCCACATTGCCGGAAATAGCATTACCCAAAAGTTGTCAGATAATACGGATTCGGATCTAAAGGCTGCAGAGCAGCTGATTGTTAATGCCGCTGCCGAGAACTTAGAAAAAATCGCTAGTGCCACAGAGGCCATAATTGCCAATTTAGCCAAAGAGGTCAGGGCATCCTTTGATTATTACGAAAGCCAAAGTTCCTTAACCGTGAGTAAGATTTTCTTAAGCGGCGGAGCTTCTGTTATTCCTGGAATAAAAGAGATGTTAGTGAATCTAGTGGGGATGGAAGTGGAATATTGGGACCCCTTTAAAAAAATAAATATTGCAGCTAGCCTTTCACAGGAAAAACTAAAGCCTATAGCAAGCCAATTAGTAGTAGCTGTAGGGCTAGCTTTACATCCTTAAAGCATATGATGATAGAGATTAATTTATTGTCGGACGAATTAAAAGTCAAACTAAAAAGGAAGGTCAAAAGCGCCCAATCCAAACAAATCCTTTATATCGTTCCCGTCATTTTTTTAATATTATTGGCTGTCCATATTTATTTGGGCGGGATTACGGTAACCAAGGAAATTCATTTGGTAACCTTGAATAATAAATGGCAGAAACTCACGCCCCAAAAAAAGATTTTTGAGGAGTTTAATAAGGAATTTCAGGGGATATCAAAAGATAGCGCTCTTTTGCAGAAAGTTGCCAGCCAACGGGTTATCTGGTCGCAGAAGCTGAATAGACTAAGCTTGGATTTGCTGCCGGGAATATGGTTCAGGGATATTTCTATGGGCCGTCAAGATTTTAATCTGAAAGGCTCCGTGGTATCTTTAGGGAAAGATCAGATTAACCTGATTAATGAATTTATCGATAATCTTAAAAAAGACGAGGCTTTTTTTAAGGATTTTAAGGCAATTGAATTAACTTCGGTGCAGGCCAAAGTAATCGGCGGTTATGAAATCACTGATTTCATTTTATTAATTACATTAAAATCACAATGATAAATTTAATCCATCAATCACGCAATCTCATTAAAACTTGGAATACCTTAGAGCTGGATAGCAAAAAAGTCATCTTAATCGCTTTGGTATGTGCAGTAATTATTTATCTGGATTTTGCCTTCCTGATTAAGATGCAGTTTCAGGCCGTAGGTAATATAAATACAAAAATAATAACCCTTAAGAAAGATATGGATAATTTAAATAAGAATTTGGTTTTGATGCAACAATCCCAGAATAAACCAACTACCATTAAAAAAATAAAAAAGATGATTTCCGAAGGCCAAATACCCCTACTATTCCAAAAGATATCCGATATAGCTAATAAATATAACGTGAAAATTCAAGAATTAAAGCCCGCTAAAGACACTAAAGAGGCCAAAACAAAAGGAAGTACACCCGCACAAAAAAGCGATCTAAACGCCACACTATTAACCTTAAATGCCTTAAGCGGATACCATGAGCTGGGGGGTTTTTTAAGCGAATTAGAGAATGCCGATGAATTTATAGCTGTAGAGAATTTAAAGATTATTCCGCAAAAGGAAGGTTTTAAGCACAGCGTAAAGATTTTATTGAAGACCTATGTCAGTAAATAAAAGTACAGGGTACAGGGTACAGGGTACAGGGCTAAACCTTGTGAGTTTTGCTTTGTGTTTTTTGCTTTTATCTTTTAATTTTTACCTTTTATCTTACGCCCAGGAAGACTTTGTTTATGATGCAAAAAATAAGCGCGATCCTTTTATTCCCTTGGTAACCTCTGACGGAAGGCTTTTAAAACTAGAGCAGCAAGAAGGTACGCAGGGATTATTGTTAGAAGGTATTATATACGATGATAAAGGCATATCCTGCGCTATAGTGAACGGTGAAGTAGTAAGGGTGGGGGATGAGGCAGGAGGCTTTCAAGTATTAAAAATACAAAAAGATAAGGTTGTTTTTATAAAAGATGGCCAACCTACTGAAATTGAGTTAAAAAAGGAGGAGTGATGCGCTGGATATTATTATTCTTATTATTCTTTAGTATTTCTTTTATAACTCAAGCTAGTTTTGCCCAGGAGCAGGCTACGGAGCAAGGAACGTCACCACAGGTATCATCATCTGAAGCTGTTGAGCCGCCGCAGGCAGGAGAGCCGCAACAGGAAGCATCTCCACCTGAAACTGCCACACAAGTTCCTCCACCAGAGCAACAAACCGCAGTAATGGATAATCTGGCAGTTTCGCAAAATGTTACGCTTGACTTTAAAGAAGCGGATATCCGCAATGTCCTTAAGATCATTTCTTTTAAAGCCGGAGTGAATATTGTGGCTACTCCGGAGGTCATAGGAAATGTAACCATAAGATTAGTTGATGTGCCTTGGGAAACAGCCTTGGATGCGATATTAAGGACCTACGGTTTTGCTTATGACAAACAGGGTAATATTATTACAGTAGCCCCCATAGAGAAACTTACCGCCCAGCGTAAGCAAGAAGTAGAATTAGCCCAGGTACAACCGACAGTTACCGAGGTTTTTGACCTAAAGTATATCGATGCCCAAGATGCCAAAAAATCACTTGACCCTTTAGTTTCGCCCAGAGGTAAAATTACGGTATTAGAGATGACCGGCCAGGCCGGTTGGGAATTCGGAGGAACTGAATTAGGTAAACGTAAGAGACTCGCCGAAGAGAAAAAGACCCGCTCTAAAATTCTTATTGTCAGTGATATCGCCCCTGCCTTAGATAAAATAAGGGAGGTAATCGCGCGCTTAGATGTTATTCCAATGCAGGTAGTAATTGAAACCCGGATTATGGAGGTAAACAGGGATAAGCTTAGGGATTTAGGCCTGGATTATGGTACAGGCACTGCTGGAGCATCTAGTTATGCTACGGCTCCCGGCGACATTAATCTTACAAAAGATCAATATAGTGTTGCTGGCAGGAACCTGGCTTCTGAGTTTACTCCCGGTAAATTCAGCCCCCTTGAAGGAGTTACTACTTTTCCCGGCACATATCCTTATAAAGGAGGCCTGGAAGTAATTTTTAAAAAACTGACTGGAGCAAAATTTGAAGTTATACTGCATGCCCTTGAAGAGGATGTACACACCAATACTTTATCGGCACCCCGGATTATGGCTTTGAATAACCAGGAGGCCAGTATTTTAATCGGCACGCGCTACCCTATCTTAAAAACAGATACTACCGGCGCCGGCAGCACTGCTGTTACTACGATTACGCTTGATTATTATCAGGATATAGGGATACAACTGAATGTGGTTCCGCAGATTTCCGCCAACAATTATATTAATATGGTAGTTCATCCGGCAGTAACGGATTATACCACTACCCTGGGTACCAATGAATATCCCATAATCCAGACCAGGGAAGCAGAAACAAGAATATTAATGGCCGACGGAGAAACCGTGGTTATCGGAGGCCTGCTTAAGGATGTGAAGAGCAAGGAATCGATAGGTATCCCTTTCTTAAGCAAGATACCTATTTTTGGCGGGCTTTTTAGGCGCGACATAAACGATACCAGTAAAATCGATCTGCTTATTTTTATTACTGCGCACATAGTCAGAGAAAATACCTTTACCCGGGAAGAAATCGCTAAATTAGAAGATAGGTTAGGTAGAGATATAAAGAAAGAGCAGGTTAAAAAATAAAAGATACAACCGATATAAAGGACTGCCTTTAAAGAAAAAAGGCCGTCCTTTATTTTATATGTATAAAGTAAATTTTATCTTTACCAAGAAAGGCCCCTTAAGATATATCTCGCATTTGGACCTCATGCGTTTATTTACGCGCTCATTTAGAAGGGCGGAATTCCCCTTAAAGATTACCCAAGGTTTTAATCCGCATCCGAAGTTTAGCATTAAGAGGGCATTAAAATTAGGAATTGAAAGCGACAATGAAGAAGCGCTAGTGGTATTAACAGAATCTATTGGCAAGGAAGAATTTCAAGACAGGTTACAAAAACAACTTCCCCAAGGTATTAGCATTACGCAAGTATGCCTAGAGAAATCTTAATTAATATTGAAACCCAAGAAAAGCGCGTAGCCATTACCTCTGACGGGCGCTTGGAAGAATTTTATATTGAGCGGCCGCAGGACAAAACTATCGTCGGAAATATCTATAAAGGCAAAATTGAAGCCGTGCTTCCTTCTTTGGGGGCTGCCTTTGTGGATATCGGCTTAGCCAAAAAGGGTTTTCTTTATCTTTCCGAGTTAGAATCATTATATGAAGCATTAGAGCCTAAGGAAGTTAAGAGCCGCGAAGTAAAGAAGGGTCAAGAGGTTATGGTGCAGGTAGTAAAAGAGTCTTTTGGCACCAAAGGCCCGCGGATTTCCTGCCATATCGGCCTACCCGGCAGGTATTTAGTGCTTATGCCTCAGGATAACCAGATAGGCATTTCCCGTAGGATAGAAGATGAAGAAGAGCGAAGGCGGCTGAGGCAGGTGTTATCAGAGCTAAAATTACCGAAAAATTTAGGTTTTATTGTGCGCACGGCTGCCTCCGGCAGGTCTAGGAATGAGCTTCTTAGGGATGCTAGATTTTTACTGAAATTATGGCAGAGGACAGAAAAGATATCGCAGCGCAAACAATCGCCGGCTTTAATTTACGAAGAATATGATTTGACTCTTAGGGCAATAAGAGATTCTTTTACTGAAGATGTGCACAAATTAATCATAGATTCCAAGCCTGAATTCTACCGAGTCCAGCGTTTCATGAAGACATTCTTAAGATATTTAGCAAATAAAGTAGAGTTATACCGGGGGCAAGATTTGTTTGAGGATAAGGATATTGAAAGGCAGATAAATAAAATTTTTGAGAACAAGGTTTATTTTAAATCCAAGGGCTATATTGTAATTGAGCCGACGGAGGGCCTGGTAGTTATAGACGTAAATAGCGGAGGCTTTAGAAGCAAGGCCGGCCATGAAGATGCCGCCTTTAAAGTGAACTGTGAGGCAGCCGAGGAGGTAGCCCGGCAGTTAAGGTTACGCGACCTAGGGGGCATAATTGTCATAGATTTTATCGATATGGAAAAGGAAGGGCACCGCAGGGAGGTCCTTAATGTCCTTAAAAAAGCATTAAATGAAGATAAGGCAAAATATGATATAACCGGAATTTCAGAGTTTGGGTTAGTAGAGATGACCAGGGAGCGCGTACATAATACTGTCCAGACTCTTTCTTACGAGTCCTGCCCTTATTGCCAGGGTAGGGGCAAGGTAAAATCTAAAACTACATTAGCTATTTTTGTTTTAAGGCAGCTAAAGAGGTTCTTAAAAACTAAAAACATGCGGGAAGTTACGGTTTATTTACATCCTAGCGTAATAGAAGAGATCTCTAAAAACAGCCAAAACCTTAAAGGCTTAGAGCGCCAATTTAGGGCCAGGATTCATCTGGTAGCAGAGCCTGCCTGCCATATAGAAGAAATAAAAATATCTTAAATATCCCCTTTATTTTCCCTTGACCAGCCAATTTGAATATTATATAATATCCCTCTTAAGGTAATGATCTTTTTTTCAAAAAGGAGAGCTGAAAATGTTTGCAATAATTGAAGTTGGAGGAAAACAATACCGGGTCACCAAGAGCGATACTATTGAGGTAGAAAAGCTAAAAGTAGACAGCGATAAAGAGATTGTTTTGGATAAGGTTCTTTTATTTTGCGCAGAAAAAGAAGTTAAGATCGGCCAACCTTATTTAAAAGAGGTCAAGGTAATTGCGCAGGTCTTGGGCCAATTTAAGGCCAAAAAGGTAATTTCTTTTAAATATCGCCGGCGTAAAGCTTCGCATTCGAAAGTCGGGCATCGCCAACAGTTAACCCGGCTTAAGATTAAAGAAATTAAGAGTGGCTAGTTAAAGGCGTATCATGTTCATTGACAAGGCCAAGATTTATCTAAAGGCAGGTTCTGGCGGCAACGGCTGCCGTTGTTTTTACCGCGATAAATATACCCGCAAGGGGATTCCCGACGGAGGAAACGGAGGAAAGGGTGCAGATATTTTTATCAAGGCAGACAGAAATCAGTATACCCTTTTGGATTTTAAATATAATCAGCACTTTTACGGCGCGCACGGCGCCCACGGTTCGGGTAAAAATAAAAAAGGAAAAGATGCTGCAGCGATTATTATTCGCGTTCCCCTAGGTACCATTATAAAGGATATCGCTTCAGGCTGTATTTTGCGCGAACTGAATAAAGACCAGGAAGAATTACTGGTTGTCCGTGGGGGGGGAGGCGGCAGGGGCAACCAGCATAATCAAGAAGTAGGCCCGGGTGAAGCCGGCCAAGAAAGAGAAATTCTTTTAGATTTAAAGCTTATTGCGGATGTTGGCATAGTAGGCTTTCCTAATGTAGGAAAATCAACCTTAATTTCTAACATCTCTTGTGCCCATCCTAAGATTGCTCCCTATCCTTTTACTACTAAAACCCCTGTTTTAGGAGTAGTGGGAGCCGGTGGCAGCAATTCTTTTGTGGTAGCAGATATCCCCGGCCTTATTGAGGGCTCATCAGAAGGCAGAGGTTTAGGGGATCAGTTCTTAAGGCATATTGAAAGGACACGGGTCCTTGTCCATCTTCTTGATATGTCTGGTTTTGAAGGCAGAGACCCGGTCCAGGACTATAAAAAAATAAATCAAGAATTAAAAGAATATAGCAAGGTAGTTTTCTGTAAGCCCCAGATTTTAGCGGCCAACAAAATGGATTTGGCAGGCGCAAAAGAAAATTTATCAAGATTTAAGAAGGCGATAAAAAAGAAAATTTATGCGATTTCCGCTTTAAAAAAAGAAGGCCTGGAGGAATTAATTGAAGCCATCAGAAAAAAAATATAAAAGGATAGTGATAAAGATAGGCTCTAGCCTTTTATACTCAGGCGATAAGGGGATTAATTCTGGCCTGGTAGAAGAGATTACCGGGGAATTGTCTTCTTTGTTAAATGAGAAGAAAGAAGTGGTGTTGGTTTCTTCGGGGGCCATAGCGCTAGGGATGCATGCATTGAAGTTATCCCAACGGCCGAAGAAACTATCATTGCTACAATCTGCATCCGCCACAGGCCAAAATTTATTAATGAATGTATATGCTGCTTCTTTTAAGGAAAGGGGCCTTATTATTGCTCAGGTTTTGCTGACCTGGGAAGATTTTTGTGACCGCAGCCGTTATTTAAACGCCAAGAATACCCTGCTTACCTTACTAAAATTAGGCGTAGTCCCTATTATTAATGAAAACGATACAGTCTCAACCGATGAAATTAAATTCGGAGATAACGACCGTCTCTCGGCATTAGTAGCTAGCCTAATCTCTGCCGATCTTTTAATTATACTTTCTGACGTCGATGGATTATTAGCTAAAGATAAAAAAACAATCGTACGCATCGTTAGTGAAATTAATGCCAAGATAAAGGCACTGGCCTGCCCTACGGATAAAAAGACCTCTGTGGGCGGAATGATTACTAAACTTACAGCTGCGAAGATTGCGGTAGATTCCGGGATTCCTTGTGTAATTGCAAACGGAAAAACCAAGGGAGTAATTTTAGCTAATGTAAAAGATCCGGGTGAAACAGGCACGCTTTTTGTCTCTAAAAAAAGTTATTTAGCAGCTAAGAAACGTTGGATTGCCTTTGGCAGCCGTCCTAAAGGAAAAATTATAGTTGATGAAGGAGCCAAGAGGGCATTATTGAATAAAAAAAGCCTATTAGCTGTGGGAATAGTGGCTACGGAAGGTATTTTTGAAAACGCAGATATAGTAAGCATAGCAGGCAAAGATAATTTTGAGTTTGCCAGGGGCAAGGTTTCTCTGGCAAGCAGGCAATTAGAAAATATTAAAGGGGCACGTTTTGCTAAAGAGGTAATTCATTCGGACAATATAGCTATCCTTTAAATGAAAGCGAAATCCCGACCTCCGACGATTCTGTCGGAGCGTCGGGATGAAGAAAAGATGAAACTAAAAAAAGAAATTATAAATTTAGCCAAAGGCGCCAAAGAGGCATCAGGCGATATGCTGGGTATCTCAACCCGGATGAAGGATAGAATCCTTAGGGAAATGGCAGATGCCTTAATAGAGAAAAAGAAGGAGGTCCTCAAGGCCAATAAAAAAGATATCAAATATGCGCACGCCATAGGTTTGTCCGGAGCACTGATTGACCGCCTTAGCCTTGATGCAAAAAAAATAAAACAAATGGCCGATTCTTTACAGGAGATAGCTTCTTTAGCTGATCCTGTAGGAGAAGTGATTAAGGCCTGGCGCCGGCCCAATGGTTTATGGATTCAGAAGGTGCGCGTGCCCATAGGGGTGATTGCGATTATCTATGAATCGCGCCCCAATGTAACCTCTGACTGTATCGGGCTTTGTTTTAAATCAGGCAACACCCTGATCTTAAGAGGCGGGAGCGAAGCGCTTAATTCTAACCTTACTATTTTTTATACATTACAGGATATTATAAAAAAATACGGCATTGCGCAAAATATTATCAATATGGTTACTACCAAGGATAGGCGCGCCGTAGATATACTTTTAAAGTTAAAGGATGATATTGATTTAGTAATGCCTAGGGGCGGAGAAGGCCTGATTAACCGGGTAGTGAAATATTCGCGTATACCGGTAATAAAGCATTATAAAGGCATATGCCATATTTTTGTAGATCAATGGGCGGATTTAAATATGGCAGAAAAAATCTGCTATAATGCCAAGGTCCAGCGCCCCGGCGTATGTAATGCCATGGAGAGTTTGTTGGTGCATGAAGATATAGCTACCAGGTTCTTACCTGGCATACTTAAGAAGCTTCAGGCAGCCGGGGTTGAAATCCGTGGATGCCCTATAACAAAAAAAATCGGTAAAAATATTAAGCGGGCAACCAGTGCCGATTATCGTAGCGAATATTTAGATTTAAAGTTATCGTTAAGGATAGTTAAAGATTTAGATGCGGCAATAAAACATATCAATTTCTATGGGTCGCACCATTCCGACAGCATTATTACCGAAAATTACGAAAATGCCTAAAGGTTTTTAAGGCAGGTAGATTCGGCCTGTGTTTATCTTAATGCCTCCACCCGTTTTACCGACGGAAATCAGTTCGGTATGGGCGCTGAGATAGGTATATCCACAGATAAGCTGCACGCGCGCGGGCCGGTGGCCCTTGAGGAGTTAACCACATATAAATATATAGTTTTTGGCAGCGGACAAATCAGAGAATGAGAATCGGCATACTCGGCGGCACGTTTAACCCCGTACACATCGGTCATCTTATTTTAGCGGAAGAGACTAGAGAAAAACTTGCACTTGATAGAGTGATATTTATGCCTACGAATATCGCCCCGCATAAAGATAATCAAGACGTAGCCTCTAGCTGTGATAGATATAAAATGCTAAAACTGGCAATTAAAACCAACAGCTATTTTAGCGTTTCGGATATTGAAATGAAAAGGAAAGGGGCTTCTTTCACAATAGATTCATTAAGGGAATTTAAAATTATCTACCCCAGCGATGAGCTGTATTTTATAGTCGGTTCGGATTTGCTAAAATATCTGGATGATTGGAAGGATCTGTCGGATATTATTAAGATGGTCAAGTTTATAGTGGCGACTAGGCCCGGGTACCCTTTAGAAAAAATACCTGCTTATATTAAGACTATAGCCATAAGGGCAGTGGATATTTCTGCTTTTGAAATCAGGCAGGCGGTAAAATCCCATATTTCCTTTCGCTATTTAGTCCCTGAAGCAGTGCACAGTTATATATTGAAAAGAAAACTATACGCTTAAAGATTGCTAAAATGCCAAAGAAACTTAAAATAAAAATTGCTCCTTCGCTGTTGTCCGCTGACTTTAGCTGTTTAGCCCGGGAAATACACAAGATAGAATCTGCCCAAGCAGATATGCTGCATATTGATGTTATGGATGGTAATTTTGTACCGAACATTACCATAGGGCCTGTGGTAATAAAAGATATTCGAAAGATAACAAAGTTGCCTTTGGACGTACATTTAATGATTAAGAGGCCTGAGTTACTTATAGATAATTTTATTGCCGCAGGAAGCGATATGATTACTTTACATATAGAGACGATACCAGGTGCGAAGTTAAAAGTGCAAAGTGCAAAGTTAAAAAAGAAAGGGATAAGATTAGGGATTTCTTTAAATCCCAATACACCGTTATCTAAAATTAAGCCTGTGTTGAATATGGTAGACTTCGTCCTGGTAATGTCAGTATATCCGGGTTTCCCCGGCCAGAAATTCATAGCCTCGGTATTGCCAAAAATAAAACAATTACGTGCTATATTTAAAGGGGATATTGCAGTGGACGGAGGGATAAACCAAGATACCGCTAGGCAGGTAGTCCGGGCAGGGGCTAATGTATTGGCAGCCGGATCCTATATCTTTAAAGCAAAGAACTATCATCAGGTAATCAGAGGTTTAAAATGTCTAATTTAAATCCCGAAATCAAATTTGGTACTGACGGCTGGAGAGGGATAATCAGCGATAATTTTACTTTTAAGAATGTTAAACGCGTGGCGCAAGCCATTGCCGATTATTATAGCTCTGTACTCTGTACCCAGTACCCAGTACTCAAAATAGCTGTGGGTTACGATACGCGCTTTTTATCCAAAGAATTTGCCCAGGAAGTCGCGGATGTTCTATCTAGAAACGGCATAGAGGTAATACTTTCCGATAGGCCAATACCCACACCGGCATTAAGTTTTGCAGTACGCCAGAGAAAGTTAAACGCTGGGGTAATGATTACTGCCAGCCATAACCCCGCCGAATACAACGGCATTAAAATTAAAACCTCATCGGGTGGCGCAGCCGGAGAAGAAGTAACGAAAGCTATAGAAGAGATGGCTAATAAGGTCTCTAGTCTTAAACAAAAAGAGCGATTTGGCTCAATCAAAAAAAATGACTTGAGTCAGGATTATGTAAAATTCCTCCGTTCTTATATAGATATTAAAAAAATCAAAAAGGCAAAATTTAAAGTTTTGGTAGATGTAATGCACGGCAGCGGCAATAAATTTATCGCCGAAGTGCTAGAAGGTACAGGTATAAAGCTAGAGTTTTTCCGTTCTGATATTAATCCATCT
>MHGH01000013.1:154084-155180 GCA_001805465.1 Omnitrophica WOR_2 bacterium RBG_13_41_10 | reverse complement strand
GGCTTAAGGCCGGAACCGGTAGTAGAAAATTTACTGGCCTCAATAGAAATAATGAAAAAGAAAAAATTTGATATTTGTTTGGTGTTAGACGGGGATGCCGATAGGATTGCCTGTATTGCTCCGGGAGGAATCTTTGTTTCGCCGCAAAAGATACTGGGATTACTGGCCCTGCATCTATTCCAAGACCGCAAAATGAAGGGCGGCATAGTAAAGACAATCGTGGGAACCAATCTTATCGATAATATTACCCGAAAATTAGGCTTAAAATTATACGAAACTCCGGTGGGGTTTAAATATATATCTAGTCTCATGGATACGCAGGATATTCTTACCGGAGGAGAAGAGGCCGGGGGCATAGGGTTTAAGGGGTATATTCCGGAACGGGACGGCTCATTGGCGGGCCTGTTGCTTTTAGAGATGATGGTTTACCGTAAAAAATCAATAGATAAGGTTTTAGAAATTATGGAAAAGGAATTCGGTAAATATTATTACCTAAGAGAAGATTTAAGGCTCCAAGCTCCAAGCTCCAAGCTCCAAGTTTTTAAAAAAATAAAGAGAATTTTGGGTAGAGAGGTAGCTGAAGTTAAAGATTATGACGGCATAAAATTAATATGCAGCGATAAAAGCTGGCTGATGTTTCGAGGCTCAGGGACCGAGCCGATCATGCGCATATATGCGGAATCCCAAAGCTTGAGCAAATCTAAAAAATTGATTGCATTCGGCAGGGAATTAATTTTAAGCACAAAGAAATAAGTGCATGGTTTATGTTTTTTTAAGGTTTTTAGGTTTTTTGATATTAAAATTTGTCTTCGGCCTTCAAGTAAAGGGCCGTGAGCATATTCCTAAGAAAGGCGGGTTTATTTTGGCGAGTAACCACACTAGTTACATAGACCCTGTGGCAGTGGGGGTAGCAAGCCCCCGGAGGTTAAGCTATATGGCGCGGCACGATTTATTTTCTCATTATTTTTTTGCTTGGCTGTTGCGCACTATTGAAGTTTTTCCGGTAAAAAGGGATTCTGCGGATTTATCTGCTTTAAAAGAGGCGATGCATAGAGTCAAAGATAAACAGCAAGGCTTGCTTTTATTTCCTGAGGGT